>NZ_JAQEKC010000016.1:0-51667 GCF_027679495.1 Collinsella aerofaciens
CCGTTGCCGCGCCCCGCAGTGCCCGCTTCCCCCGAGAACAATTATCAGTGCAGGTAGAAAGCTTGCCGATTTTCGAAAAGCCGGCTATGGTTGACCCCTGCGGCCTAAACGTAGTAGATGGGCCCTTTCTGTGGTGCGGCACCAAGCCGGTCATTTTGGGATCGGACTATTTTGACTACTCATTGGCTGCTCTGGCAATCGGGCTGCAAAAGTAGTCAAAAAAGCTCCGTCCCAAATTAGCTACCTTGCTCTGGCGGGCGGGAGCAGGTAAGATATACCGAGCGCCTAGCGCGTTCGATGGGTTCGGATGACGACATGTTCCGAATCTGGTCAGGTCCGGAAGGAAGCAGCCATAAGGAGCCTCTGTCGGGCATCCGAATCCATCGAGCGCACGGGCGTTTTTTTGGTGCCGTGACATGGCCCGGCCGGCGGCGAGGTGTTTGGTGTCTCGCTGGTCCTCGGCTTCGCCTGCGGGATCGCTCGACTACCAAACACCTCGCCGCCGACCGGGCCCCGTCGTCCAAAAATCATCCGTAAAGGCGCGTTTATCTAATTTAAATCTATCCCTTGTGGAATGCGGCTTGCTGGTGTTGTCTGGGCATTGATGGCTATGTGGTTCAAGAGGCGGCGGTGCTGTTGCTTGAATTTTTGCAGTTAAAGAGGCCCGTTTCCCTGGGTTGGGGAAACGGGCCTCTTTTCTCTCTGGGTTTGTGGATTGGCGAAGGTGGTATGCTCTGGCAGCTATTTTGAGTTCCTGATGCGGCGTGTGGCTGTGGCGGTTATTCCGAGGCCTGCGGCGGCGACTGCTGCGAGTGCGATTGCGCTCGGCGCTGTGTCGCCTGTGTTTGCGAGCTTGCCGGTGGTCGTATTTGCTTGCTTGCCGCTGCTCGAGTTCGCCTGCTTGGTGGAGCTTGGTAGGGTGTCTTTGCCGGTCGAGGGTGAGCTGGCGGGCTGTGTCGTCTCGGCCGGTTGCGTCGAGCCGGAGGGAGGCGTTGTCTCGGTCGGTTGCGTTACCTCGGGCGAGGTGGCCTTGTCTGCCGCGGCTTTTGCCTCTTCGTATGCCTTGCAGGCGTCGTCATAGGCCGCTTGCGCCTTATTCAAATCGCTGAGGAGCGCATTTCGCTTGGCTGTGCATGCGTCGATGTTGGCCTTTGCTTTCTCCGCTCCATCTTCGAAAATCTTAACCTGCTCTTCCTGACTTTCGAGCGTACGTCGGTGGTGGTCAAGCTTATATCCACAAGATTCTCTTTCCGAATCCGCCATTTTGACCTCCATACGCAACTGCAAAACAGTTTCGTAATCCCTGTCGGCGAGCGCCTTTTCTACTTTTGCTTTAAGCTCGCTTACCCGGTTGCTGGCCTTGTCGTAATCGGCTTGGGCTGCAGCGACGTTCGCTCGCATGGCGGGAAGGGGTTCACTAGATTTGGCGGCTTCCGCCATCATCTTGTCGTAGAGCTCTTGAGAAGCGGCAATGTCATCATCGATTTCCGCAAGTTTCTCGGGACTTGCGGCGTCTTTTGCGGCCTCGAGGTTTTTGAGCGCTTCCTGCATGGCTGCATACGCTTTTTCTTTTGCGGCGGCCGCATCTTCCGTCTGCAAGGCAACTGCAGCGGTGGGGGAGCTGGTTTCTGCCGCTATCGCCGTTGCGGGGGCGATTCCCGCGACAAGTGCCGCGGAAAGGGCGATGCCCGCAGTTGCTCGTCTTGCTCTTCTTGCGAGAATGTCGTTCATCTCGGCACCTCATTTCAAGGGTCGGCGACTAACTTGGTAGCACTAATGCAAGTATACCAAGTGGTCGACCCGACACTGGCTGGGTGCGCGCCTCTCCGCTTCTTTGGAAACCGAATCCCATTAGAAATGACGAGTTGTTTACGCTTCTTTTGGGCTTACCGTACTATCATGGTTCGAATTGAATGTGGATGATGATAGGGAGCGCCTATACATGATTGAGCTGCTCGGGCGTTTTGGTGGTAAGTTTCGCCGGTATATGGTGATCGGCCCAGCGTGCAAGCTGATCGAAGTGATTTTTGATCTGCTGACGCCGCTGGTGATTGCCCAGATGATCGATAAGGGTATTGGCGCACACGATGTCAACGCCGTTATCCACTACGGCATGGTACTTGGCGCCATGGCTGTGATCGGCATCTCGTTTACGCTTGTCTGCCAAAAGATGGCGGCGCTGACCTCGCAGGGCATGGGCACCGACATTCGCGGCGCGCTCTACGAGCACATCAACAAACTGAGCTATGCCGAACTCGACCGCTTTGGCACGCCGTCGCTTATCACCCGCATCACCAACGACGTCAACCAGGTGCAGCTTGCCGTGGCGCTGGGCGTGCGCATGGTCATCCGCTGGCCCTTCTTGGCGGTGGGCTCTATGTGCGCGGCCCTTGCCATCGACCTTAAGCTCGGCATGATCTTTTTGATTTGCACGCCCGCCATTGGCCTGGTGTTTTGGTTTGTCATGGCGCGCTGCATTCCGTACTACAAGCAGCTGCAGGCAAAGCTTGACCGCATCGCGCTCATTTGCCGCGAGGGGCTTTCGGGCGCCCGCGTGGTTCGCGCCTTTGTACGCGAAGATCACGAGCGCGAGCGCTTTGCCCAAGCCGCCGATGACCAGGCCAATACCGCCATCGCGGTGGGCAAGCTCTCGTCAATCCTTAATCCCGTCACGTTTTTGGTGATGAACCTGGGCGTGTGCGCCATCCTGTGGGTGGGCGGCATCCAGGTCAACGTGGGCGAGCTCATGCAGGGCCAGGTCATGGCGTTCGTCAACTACATGACGCAGACCCTGACCTCCATCGTGTATGTCGCCAACCTGGTCGTGGTCTTTACCAAGGCGAGCGCGAGTGCTTCGCGTATCAACGAGGTGCTCAACTGCGAGCCGAGCATCACCGACGAGAACAACGAGCCGGTCGCACTGCCCCAGGCACCCGCGACGGACGTCGACGCCCCGGTCTCTGCGCTGAGCTTTAGCCATGCGAGCTTTTCGTTTGGCGCGGGCGCGGCCAATGCCGTCAACGATGTGACCCTGGAGCTCCCGCTGGGCAAGACGCTCGGCATTATCGGCGGCACGGGTAGCGGTAAGTCGACGCTCGTCTCGCTCATCCCGCGCCTGTACGATGCGAGCACCGGCAGCGTGAGCGTGATGGGCTCCGACGTGCGCGCCTGGCCGCTCGATCAGCTGCGCCATGTGGTCGCGACCGTCCCGCAACGCGCGTCGCTGGTGAGCGGCACGATCCGCAGTAACCTGACCTGGCGTGACGAGTCAGCGACCGACGAGGGGCTCTGGGCGGCGCTCGACATGGCGCAGGCGAGCGAGTTCGTGCGCAACAAGCCTCAGGGGCTCGACGCCCCGGTCGAGGCGGACGGTAAGAACTTCAGCGGTGGCCAACGCCAGCGCCTGACCATCGCGCGCGCCCTGGTGGGCTCGCCTCAGGTCCTGATCATGGACGACTCCGCCTCGGCGCTCGACTTTAAGACCGACGCGGCGCTTCGCCATGCCATCCACGAGCGCAGCGTGTGTGGCGCTGCTGAGGGCGGGCTGCCGCTGACTACGGTGATCGTAAGCCAGCGCGTTTCGACCGTGCGCGACGCCGACATGATCTGCGTACTCGACCACGGCTCGGTTGCGGGCCTGGGCACGCATGACGAGCTGTATGCAAGCTGCCAGCTCTACCGCGAGATTTGCCAGTCGCAGCTGCGACGCGAGGAGCTCGAGGGCCAGCAGGGGAGCACGACGCCCACGCCCACCCCAAGACCCGCGTCCGCCCCAGGCGCCGTGTGCGCCCCCACATCCGTCTGCGCAAAGGAGGGCTGCTAAATGAATCCGTACACTTCCTCCGGTTCGGTCGCCACGATGACGGCCAACGTGTCCGGTAACGATAACCTCAACGACCTGGGCGACGGTCCGCGCCAGCCCGGCGATCCCGAGCGCTATCCCGTGGGTGCGGTGACCCGCCGCCTGCTGGGCTACGTTCGTCCGCATCGCATTTCGTTTGTTGCGTCGTTTGTGAGCGCCGCCATCTCCGTGATTCTGCAGCTCTACACGCCCATCCTCATCGGCGAGGGCATCGACCTGATCGTTGCCGCCGGGCAGGTGGACTTTGACGCACTGCTGCCGCTCGTTACCAAGCTCGCGATTGTCGTCGTAGGTGCTGCGGCCTTCCAGTGGCTACAGGGCTACTGCGTCAACCGCCTGTCCTACGAGACGGTGCGCGACATGCGCGTGGAGGCGAGCGACAAGCTCAGCCGCATGCCGCTCAGCTTTATCGACAGCCATGCCCACGGCGACCTTATGAGCCGCGTGGTCAACGACGTCGACCAGGTGGGCGACGGTCTGCTGCAGGGCTTCACGCAGCTCTTCACCGGTGTTATTACCATCGTTGGCACGCTCGCGTTTATGCTTTCCATCAACCTGACCATGACGCTCGTAGTGGTGCTCGTCACGCCGCTCTCCATCTTTGCGGCCAGCGCCATCGCCAAACTCTCCAACAAGAGCTTTACGGCGCAGCAGCGTATTCAAGGTCAGCTTGGCGGCCATATCGAGGAGTACGTGGGCGAGCAGAAGCTTGTCGACGCCTTTGCCTATGGCTCGAACGCTCAGCAACGCTTCGATGCCCTCAATGCCGAGCTCTACACCGCGGGCGAGCGCGCGCAGTTTATGGGTTCGCTCTCCAACCCCGGCACGCGCTTTATCAATAACATCATCTATGCCGTGGTCGCTGTGATCGGCTGCGTGGGCGTGATCACGGGCGTGCCCGCGGCGCTTACGGTGGGCGGTGTGCAGATTTTCCTGTCCTATGCCAACCAGTACACCAAGCCGTTCAACGAGGTCACCAACGTCATTACGCAGATCCAGACGGCGTATGCCTCGGCGCGCCGCATGTTTGCGCTGCTCGATGCGCGCGAGCAGGAGCCCGATGCGGCGGATGCCGTGGAACTTGCCGCCCCGCAGGGTGAGGTGACCTTTGAGCATGTGGACTTTAGCTACGTGCCCGACCGCAAGCTGCTGCAGGACATCTGCATCGAGGCTAAGCCCGGCATGCGCTTTGCCCTGGTCGGCCCCACGGGCTGCGGCAAGACGACGCTCATCAACCTGCTGCTGCGCTTTTACGATATCGATGCCGGACGCATCATGGTCGATGGCAGGTCTTCGCGTGACTACACGCGCGCAAGCCTTCGCCGTGCCTTTGGCATGGTGCTGCAGGACACTTGGCTGTTCGAGGGCACGGTGGCGGAAAACATCGCTTACGGTTGCCCGGATGCCACGCGCGAGCAGGTTATCGAGGCGGCCAAGCGCGCGCACGCACACAAGTTTATCGTGCAGCTGCCAGGCGGCTACGATACAGTCATCGGCGAGGACGGCGGCACGTTTAGCCAGGGTCAAAAACAGCTGCTGTGCATCGCGCGTGTCATGCTCACCGACCCGGCGATTCTGCTGCTGGACGAGGCAACGTCGAGCATCGATACTCGCACCGAGCTGCAGGTGCAGGCGGCATTCGACGAGCTCATGGCCGGCCGCACGAGCTTTGTGGTGGCGCATCGCCTGAGCACGATTCGCAACGCCGACTGCATCCTGGTGATGCGCGACGGCCGGATTATCGAGCGCGGCACGCACGACGAGCTGCTAGCGGCAGGCGGCTTCTACGCCGAACTCTACTGCAGCCAGTTTGCCCAGTAGGGGCTACCGATTAGCGGCAGATGGTTTACATCTGCGTTGTTAGTACTAAGATATTCATCTAATAAATTGCATTAGTGGCTTTAGTTTTGGGGGAAACGAGGCAACGTGACTATGACGTGCTCTTTGGTGGTTAACAGCAAGAGCGGTAATACCAGGATGGTTTCGGGCGCGATCAAGCGCGCTCTGCAGGCTGCGGGTGTTGAGTTTGTCCATGCCGCGGCGTTGAGCGACGATGCGGATGCAGATCAGGTTGCGCTCGAGGCGCAGGGCGCCTGCGCGGCCGACACGGTGCTCGTCGGTTTTTGGTGCGACAAGGGCGCGTGCACGCCTTCGGTCGCGGCGTTGCTCTCCGCTTTGCACGGCAAGCGCGTCTTCCTGTTTGGCACCTGCGGCTTTGGGGCCGATCAGAGCTATTACCAGCAGATTATCGACCGCGTAACTTCCAATTTGGCTGGGGATGCCGAGCTTGCGGGCTGGGCGATGTGCCAGGGCAAGATGGGCCCCGCGGTCAAGCAGCGCTACGAGGCCATGCTCGAGCAAGATCCCGACAACGCGCGCTATAAGATGCTGCTCGACAACTGGGTTGCCGCAAAGGATCACCCCACCAAGGAAGATCTGGACAACATGGCTGCAGCCGCCAAAAAGGCCGTGCTGGGGGAGTAGCTCCCATCGCTGACGGCGGTCGGTCCATCTTTCTAAATGAAACGTCCTCCCGGGCGTCGGGGCACGAAGTTCCCTGCTCTACAGTCCTGCGCAAGACGAAGGCCACATTAAGTGGCCTTCTTTGCGTGCGGAACTCGCGATGAACTTCGTGCCCCGCCGTCCGGGAGGACGCCTCTTTATTGATGGGAGGCCTGATAGGTCGATGGTTCCGTGCCCGGATGCGTCCAAAGTGGGACGGGCTTTCCGGATGGTCAGGCTTTCGAAAAATGCGTCCCGGAAATTGCCTTTGGAATGGGACGTAGTTTCCCGTTGAGGTGCTTTGCGGAAAGTGCATCCCACTCTGGGCGGTCGAGGTGGGACACACTTTCCCAAAGGCGCTCCAACGGGAAATTGCGTCCCATTATTCGGTCAAGAAACGGGATGCATTTTCCCAATGAGAGCAAAACCGGAAAATGCATCCCACAATCAGCCCTCAAAGTGGGACGCCGTTTCCCAATGAGGCTCAAGCGGAAAATGCATCCCGGAATTTGCGCTCAAAGTGGGATGCGGTTTCCGGTTGAGGGTCTAAGGGGAAAGTGCGTCCAAGAATCGACGCTTGAAATGGGATGCAGTTTCCCGATGAGGCACTCGACGGAAAATACATCCCAGAAATGGCCTTTGAGCTGGGATAAGATTTCCGCGGCATCTCGGATTCTCAAAAATGAGACACGCCGTTGGCGAAAATGAGACACGTGATATCGGGCATCGGACGTATCATTTGCAAAAATGAGTCCACTCCACTCGAATAAAGCGAGGTCCCTCATGTACGTTCCACACCTCCGTATCCGTAGGCTGTCGAAAATCCCGCTTGTTGGGACGGCGGCGCTTGCTGCGTTGATCGCCACGAGCGTCGCCTGCTTCACGGCCACGCCCCAGGTTGCCCAGGCGGCAGACGCGCCCGCAATCACCGATATGACCGAGCAGGATTATCAAGCCCTGGGTCTGGGCACGAGCGAGGACATTCCGGCCGATACCGTTGGCCCCTATTCCACTGATACCCCCACGACGTTTGCCACGCGCAGCGAGGTCTATATGGCAGCTAACGGTAGCCATGGCAATCGCTACACTCTGCGCGACAAGCTCGAGAACGTCGAGCGCGGTGACATTGGCGGCAGCAGCAAACTCACCGATGGCTATGGAAGTGTGTGGGGCGCCGCAAAGTTCTGGCAAAACGTCAACAACTTCGATACGAACAGCGATCTCTACAAGCATAGCGACTACGGTGGCGGCACCTGGTCGTACCTAAGCAACAATGAGTCCTCAACAGTACTCGCCAACGACAACAACGGTTTCTCGGGCATTCACGCCACGAGTGTTGAGTTCTGCAGCGACGCCAGCACGGGCAAAAAGAGCCGCGTTGCCGAGCTCCGTGCCTACGGCGACAGTTCCTCCACGACGATTGACGGCAAGTCATACGCCGGAAAGGTTGAGCTGGTCCTCTACTCGTTTAGCAACGGGCGTACGCGCACTCTCGACACACACCTGCCGGTGACGGTCAACACTAATATGATGTACGAAGGCCGTTTTAAGTACCTGGATGCCGGTTACCTGCAAGAGCACGACGCCGTCTTTGATGTCGAGGCGGGCGATGTCGATGGCGACGGCGTCGACGAGCTTTTTGTCTACGCGGGCTGCTATGTCGACGAGAACGGCGTGCGCAAGGCTGTAGTCGACATGTATGACTTGGAGGGCGGCAACTGGAAGCAAAGCGTCGTCAAGATCGATGCCGGTAACGCCGCGGACTACACCACGCACAACAAGGGCGGGAACGACTCCTGGACGCAGCTTCAGTCAGCTCCTGTCGTTTCGCTAGCGGCCGGCGACCTCGATCGCGATTTTTGCGATGACCTCGCCATCGTGGTCTCGGCACCCTGCGGCAAGAAGAATATTGATAAGTCGACGCATTGCGAGCTGTTTTCGTGGGATGCATCCAAGGGTGCGCTCGTCCATGTCGATGCTCTGGGCGACGCGGGCGCAATCTCCCTCTCCGCGAACGGCAAGACCATGGTCGCTGCGAATGCGACGTTCGGCACGTTTGCCGCCTACGATGAAGAAGGAAAGAAGACGGGTGAAACTGTCACGGGCCTTATTCTTGCGGGCTATGACTGGCAACGCAGCGCTTTTGATTACGGCGCTTCTGACGGCAGCAAGGGGCTGTACGGCGCGCTGTACCGCTACGCGTATTTTGACTCGGAGTCTGGCGAGTTCAAGCTTTCCGATTGTAAGGAATACAGAGACGGGCTCCTCGCCTCCTATGGGCTGATGCATGTGCCCAACAGCGCATGGAAGGATAGCGCTCAGGATAAGCGCTATCCGTGCACCTTGGCGCCTATTGCCCTTGCCACTGCCAACCTTGACGGCCTGTCCGAGCAGCTGGCGGTTGACGAGGTGCTCGTGGGCGGCGATGTGTTCCGCGACTTTGCCTGCAACACGGCACAGAGCGGGGCTCAGGGCTTGGGGTCCATGGTCGGAACCATGAGCATGAGCGGTCAGCAATACAACAGCAGCAACAAGCATGACCACAAGGGTATAGAACAGGTGTGGATCAGCGACGTCAAGGCGGGCAGCGTCTCGGGTTCGGACCGCTATAACGAGAGCTTTATCGCCGTGGTGGGCAAGCACCGCGACGAGGACCTGCGCAAGAACGATGACTACTATTGGATGACCGCCTCGCATTTTTCGCTCGACGAGAACGGAAAGGTGCGCCGCGGCGAGGAGCAGGTGATTAGCGAGAGCAACCGTCGCGGCACTACCTACGGCACATTTATCTCGCTCGCGCTGCCCGATGTCGACAACGACAGCGTCAAGATCACGTACAAGGACCGCTACAAGGTCTATACCAACCCGCGCGTGCTTGCCGTGCTGCAGGATGCGCCCTATGTTGAGGATCTGGAGCAGGCATACGGCTATCTGGTGTTGGGCGGCACGTCATACGGAGAGGAAAAGGGCACGGGGACATCCCAGGGCTATACCATTGGCGCCGAGTTGGGCGTTGCCGTCGAGGTGCAGACCGGTCCGCCCCTGGTCGCGATGAATGCTTCAGTCGATTTTGCCGCCGAGGGATGCTATGACTACCGGAGCGAGCGCACGGTCAGCGCAAGCGTAAGCTATGAGTCGCATGCCGGCGAGGGTGACAAGGCCGTGCTCTACACGATTCCGATGGTCTATTACGAGTATGAGATCGAAAATGAGGAAACTGGTGGCAAGGGCGTGATGGCGGCGCCCGTGTCGCTCGGCGCGCAGACCTCGGTCGTTAATGTCGAGGCCTATGACCGCATTGCCAAACAGCACAATATGACGCCGCTCAGCTACTTTTTGACCAACCGGTCGGGAGAACCCGGAACCTATCAAACGACGCTCAACGGCGAGACTCCCGTTGGGGATTCCTTTGGCCTGGGCAAGCCTGGCGTAACGCGCGCCTACACGCACGATGGGTTTAACGGCGCCGCCGCGCAGTCGGGGGCGAGCATTGAGCAGACCATCGAAGTCGAGGAGGGCAAGGAGCAGGAGCTCGAGCTCGGCTTGACGCTGAACGGCAGCGTTGTCATGGGCGCGAAGCTCGCAAAGCACGAGTTGTTTGGCGGCCTGTGCTTTGGTGCCAACGCCGGCTTTACTACGGGTAACTCCTCGAGTGAATCGACCGAATACGGCGGCACCGTCGACAACCTGCCCGAGGCCGCGCAGGGCAAGTACGGTTTTGTGTGGCGTCTGGGCGTCAACGCGGTGGATGTCGACAAGTTCGAGGCAGACTCGGGCGACAAGCTCGGCACCAAGGACACCGACCAGTTCTGGATCGTGGGCTATGACGTTAAGGACGTCGAGATGCCCGACGCGCCGGCCGTGACGGGCTTTACGGCAAACGCCGTCGATTCGACCAGCGTTACGTTTAGCTGGGACGATGTACTCGCAAACAAGAGTGGCTTTAGCTACGGCGTGGGCATGCTGCAGAGCAATGCGGCGGATGCGGTCGTCAATAGCTGGAAGATTGCCGACAACACGCAGACCTCGCTCAAGTGGGATGGGCTGCAGCCCAATACGGAGTATCGATTCGCCATCGCCGCCGTTAAGAACGGATCCACGACCGAAACAGGTATTCGCTCGGCAATCATCACGGTCAAGACCATGCCCGATGGCATGACGATGACCGTGAGCGGACCTGCGGCGGATGCTGCGGAGGGGTCGGATCTTGGATACGACTCTTCGGTTGAGCGCGCGGCGGGAAGCCACCTGACGCTCTCGGCGATTGGCCATGTGAAGCAACTCGGTGCCGACGATAGCGAAACAGGGCTGGCACCGACCTATATGTGGTACCGCAAGGGCCGCGGCGAGACAGAGTTTAAGCTCGTGGGTGCCGATGGCAACCTCGCGGCTGGAACGGCCTCAAAGCTCGAGATTGACCTGACCGCAGACGATGACGGTGCGCAGTATTACTGCCACGTGGGATACAACGACGTGGGCCTCGACACCGGCACGACGCTCGTGAATATCGAGGCCGAGGAGACGGCGTCCACAACGGTGAACGCCACCCCGATCCGCACGCGCCGCCTGTTCTCACAGGCAAGTGCGGGCGCCAAGAAGTTCCTGGACCATACGCTGGTAAACACCGCCGGCCCAACCGATTCCGAAGGCTCAAAGGACCCCGAGACTCCTGAGACCCCGACGAACCCGGACAAGCCCAAGTCCGACAACGGAGCTAAGACCGACACCAAGGTCAAGACTACGACCACAGCGAAGAACCTCGCAAACACCGGCGACCAAACATTCGCCCTAGTCGCCACCGCAGCAGCAGCGGGAGCAACGCTCGTAGTGATAGCCCTCATCATGCTGATCAAGCGCCGCAAGACCCACTAGTAGCCAGTCGAACATATCGACAACCCAAAAACCCGGGTAGCCAAAAAACAGGCCACCCGGGTTTTCTGTTGAGTGGAGACTCCGCAAGCGGAAACTGCATCCCACAATTAGCGCCCGGAACGGGACACATTTTCCGTCAAGCCCTCATCCGGAAAATCCATCCCAGTTTGAGCGCCCGGACCGGGACGCACTTTCCCAAAGGGTCCTCAACGGGAAACTGCGTCCCATAATTAGGCCGAGAAATGGGATGAACTTTCCCAATGAGAGCCAACCGGAAACCACGTCCCAGAATCAGCCCCCAAAGTGGGACGCACTTTCCCAACGAGCCTCAACCGGAAAATACATCCCGGAATCCAGCTGAATAGTGGGACACACTTTCCCAATCGGGTCCCAAGCGGAAACTGCATCCCGTTCCGGACGTGAATTCTGGGACACGGTTTCCGGATGCAAAAAGGCCACATGACGTGGCCTTCGACTTATATATGTTCAGCGGATACCCCTACGACAAGCCGCGCTCCAACAACAAGGCGTCTGCCCGGCGACGCGGAACGTAAGGTTCATCGCGAGTTCCGCACGAGCCGGAGAGCACTTAATGTGCTCTCCGTGCGAGCAGGACTGTCCGAGCAGGGAACCTTACGTTCCGCGCCGCCGGGCAGACGAACCAGTTATGAGTGACCCGCTACTTGATCTTGGTCGTACCCGGTGCCAGGTTGGGGTCGGTTTCGTTGGCCTCGGTCTGGAAATGCTCGGTGTAGACGTTCTTGCCGTCGCGGAACATCTCGTAGTACTGCATCTTGGCGTAATCCTCGCGCGCCTTGGTGGCGGCTGCTGCGGCGGCGTCGTCGCCGGTGACGTTGGAGGAGAGCGCCCAGCGCAGGCTGGCGTCCTCGTAGCCCACCGAGTTGATGGCGGGCAGCGACTCACGCAGCGTCATGTGCGCCTTCTGGTAGTCGGAGAGGGGTGCGCCGATCAGCTGCATAAGCTGCGTGGACAGGTAGTTGGTGGACAGGTCGTCGACCTCGCTCGTCTGGTCGCAGCCGGCAACGTCGTAGTTGGCCCAGATGATGTAGTCGGTCTGCCACAGACGCTCCTGATGCGTGGCGTCGTCCTCACCGGTAAACCACTTGTCGTTGAACTTGGACGGGAAGAACGGCTGGTGATCGCCCCAGAACACCACGACCACCTTGCGGTCGAGCTTGCTCAGGGCGTTAAGGAAGTAGCGCAGCGCCTGGTCGGACTGCTCGATGCACGAGACGTACTCGTCGACATCGGAGAGCGTGCCGTCCTCGACGGTCTTGGCGTCCAGATCGGTCGTGTCGATGTTCAGGTGCATCTGCTTGTCGACCGGCAGCAGGCCCGTGTCGTAGCCCGAGTGGTTCTGCATGGTCACGTCGAAGATAAACTGCGGATCGGCGTTCTGGTCGAGCAGCTCAAGAATCTTGTCATAGGTCGCCTGGTCGGTCACCATACCGCGCAGAGTGTCGGCTCCCTGGAAGTCGTTGATGGACAGGAACCGGTCAAAGCCAAAGTCCTTGTACACGTTCTCGCGGTTCCAGTTGGTGGCGTGGTTGGGGTGCATGGCCGTGGTGGAATATCCGAGCGACTTGAACTGCTCTGCCAGGTTCCCGGTCGTTTCCATGTTGTAGATGGTGTAGGGGTACACGCCCGAGCCCAGGTTGGCCATGGAGTTGCCGGTCATAAACTCAAACTCGGTATTGGCGGTACCGCCGCCGTAGGCGCTCACGTAGAGCTTGCCGCGGCTGAGGCAGTTGGACAGGTTCTTAAAGTACTGCGGGCCCTCGTAGCCGGCGCGCATGTTCTGGTAGATCGACAGATCCGAGAAGGTCTCGTTCATGATGGCGATGACCGTGGGCTTCTCGCTGTCGAACTGCTCCTTTGCGGCGGCGCGCTCATCGCTCTTAGCCGCGTCGGATTTGTCATAGGCCTTGGCGTACTTTTTGAGCGTGGCCTTGGCATCGTCGACGGAGTAGTCGGCGGGTTTGGGCGGCTTGATGGACTGCGCTGCGCTAATGAAAGCGGGCAGGTAGCCCTCGCGCCAGTAGCTCTCGAGCGGGCGCCAGGTGTAGACGGTGATGCCGAGGGTGTTGTAGTAGTCGATGAGCGTGACGTGTGCGGTCACACCGCCCAGGCACAGCACGGCGACGAGCAGGTTGGTGAGCAGCATGCGCTTGGCGTTGGCGGCGCCCTTCTGACGGTGCGGTGCCACCAGGCCGGCGTACTCGCACAGCAGCATGGCGATGGCGGTAAAGCCCATGGACAGCACGCAGAACAGCGAGATCGAGAAGGTGTAGCCGGTGCCGGCGACCGCGGCGGCGGTGGAGATGGCCGAAAGGTCGCCCGGCTGGATGGGCATGGATTTAAACGTGATGACGAAGAACTCGGCAATGCCCAGGACAAAGAGGGCAAAGGCCAAGACCGCGGGGGCTGCGCCGTGGCGCTGGAACAGGAAGAACAGGCCGACCATGAGCGTGGTGATGATGGCCCACTCGAGCAGGATGCACAGGGGGTAGACCCAGGTAAAGTCGTGGTTGGACGAGACCTCCATGCCCAGCAGCGCAAAGACGCCGGCGAGCAGCAGGCACAGGACGGCGGCGACGAGCGGTTTACCCACAAAGGCTCCGCGCAGGCGGGCGAGCTTGCCGGTGGGGGCGGGGGCGTCGGGCCCGGCGAACGCAAAGACGCGCGGGGCGATGCGGTCGCGGGCGATGCTGGCCCAAGCGCAGCCGGTGAGGATGGCGTTGGTCAGGATGAGCATCACGAAGGCGAGCGGCTCGTTCTGCGCGACGAGGCCAATAGCGCCCCAGACGGTCAAAAAGAGCTGGAACAGGCCAAAGGCGACGCTCCAGGCGAAGGCGCCCTTGGCAACGGTGCCCGACTGAGCGCGAATGGCCTTGGCCTCGCGCAAGACAAGGTAGACGGTCGCCGCAAGACCGACGAGCGAGATGGCGGCAGCGAACATGCTGAGACTCCTCACAAACTAAAACGTACGAAAGCGGGGGTTTACCCGATTGTTACCAAGATATGTGCTGCAATTGGTGTCTGCGCACAACAACCAGCCATATTAACGCGCACGTGTGACGGTGTGGCGCAATGTAGTGGCGACCTGCGCGATAATGGACGGGAATTACACGGAAACGTAAAGGCTTCTTAAAGAATTGGCGAGGATGAGGCGATGAACGAACGGGCTTGTATGACGAGTGCGGGTGACGTGGACGCTGGCATGGACGCGGGCGGCTATCCGGTCGAGACGACGGGCAATGCGGTGCTGGACACGTTGGAGCACCGTTCCTCCACGCGTGCCTTCGCGCGTGATGACGACGACCGTCCCGTGGCGGTGACCGACGAGCAGCGGGCGGCAATTTTGCATGCGGCGAGTCGCGCGCCGTCGGCGGGCGCCATGATGATGTATTCCATCGTGAGCATTCGCGAGCAGGCTACGCTGGATCGTCTGGCCGACCTGTGCGACCACCAGCCCATGATCGCCAAGGCGCCCTGGGCACTTATATTTGTGGTCGACTATGCCAAGTGGATCGATCTGTTTGAGCACGTGGGCTGCTTTGAGCCCGAGTTTGTCGAGCGCACGGGCAAGGCGCCCCGCCGTGCACCGGGTTTGGGTGACTTTGCCATCGCGGCCCAGGACGCCGTGATCGCTGCGCAAAACGCCGTGGTCGCCGCCGAGGCCCTGGGCCTGGGGAGCTGCTACATCGGTGATATCGTCGAGAATGCCGAGGAAGTGGCCGAGCTGCTCGATCTGCCTCCGTATACCATGCCGCTGTCGATGCTCATCATCGGCACGCCCCGTAAGGAGCGTCCGGCCATTGCGCATCCCGTGGTGAACCTGGTGCACGAGGAGCGCTACTGCCGCGCCGATGCTGCGACTATGGACGCGCAGGTAGCCGAGATGGACGCGATGTTCCGTCCGCATGCCCGCGTGGTGGGGGAGCGCGTCGTGGACATCTATACCCGCAAGCACACGAGTCCCTTTATGGCCGAGATGAGCCGCTCCATGGAGTGGTGGTTCAAAAATTGGCTCGGAAAATGACGGATGCGACAAAGAGACAGTCCCTTTGTCACATTCCATATCGCCGAGGTGGCTTAAAGGCCGTATAAATGTTTATCTAGCTGGGAAAACAGTGCCATTCAAACATGGGCCGATTACCTATAATTCCTTCGAACATTAAAGTTGGGAGGAAACCGGCTTATGGAACAAAAGGCCAAGGAGGCAGCTTCGCACGCTGCGATTCCTGTGAGCATCTCGGCGATGCTCGTCACGCTGGGCGTGGTGTACGGCGATATCGGCACCAGCCCTATGTATGTAACCAAGGCGCTCGTTGCCGGCAACGGCGGCATCGGAAGCGTCACGGAGGAGTTCGTGCTCGGCGCGCTCTCCCTTGTCGTGTGGACGGTCACGTTGCTGACCACCATCAAGTATGTGCTCATCTCGCTGCGCGCCGATAACCATGGCGAGGGCGGTATCTTTGCCCTGTACAGTCTGGTCAAGCGCTGTGGCAAGTGGCTTATCATCCCCGCCATGCTAGGTGGCGCCGCGCTGCTCGCCGACGGCATCCTCACGCCGGCCGTTACCGTTACCACGGCCATCGAGGGCCTGCGCACCATCCCGGCGGTCCATGCCGTGCTGGGCGATGACCAAGGCCGCGTCGTCGCCATTACGCTCGCCATCATCATCGTGCTCTTCTTGGTACAGCGCATCGGTACGGCCAAGATCGGTCACGCCTTTGGCCCCATCATGACGCTGTGGTTCCTGTTCCTGGGCGGCACGGGTCTGTTCTTTGTCTTCCAGCACCCCGCCGTGCTGCTGTGCCTCAACCCGGTGCGCGGCATCGCCTTTTTGCTGAGCCCCAACAACCACGCGGGCATCATGATTCTGGGCAGCTGCTTCCTCGCCACCACCGGTGCCGAGGCGCTCTACTCCGACATGGGCCACGTCGGCCGCGGCAACATCTACGCTACCTGGCCGTTCGTTAAGTGCTGCCTGCTGCTTTCCTATATGGGCCAGGGCGCTTGGCTTATGAACAACGCTGCCAACCCCGAGCTCATGGGCATTGCCGACCTCAACCCGTTCTACCAGATGCTCGCCCCGGGCCTGCGCCCGTTTGCCGTCGGCCTTTCCACCGTCGCGGCCATCATTGCCTCGCAGGCGCTCATCACCGGCGCATTCTCGCTGGTGTCCGAGGCCAGCCGTCTGGACCTCATGCCGCACATGCAGGTCTTCTACCCTGCCGAGACCAAGGGCCAGCTCTACATCCCCATGGTCAACAACGTCATGCTTGTCGGCTGCGTCATCGTGGTGCTGCTGTTCCAGAACTCGGCGCATATGGAAGCCGCCTACGGCCTTGCCATTACGCTGACTATGATGTGCACCACGCTGCTGCTCTTCTTCTACCTGCACGAGGAGCGCAAGCTCAAGGTTGCTCCGTGGATCTTCGCGGCCTTCTTCCTTTTGCTCGAAGGCTTCTTCTTCGTGAGCTCACTTACCAAGTTCTTCCACGGCGGCTACTTCACCATCCTCATGGCCGCGCTCATCATGGGCATCATGGTGTGCTGGTACAACGGTACGGCTGTTGAGCAGCGCCAGTTTACGCTTCTGCCGCTGCGCAGCTACCTGCCGCAGCTCAAGCGCCTGCGCGACGACGACCGTTACGAGCGCATGAGCGACAACGTCGTGTACCTGACCAAGGACACCCATACCGACTACATCGACCGCGATATCGTCTATTCGATCTTGGACAAGCATCCCAAGCGCGCCCGCGCCTGGTGGTTTGTGAATGTCGAGACCATGGACGAACCGCACACCTTTGCCTATTCGGTCGAGACGTTCGGCACCGATTACGTGTTCCGCGTGCATCTGTACCTGGGCTACAAGATCAACCAGCGCGTCAATGCCTACCTGCGTCAGGTCGTTCAGGACCTGGCTGCCACCGGCGAGCTGCCGCCGCAGACGCATGACTACTCGGTCTACAAGGATCCGGGTAACATCGGCACGTTCAAGTTCGTCCTGATCCGTAAGCTTCTGGCGCCCGAAAGCGATGTGGAGCCGAGCGAGCGTACGGCCATCACGCTCAAGTACATCATCCGCCGCGCCGCCGGCACGCCTGCGCGTTGGTACGGCCTGGAGAACTCCAACGTGAGCTTTGAGTACGTGCCGCTGTTCACCAAGTTCAAAGCCGTGAACAAGATGCAGCGTCTGACTCCCAACGAGCGGCCGTAGGCGCCGACAGGTTGCACGGAGTTGGTTTTCGATGGACAAGATTGAGGCCGGGGAGGCAAACATGGATGCAAAGATGCTTGATGGCCGCGAGGTGGTTGCCGAGCTGGTACGTGAGGCACGCGCCGACGCCGCCGAAGATCGGTTTTTGACAAACCGTGCCAACATGGATATGGCCGACCGCGTGATCTCGATCGTGGCACTGGTATTTGGAGCGGTGTGCGTGTGTGCCCTGCTCGCGCACGTGCTGTTTGTCTAGCGACCGCCGGTTGCAAAGGCTATACACTTGGAACCACCACAAGGGAAACCACCACAAAGGTGCCTGTCCCCTGTGGTGGTTTTTGTTTTTGAGAGAGGGGCGGGGCGCTGATGGACGTCCGTACGGACGGTGATATTGCCGATAGCTTTTGGTGGCGGCGCACAACGCTGACGCGCCGCACTCCTCTGTATGACGCCTGCGTGTCGGTGGGGCTGTTGGTCGCGGCGACGATTGTGGGCGCGCTGCTCGACCATCCGGGTCTCGCGCCGAGCATCATGATTGTCTATGTGTTCGCCGTTCAGCTGTGCGCATTCTTTACCTGGAGTCGCCTGTATTGCTTGCTGAGCTCGGCTGCCGCCGTGGCGCTCTACAACTTCTTGTTTGTCGACCCGCGCTACTCGCTGTCGCTTATCGACCGCGTCTATCCCGGCATGTTCTTTATCATGTTCGTGGTCTCGCTTGTGTCGAGCTCGATTGCGTTGGCCCTGCGCCGCGCCTTGGCACAGGCTGCTGCCAGCGACCGCCGCACGCATATGGTGCTCGAGACCAACCGCATGCTGCAGCGGTGCGCCGATCAGCAGCAGATTGTCCATGCCATGGCGACGCAGCTGGCGCGTCTTTCAGGCTGTCCGGTCGTGTGGTACAGCGCCGACGCCGAGGGCGATGACCTGCTGCCGCGTGCGACATACACGGCCGTGGGCGATGCCGCACCGGTGCACGAACTGGCGCCGCAGATGCCGCCGCGGCTCTCGGCGTCCGCCTATGTGGGAACGCCGCTCGACGCCACGTTTGGCGGCTCGGCGTTTTATGGCATCTACCTGACGGTTCGCACGGGCGACGGCTTCGTCCGCTCGGGCGAACCCGCTTCGGTGGTGGGCGTGCTGGCTATCGTTGCCGAGCCCGGCGTACTGACGCATGAGGAGCGGACACTTGCCGATGCCATCGTGAGCGAAGGCGAGCTGGCGCTCGACCGCGCCCGCGCCATGGAGGCCCGCGAGGAGGCGGCGGTGCTTGCCAAAAATGAGCAGCTGCGCGCCAACCTGCTGCGCTCCATCTCGCACGACCTGCGCACGCCGCTCACCAGTATTTCGGGCAATGCCGATGTGCTGCTCGACCAGGGCTCGACCGGCACCGCCGTGCTCGACGCCCAGACGCGCCGCGGCCTGCTCCTGTCCATTCGCTCGGATGCGCTGTGGCTCAACGCCACCGTCGAGAATCTGCTCGCTATCACCAAGCTCGAGGGTGGCGGTATGCGCCTGCCGACCACGCTCGAGCTCATGGACGATATCGTCGAGGAGGCGCTGCGCCACGTGAACCCTGCCGTGCGCGAGCACGACCTTAAGGTGGTGGCGTGCGATGAGCCGGCGCTCGTCAACGTCGATGCGCGCCTGATGGTGCAGCTGGTGGTCAATCTGGTGAACAACGCCATCACCTATACGCCCGCAGGCTCGCATATCGTGATTTCGATTGGCGTCGACGATGGACGCGTGGCGTGCTCGGTGGCCGATGACGGCCCGGGCATTGCGCCCGAGGACCGCGAGCGGATCTTTGAGTCGTTCTATACCGCCAACCACGGTTTGGCCGACAGCCACCGCAGCGTGGGCTTGGGTCTTTCGCTCTGCCGCTCCATTGCGCTGGCGCATGGCGGTAGCATAGAGGTTGCCGCGGCGGACCCGCACGGCTCGGTCTTTACGATTGAGCTTCCCGTCGCCGACGTTTCGTTTGATAAGGAGTAGCGCTGTGCCGAACTCTGCCGTAAAACCGCTCATCTTGGTCGTTGAGGACGACCCCGCCGTTCGCAATCTTATTGTTGCCGCGCTCGAGGCGCACGGCTTGCGTCATATGGCCGTGGAGACCGCCCATGCCGCCATCGCCGCCGCCTCATCGCAGGCACCGAGCATTGTGCTGCTCGACCTGGGTCTGCCCGATATGGACGGCGTCAAGGTGGTGGAGTCGGTGCGCGCATGGTCGGGCATGCCGATCATCGTGGTCTCGGCGCGCAGCGAGGATGCGGACAAGATTCGTGCGCTCGATGCTGGCGCCGACGATTACCTGACCAAGCCGTTTTCGGTCGAGGAGCTGCTCGCGCGCATTCGCACGACGCTCAGGCGCCTTTCGTATGCGCAAACGGGCGGCGTTGCCTCCGAGGGCTCGTTCGATACCGGTGAGCTGCATATCGATTTTGATGCCGGCATCGCCACGATGGATGGCGAGGAACTGCATCTGACGCCGATCGAGTATAAGCTCCTGTGCCTGCTGGCACACAACGCCGACAAAGTGCTGACGCACCAGTTTATCCTGCACGAGATTTGGGGCACGGCAACTAAGAGCGACCTGGCGAGCCTGCGTGTCTTTATGGGCACGCTGCGCAAGAAGATCGAGTCCGATCCCGCGCATCCGCGCTATATTCAAACGCATGTGGGTATCGGTTACCGATTGGTCACCCAAGGCTAGATCGCCGGCCACCATCCCACTATGAGTTGCGGTGAAATACGGTCTATATTTGCCTAATTCCAGGCAAAACAGTCCGTATTCCACCGCAACTTTGTTATTTGCCTTTGGGCTTGCTGGCGTAGAACTTCTTCTTTTTAGGCTTGCCGTTGCCGGCCTGCGCGTGCGCGGGCACTGCCGCGCGAGGCTTACGGGCCTCGGGGTTGCGCAGCTCCTCGGTTCGCTCGGCAATCTCCTCGGCGCTAAAGCCGACCTCGGCCATGGCGTCCTCAATGGGCAGGCGGCGCACGATATAGCAGTGGTGCACCTTCTGGTTACGTGCGAAGTCCTCGGGAATGGTCTGCGCCGTAATGTCCTCCAGCACGACGCCCGCGCGCGCGAGCTTGCGCGTTTCGGGGCGGAAGCCGCGCAGGTTGCAGCTGAAGATGGCATGGCCGCCCTGCGCGAGCAGGCGAGATACGCCGGCCAAAAGCTCAACATGGTCGCGCTGGACATCCCAGGTACGGCGGCCCATCTTTGACGAGTTCGAGAACGTGGGCGGGTCGACAAAGATCAGGTCCCAGCGGTTGCGCGTCTGGCGCTGGTCGCGAATCCAGGCAAGCACGTCGTCGCGCACAAAATGATGCTGCGGCCCCACAAAGCCGTTCTGGCGCATGTTGCGCTCGGCCCAGTCCAGATAGGTGTTGGAGAGGTCGACCGTCACGGTCTCCTCGACGCCGCCATCGGCCGCGTAGCAGGTGGCAGTGCCGGTGTAGGCGAACAGGTTGAGGAAGCGGCGCGCCTGTTTGGCGTGCTCGCGCACTAGGTTGCGGGTGACGCGGTGATCCAGGAAGATGCCCACATCCAGATAGTCGTCAAAGTTGACGGCAAAGGTGAGGCCGCCCTCTTCGATGAGCGGCAGACGACGGCGTGCGATATTGGCACGCTCGCCCGATGCGCCCTTGCCGGCGCCCTGCTTGCCGTACTGCGAGCCGCCGCGCGAACGCATGCGGGCCTTGGCGTGCACATGCTCGGCCGGAACATCCAGGATGCGCGGCGCGATGGCCAAGATGTCGAGCATACGGGCCTGGGCCAGTGCGGGGTCGATGGTCTTGGGCGCGGCGTATTCGGCGATGACGAGCCAGCGGCCCGGCGTCTGCGGGCAACCCTCGTACAGGTCGATGGCAGCGGAGTAGTCGGGCAGGTCGGCATCGTAGACGCGGTAGCAGCTCACGCCCTCGCGCTTTGCCCACTTTCGACGCAGACGGGCGTTCTTGCGCAGGCGGTTGGCGAACTGCTCGGACTCCGGGATGAGCACGGGCAGCGGCTTGCCGTCGCCCAGGTCGAGCGTGGCGGTAGGTTCGGGCATGAGGGTGTCGGCGGCTTCGCCTTGGGCATCTGCGGTCTGCTCCTCGGCATCTGCGCTGGTCGCAGCTTCGAATGCCGCGGCGGCGTGGTCGAGCGAGGGCCAAACCTCAAGAGCCGCCTCCTCGTTATTGGGCATGACGGCGATCGAGCGCTCGGGCTCGGCGTGGAGCGCGCGGGCCAGCAAGCCGTCGCGGGTGAGAGCGGCGACCGGCGCCGAAGCGAGCTCGGGGGCGCGGCGCAGCTCGCCGATGAGCGTCATGGCATCGTGCATGAGCGAAAGCGGGGTCTCGGTCGTGTCCGCGACCAGGGCGGCACCGGCGACGGCGCCCGCATGGTCCAGCACGGTGGCGGGCTTGGCGGCACAAAAGTCGACAAAACGCTTGTAGCCGGCGCACTTGACCATGCGCTCGGCAGTCTTGCGGGCGGCGGGGTCGATGTCTACGGCCACGATGCGCGCCTGGCGCTCGCGCGCTGCCGCCTCGCGCTCGCGCGCCTCGGCAAGCAGCTGCTCCCACAGAGTGGCGTCGTGCAGCTGCCAGCCCTCAAAGCCCCAGCGCTCGCGTGCAGCGCCCGGGGCGCGGTCGGTCAGAATGTTCACGGCTTCCAGCAACAGGCCGCCGCCGGCGCACGAGGCATCGATCAGCGTGGGAAGGGCTTCGTTCTCGTAATCGTCGGCCGTCAGCTCGCGCTCGCATAGTGCGGTCCAGCCGACCTGCGCCAGCACCAGGGCGGCGTAGTCGGGGCGTAGCACGTGCGCGCCCTCGCCGGCGCGGGTCGCTGCGGGCGGCAGACGCTTGAACAGCGGGTCGCCCGAAAGGTCCAGGCTGATGCTCGCGCGGCGCTGACGCAGCGAAAGCAACAGGTGAACATCGGGGTCGGCGGCATCGACGTCGGCGCGACGGCCCGTGGTCTCGGCCAGACGGTCGCACAGCGCGTCTTTGGCGCGCAGGGCCGAGAAGCGCGTGTTGCGCAGCTGCTCGGTCACGCCGCGGGCGGTGATGGCGATGGTGGCGCCGGGGCGGATGATGGTCTCCCAGGCGATGTCGTAAACGCTATCGTACAGTTCATCGGCATCCTGCGCCTCAAAGCGCCCGAGTACCACGAACACACGGCTCGCCAGGCGCGACCACAGACAGGCGCGGTAGCCTTCTTCGAGCTCGCCCTCAAATGTAGCGCGGCCCTTCAGCCGGCGAACATGCGAAAGCCCGAGGCGTTTAAGCTCATCGGCGAGTGCGGACTCAAAGCCCTCGGGGCAGCTTGCGTAAAATTCCATGGGTGACCTCTCTGGTTGCGTCGCTCCATTATATGATGGATACTTCGTTTACTCTCGCCCCCGAAAGGAACCCATATGATTGATGCGTGCCCCGATTCCGCCGTGCTCTTTTTTGACGTGGACGGCACGCTGACGTCGTTCGATCCCGACAACATGACCGACAAGGACTTTTCGGCGGTTCACCCCTCGCAGGCGGTCGTCGAGGCGTTTCATCGTCTGCGCGACGCGGGACACCATGCATTTATCTGCACGGGTCGTCCCTTGTGGCTGATTGCCGATGGCCTGCGCGCGCTGAACCCGGCGGGTGTCGTTGCCATGGCGGGAGCGACGCTCGAGGTCGAGGGCCGCGTGGTGCATGAGGACTGCTTTGACGAGGACGTTATTGAGGAGTTCGCGCGCCGCGTTGTGGATGCCGGCATCGAGGTTTTTTTCGAGTCCAATGCTGCGACCTTTGCGCTGGAGCCCGTGGGCGTTGAGCAGTCGTCTCTGATCGGCACGTCTGTGGTGCACAGCGCCGAGGAGATGCGCGTCGACGGCAGTCTGCGCGTGGGCAAGGTATGCCTCAGTGTGCCCAGTTTGGCTCGCGTAGCCAACGATGACGGCTTTATCGATCGCGAGTTTGAGCTGTGCAACACCGGTGGCCAGAATCGCGAGCTGAGCCCCAAGGGCATTGACAAGGGCGTGGGCGTGGCGCGAGCGCTGGAATACCTGGGTCGCACCGGCAACGCGCGCACCTTTGGCTTTGGCGATTCCGGCAACGATCTGGGTATGCTCGCCGCTGTCGAGACGGCCGTGGCCATGGGCAACGCTATGCCCGAGGTCAAGGCGCTCGCCGACTACGTGACTGATGATGTCGCACACGACGGCACCGTCACAGCGATGCAGCATTTCGGCCTCATCTAATGAATCCCACGTTCTGACGTTTGCTCAAACTGCGACTCTTTGCTTTTGCATGCTCAATCGATTTATCAATCCAAACACTGAGGTGTTTATACCGTTCGCCGAGAAGATAAAAAACCGCAGCTCACGCCTTGATAAACGTAGGTAAAGTGTTTAGCAGTTTATCGGCCGTATGCTAGCGAAAGGAATCAGGCAGATGGCAATCAAGGTGTTCGCTGACGGTGCAAACCTCGAGGGCATGCTCGACATGTACGAGAACGGCAACGTTCAGGGTTTCACGACCAACCCGTCCCTTATGAAGAAGGGCGGCGTGACGGATTACCGCGCGTTTGCCAAGGAGGTCCTGGCCCACATCACCGATGTGTCCGTCTCGTTTGAGGTCTTTGCCGACGACGTCGAGACCATGGAGGTCGAGGCGCGCGAGATCGCTACCTGGGCCGAGAACGTCTACGTCAAGATTCCGTGCGTGACTACCAAGGGCGAGTCCACCGCCGAGCTGGTCCGCAAGCTTTCCGCCGACGGCATCAAGGTCAACGTCACTACCATCTTTACGCCTACGCAGGTCGATGAGATGGTCGAGGCCGTTGACACCGAGACGCCGTCCATTATCTCGCTCTTTGCCGGCCGTATCGCCGATACCGGCGTCGACCCCATTCCGTTTATGACGGAGTCGGTCAAGAAGGCCGCCGCCAAGCCCAACTGTGAGGTCCTGTGGGCGTCCACGCGCGAACTTATCAACATTTACCAGGCAGAAGCCTGCGGTTGCCAGATCATTACAGTGCCCAACAGCATCCTGGCCAAGCGCAAGAACATCGGTCGCGACCCGTACGAGGTCTCGCTCGACACCGTGCGCGGCTTTGCCAAGGATATCGCGGCGCTCGGTTTCCATATCCTGCCGTAGCGCGAACACCGACTGTACCGTGGGCTGTTCGCCCCGGCCTTTCCTTTCCCTATCGCTCACGCGCTCCGCGAGGGTCGCGCTAGGCAAAGGAAAGGCCGGGGCTGCCGGCACGAGCTTGCCAGCAAGTTGGCGATTGGCTTCCATATCTTGCCGTGGGCAAAGGTACCCCCGCCTGCGCCGTGCAAAATTGAGAGTATTCAGCAAGGTAAAGGTCTTTATCAGTTAACCGAAGCATGGAACGGCCCCCGTTTTGGCTCTGACGACGCTAAAACGGGGGCTGTTTTTTGCTTTTTCGCCTCTGGGAGGCATCCGGAACAGCGGAATTTGCAGAATACTCGCGATTTTGCACGTCACTACAGGGGGTACCCCTGCTTTGGCGGTTTACTTCCCCTGTACCATGGTGAGCGAGATCTTCTTGCGGTCGCGATCGACCTTTTCGACCCACACCTTGACCGTGTCACCGACGCGCACCACGTCGCTCGGGTGCTTGACAAAGCGGTTGGCCAGCTTTGAGATATGCACGAGGCCGTCCTGGTGCACGCCCACGTCGACGAAGGCGCCAAAGTCCACAACGTTGCGCACCGTGCCCTTGAGTTCCATGCCGGGCTCCAGGTCATCGATGGAAAGCGCCGAGCGGCTAAAGACCACCTCGGGCGCGTCGTCTCGCGGGTCGCGGCCGGGCTTTTTGAGCTCGTTGACGATGTCGATGAGCGTGAGGGTGCCGCAGTCCAGGTCGCTTGCCAGCGCCGAGATACTGCCCAGGCGGCGCTCGATGTCGGGCACGCCGCCGCGGCTGAGCTCGCTGGCTTTAACGCCGGCGCGTTCCAGGACGGACGTGGCCACCTCGTAGCTCTCGGGGTGGACGCTCGTCGCGTCGAGCGGGTTCTTGCCGCCGCTGATGCGCAGGAAGCCCGCGGCGTTGAGGTATGCCTTGGGTCCTAGTTTGGGGACCTTCTTAAGCTGGCGGCGATCGGTAAAGGCACCGTTTTCCTCGCGGTAGGCCACGATGTTTTTGGCCACGCTCGGCGTGATGCCCGATACGTATCCCAGCAGGCTTGCGCTCGCGGTATTCACGTCGACGCCCACGCGGTTGACGACGTCCTCCACCACATGGCCCAGGGTGCGCGAAAGCTCGGCCTGGTCAAGGTCGTGCTGGTACTGGCCAACGCCGATGGACTGGGGCGGGATCTTGACGAGCTCTGCCAGCGGGTCCTGTAGACGGCGGCCCAGGCTCATGGCGCCACGCACGGTGACGTCCAGATCGGGATACTCCTGGCTGGCGAGCTCGGAGGCGGAGTACACCGATGCGCCGGCCTCGTTGACGATGGTGTATCGCAGCTCAGGCGCCTGCTCGGCGATGAACTCCGAGACGACTTCCTCGGTCTCGCGGCTGGCGGTGCCGTTGCCGATGACGATGGTGTTGACGCTGTCCTTTTTGACGAGGCGGGCGAGCTCGCGCTTGGTGCCGGCGACGTCGTGGCGCGGCTTGGTGGGATAGACCACGCCGTGGTCGAGCAGCTTGCCGGTCTCGTCCATGACGGCGACCTTGCAGCCGGTGCGGTAGCCCGGATCGAGCGCGAGCACGCGGGCGCCGCGCACGGGGCGTGCCGAGAGCAGGCCCTCGAGATTCTTGGCAAAGACATTGATGGCCTCGGTCTGCGCACGGACGGTGAGTTTGGCGCGGGCCTCGCGCTCCAGCGAGGGGGCCATGAGGCGCTTGTAGCCGTCGGCGATGGCGGCGTCAAAGACGGGCGCGAAGACGCCCTGGCGTCGGGGCCAACGGCTGCCGAGGCGTGCCGTGGCGGCGGCGCCGTCGACGTTCACGCGCACGCGGAGCTTGCCCTCGCGCTCACCGCGGTCGATAGCCAGCACGCGGTGGTTGGGTATACGGCGCAGCGGCTCATCATAGCTGTAGTACGGCTCGTAGGGGGTCTTCTCGGTGGGGTCGGTGGCCTCGACGACGATGTCTGCGGTGTTTTGCGTAAAGGCACGCAGGTCGGCGACGTTCTCGGGGTCCTCGGCCACCGTCTCGGCCACGATGTCCGCCGCGCCGGCGAGCGCCTTTTCGGGCGTGTCGAAGCCGGCCTCCTCATTGACGTATGCTGCGGCGGCGTCGAGCGCACTGCCCTTGGCCGAGGCCTGCATGATGATCATGTTGGCGAGCGGCTCCAGGCCGGCTTCGCGGGCCTTCTGCGCGCGAGTCATGCGCTTTTTGCGGTAGGGCTTGTAGAGGTCCTCGACACGCTGGAGCTGCGTGGCCTCGCGAATTTGCTGTTCGAGCTCGGGCGTAAGTTTGCCCTGGGCGTCGATGAGCAGAATGACGTCCTCTTTGCGCTGTTCAAGATTGCGCAGGTAAGACAGGCGCTCGTCGAGTGTGCGCAGGGCGACGTCGTCCATTCCGCCCGTGGCTTCCTTGCGGTAGCGCGAGATAAAGGGGATGGTGTTGCCCTCGTCGATGAGCTTGACGGCGGCCTCGATGTTGGCGGCCTTAAGGTTGAGCTCGTGGGCGAGCTGGGCGATAAGATCCATGGGACTCCTTGCGTTTAAGGTGCGTTTGCAGCACAGGGCTACCAAGGATACCACCCGTTTCAAAAGACTGTTTTGGGCCCGCGCCACGAAAACGACCTATCTACTACGTTTGAACCGTATGGGTCGACCATCCCCCGGTTTTCCGAGAATGCGCAAGCCGTCTACCTGCGCTTTTGATTTTAGGAAATTCGGCATGGTTGAGGGCGGTCGGTTAAACGTAGTAGATAGGCCCATTTCGTGGCGAACGAATCAAGCCGAGGTGCAAAATAGCCCCCGCCCCAGAAAAATCGTCGGCAAGGTAGCAAAATGCCCCGCGGGCAGGAGGCTGCTCGCGGGGCAAAGAAGAGGGGCTTGTTGGTGACGGACCGAAGGGTTCGGCATGGGGTTTCTGCCGCGGTCGCTCTTAAGGCATTACAGCTCGACGAGCTGGCCGGTCTCGGCGGCCTCCTTGATAGCGTTGAGAAGCGTGAGCGTCTTAACGTTGTCGGCGGGGGTCACGACGGGCTCGACCTCGCGGCGGACAACCTTCACAAAGTGCTTGAGCTGCATCTTGTGCGGCAGTGCCGGGTCGACGGCCGGAATCTCCATCTGCAGCGGCTTGTGCCAGTTGGAGGCGCCGTCGTAGGAGAACTGGTGCAGGCGGGGCAGCGACAGGGCGCCCTTAGTGCCGCCGATAAAGTAGGCGTCGGCGTCGAAGGGGCGGTACTGCGGGTCCTCGCGAGCGGTTGCCTCCCAGTTCCAGGGGCTGGCGGTGGCGTCGGAGATGGTCATGCTTGCGAGCGCGCCATCGGCAAAACGGACGTTGACCACGGCGGAGTCCTCGGTCTCAAAACCGCGGGCGGCGCTGGACTGCATACCCTGGACGGCAACGGGCTCGCCCAGCAGGTAGCGGAGCAGGTCGACGTCGTGCACCAGGTTGACCAGAATCGGGCCGGCACCCTTCTTGCGGCGCCATTCGACATCGAAGTACTCGTCATTCTTATAGATCATGTAGTGGAAGCTCGACACGGTGAGCTTGCCCAGCTCGCCGGACTCGATGATCTCCTTGGCCTTGTTGACGAAGGGGTTGTGGCGACGGTGCTGACCCACGAGCACGGGCACGCCGGCGGTCTCGGCCTCGGCAGCGAAGGCCTGGGCATCCTCCAGGTCGTTGGAGATCGGCTTTTCGACCAGCGGCACGATGTTGCGCTTTACAGCCTCGCGGGCAACGCCCAGGTGCAGGTCGTTGGGGGTGGCGATAATGACGGCCTCGGGCTTGACCTCGTCCATCATCTGAGCGGGATCGGTGTAAAACGGCACGCCGGCGGCCTCGGCCGTGGCGCGGGCGCCCTCAAAGGCGTCGGCGATGGCGACGAGCTCGGCCTCGGGCTCCTCGGTGACAAAGCGGATGTGGTTGCGGCCCATGGCGCCGGCGCCGATAACGGCAATGCGGACGGGGTTGAGCTCAGACATTTCGACTCCTTAATACTGGTGACCGGTGGAATGCGACAAAGGGGCCGTCCCTTTGTCGCATCGGTAAAACTAGGCGGACTTCTTCTTGCTGTCGGAGACCATCATGTAGACGGTGAGCACGACGGCGATGGCGGCGATCACAATGGCGCCGTAGAAGGACTGCTGGTAGGCGGCGCTGCCGGCCTCGGCGTGATACAGCACGGCGGTGATGGGCTGGCTGATCCAGGTGGAAGCGGCATAACCCAAAAACATGATGCCGTAGTTGACGCCGATGTTACTGGTGCCAAAGGCGCCACCGGTGAGCGGCGGGTAGATGACGAGCAGAGCGCCAAAGCTAAAGCCGAGCAGAGCGAGCGCCACAAAGAACATGGCCTGCGTAAAGCTCATCGACATGATGACGAGTGCGACGATGGTGACGACAAGGCTGATGAGCAGCGACTTATAGGCGCCGAGCTTGTCGATGATCTGGCCAAAGGACAGACGGCCGACCAGGTTGGCGCAGGTGTTGACGGAGACCACCACACCGCCGAGGGCGACGGCCGCGGCGCTCGTGGGGTCGGCGAAGAGCTGAACGGCGGCGATGGAGGCAACCTTGCCCACGAGCAGGGTGCCCGCGGTGGCGGCAAAGGCGAAGGTGACGATAAGGACCCAGAAGCGCGGGGTCTTGACCATCTCGCCCGGGGTGAGGTCGCCGAAGGTGCCAGCGTGCGCGCCGCCCTTGGGGGCCTCGAAGCCCTCGGGCAGCCAACCGGCCTCGGGGGCCTTCAGGAACAGGGCGGAGGCGGCGATCGTCACAAAGAAGATGACGCCGAGCGCCTTAAGGGCGCCAAAGATGCCCAGGCTCGGGATGAGCAGCGAGGCGAGCACCGGGGACAGCACGGCGGGACCGGCGGTCGAAGCGGCCAGGGTGATGCCGGAGGCGAGACCCTTCTTGTCGATGAACCACTTTTGGCCGGTGGTGAGCGCGGGGTTGTAGCCCAGGCCGTTGCCGATGGCGGCGACGAGCGAGAACCACAGGTAGAACTGCCACGGCTCGGTGACGGTGCCGGACATGAACCAGCCCAGGCCGTAGCACGCGGCGGCGGCGATCACGACGTTGCGGGGGCCGATTTTATCGGAGATGCGGCCGGCGAAGATGCCCGTCACGGCCATGATGGTCTGGAAGACGGGGAAGGCCCAGGTAAGAGCGCTGGACCACTCGGGGTAGACGGCGAGCAGGTTCTTGCTCACGACGGAATACAGCGCGATGGAGCTGATGAAGAACATGGTGACGCACGCGGCGGAAAGCACGACGGCGCGACCCTTGTTGGAGTTGGTGGAAGCCATTGGACTCTTTCTAATCGATACGGGGGAGGAACAGGCGTGTCCGCGGGGCCTCCCTGTCAGGTTGGTTTACTGGTCAGTCGGCTTTGCGACGCCGGACTCATCGGACCAGAGCTCGACACCCTTGTTCTTAAGGTAGTTGTCGGCATAGGCGCGACGGCCGCCGGGCTTGGCGGTGAGGTCGCCCATCATGTTGGAGAAGCCGCCGTCGACCTTGATGGCGTCGCCGGTGGTAAAGTCCGAGCGCTTGGACGCCAGGAACATGACGGCGTTGGCGATATCGCTGACCTCGCCGATGCGGCGCGTGGCGATCAGGCGGCTGCGGCTCTTCTCGACCTCGGGGTCGGCGTAGAAGTTGGCCGACATCGGGGTCTTAACGAAGCAAGGCTCGACGCAGTTGGAGCGGACGCCGTAGGGGCCCCATTCGGCAGCCAGCATCTTGGACATCATGTTGACGCCCGCCTTGGTGGAGCTGTACACGCCCGAGAACGTCTCGGGGGAGTGGCTGGCAACGGTCGAGATGTGCACCAGGCGACCCTGGCCGGCCTTGATCATCTCGCGACCAAAGCGCTGCGAGGTGATGAAGTAACCGGTGAGGTTGACGTTGAGCACCTGCTCCCAGTCGCTCAGCGGCAGGTCCTCCATGGCGGCGAAGCGCAGGATGCCGGCGGTGTTGACAAGGACGTCGACGCGGCCGAAGTCGGCGATGGTGGCATCGACGGCGGCCTGAACCTCGGCCTCGTCGGTGGCGTTCATCTTGTAGCCCTCGGCGTGGATGCCAAACTCGGCGGCGAGGTCGGCGGCTGCGGCCTTGACCTTCTCCTCGTCCAGGTCGAGCAGGACGACGTTGGCGCCGTTGCGGGCGAACTCGCGGCAAATCTCGACGCCCATACCGCCGAGCGCGCCGGTCACGGCGCAGACATCGCCCTCGAGCTTAAGCCAATTGCTCATAGGAACTTCCCTTCTTGTGCCTCCCGGTGGGTCGCTCCCATTAACCGACCCACGTGGTTTTCGCTGGTTATCGTATGCTTTGCATTTGCGCAGGTGAATTGCATATTTGTTAGAATGGCGTTAACCGTAGGTTTATACTGTGCGATGCAGTTTTTCTCAATCGAGCGCGTGACCTGCCAAAACGACCCCCTGTGGCGCCATGCGTTCACAGGCGCGAAAACGGGAGATTGACGTGTACGATCGACGACTCGAGGCCATATCGGCCGCCGCGGAGCTGGGAAGCTTCTCACGTGCGGCGGCAAAATTGCGCGTGTCGACCCCGGCGCTCGTCAAACAGGTGTCGGGTTTCGAGGCCGAGTTTGGCATCACGTTGTTCGAGCGCTCGCATTCGGGTGTTAAGGTGACGCCGGCGGGCGCTCTGCTGGTGGACGACGCGCGCTCGATCATGCGGCAGTCCGAGGACGCGCTGCGCCGCGCCCGACGCGCGGCGGGCGATGGCGGTGCCGTGCGCCTGGGCGTGTCGATGATGTGCCCGGGGCGCCAGACGCTGTCGATGTGGTCGGGCATCCACGATCTGGAGCCATCGCTGCGCTTCGAGATCGTGCCGGTAAGCGACCTCTATGACGAGCGCGAATCCGTCATGCGCAGCCTTGGTCGCGAGGTGGATGTGGTGCAGTCGAGTTTTTCGACACCGCGCTGGGGCGACACCTGTCAAAAGCTCCGCATCGTTAACGTGCCGTTTTATATCGACCTGCCGCGCACGAGCCCGCTGGCGCGCACGACACGCATTACGGTTGCCGACTTGGAGGGCATGCGCCTGCGCGTGCTCCGCCACGGCAACGACGCCATGGACAGTCTGCGTATCGACCTTTTGGCCGACGGCGGTGTGGACGTGATCGATGTGGATAGCTTCGACTTTGCGCTCTTTAACGAGGCGGAGGAAAAGGGCGACGCGGTGCTCACCTGCGGGGCGTGGTCGGGGGTGCACCCGGCCTTTGCGGGCGTGCCGTTCCTATGCGGTCGCGAGGTGCCAGTCTTTCTGCACTATCCGCTCGAGCCCACCCTCCAAGTCCAAAAATTCGTCAACGCCATGGCCCAGCTTCTCAACTAGCTCTTTTGGGACGGGGCTCTTTTAGCTACTTCGAGGATGATTTTTTACAAAACGAGGCCCTGGCCAACCGGCCAGGGCCTCACTAACTTTTATTCCGTTCTAAATGACGGGCTGATCGCGCGCAGGAGGGCGCCCCGGGGTGGCGGGGTATTTCCTCCGCGCGCAGTTTCGCAGCGAAGCGAGAATGTTTGAGCACGGAGGAATTACCCCGCCACCCTCGGGGCGCCCTCCGTCAGTAACCGGTCCTACTCGAGCTCAAACGCTCCGGTGTACAGCTGGTAGTAATATCCGCGCTTGGCGATCAACTCGTCGTGGTTGCCGAGCTCGATGATGCGGCCGTGGTCCAGGCAGATGATTGCGTCGGAGTTGCGCACGGTGGACAGGCGGTGCGCGATGACAAACGTCGTGCGGCCTTCCATGAGCTTGTCCATGCCGGCTTGCACGATAGCCTCGGTGCGGGTATCGATGCTCGACGTGGCCTCGTCCAGGATCATCGCCGGCGGATCGGCGACGGCGGCGCGTGCGATCGAGATCAGCTGGCGCTGGCCCTGCGACAGCTGTGCGCCGTTGCCAGTGAGCATGGTGTCGTAGCCGTCGGGCAGGCGGGTGATAAAGTCGTCCGCGCCCGCGAGCTTGGCCGCCGCGATGCACTCCTCGTCGGTAGCGTCCAGATTGCCGTAGCGGATGTTATCCATCACGGTGCCGGTGAACAGGTTCACGTCCTGTAGCACGACGCCCAGCGAGCGGCGCAGGTCGGCCTTGCGGATCTTGTTGACGTTGATGCCGTCGTAGCGGATCTTGCCGTCGGCGATGTCGTAGAAGCGGTTGATGAGGTTGGTGATGGTCGTCTTACCGGCACCGGTGGCGCCGACAAACGCGACCTTCTGGCCCGGCTTGGCAAACACGGACACGCCGTGCAACACCTCGTGGTCGGGCGTGTAGCCAAAGTCGACGTTGTCCATGACCAGGTCGCCGCGCAGCGGCACGTACTCGATCTCGCCGGTTGCGCGGTGCGGATGTTTCCATGCCCACATGCCGGTGTGGTGGTCGGCCTCCTCGAGCTGCCAGGTGTCGGGGTTCACCTGAGCGTTGACGAGCGTCACATAGCCTTCGTCGGCTTCGGGCTCCTCGTCGATGAGCTCAAAGATACGGTCGGCGCCGGCGAGGCCCATGACCACGGCGTTGATCTGCTGCGAGATCTGGCCGATCTGTCCGCAGAACTGCTTGGTCATGTTGAGGAACGGCACCACGACGGCGATGGACAGCGCCATGCCCGAGATGCTCAGGTTGGGCACGCCCAGCGCCAGGAAAATGCCGCCTGCCAGTGCGACCAGCACGTAGAGCAGGTTGCCCAGGTTCATAAGGATGGGCATGAGGATGTTGGCATACATGTTGGCCTTTTGCGAGACCTCGAAGAGCTTTTCGTTGCGCTCGTCAAAATCGGCCTCGGCGGCAGACTCGTGGCAGAACGCCTTGACGACCTTCTGGCCGTTCATGACCTCCTCGATATGGCCCTCGACCACGCCGAGCTCGGTCTGCTGCGCAATGAAGAAGCGCGCGGAGTTGGAGCCGAGCAGCTTGGTCATAAAGGTCATAAAGGCGACGCCGGCGATGATGACCAGGCACATCCACACGCTGTAGTACAGCATGATAAAGAACACCGTGACGATGATGATGATCGTCATGAGCAGGTTGGGCAGCGACTGGCTGATCATCTGACGCAGCGTGTCGATGTCGTTGGTGTAGTGGCTCATGATATCGCCGCGCTGGTGCGTGTCGAAGTAGCGGATCGGCAGGTCCTGCATGCGGTTGAACATCATCTCGCGCAGCTTCTCCAGCGAGCCCTGCGTGACGATAGCCATGGCGCGGTTCCAGAAGAGCGAGGACAGGACGCCGACGCCGTAGATGCAGGCGAGGGTGGTCACGAGCTGTGCGATCTTGGGCTGCGCGGCTTCCCAATCGCCCGACTGCCACGATTCGCCAATAATTTGCAGGGCGCTCTGCAGGAAGGTCGCGCCGATGGAGTTGATGATGGCGCAGAGCACCACGCCGGCGACGACGAGGGGCAAAAGCACGGGATAGAAGCCAAAGAGCGTCTTGATGAGGCGCGACATGGTGCCGCCCTTGCGGTTGAGCGCGCGCTCGGCGGTCGTTGCCTTACTCATGTGCCTCGCCTCCTTCCTGAGTCTGAGCTTGCGTTGCGGATGCCTCGGTGTCGGCCTCGACGGCCCCTTCGCCCTCGGCGCTCATCTTGTTTTGCGAGGTAAAGGTCTCGCGGTAGATCTCGCTCGTCTTAAGCAGCTCGTCATGGTTGCCGATCTGCGCGATTCGGCCGCCCTCCATGACGATGATGCGGTCTGCGTCCTGTACGGAGCTGATGCGCTGGGCGATGATGAGCTTGGTCGTGTTGGGCAGATAGCTTGCCAGCCCTGCGCGAATTTTTGCGTCGGTCTTGGTGTCGACGGCGCTGGTGGAGTCGTCCAGGATCAAGATCTTGGGGCGACGCAGCAGGGCGCGTGCAATGCACAGGCGCTGCTTCTGACCGCCCGAAACATTAGAGCCGCCCTGTTCGATCCAGGTGTCGTAGCCCTTGGGAAAACCGTCGACAAACTCGTCGGCGCAGGCCAGATGCGCCGCCTCGCGGACTTCCTCGTCGGTGGCGTTCGGGTCGCCCCAACGCAGGTTCTCGGCGATGGTGCCGCTAAACAGCACGTTTTTCTGCAGCACCATGGCGACCTGGTGACGCAGCGCGTCCAGGTCGTAGTCGCGCACGTCCACGCCGCCCACGCGCACAGCGCCTTCGGTGGTGTCGTACAGGCGGGCGATGAGGTTAACGAGCGTGGACTTGGCCGAGCCGGTGCCGCCGATGATGCCGATGGTCTCGCCGCTCGTAATGTGCAGGTCGATATCGTCGAGCGCCTGGCGCTTCGCATGCTTGGAATACTTAAAGCTCACGTGGTCAAAGTCGATGGAACCGTCGGCAACCTCGAGCACGGGCTCGGCGGGATCGGCGATCGTGGGCTCGGCGGCCAGCACCTCGGCAATGCGGTGTGCCGATTCGTCGGCCATGGTCACCATGACAAAGATCATCGACAGCTGCATCAGGCTCATGAGAATCTGGAAACCATAGGTAAAGGTCGAGGAGAGCTGGCCCACGTCGAACAGCGTGCCCTGGCTCGTGATGATGAGCTTGGAGCCCAGGTAGATGATGACGACAAACGCGCCGTTGACGCAGATGTTCATCATGGGGTTGTTAAAGGCGAGCAGCTTCTCGGCGCGGGTGAAGTCCATCTGGACGTCGCGCGCGGCGGTCGCGAACTTCTCCTTCTCAAAGTCTTCGCGCACATAGCTCTTGACCACGCGCATGCCGGTGACGTTTTCCTCGACGGACTCGTTAAGGGCATCGTACTTGTGGAACACGCGCGAGAAGATGGGGCGCACCTTAAAGATGATAAAGAACAGTCCAAAGCCCAGCAGCGGAATGATGACCAGGTAGACCATGGCGACGCTGCCGCCCATGGCGTAGGCCATGGCAAAGGCAAAGACCAGCACCAGCGGCGCGCGCACGGCGATGCGGATGAGCATCATAAAGGCCTGCTGCACGTTGTTGATGTCGGTGGTGAGGCGGGTGACGAGCGAGGAGCTCGAGAACTCATCGATGTTGGCAAAGCTGAACGTCTGGATCTTGTAGAACAGGTCGTGACGCAGGTTCTTGGCGAAGCCGCAGCTCGCATGACTGCAGGTGACGCCGGCAGCGGCACCGAAAGCAAGCGACGTCAGCGCGATGAGCACCAAAAAGCCTGCGGTGGGAAGCATCTCGGCTACGGTGGCGCCGTCTTTGATGGCGTCGATCAGGTTGGCGGTGATAAATGGAATCAGCATCTCGCAGAGCACCTCGCCAAGTACGAGCAACGGCGTGGCAACGGTGACTTTCATATAGTCGCGGATGCTGCCCATGAGGGTTTTAATCATCCAGTTCCTCCCAAGTTTTGCGGATTTTCTCGAGCATTTCGGCGAGCTGCTCACGCTCGTCGTGGGTGAGGGCGCTAAAGGCCTGCTCTCTAAAGCGGATGCGGGCCGCCTGGTCGATGCGGGCGTTTTCCCGGCCGGTTTCGGTCAGGCGAATGGTGAGCTGCCGTCGGTCCTTGGGGTTACGGCTGCGCTCGATGAGGCCGTTGAGCTCGAGCTTGGACAGGATCTCGGAAAGCGACCCCGGCTTGAGGTCGAAGTGCATGCCGAGTTCCTGCTGCGACATCTCGCCGCCGGGCTGCTTGGCCAGCAGGCAGATGATGGGCGCCTTGCCGGACACGCCTCCGCCATGAAAATGCATGTAATGGCCGCAAAAACCCAGGCCGCTCAGGATGCGCTTGGCAAGCTTGTCTTCCGAGCTAACCGCTTCGTGTACATCCGCCGGCTGTGACGGGTCGCCGCCGGGCTCGTGCGGATAGACGAGTGGTTCAACACACATATCTAAGCTTCGCTCCTCTCTTTAGTTAGGTAGTGGAATTGTTTTGTGCCTAACCAATTTAGGAGCGCATAGATTGATTGTCAAGGTACCAAACTTATTATGTTCAAGCGGCACTTAGGGACGTTCCTTATGTGCCGGCACTTGGGGACACTCCTTGTGCTGATAGTCGTTGGGGACGTTCTTGTTTGCCTAGTCATTTAAGAACGTCCCCAACGACTAACTTAAAAACTATGCCGGATTACGGGGCTGAACGACGGATTGCCGACCATGCCGAAATTGGTAAAAAGAAAACCGCAGGTAGAAGGCTCGCTATGATTTGAAAAATAGGGGGTGTGGTTGGCTCATTCAGGTTCAGCCCCGTAATCCGGCATAGTTTTGAAATGGCACTGAATAAGTGGCGGCAAATGAGCCGCAATGAAGCAAGCTAGCCCCTCGTTTCCGAAACCTTTCCGCAACAATTTGCCCTTCGTGCCGCTCGACTCCGCTCGCAACGTCCCCTGCGCTACACTTAGTAGCACTGTGGCGCTGCCGCGCCGCGCCCGAACCAAGGGGGACACTCATGAAGAATACTCAGCTGCTGCTGATCAACGATATGTGCGGTTACGGCAAGGTCGCGCTTTCCGCCATGCTGCCGGTGCTGTCGCACATGGGCTATCGCATTCACAACCTGCCGACGGCCCTCGTTTCCGATACGCTCAACTACCCCAAGTTCTACATCCACGACACCACGGAGTATGTCCGCCAGAGCCTCGCCATCTGGGAGGAGCTCGGCTTTGAGTTCGATGCCATCTCGACCGGCTTTATCGTGACCGAGGAAGAGACGCGCATCATCTCGGACTTTTGCCACCGCCGTGCGCAAAAGGGCACCAAGGTGTTCGTCGACCCCATCATGGGCGACAACGGCAAGCTCTATGCGGGCGTGCCCGAGTCCACGATTGGCCTTATGCGGCATCTGCTGGAGTGTGCAGACTACGCGGTGCCCAACTATACCGAGGCGTGCCTGCTTGCCGATAGGCCTATTGCCGAGCAAATTACGCCCGATGAGGGCCGCGCTCTTGTGGATGCCGTGCGTGTCCTGGGTGCCAAGTCGGTGGTCATTACGAGCGCCGTAGTCAATGGCATGAACGCGGTTATCGGTTACGACCATGTGGCGGGGGAGTACTTTACGATTCCCTTTGAGCTCATTCCGGTTTATTTCCCGGGCACGGGCGACACGTTCTCGGCGGTGCTCGTCGGCCGCGTTATGGCAGGTTGGAGTCTGCAGCGCGCGACGTCCGATGCCATGCGCGTGGTGGCAGAGCTTATCGAGCGCAATGCCGACCAAGAGGACAAGTCGGCCGGCCTGCCCATCGAGGCCTGCCTGGATGTGATTGACCATGAGTAACGTTGGCGAGGGCGGCATCAATCCTGCGGACGAGAACAAGCCAATCGGCGCGCCGCGCGGCAAGCGTCCGCGTATCCGCGTGAGCTGCGTGGACCAGCTGGGTGCGTGCCGCTGCCACCATGGTCACAAGCCGGGCGACGTTTTTGACTTCGACCGAGACCGCGGCAAGATGTGCGCCATGGCCTGCCATGTGGGCTTTCCCTATATCGATATCCTGCGCTATGGCGGAACCGTGCCTGGCAACGAGCCCGGTACGGCAAAGTTCTGCTGCCCCGAGGTCGATACGCTGAACGTTTGGCTTGCCGAGATCGTAGACGAATAGTTGAGCGCAATGTGACAAAGGGACAGTTCTTTTGTCGCATCCGCCGGTGATGCTCCTTCTTTTTTGCTTATAATCCTAAATCTCTGCATTTCATCTGATTTTAGGTTATAAAAATTCTGCGTTTCATCGATAATCAAGCATATAAAACTTTGCATTTCATTCGATGACACCGAGGGGAGAGCCTATGCTGCGCAGGAAAATAGCGGCAGAGCTGGAGCGTTGGCTGAAGTCTTCCGAGCAAAAGGCCTTGTTCATTACGGGTTCTCGCCAGATTGGCAAAAGCTATTCGATTCGCGCATTTGGCAAAGCCAACCATGCAACCTACATCGAGCTTAACCTCATGGAAAACCGCCAGGCAAAAGATGCTCTTCTCGAGGCGCGGGATGCCGATGATTTCATCAGCAGGGTGACGCTTCTTTCGGGAAAGTCGATTGCACCAGGCAAAACGCTTGTGTTTATCGATGAGGTCCAGGAGGCCCCCGACATCATGACGATGGCAAAGTTCCTTGTTGAGGACGGGAGGTGCCGCTGGGCGTTTTCGGGGTCAATGCTCGGGACTCAGTTCAAGGGCGTCAGGTCCTATCCCGTGGGGTATGTTCACGAGCTTAGGATGTTCCCGCTCGATTTTGAGGAGTTTTGCTGGGCAATCGGGGTGAGCGAGGGGGCTCGCCAAACGATACGTGACGCGTGTATCAGCGAGAGGCCCGTTCCTGATTACATTCATGACGCGATGATGGCAAACTTCAGGACCTATACCGTTGTCGGGGGAATGCCTGAGGTCGTGCAGCGTTTCCTTGACACGCAGGGCGACCTTGCCTCTGTTCGTCAGCTACAGTCAGAGCTCAACGAACAGTACCGGCGGGATATCTCCAAGTATGCAAGCGGGCGAGCCCTTCAGGTGCAGAGCATCTACGATCAGCTCCCTATTATGCTCGAGGGCGAAAACAAGCGCTTCGTGCTCAATTCCATTGACCCTAAGGCGCACTACGAGAAGTATCAGCGAGATTTTGTATGGCTTGTCGATGCCGGCGTTGCTCTCAAAGCCGATATCGTAACCGAGCCAAAATCGCCCCTGCTCAAGACGGCACGGCCATCGCAGTTCAAGCTATATCAATCGGATACGGGCATGTTGATGGCGCGCTACCCCGTTGGAGTCGCCCAAGCGGCGTATCTTGATAGCAAGGAGCCCAATCTGGGCGGCATTTACGAAAACGTGGTGGCCCAGCAGCTGGCTGCCCAAAATCGCCAGCTTTACTACTATCAGACAAAAAAGCGCGGTGAAGTGGACTTTGTGGTCGATGGACCGGATGGGACAGCTGTTCCGATCGAGGTTAAATCGGGCTCCTATTACCACGCGCACGCTGCACTCGGTCATGTGCTTGATACGGCTGAATATGGCGTAAGGCTCGGGATTGTTTTCTCGAGAGGCAACGTTGAGCGCAACGGAGCGGTTCTCTATTTGCCGCTATATGCGACCTGGGCCCTTTCGGATGTTTTGGGCGACTCCTGTGCCGAGGGGATAAAGTTGGAGGTCAAGCCGGTCTAGGGCCAGTCCCTTTGTCACATTCATGAGCGTGGGCAATCTCCCGTTTAGAGCGCCGTTTCGCGCTCAAAGTGGGAGATTGTCCACGCTCAATTTATGCCGAGGGCGCGGTTAGCATGGTTCGTGCGCCCACGAACCTACAGCTGCTCGAGCATGGCGGTGCAACCGGCGAGCACATCGCGGTAGGTGGCATCGAAATTGCCGGTGTACCAGGGATCGGCCACGTCGCCGGGGCGATCGGTCCAATCGAGCAAGCGCGTAATCTTGACGTCGGGGTCGTCGCCAAAAATGCGACGCAGGCCGCGCGCGTTCTCAGCATCCATATATACAATGTGGTCCCAGTCGCCATACTCCGCGCGACGCACCTGGCGGGCACGGTGCGCGACGACGGGAATCCCGACTTCGCGCAGCTTGGCGACCGTGCCATGATGCGGCGGGTTGCCAATCTCCTCGGTCGAGGTCGCAGCGGAATCGATGACAAATTCGCCCTCGCGCCCGGCGCGGCGCACCAACTCGGTAAACACCGACTCAGCCAACGTCGAGCGACAGATGTTGCCATGGCAGATAAAAAGAACGCGTTGCACAGGGTTTCCTTTCTAGACAGGGCCGTACGGCCTGCGGTGGCACTGTAACACAGCCCTTTCCAATGAAGCCAACTGCGCAGAGTGGAGGATGACGCAGCTCACGCCCACCGTCTGATGTAAAGCGGGCAAAAACGTTTTCCACGAAGACAGGGGTGCTCAAGATTTCATGTGTTCCAGATACATGAAATCGAAGAAAAACGTGTATCTGAAATACACGAAATTGCACTGCTGAAGCTTCCAGGCGGATAAACACTACTCGTATGGGACGGTTTTCACCGGTTGCTCGCCACCTTGGGCTATGTTCGCTCCTATGCCTGCATCCGGGGCTGTGCTGATTGACGCTTGCGCTCCCAGCGAGCCAACTTAATCGTCACCAGTGTGAGGGCCCAGGCCACAAGCGAGAACGCGGCGCCCACTGCGCCCACGTACGCAATGCCAATGCTGCTTACCACGGCGCCGCCCACTGCGGTGCCAAACGAAATGCCGATATTAAATGCCATGGGCTCAACCGAACTTGCGAGTACCATCGACTTGGGATGGCGGCTGCGTGCCACGTCCATAAAGTGCGTGATGCACGACACCGAGAACAGGTACATGAGTAGCGCCAAGCTAAAGACAAAGACCAGCGCGAGCGGCATGGTGCCGCCCACAGCAAACAGCCCGAGTAACGCCGCGGCCTGCAGCACAAACGTCACAAGCAGTGCCTTCATGCCAAAGCGCGCGTCGATCCATCCGCCCAGGATGTTCGAGATCAGGCAGAACACGCCGTAGGCCATAAGCGTGGTACTGGCTTCGACCGTGCCCATGCCCAGCACCTGCTCAAGATAAGGCGTCACGTAGCCGTAGAACACATAGACCGAGCCCACGCCAAACAAGAAGATGAGCATGCCGGTGATGATGCTCGGCTCGCGTAGCAGCCCCGCCTGCTCGCGGAAGGTGGCGGGCTCATCGGTCTGCCCGGCGCGAGGCATAAACGCCACGAGCGCTCCGCAGATCAGAACGGCAAAGGTCAGCGTGCCGTACATGGCTACGTGCCAATCGAGCGTGTCGGCTACAAACTTGCCGATCGAAGTGACAAAGACCATTGCCACGGAAAACGCACCATATACCACCGAGATGGCAAGCGAAGTTTGCTGCGGGGACAGAAGCTCAGGAATGTACGTCACGCCCACGGCGAGCAGCGCACCCGAGACAGAGCCCAGGACAATGCGCGAGGCGAACAGCACTTGAAAGTTGGGCGCCAACGCCATGACTAGGTTGCCGAGCACAAAGACGATGCTGTAGCACACGAGCAGCTGGTAGCGGCGGAAGCGCCCCGTGCTGAGCGCAAGTACCGGCGTGGCGATAGCGTAGACGAGCGCGAATACGCTGATGAGCTGGCCTGCGGTGGCAAGCGATATGCCGAGCTCCGTCGCCAGGTCGCTCTCGATGCCGATGACCACGAACTCGGAGCAGCCGAGCGAGAATCCCAACAGCACGAGCAGCGCCAGGCAGAGCTTGGTGCGCGCGGGGGAGAGCGCGGCGGCGGTTGGCTTACTTTTAGGCGTGGTTGCGGCGGTCAAGGTTGTCACTCCAATGTCGCATGAATAAGCTGAATTCAGTCCCTGCAACTCTACCAGAATGTGTCAGGTGCCCGCCCCCTTTGTCGCAGGCTGCGCTTGCCTGTATAGTCGCAATGCAGGCGAAGATGGTCTCAGGTACATCGCGGGCGACAGGAGATCCCGTGGGCATGCACACGACAAAGGTTGCAGTGGGCGAGGGCAAGTTTGCGCTCGAGGAGGCCCTCGAGGCCCCCTCCATTCGCGTTGCCCTCGCGATGTGACAAAGGGACAGTCCTTTTGTCACATTCCATTCCTTAGAAACTTGCAAATTCTGCAAGTTTCTAAGGTAACATCTTATAAACTTGCAAAAAATGCAAGTTTATAAGGTTTCATGTCTGGTCGGGCGCTAGGGAGACTCTATGGATATCGTTCGCCGAAGCCGTTATCTTGATCGACTCATTGCTTTTCAGGATACCGACCTCATCAAAATCGTGACGGGCATACGCCGTTGTGGCAAATCAACGTTATTGGACATGATGAGGGACTATCTGGCGCAACAGGGGGTGCCAGCCGAGCGTTTGCTGACCTTTAAGATGGAATCTCTAGAGTACGCGGGAATTACGGATTATCTGACGTTTTATCGTATGGTTCGGGAGCGCATCGACGGCATCGATCATCCCTACCTGTTCTTTGACGAGCTCCAGAATGTCGAAGGTTGGGAAAAGGCAGTCAACTCGCTCCGAGTGGATTTGCCGTGCGATATCTATGTCACGGGCTCCAATGCCTTTTTGCTATCGAGCGAGCTCGCAACGCTTATCTCGGGCCGATATGTCGAGGTCAAGATGCAGCCTCTCACGTTTAGCGAATATCTTGATTTTCGCTCGATTGATGCGGTCGCCGCTGAAGGGCTTGGTGAGAGGGTCGAACTTGTTTCCAAGACGGGCGATCGCCTTAATTCAAATACCGTGCTTGAGCAGTACATAACTTATGGCGGCATGCCGTTGCTGGCCCATAATGAGCCGAGACGTGAGCTGTGCCGCGACTATATCCGTAGCCTCTACCAGACGATCGTCGCGCGCGATATCCTGTCGCGTGCGACGCGTAGGGGTCGCGGAGCTATCACCAAGCGCGATGTTCTCGAGCGGCTCTGTGCGTATCTGGCAGACAACATCTCAAACCAAACCTCGGTCAACAAAATCGTAGGGACGCTCAACGAATCGGCGGGCGGTAAGACCAACGCATCGACGGTGTCGGCATATATTGACGCTCTGGAAGAGACGTACCTGTTTACCAAGGTAAAAAGGTATGACATCAAGGGGCGGGAGCTTCTTAAGACAGGCGGTAAATATTACATAGCTGATACGGGAATTCGCAGCTATCTTGACGGATATAGAGGTAGCGATAGCGGAAGGATGCTCGAGAACGTTATCTACAACCAGCTTGTATTTGAAGGATACGAAGTGTTTTGCGGCCATCTGCGCGCGGGGGAAATCGACTTTGTCGCAATCGGCGAGGGATCGGACCGCAAATATATCCAGGTTACCGAACGGATCGATGCCGAGGCGACGAGAGAACGCGAGCTGCGACCGCTCAAGCTAAGCACGCTAGGAAAAATTCCTGATTCGTATGAGAAGATCCTGATTGTCAGGGATGGCGACCATCCAACGGACATCGATGGCATCAGAATCGTGGGGGCAGTCGACTTCTTGTTGAGAAATAAGATTACCCGCGGCTAAACGCAAGCAGATTCGTTTCGATGCGACAAAGGAGCAGCCCTTTTTCGCATTCCGTGCGAGCCCTCGTGCCGTCTGAGGGTATAAGGCTAGCAAGTGTTTATTTGCGAGGCCTAAGGGGCGCCCCGTATGGATATCGATAACTTTGAATGGTGGTATAGCGAGGGCGAGGCTCCGGACGAGGGGTGGGACGAGCCCGCGTCGCGTGACGTGTCGAGCGACGAGGACGAGACCGGCAACGATGCCGCTGTCGAGCCTGATGCCGCCGAGCCCCTAACCTTTGAACAGGCCTGGGCCCAGGCCGAGGCCGACGAGGCTAAGGCCGATGCCACGGCCACACTCGGTGAGCCGGCCGACATGTCCATCTCGCCGGCCAAGACCCCGCAGCCGCGCCATAACATCGACCCCGGCAGCACGGCATCCTTCAGCATTCTCGACGTGCCCGCGCAAGGCGCCCAGGCGCCTGCGCCCACGCATCGCCCCGACCTGGCTCGCGAGGAAGACGCGGGCCGCCGCTCACCACTCGGCCCCATCCTCATCGCCTTCATGGCCGGCGTCATCGCTTGCTCGGCGATCGGAAATGTCTGGAGCCATGTGGAGCAACAGCGCAAAGATGCCGCCAAGGTCGAGATGTCTGTCGAGCAATCGCTCAGCCGCACGCGTTCGGTGCATGTGTCGGTCGAGGTCAAGGACGGCGCGACGTGGGACACCGCCCGCGGCGATAGTCAGATGCTCATCCACATCGTGGGCCGCACGCTCAGGGGGCAGGCGATTGACGAGTATCAATATGTCAACTCCGCTGGCGACGGCATCGAACTCAAGCCCGGCGACTACGAGCTCACGGTCGACGAGCCGCCCGTCGCCACCGATGGCACGCGCTTCCGCGCCTCAAAGCGCATGGTTCCCGTGAGCTTTAACTCGCAGGCGCCCGATACGGTCGACAGCACGCCGCAGGGCGGATTCGACCTTTACGCAATCGCTCAATAACTGCGCCTGCCGCTTCTCCTTGCCGCCAAGAGTGGCACAATAGCCCTCGACACTATTGTTTACTTTTGGAGGAAGTAGCATGTCCACCGTCACCACTATCAAGCGCGGCGGCCTCACCGCGGCCATCGATTCCATGGGAGCCCAGCTCACGAGCCTTGCCCTCGACGGCAACGAGTATCTGTGGCAGGGCGACCCGGCCTTTTGGGGCAAGCATGCGCCCATTCTGTTCCCCATCGTGGGCTCACTGCGCAACAACACGGCGACGTCTGCGGCTGGCACCTGCGAGATGCCGCGCCACGGACTCGCGCGCATCGTCGAGCACAAGCTGGTCGAGGTCTCGGAGGACGGCTCCTCGGTAACTTACGAGATCACCGATACGCCCGAGTCGCTCAAGGCTTTCCCCTTCCACTTTAAGCTCAACATGACCTATGCCCTGACTGGTGATGCCACGCTTACCCAGACCTTTGCCGTCACCAACACCGGCGATGTAGAACTGCCGTTCTCGGTGGGAGGTCACCCTGCATTTAACGTGCCCGCTCCCGGTGCCGAGGACGAGACGTTCGAGGATTACGAGCTGGCATTTACCGAGGCTTGGACCAACGAGGCCCCCATCATCACGCCCGATGGTCTCATGACGTTCGAGGGCAGCTACAAGGCGCCCGATAACTCTGACGTGCTGCCCATCACGCACCGCAGCTTCGATAACGATGCCATCATGTTCACCGATACCCCGGGTTCCACGCTCACGCTGCGCGGCCGCAAGTCGGGCCACGGCGTCAAGATCGACTTTGAGGGCTTTAAGTACATCGGCGTGTGGTCTGCCGCCAACGACGCTCCGTTTGTGGCGCTCGAGCCCTGGACCGGTCACACCACCATGGACACCGAGGACGACGTCTTTGAGCACAAGGTCAACACCATCACGCTGGCGCCGGGCGAGACGGACGTCCGCAGCTTTAGCGTCACTTTGCTCTAGAGGTTCCGCCGTTCTGACGAACGGCGGGCCGGTCGACGCTGCGCGACACCCAGAGCGACAATTTGTCATTCAAAAGGCACGGCATGACCAGAAGGTCTATGCCGTGCCTTTTTCATGCCAACTTGTTCGCTCTGGGTGGCGCTCGCTGGCATTGTCAAAACATCGACGTCGCCGTTTCCGTCAAGGGTTTGGTGCATGGGGGACAGGTTGCTTTGCGCCAATCGTCCTCGTGTGTCTATTAATTTTTCGCGCACATGCCGCGCTGCTGGTTGCGGGCGTATATCCTGTCTTATTGTCAGTAAAGCAAAATAGGGAAGGCACTAGATGCAATCTCGACAACAGCGCGACGCGCATCCGCAGCTGGTATGCAGCCGTCGCATCTTTTTGGGTAGCGCTCTCGCTGCGAGCGCTTCCGTCGTCGCCGGCGCGCTCGCCGGCTGTCAGCGCCCGTCCACGCTCAAGGTGGTTCAGCCCACGACGGGCGGCGGTCGCGACGACCTGTCCGATTCCGTGATCGGCAAGGACAAGATCCGCATTGGTATGGAGTCGGCCTACGCCCCGTACAACTGGCAGGTTTCCGAAGCCAGTGAGTACACCATCCCCATCGACAACGTGCAGGGCGCCTATGCCGATGGCTACGACGTGCAGATCGCCAAGATCGTCTGCAAGGCCCTCGGCGGCGAGCCCGTTGCCGTCAAGCAGAGCTTTTCAGGCCTTATCGATTCGCTCAACAACGGCCAGATCGACCTCATCATCGCCGGTATGAGCGCCACGCCCGAGCGCGAGGAGTCGGTCGGCTTTTCCGACCCGTACTTCATTGGCTACTTTGGCCTGTTCGTAAAAGAGGGTTCCCCCTACCAAAACGCCACCAAGCTCAGCGACTTTAGCGGTGCCACGGTACTCGGCCAAAAGGACACCATGCTCGATACCGTCATCGACGAGATCCCGGGCGTTGTGCACAAGAACCCGGTCGATTCGGTTCCCACGGTGTTCTCGAACCTGCTGCAGGGCACGTGCGATGCCGTGACCTACAACACCGAGAACGAGAAGGGCTATATGGCCCAAAATCCCGGTATCGTCCCCATCCATTTTGCCGAGGGCGAGGGCTTTAAGCAGGAGGTCGCGGCAAACGTCGGCTGCCGCAAGGGCTCGGACAAGCTGCTTAAACTCATCGACAAGACACTCAAGGGCATTAGCCAAGAGGAACGCGACCAAATGTGGGACGCGTGCCTCGATCGTCAGCCGGCATAGGGAGGCAGCATGAAAACCATCAATCGTCTGGCCTCCTTTATCAAGGCCGACCACCGTTATGTGTACCTGGGCACGAGCGTTGTCGCGGCGCTCGGCCTGGCGTTTAGCCAACGCAATCCCACACCGCTGAGCTTCTTAGCCCCCACCGGTATCTTCCAGGATTGCCTTTGGGCGATTCTTTGGGCCTGGATTGTCGTGTCGGCGGCGGCGCTTGTCACCAAGCTTATGCACTGGAGTGACTATCGCGAAACGTCGCCGTTCGCATCCGAGCGTTTCCACCGCGTCGCGCGCCTGGGCAGCTATGTCGTGGCCGCCATCGCGGCGATCTTTTTCGTGGACCGCTGCGTCATGTCGTTTATCGACCTGGTACAGGTGAGCATCGTCTCGGACTCCAACCCCAGCGACTTTTTGTCGAGCCTGGTCTACATGACCTACAAGAGCGGGGACTTCTTCATCCGCGGTATCGAGATCACCATCGCGCTTGCCACCTTCGGCACCGTCATCGCATTCTTCCTGGCGCTGCTTTTTGTGTTCCTGCGTATTCAGACCTTCGATCGCGTGGACAACGACCTGGTGCGCTTCTTTAAGAGTATCGGCCGCGGCTTTGCGACCATCTACTCCACCATCGTGCGCGGCACGCCCATGATGGTTCAGGGCCTGCTCATCTATTACGCGGGCTTCACCGTTTTGCGCGGCATGGGCTTCGAGACCGCCCAGGCCAACCAGATCTGGAGTACCTTCACCGCCGGCCTCGTCACCATCTCGCTCAACTCCACCGCCTACATGATGGAGGTCCTGCGCGGCGGCATCGAGTCCATCGATCCCGGCCAGGCCGAGGCAGCGCGCTCGCTGGGTCTTTCGCAGTGGCAGGCTATGCGCAAGGTCGTGTTCCCCCAGGGCATTAAAAACGCGATCCCCGCACTCACCAACGAGCTCATCATCAACATCAAGGACTCGTCGGTGCTTTCGGTCATCGGCGTGTTCGACCTCATGTACGCCACCACCACCGTCGCCGGCGTGTACTACCGCCAGATGGAGGTCTACTGCGTGGCGCTCGTGGTCTACCTGATCCTGACGCTCGTGGCGAGCCGCCTGCTCGAGGCCTTTGGCAAAAAGCTCGGCGCCGAGGCCCCGACAACGCTGCCCAGCTCCAACTAGGCTCAAGACGAGGAGAATCATCATGGCAGATATCGCCACTACCGGCACCGCGGCCGCCGCACAGACCAATGAGCCGCTCATCCGCGTCGAGGGCCTGCGCAAGAGCTTCGGCTCGCTCGAGGTGCTCAAGGGCATCGACCTGTCCGTTAACCCCGGCGAGGTCGTTACCATTATCGGCGCCTCGGGCTCGGGCAAGTCGACCTTCCTGCGCTGCCTCAACCTGCTCGAGACCCCGGACGCGGGCCACATCTGGTTCCACGGCCAGGACCTTACGGCCGAGCGCTGCAACATTAACAAGCTGCGTGAGGACATCGGCATGGTGTTCCAGGGCTTTAACCTGTTCAACAACATGGATGTGCTCGACAACTGCACGCTCGCGCCCGTCACGCTCAAAAAGATGAGCAAGGCCGAGGCTGAAAAGGTCGCGATGGAGCATCTGACGAGTGTGGGGCTCGAAAAGTTCGCGCACGCCGCTGTGGGTCGCCTGTCCGGTGGCCAAAAGCAGCGCGTGGCCATCGCGCGCGCCCTATGCATGAATCCGCAGATCATGCTGTTCGACGAGCCGACCTCCGCACTCGACCCCGAGATCGTGGGCGAGGTGCTCGAGGTCATGCGCAAGCTCGCGGCCGACGGCATGACCATGGTCGTCGTCACGCATGAGATGGCCTTTGCCCGTACGGTGTCCGACCGCGTGGTCTTTATGGATAAGGGCGTGGTCCTCGAGGACGCCGCGCCGGCCGAGCTCTTCGGCAACCCCAAGCACCAGCGCACCCGCGAGTTCCTCTCGCGTTATCTCGAGGACAAATAACCGACCGCAAACGCTTATGTGGCAGGGCCGCTCCGGTGGGGCGGCCCTCGTCATCACAATCGAAAGGATGTCATGGCCGAGGTTTGGCGCTTCTTTGCGCATGAGGACGATTTTGCCGATATAGACGAGGCAGGCGCGTGCGAGCGCTTGGGCCGTGTGCTGTCGTTTCCGACTATCTCGAGCATGGATGCCGAGGCGGTGGGCTGGCGGCCCTTCGACGACCTGCGCGCCTATATGCAGCAGGCCTGGCCGCATGTATTTGCGGCGGGCGAGGTCGAGCTTATCGACCATTCGCTGCTGGTGACGCTTGGCGGTTCCGACCCTACTCTCAAGCCCGTTGTGCTCATGGGCCACATGGACGTGGTCCCCGTGGTGCCCGGCACCGAGGCCGACTGGACGCACGCCCCCTTTAGCGGGCACGTGGACGACGCTTACATTTGGGGCCGCGGCGCGATCGACATGAAGGACCAGGTCGCAGGCATTCTCGAGGCTGTTGAGTATGCGCTGGCGCACGGCTGGGAGCACGAGCGGACGCTGCTGCTCGCTTTTGGCCAGGACGAGGAAACCACTCAGTTCGGTGCGGGTGCCATCGGCCGCGTGCTCGAGGAGCGCGGTATTGAACTTGAATACCTGATCGACGAGGGTGACTACCGTATCGTTTCGGCTGCCGAGTACGGCGCGGGCGAGGGCTGGCTTATGCATGCCGACCTGGCCGAAAAGGGCTATGCCGATATCGTGCTCAAGACGAAGAGCGCGGGCGGGCATTCGTCCAACCCCTACGGCGGCACGTCGCTCGAGGTACTCAGCCGTGCCATCGCCGCAATCTGCGATATCGAGTGGCCGACGCGCGTGACCGATCTGCTTGCCGCGCAGCTTGTCGAGCTGGGGCTCTACACGGTGGATGAGATTGCCGCCAACGGGGGCGCCATTGTCCGCGATTGCCTCGCCAGCAAGAAGCTCTATCCGCTCGTGACCACCACCTGTGCACCGACCCAAATCGAGGGCGGTAGCACCGGTGCTAACGTGATGCCGCAGGATATGTGGGCCAACATTAACTTCCGCATGCTCGAGGGCACGAGCGTGGCCGACGTTGTGGCGCGCTGCCGTGAGGCGGTTGCCGGGGCGGACCTTGCCGGTCGTGTCGAAGTGGAGCTGGGCCCCGGCAGCTCCGAACCCTCGCCGTCCCCGCGCATCGGTGGTCCCGGCCTCGAGGCGGTTCGCTCCATCGCCGCCCGCTATTTCCGCGATTCAAAGGGGACGGAGGAAAACGGATCATCCGAGCCGTTGGCGATTGTCCCCTCGACCGTGATCGGCGCGACCGACGCTGCCAACTACCAGCGCATTTGCTCCGAATGCATTCGTTTTTCGGCGTTTGTGGTCGACGATGACGAGTGCGACCGCGGCGTCCACGGCACCAACGAGCGCATCACCCGCCGCGCCTACCTCCAGGGCGTGCGCTTCCTCATCGCCCTGCTCCACACGCTCTAGAATGTGACAAAGCGACGGTCCCTTTGTTAGCCGTTGGGGACGTTCTTAAACGACTAGCCGTTAAGGAACGTCCCCAACGGCTACGTCCACTCATTCCGTGCGGGTTATATGCAGGTTTGCCTGCGCACGCTATCATGTATGGGTTAGATCGCAACTATGTACCCCATACGCGAAGGGATGCGCATGTATCTGAAGATCGACATGTTCTAGCCGGGCTTGCCCCCGCAGCGGCGCCCCGCGCCCCATCAATTCTGCCGATTTTCACCTTCACGCATATAAAGGAGTCCCGCCATGCGCGACAAGCTCGAAAAGATCATCAAGGCCTACGAGGAGCTCGAGAAGAAGCTTTCCGACCCGGCCGTCGCCTCCGATATCAAGGAGTTCACGCGTCTCAACAAGGAGTACGCGCACCAGTCCGACCTCATCGCCGCCTCGCGTGAGTACATCGGCGCGCTCGATGACATCGAGGCTGCCAAGGAAATGCTCCACGATACTACCGATGCCGATGAGAAGGAGATGCTCCAGATGGACATCTCCGAAAACGAGGCCAAGCTTCCCCAGCTCGAGGAAGACATTAAGTACATGCTCATCCCGAGCGACCCCAACGACGACAAGAACACCATCGTCGAGATTCGATCCGCCGCCGGTGGCGACGAGGCGGCCATCTTTGCCGGCGATCTGTACAAGATGTACCAGCGCTTCTGTGAGTCGCGCGGCTGGAAGACCACCGTGCTCGACTCCAGCCCCAGCGAGGCCGGCGGCTTTAAGTCTATCGAGTTCAAGGTCGAGGGCGACCGCGTCTACTCCGTCATGAAGTTCGAGTCCGGCGTGCACCGTGTCCAGCGCGTTCCCAAGACCGAGTCCCAGGGTCGCATCCAGACCTCCACGGCTACCGTCGCCGTGCTTCCCGAGGCCGAGGAGATTGACGTCCAGATCAACCAGTCCGATCTGCGCATCGACACTTACTGCGCTTCGGGCCCTGGCGGTCAGTGCGTTAACACCACCTACTCCGCCGTGCGCATCACCCACCTGCCCACCAACACCGTGGTGCAGTCGCAGGAGCAGCGCTCCCAGATCCAGAACCGCGAGGTCTGCATGCAGATGCTGCGCGCTCGTCTGTACGAGATGGAGCTCGAGAAGCAGCAGGCAGAGCTCGGTGCCGAGCGCCAGAGCCAGATCGGCCACGGCAACCGTTCCGAGAAGATTCGTACCTACAACCAGCCCCAGGACCGCGTGACCGATCACCGTATCGGCTTCAACTCCACCTACAACGGCGTCCTTCTGGGCGACCAGCTCGGCACCGTCATCGAGGCGCTCGCCGCCGCCGAGCGTGCCGAGAAGCTGGCACAAGCTGTTTAGGTTCCGCCGTTCTACCGAACGGCGGACCAGCCGACGCTGCGCGGGCCGCATTTGGACAATCTGACGTTCAACTTCAAGGGCGCGACCA
>NZ_JAQEKC010000017.1:0-50379 GCF_027679495.1 Collinsella aerofaciens
CCCTGGACGCCGCGGCCCTTGATGCGGCGCAGGAACCCGAGCCACGAGTCGTATGATTCGGTGTCCACCACCGACAGGCCCAGCACGCGGCGCCAGCCGCCCTCGTCGCAGCCTATCGCCGTCACGACGGCGGTCGAGGCGACGCGCCCTTCGCGCCTGCACTTGACGTAGGTGGCGTCGAGCCACAGGTACGGCGTGCGCGCATCGGCCAGGTCGCGGCCCATGAGCTCGGCCACGTCGGCGTCGAGGTCCCTCGCCATGGCGCTGACCTGGTCCTTAGACAGCCTGGATATCCCCAGCTTCTCCGCGATGCGCTGCACCTTGCGCGTCGAGGTGCCGGTGGCGTACATCTCGGCCACCGCCGACACGACCGCGCGGTCGACGCGCTGGTAGCGCTCGACCACGTCCTCGGGGAAGAAGCTCCCCGATCTCAGCTTCGGTATCCTCATCGTGATGTCGCCGACGCACGTGACCAGGTTGCGCTCGCGGTAGCCGTTGCGGCTGTTGGCGCCTTCCGAGCACAGCTGATCGGCCTCGGCGTCCATGATCGCGTTCACGACGTCCTCGGCGAGACGCCTTATGAGCTCCCTCAGGTTCACCGACCCGTCCTCGAACCTCGGCATCGCCGGCTGCTCCCGCATGCTTTCTGCTAGACTCTCCATTGCGGTCTTCGTCCTTTCCAAGAATCCGTTATGTCGCAATTCCAGATTCTAGGGCGAAGGCCGTTTCCCTTCAAAGCCATCCCGATTCGCTTCGCTTACACCAACTTTCCCGACACGATCGAAATAATGAAATCGCTTGCGGATACCTTGCATAATCCGTTTATTTCCTTCTATGAAACTGCCTTTCTTAAGCGTATTCAGAGGGAAAAAATCGAGTTTATTGGGATTTCGGTGAGCGGCTGTTTCCAATTGATTTCTGCAGTTACGTTAGCGAAACTGATTAAAGAAGAATGTCCATCTGTTAAACACGTCTCATTGGGCGGCAATTACATTACTCGTTTAGCAGATGACTGCATGAAAGAATGGCATCCCTTTTTTGAATACATTGATTCGATAATGATGTATGACGGCGAAGAGCCGCTTGCACGTCTTCTTGAGGCTCTTGACTCTGGTGATGACAATCTCGACTGTGTTCCAAACCTTTGCCATGCTAAAGGTGGAAAGATATATAAAAACCATCGGATTGAGCAAACATTTATCAACGATACAGTTCCCGATTTCGATGGCTTCGCCCTTTCTAAATACTTCATGCCTGAGTTAATATTGCCGGTTTATTCCTCTAGGCAGTGTTTTAATCATTGCGCCTTCTGCACCATTCCCGGTGCTACCGGTGGTTGTTACCGAAAGATGCCTATATCGAGAGTATTTGAAATAATGTGTCGGTTAAATGAAAAATACGGCACGAGAGTTTTCTCTTTTGTGGATGAAACATTCGAAGGCAAAAGAATGGAGCAACTCGCGGATGAAATAAACGCATCGGGAAAAACGTTTTTCTGGCATGGAGAAACGAGGTTCTCTCCAACCCTAAGTACAGACGTTTTCAACAAGATATACCAAAGTGGATGTAGGCAGATTCAGTTTGGCCTCGAGTCATACAACCAAAGAGTTCTTGATCTAATGAAGAAGAACACGAGAGTTGATTGGATTGATCGCAATATCCATGATTGTCTCAATGCGGGTATTCCTGTTCATCTATTCTTTATGATTGGCTTTCCGACCGAAACTAAAGAAGAGGCTCTGAACACCTTAGCTTATACAGAGAATGTTTTGAATTATTCAAAACAGGTATGTGGTGTTCCATATTCCACGAGAGGATTTACGAATTTTGGTCTCGTTATGGGGTCGGATGTTTGGAATCATCCCGATAAGTATGGTGTCTCTGTAATGCCGAAGTCCCAATATGAGGATTTGCGCCTCGAAGTGGATTATGTTTCAGGCACTGGTTTAACTTTAAATGAAGCAAAATCCTTATCTGATGAGCATCATATTGATTTTTATATGCAAGAGGTCATAAACGGTAGCGACACAATTGACTTGCCCCAGCGGCTTCATATTTCAGAGGTGACCTGGATCCTAGATTCTATTCACGCTGTCAGGTATAAGGGACATTTGACCAAAGTAAAGCGACGGCTAACTAGTCTAAATCCAGCTGATCGAATCTGGCTGGATTCCAAGACCTCTGTCGTGCTCGTTGAGCCATTTGCCTACTTCTATAATTCTGAATACCATCATGTCTATGCTGTTTCCCAGTTGGTATACCTTAAGTTGGCCCGTTTATTGGAGGCCGATTGTAGCATTTCTCTTATCCTTGATCAGGGCGACCTCGAGCTGACAAGGGCGATAGAAGAACTGTTGCATTATGGATTGCTGAATACAAATATCGATGCCGATTATGTAATGCACGATAATGGTTTTCAATTGGTTAAAAGTTCGTTTGTGAAAGAAGTCGGACGCTCAAAAGAGGGGTTAAGAGTACTGCTGAGTTGTGCCACCCATAGAATGTGTGCGGTTAATGATTTTTCGTTCGCTTTGCTTTCGTTGTTTGAAAAGCCGATTACTAAGAACGAGGTGCGCGACATTTTGAAAAAAGAGGGACTATCGGCAAACGAGGAGCAACTAAACAAGTTGGTTGATAATTGCATGAAAGCAGATATACTACAATTGATTAGATAGAGGAGGTTTCTGCATGGACGTTATTAACAAAGATCTCTTGGAGCAACTGAAAGAGTTTCAGGAAGAGGGCGTCGTGGTGGAAGTGTTCGACTTTGAGGACTACATGGATAAATTCTGCCATTAGTTTCGGAATTTACTCGCCTCGCTTAAAGGAGAAGTCGATTATCGATTTCTCCTTTTTTAATTAAAGATATTTTTGAAATACATGCTTTTAGCACAGGTTGGCCTCTCAGTAAACTGGGAGGTTGCTTTGGCTAGTTAGAGATATGTGAACGTCCGTTAGACTGAATCTCAGGGTAGAAGGGGCCTCCAGTGTCCAGATCAACAAGGCAATGCTGCGTTTCGGCTAATAAGAACGATGGCTTTTTGCGTGTGGCGGCGGCGTCGCCGCAGATTCGCGTGGCCGATGTCGAGGGCAATGCCGAGGTTGCGCTGGCGGCTGTTCGCGCGGCTGTTGAGCGCGGCGTTCGCGCGCTGGTACTGCCCGAGCTCAACTTGTGCGGCTATACCGCGGCCGATCTGTTCCATAACCGCACATTACTGCATGCCTGCGAGGCTGCTTTGGTGCATATCCTCGATGAGACTCGTGAGCTGCCGATTGTCTTTACTATCGGTCTTCCCGTTGCAGTTGCCGAGAATATCTACAACTGCGCCGCCGTGTGCTGCGCGGGCGAGCTTTTGGGTCTTACGGCCAAGAAGTATCTGCCCAACTATGGCGAGTTCTATGAGCGTCGCTGGTTTGCTCCATCGCCTGCGGATCCCGTGTGGGTCGAGTTTGCCGGTCAGGGTCCGGTCCCGCTGGGTTCGGGGCTTGTCTACCGTTGCTGTGATGAAGGTGCCGAGGATATGGTGCTGGGCGTTGAGATCTGCGAGGACCTGTGGGTGCCGGCACCCCCTTCGACCGAGATGGCGCTTGCCGGCGCTACGGTGATCCTTAATCCCTCTGCTTCCGACGAGATCATCGGCAAGGCAGACTATCGCCGCAGCCTTATCTCTAACCAAAGCGCACGCCTGTACTGCGCCTATGCCTATGCGGATGCGAGCGAGGGCGAGTCCACGACCGATATGGTCTTTGCGGGCGAGAACCTTATCTACGAAAATGGCTCCAAGCTCGCCGCCACCAAACTGCTTACCTGCGATATGGCCGTCGCCGATATCGATCTTGACCGTCTGGTTGCCGAGCGCCGCCGCTCGACGACGTGGGCGCGCGCGGACGATGCGCCGGAGGCCACGACCGTTGAGTTCTCTTTTGAGAGCACACTCTCCGAGGCTCCCGTCCTGCGCAACGCCTGCGACATCGACCGTGTCTTCCCCCGCGCGCCCTTTGTGCCGGCCGACCATGGCGACCTGGCCGAGCGTTGCGAGACCATCCTCGACCTGCAGACCGCCGGCCTCAAGACCCGCCTTGCCCATACGGGTACCAAGGCGGCCGTCATCGGTCTTTCGGGCGGCCTGGACTCCACGTTGGCACTGCTTGTGACCGTGCGCGCCTTTGATGCGCTGGGGCTGCCGCGCACCGGTATCACGGCCGTGTCCATGCCTGGCTTTGGCACGACGCATCGCACCAAGTCGAATGCCGAGTCGCTCGCCCGCGACCTGGGTGTGAGCTTCCGCGAGGTTTCGATCCACGCGGCCGTGGAGCAGCACTTCAAGGACATTGAGCACGATCCTGCCGTGCAGGACGTGACTTACGAGAACAGCCAGGCCCGCGAGCGCACGCAGATTCTGATGGATCTGGCCAACCAGGCTGGCGGTTTTGTCATCGGTACGGGCGATCTGTCGGAGCTGGCGCTCGGCTGGGCTACCTATAACGGAGACCACATGAGCATGTATGCCGTCAATGCGAGCGTGCCCAAGACGCTTGTGCGCCATCTGGTGCGCTATGCGGCTGATGTCTTTGGCGGGCGTATTGCCGAGGTCTTGCTCGATATCTTCGATACGCCGGTATCTCCCGAGCTTCTGCCGCCCACGGGCGACGGCGAGATTGCGCAGAAGACTGAGGATTTGGTGGGCCCGTACGAGTTGCACGACTACTTCCTCTACTACCTGCTGCGTTTTGGCTTTGAGCCGGGCAAGATCTACCGCATGGCGCTCAAGAGTTTCGAGGGTGTCTACGACGCCAAGACCGTCCACACGTGGTTGCGTACGTTCTACCGTCGCTTCTTTGCCCAGCAGTTTAAGCGCAGCTGCCTGCCCGATGGCCCCAAGGTGGGCTCGGTGACGCTCAGCCCGCGTGGCGATTGGCGTATGCCGAGTGACGCCAGCTCACGTCTGTGGCTCGCACAGATCGACGCGCTCAATGCAATTGACTAAGGTTGGCTAAATTGAACCAATGCGGGGGTTGCAAGCGTTACACTTTGGCAATCTGATGGCCCGTATCGCGCGGCGCTCTTGTCGGAGCGCCGCGTTTTTTATATCGAAAGGTGGCACCATGCAGGCATCGCAGCGTCTCGACCGCTTTGGCGCGGAGGTCTTCGCTTCGCTCAACAACAAGCTTCTTGCGCTTAAGGCCCAGGGCAAGACCATTTACAACATGAGCGTGGGCACGCCCGACTTTAAGCCGTACGACCACGTGGTCGAGGCGCTGACCCAGGCCGCGCAGGACCCAGAGATGTGGAAGTACGCCCTGCGCGACCTGCCCGAGCTCAAGCAGGCCGTGTGCGATTACTACGAGCGCCGCTTTGGCGTTTCGGGCATTACGCCATCCATGGTGCAGTCGTGCAACGGCACGCAGGAGGGCGTGGGTCACTTGGGCCTTGCGCTGCTCGACCCGGGCGATACCATCCTGGTGCCCGATCCGTGCTATCCGGTCTTTGAGGCGGGTGCCAAGATTGCCGATGCCAGGCTCGAGTACTACCCGCTGGTTGCCGAGCACAACTACCTGCCCTACGTGGCGGGCATCGATCCAGAGGTCGCCGATCGCGCTAAGTACATGATCGTGTCGCTGCCCGCCAACCCGGTGGGTTCGGTGGGCACGCCCGAGGTCTACGAGGAGATTATCGCCTTCGCCCGCGAGCACGACCTGCTGATCGTCCACGACAACGCCTACTCGGACATCGTGTTCGACGGCGAGCCGGGCGGCAGCTTCTTGCAGTATCCCGGTGCGCTCGAGGTGGGTGTGGAGTTCTTCTCGCTCTCCAAGTCGTTTAACGTCACCGGCGCCCGCATCGGCTTTTTGGTCGGTCGCGAGGACGTGGTCTCGGCCTTTGCCAAGCTGCGCAGCCAGATCGACTTTGGCATGTTCTTCCCGATTCAGAAGGCGGCTATTGCCTGCCTGAACGGTCCGCGCGATGAGGTCGAGGCGCAGCGCCTGAAGTACCAGGAGCGTCGCGATGCCCTGTGCGACGGTCTTGAGGGCCTGGGCTGGGAGCGCCCCAACGCGCATGGCTCCATGTTTGTGTGGGCCAAGCTCCCCGGTGGTCGCACCGACTCGATGGCGTTTTGCGAGGAGCTCATGGAGAAGGCCGGTGTCGTCGTGACGCCGGGTGCGAGCTTTGGTCCCTCGGGCGAGGGGCACGTACGTATGGCGCTGGTACTGCCGCCCGATCAGATTGCTTTGGCTGTTGAGGCTATTCGCGAGGCGGGCCTGTATTAGGGATTCGTTTCTGTGAGTCAATAGCTCGAAACCGATTTCGTGCAGTTATTATACGAATTCTGCAAACAATTTCGGTAAACGGTCGATATTTGGCTGCAATAGGAGCATAATCAAAGTCCCGATTGGATGTATTGGGATTACGGCAAGCCGCTCGGGTCGCCCTGGGCGGTTTGTTTGTGGAGAGAGATGGGAGTTTGTAATGGTTAACGAGAAGAAGGTCGCTATTGTCGGCTGCGGTTTCGTCGGTTCGTCTTCGGCGTTCGCACTGATGCAGAGCGGTCTGTTCTCCGAGATGGTCCTCATCGACGTGGACAAGAATCGCGCCGAGGGCGAGGCCCTGGACATCGCGCACGGCATGACGTTTGCCGAGCCGATGAAGATCTACGCTGGCGATTACTCTGATGTCGCCGATGCTGCCATGATCGTCGTCACCGCTGGCGCCGCCCAGAAGCCCGGCGAGACCCGCCTGGACCTGGTCAACAAGAACGTCAGCATCTTTAAGTCCATTATTCCCGAGATTAAGAAGTCCGGCTTTGACGGCATCCTGCTGATCGTCTCCAACCCGGTCGACGTTCTGACCTACGCTGCCATCAAGATGTCCGGCCTGCCCGAGGGCCACGTTATCGGTTCCGGCACCGTGCTCGACACCGGCCGTCTGCAGCAGATGCTCGGCGCCCACGTCGAGGTCGATCCGCGCGACGTTCAGGCTTACGTCATGGGCGAGCACGGCGACTCCGAGTTTGTCGCTTGGTCCAGCGCCCAGGTTGCCGGCGTGCCGCTGAGCACCTTCTGCGAGCTTCACGGCCATCTGGAGCACGAGGCTGCCGAGAAGCGTATCGCCGAGGACGTCAAGAACTCCGCCTACACCATCATCGAGAAGAAGCACGCCACCTACTACGGCGTCGCCATGGCCGTTAAGCGCATCTGCACCGCTGTCATGCGTGACGAGCAGACCGTGCTGCCCGTTTCCTCGCTCATGGTGGGCGAGTATGGCCTGTCCGATCTGGCTATCTCCATGCCGACCGTCGTCGGCCGCGACGGCGTTGTCTGCCGCGTCCCCGTGCCGCTGAACGAGTCCGAGCAGAGCGAGCTCACCGCTTCTGCCAAGGCCCTCAAGGACATCATCGACAGCGTCGATTTCTCCTGCTAAATAAGGCTCGTTTGCCAGCAAGCTACAATGAAGGCGCTCAGGCCCCACGGCCCGGGCGCCTTTTTTGGTGCATTTGGGTCAGGTTTGTTTGCACCAAAAGGGGCGCGATTGGTGCAAACGAACCTGACCCCAATGCACCATTGTTGATGGGAGGGCCATGTCGGATTCGCCTAACTTTTTGACCTATGCCCAGACGGCGTTTGATTCGTTTGAGGAGCGGACGTTCTGCGCGGTGGACAGCCTGGTGTTTGCATGGCTGTCGTATTTGCGCTTGCCGGGGGATATGCCGGAGCTTGCCGGCTGGCAGGGACTGGACGTGCGCGAGCTTCTGCGCGCGGAGTGCTACCCGGAGATGATTGGCGACCTGTGGGATCCGGAGGGGAGCCGTGCCTTACTGGAGGCTGTGGCGGCAAGCCCTCGCTACCGTGGCGTGCGCGTGTGCGGTTATCGTGCCGTGAACGATGTGGCAACGACGGAGCAGTTTGCGGCCATGACGTTCCGATTCCCGACAGGATTTTCCTATCTTGCCTTCCGGGGGACCGACAGCACGATCGTGGGCTGGAAAGAGGACTTTAACATGGCTTTCCGGTGTCCTGTGCCGGCCCAGGAATCTGCGGCGCGCTATGTGGACGAGGCGGTGGCCGCGATTGATGGTCCGCTCTTGTGCGGAGGCCATTCCAAGGGCGGAAACTTGGCGGTGTATGGCGCGGCGATGCGCTCTGACGCTGCTGGCGACCGGATCGAACGGGCCTTCTCCCACGATGGCCCCGGCTTTGTCGAGGAGTTCCTGAGCGGTGACGCCTTCGCAGGTCTTTCCGGCCGCATCGACAAGACCCTGCCCCAGTCTTCGATTTTCGGCATGATGTTCGAGACGCAGGAAGATTACGCCATTGTCGAGAGCACCGAATTCAGTCTGCTGCAGCACAATCCCTTTAGCTGGGTCGTTGACGACTGCGACTTTGTGTATTGCGAGCGTCTGTCTGCCGGCGCTCGATACGTCGATAGCTCTATTCGCGAGATGCTGCTTGCAGTGGGGCCTGCCGAGCGCGAGCGCTTTGTAGATGCGTTGTTCTCCGTGTTTGAAGCCACAGGGGCCGAACGGTTCGCAGATATCGCAGGGAATTTGCGCGAGAGCCTGCCGGTGATGCTCCAGGCTGCTCAGAGCTTCGACAAAGATACGCGCCGTTTCATCTCGCAGACCGTCGTCGCAATTCTTAAATGCGCCCTGCTGCCCAAGCGTTCCGAGCTCAACGTTCCTGCTGCCGGCAAGAGCCTGGCAGAGCAGCTCGAGGCGTGGCAGTCCGAGCTCCTGCGCTAACGCTGGTGCAAAGGGGCATGTTGGTGCATTGGGGCGGGCACGACCGCTATACTGATTCGTGCTGAAATCGATCTAGAACGGAATGCCGTATATGAAAATCAATCACGCAATCCTGCATATCCTGGACTTTGACTCGGCCGTCAACGTCATGAGCCAGCGCGAGCTCGATATCGAGAGTCGCACCGTGCGCAACTTCGTGACCACGCATCTGCGTCGCGCCCGCACGTCTGCCGATAACAAGCGCGCCACGTTTGCCGAGAACTCCGCATTCGGCGGTGAACTCAAGGGCTATTTCTTTGGCGAGCGCGAATTCGTGGACCTGTCGCAGCAGATTGCGGAGTTCATCTCCTCGGAGCTTGCCAAGGCCGAAAAGGCCGAGTCTACCGACGTGCTTGTGGCGGACTTTGACGACGATGAGGACGCCCGCTGGTTTGCTGTCATGTTACTTGGGTCCAAGCAGGCCTTTATGCACGAGGTGGGCCGCGAGGAGGGCGAGGTGCGCAACGACATCGCGCGCCACTATGCTATTCTGCCGAATCCTTCCCAAAAGGTGCCGAGCTACGCCATCGTGCGCGCGAGCACTATGGAGATCGGCTATGTGGATAAGAAGCGCAAGATTGCCGGCGAGGATCGTATGCTCATTCCCGACGGCCTGCTCCAGTGCGACACGGGCGTATCGGGCAAGGAGATTATCGACACCGTGACGCGCGTGGTCGAGGAGGTTGCCGAGGAGCACGGCGCCAATACGGCCGTGGCGCTCGCCAAGGTCAAAGCCGCTGTTGCCGAGAAGGTCGAAGACGACGAGGAACTGCCGCCTTGGGATATCGTCGACGAGGTCTTTGAGGACGAGCCGGTCATCAAAGAGAGCGTTCGTGCGGCATTGACCGAGGAAAAGGTGCCCGAGCGCGTGCCCGTGGAGCGTAAACAGGTCGAGCGTGCGGCCGTGCGCAATCATAAGATTCGAACCGATACGGGTATCGAGATCAGCTTCCCGGCCGAGATGGGCTCGAACTCCGAGTATATCGAGTTCGTCAATGAGCCCAACGGCCTCATCTCCATCGAGCTCAAGAACATCGGAAGTATTGAGAATCGATAAACTGCTCTTGGACGTTGCAAAAAACAAAGGCCGAAGCCTTTTGGGACTTCGGCCTTTTTTGTTTTCGGCTTGGTGGCTGACATTGCGCCGCAGGTTGAGCTCACGTCAGCGAAAACGCCCCTAAGCGAGCAAGGTGACGTGAAAGAGGAGGGAAGCGTACTTCGGTACGCGACCGACGATTGAACGTCAGATTGCCGCTTAGGGGCGTTTGCAGCGTCGGGCCGTTACGGCGTTTGGTAAAACGCCGTAACTATTAAAGCTGGCGCAGGCCCTCTTCCAGGCCGGTCTTGCTGTCGGTCTTCTCGTCGCGCATCTTGATGACGCGGGCGGGGACACCGGCCACGACGGCACCGGCGGGGACGTCCTCGACGCACACGGCGCCGGCGGCAACGACAGCGCCCTTGCCTACGTGCACGCCCTCCAGGACCACGGCATTGGCGCCGATCATAACGTCGTCCTCGATGATGACGGGCGTGGCACTGGCGGGCTCCACGACGCCTGCCAGCACGGTGCCGGCGCCGATGTGGCAGTTCTTGCCCACGGTGGCGCGGCCGCCCAGCACAGCGCCCATGTCGATCATGGAGCCTTCGCCAATGACGGAGCCGATGTTGATGATGGCGCCCATCATGATGACGGCGCGATCGCCAATCTCGACACGGTCGCGGATGATCGCGCCCGGCTCGATGCGGGCGTTGATACCCTTGAGGTCGAGCATGGGCACGGCGGAGTTGCGGCAGTCGTTCTCTACGTCGTAGTAGTCGATGGAGTCGGCGTTGGCGTCGAGGATTGCCTTGAGCTCATCCCAGTCACCAAAGACGGTCTTGCCACGACGACCGCCGTAGACGTGCGCATTGCCCCACTGGACCTTCATGCCCGGCTTTTCGCGCACGTACAGTTTGACGGGCGTTTTCTTGGGCGCGGTTGCGATGTAGTTGATAATCTCCTGTGCGTCCATCTCGGCTGCATTACTCATTTGCTGTCTCTCCTTTGAGTGGATCCGGTTGATACCTGGTTAGGCAAACATGACCTGGTCGAACGTATAGAAGCCAGGCTCGCGGGTGACGAGCTTCTGCGCGGCTGCCAGGGCGCCGTTGACGAAGATCTGACGGCTCGTGGCGCGGTGCGTGAGCGTGACCTCCTCGTCCTGGCCAAAGAAACTCACTTCGTGCACGCCGGCGACAGTGCCACCGCGCAGCGAGTGCATGCCGATTTCCTTGGGGTCACGCGCGCCGCACATGCCCTCGCGGCCATAGACGGGGTGGTAGCCTGCCTCGGGTTCAGCTTCGACGACGGCGTCGAGCAGTAGCTTGGCAGTGCCGCTCGGGGCGTCAACCTTTTGGTTGTGGTGCGTCTCGACGATCTCGCAGTCAAAGCCGGGCAGCTCGCGTGTGGCCTGTGCTACCAGATGACGCAGGGCTGCGATACCGATGGAGTAATTGCCGGAGTGCATGATGCGGGCGCTCTGACCCAGCTCGCGCAGGCGGTCCATCTGATCGGGCGTGTAGCCCGTGGTGCCCGAGACCAACGCGGCACCCGTGCGCTCGACATAGGCGACGACGGCATCGAAGGTCACGACGTTCGAGAAGTCGATGATGACGTCGGCTGCCGGGGCGCCCTCGAGCTCGGACAGATCAAAACCGATCTGGGCGACGATATCAAAAACGGGCTGACCGGCGGCGTCGACAACGCCCTCGGCGGTGGTGCGGATGAGCGAGCCCATGCGGCCCGTTCCCATAATGACGGTCTTAATCAAGCAGACCAGCTCCCTTCAGAGCATCGGTAAGTGCGGCGCGCGTGTCGTTGGCCATGTGGCATAGCGGCATGCGGTAGTTTGCCTCGATCATACCCATCTGAGCGAGCGCTTCCTTGACGGGGATGGGGTTGACCTCGCTAAAGAGGGCGTTGATGAGCGGCTGACCGGCAATCTGGATATCGCGGGCACGTGCCACGTCACCGTCCAGATAGGCGCGGCACATGTCATGCACGAGCTGCGGCTGAACGTCGGCCCACACGCTGATGGTGCCCGAGGCGCCCAGGCTCATGAGCGGCACGGTGAGCGCGTCCTCGCCCGAGTACATGCGGAAGTCGTCGGACAACAGGTGGGCAATCTTGGCCGCGTAGGCGACGTTGCCCGAGGCTTCCTTAATACCCATGATGTTGGGGTGCGCGGCCAAGCGCTCTACGTTGCGCTCGCTGATGCCGCAGCCGCAGCGGCCGGGGATGTTGTACAGGATGCAGGGGATGTCCACGGCGTCGGCCACGGTCTTAAAGTGCTGGTAGATGCCCTCCTCGTTGGACTTGTTGTAGTAGGGGGTAATGAGCAGCAGGCCGTCGGCGCCCAGTCCCTGATAGGTGAGCGACTTGGTGAGCATGGTCTGCGTGGAGTTGGAGCCCGAGCCGGCAATGACGGGGACGCGTCCCGCAACCTGCTTGACCACTGCGGCGACAACGGAGTTGTCCTCGTCGTCGGTCATCGTGGCGCTCTCGCCGGTGGTGCCCAGGGTGAGGATGGCATCGGTGCCATTTTGCAGGTGGAAATCGATAAGGCGCTCGAGCGCGTCAAAGTCGACACTGCCGTCCTTTTTAAACGGCGTGACAAGGGCGACGATTGAACCCTCGAGATTGCGGATGTCCATGTTCTTCTCCTTCGCTTCCGCGATCTGGATGCGTTTGTTCCACTGAGCGGCGACGGCCAGGCGCTCGTCCTGAGCGCGGTGGCGGGCACTTTCGGCGCGCGACTTGGCCAGCAACTCTCGGCCGCACGGCAGCACGTCGAGCGTGGCAAAGTAATCGACCGGGCGCTCGGCGCGTCGGATGAGGTCGGCCGAGCCATCGGGGCGCAGCAGGACCTCGGCGGAGCGCAGGCGTCCGTTGTAGTTGTAGCCCATGGAGTAGCCATGCGCGCCGGTATCGTGGATCACAAGCAGGTCGCCCATGTCGATATGCGGCAGCTCACGATCGATGGCGAACTTGTCGTTGTTCTCGCACAGATTGCCCGTGATGTCGTACGTGTTCGTGACGGGCGCCGTGGCCTTGTCGGCGCCGCCCGGCTGACCCATCACCGTGATGTGGTGGTAAGCGCCATACATGGCGGGACGAATGAGGTCGACGGCACTGGCGTCCACGCCGATATAGTCTTTGTAGATCTGCTTCTCGTGGATGGCCTTGGTGACCAGGCAGCCGTAGGGGCCCATCATAAAGCGACCCATCTCGGTACAGATCGCCACATCGCCCATGCCGGCGGGGACCAGAATCTCGTCGTAGGCTGCGTGTACGCCCTCGCCGATGGCGTGGATGTCGTTAGCCTGCTGCTCGGGCAGGTAGGGGATACCGACGCCGCCGGACAGATTGATGAAGACGACGTGTGCGTCGGTCTCGCGCTCCAGGCGCACGGCAAGCTCAAAGAGGATGCGTGCGAGTTTGGGGTAGTAGTCGTTGGTGACGGTGTTGCTGGCAAGGAATGCGTGGATGCCAAAGTCCTCGGCGCCCTTGGCCTTGAGCATGCGGAACGCCTCGAAGAGTTGCTCGGTGGTCATGCCGTACTTGGAGTCGCCCGGGTTGTCCATGATGCCGTTGGAGAGCTGGAACAGGCCGCCCGGATTAAAGCGGCAGCTGACCGTCTTGGGAATGGGCCCCGCAACGCGCTCAAAGAACTCGATGTGGCTGATGTCGTCAAAGTTGACGATGGCGCCCAACTTGTCGGCGAGCTCAAAGTCGGCAGCCGGCGTGTCGTTGGACGAGAACATGATGTCGTGTCCCGTGATACCCAGCGAGCGGGCGATCATGAGCTCGGTATAGCTCGAGCAGTCGCAGCCACAGCCGTATTCGTTGAGAATGGAGATGAGCGCCGGGTTGGGGTTGGCCTTGACGGCAAAGTATTCCTTAAAGCCCGGGTTCCATGCAAAGGCGTCGCGCACTTCTTGCATGTTGCGGCGGATGCCCGCCTCGTCGTATAGATGAAACGGCGTGGGGAACTGCTCGACGATATGCTCGAGTGTCTCCCTGTCCACAAACGGCTGTTTGGCCGCATATGCCTCGTTGGGGGTCAATGCCATGTCCCGTAAACCTCGCTATCCAGACGGCGCCATCTGCGCATCGAATCCGCATAGCGTGGACCCAATGTCCGGATAGCGCTCCCGCATTGCTGCAGACAGTCCTGTGGGTGTTTCCCACAGGCCCACCAGGTTGTTCGTGCCCGTAAAACCCAGTTCGGCGGGTTTCGCCTCCCCACGGGGTCAAAGCCTGCCGGCTCGCCCGCGGCTCTTCGTGCCCGCGCCTCTATCAAGTGGTAAAGACCCTATCACGTTGCACTTTACCAAACAAGAGTATTCGTATATAACGTTTAAAAAATGCAGGGATATGCTGGAAACATGTGCGCCACAATCCTGTATCACAATAAGTTGCAACAGATGTGCCTCACGAAGGGATCCTCTATGACCGAGCTCCAAGAACTCCGTCGCTATCGCCGCGATCTCCATCGCATTCCGGAGCTCGATTTCGATCTTCCGCAGACTATCGCCTATATCGAGGGCATGTTGGCGCCGCTCGCTTGCGAGGTGACCCATCCGTGTCCCAGCTGCGTCTGCGCTTTCTTCGACGCTGGCGTTGGTGCCGCGCGTGCCACGGCGATTCGCGCCGATATGGATGCGCTGCCCATCGCGGAGGCGACGGGAGCGGCCTTTGCCTCGATCCATCCCGGCAAGATGCACGCTTGCGGACATGACGGACACATGGCCATGGCACTTGCCGCCGCGACGTATGTCGACCGTACGATTCGCGAGCAGCCGGGCGCCATTAGGCGCAACGTTCTCTTTGTGTTCCAGCCGGCCGAGGAAACGACCGGTGGTGCCAAGACGGTATGCGAGAGCGGTGTGTTCGAGCGCTATGGGGCTGACCGCATTTTTGGCTTCCATGTGTGGCCTGATCTGCCTGCCGGCACGTTGGCGAGTTGTTCCGGTCCGCTGCTGGCGCGTTCGAGTGAGACACACATTCATATTCACGGGACGAGCATCCATATCGCTAAGACCTATGGCGTTCCGGTCGAGGAATCGCACGATGCGGCGCTGGCGGCTGTCAAGTTCTTGGTTGCCGAGCGCGAACTGATGGACGAGCTGGGCACCGACGAACCCTGTATCGGCAAGTTTGGCCTGCTGCAGGCTGGCACCGTTTGCAACGCGGTGGCGGGGGAGGCCCATGTGGCCGGAAGCCTGCGTGTGTTTACGGACGACATGTTCGACCGGGCGCGCGAAGGCGTGCGCCGCGTGCTGGACGATGCCTGTGCCGCAACGGGCTGCACGTATGATCTCGACTTTGCCGAGGGCTATCCGCCGGTCGACAACGACCCCGAGCTATTTGCCAATGTCGCGCCTGCCTTGCCCGAGCTACAGCTCGTGGATGAGCCGCTGCTGATCGCCGAGGATTTCGCGTTCTATCAACGCTATCTGCCGGGCGTGTTTTTCCTGCTGGGCACGGGTATGCCAGAGGACCAAGACAACCCGAGTGATTCGGATGGCTGCCCCGCCTATGCCACAAGCGCTCTGCATACCGATAGCATGCTCTTTGACGAGGAAATTCTACTCAAGGGCCTCGATGTCTACAAACGATTGCTTTTGCTTGACTAAGGTGTGAAGGACTATTTGTTCTAGAAAACACGAACAAACGTACGATATAATAGAGATGTAAGTCTATAGAAACGTTTGACGTTACTAACGTAAGGCGATACTATGATTGCATCGTAATGAGCGCTATCGGGTCTGTTTTGAGTGGAGACAGGAGATGGCTTGGAATGTCGAAATCGTCGATTATCACAAGTGATGAGACTTCGGCCGATTTGCTGTCGCCGGTGACTCCTGGTGAGCTTCTCAAAGAGGAGTTTCTTGTTCCCATGGGCATTTCTCAATATCGCCTTGCGAAAGAGACTGGGATTCCGGCTCAGCGTATCGGGCAGATTGTCTTGGGAAAACGTCGCGTGACGGCCGACACCGACCTCCGTCTTTGCCGTTATTTTGGCCTGACGGATGGTTATTGGCTGCGCGCTCAGGTGGCGTTTGACCTTGAGGCCGAGAAAAGGCGGATCGAACCGGAACTCGACAAGATCGTTCCTGTTCAGCAGGCTATCGCACTGTAGTGCTCAAAGATGATGGGGGTGGCGCGGCGATGAGGCGACGCCGACAGTCTGCCGTATATAGTCCGGGTGGATGCGGGTGCGGTTTGCTGCTGCTTCCGGTTATTGCCGTGAGCATTGGCGTGATGTTTGCGCTTGCCGGGCTTGCCGCGGCGGCGCTCGTGCTGTTTATCACTGCCATCGGCGTGACGATTTGGCTCTGCCGCAATCGCGAGCAACGCCGTGTCGACGGTAAAACCAATGTCGGCTGGGTCGTCTTTCTGATCATTGCGTACCTGCTGAGTGCCAGCTACCTTGTTTTCTTTGTCCTGTTGATGATCAGTGCCTTTACCGGGGAATCCGTCACGGTGGGTTGATGCACTGCCAGCAGACGGTCGCGCGCAGTGCGTTTGCTCGGCGTTTGGATAACTGCATTGGTCGTTTACCGCAGCCTTAGCTCTCAGCTAATGAATTCAAGTTCAATCCTTCCTACGATGTGCTGTGTACCGGCACGGTAGCCGGATCGTAGGAAGGATGAATAATGGCAAAAGAGGGAAAGAAGCCAATCGGCAAGATTGTCCTAGGCATCATCGTGGTGCTGGTTATTGTCGGTGCCGTGGGCTCTATGGGCGGCAACTCAACCGATTCGTCTGCGAGCGATTCGGCAAAACCTGCCGAGACGACACGGCAGGCTGAGGAGCAAAAAGAACCGCAAGAACCGTATACCATTGCTGACGAGGCTGAAGACACTTCCAATCAGTTTACCTATAAGATCACGGGCACCCTGACCAATAACACGGACAAGGAAAAGAGCTACATTCAGATTGAATATGTTCTGTATGATGCCGATGGCAACCAGGTTGGAACGGCTCTTGCAAACACCAATCATCTGAAGGCGGGCGGCTCCTGGAAGTTCGAGGCGCTGGGTACGGTGTCTCCCGACCAGGTTGCTAGCTGGGAGCGTTCGGACGTAAGCGGTTTCTAGCATGTTGCATGCACTGGGGGAGGTGAAGTCGTATGTCCGATAAAAAGCTGACCGAGGAGTTGCTCAATGAGCTTCTCGATGCGCCGAACATCGATGGCTATATCAGGGAGCACGACTTTGCCGCCCCGTCGCTTTCGGACTACCTGAAGCAGCTACTGCAGGAAAAGGGCTTGGAGCGCTCGCGCGTGGTCCGTATGGCTGATCTCAATGAGACCTTTGGCTATCAGATCTTTACCGGTGCGCGTCATCCGAGTCGCAATAAGGTGCTGCAGATTGCCTTTGCGATGGCGCTGACGCTCAAAGAGACCAACCGTGCGCTGACGGCTGCCGGGGTAAGCGTCCTTAACTGCAAGGACCGCCGCGATGCGATTATCATCTTTTGCATCGATCGCGGGTGCAGTCTCCAAAAGGTCAACGAGGAACTGTATCGCTTTGGCGAGGAGACGGTGAGTTAGCGGCTGATATCTGAGCCGGTAGAGCTGTCGAACAACGATGCAAACGAACGGGGCGCGGATGCCATGGGGTGTCTGCGCCCTGCGCTATGATGGAGGCTATGGATACTCAGAGCCCAACATATTCCGATGACGAGCTGACCGCAGCGCTTGCCGAGCACCTGGCGTCGCTCGATCGCGACGACAGCTATCGCGTGGAGCGTGTACTTAAGCGCTCGTCCGTTGAAGCAACCGAGCTCGTGTACTTTGAAGGAACCGGCGGTGGTTCGCTCGGCCCCTTTGTCCGTAAACGCATCGATGCTTCGGCTCAAATCGGCGGGGCATACGAGCGTCTGTTTGCCGCTCAGCGGGCCGGACGCCGTTTTGAACACTTACCCCGGATTGTCGATTGCCGCCGCGCGGGCGAGGAGCTCGATGTGGTGATGGAATATGTCGAAGGCGAGACGCTCGAGGCGCTCATGGGGCGCCTGGGCGCGACGCCCGATTATGCCCGCGAGCTGTATCCCGTTCTGTGTGAAGCGGTGGGCGAGCTGCATGCTGGTTTTGCAGCTGCGGGGGAGCCAGGGGTACCGGTAATCCATCGCGACCTTAAACCCTCGAACATCATCGTATCGGGCGTGAGGTATGCGGCCGATGCTGGCATGACCTTCTCGTCGTTGGTGATTATTGACCTGGGAATCGCGCGCGTATGGCGCGATGGCGCCGATGCCGACACCGTCAAGTTTGGCACGCGACCCTATGCGCCGCCCGAGCAGTATGGGTTTGGGCAGACGAGTGTGCGCAGCGACGTGTACGCGCTGGGCGCCCTGTTGTTCTTCTGCTTGACGGGAGTCGACCCTAAACCAGGGCTCGACATGCGCGAGCAATGCGAGGCGCGCGGTATTCCCACTCCACTTTCCGATGCCGTCTGCATGTCGATGGCGCTCGATCCGGCCAAGCGTTTTGCGAGTGCGGAAGCATTGGGACGGGCGACGCGCGCGGCATACGACCTGAGTCGCCCCGTGCGGCCTCCTGCGCCTGTCCGTACTCCGGCATCGGAGACGGTGTTGACGCCCCAAGGGCTCAAGAACCCCACAGGGCATCCTGGGCCTGCCGCCTCCGCTGCATGCGGTCTGCTCTCTCGCGTTCCGGAGTCTCTGGGGCGCATTTGGAATACGCTCGTCTGCTTCTCGTTGCTTGTGTTCTTTGTCGGAAGTCACTTTGCCGTCTTTCACCCCACCGGAGCAAACCAAAGCTACCCGACGTGGCTTCTCATAATCGAGTATTTTTTCTTTGTCGATGGCCTTATGGTGCTTATGCATTTTGCGCTGTTCGATAAGCGCCGTCTTCGTCGGCGATTCGCACTGCTCGACAGCTATCGCGGCAAGAAACTCGCGAAACTCTGGCTCAAGGCATTGGGTGTGCTGCTCCTATGCATGATTGTCATAGTCGCGGTTGCCAATGCGACCGGCGTCGTCGATACTTCCGCCACCTAAAAGAAAAGGGCCCCATTGGGGCCCTTTGCAGTTGCACTTAGATGCGGTTCATCTGAGCGGCGACTTTGTTGTACCAGTCCTGCCACGTGGGCGGGCAGTACTTTTTGGCCGCTGCCGGGGTAAGGGTGGAGCCGTAGTTGGCGCCCAGATAGGCAACGTGAGCGGAGATGCCCTCGCTCCAGCTGCCAAAGCTGCGCCAACCGCCGCCACGTGCACTCCAGCCCCAGGCGTTGTAAGAATTGGCGCAATAAGCACCCTTGGTGCTCTCGATGCAGGCGATGGCGGGGGACCAACGGGGGTCGACACCGGTATTCCAAGCGGCGACGGCAAAGTTATAGCCTTGGCCTGCCATGGGGGAGCCGGCGAGATAATTGTCGATGCGGCCTGTCCACTCATTAATGAACGAATCGTAATCGGAGCTACCAGTATTGGAGCTGTTCACCGTGGTGTCGATGGTGGTGTTGGTGTTGGTGGCCTGGCTGCTGGAATTGCTGCCGCTTACGCCCTCGCCCGAGAGCTTCTCGGCGGCAGCGGCCTTATCGGCCTCAAGCTTGGCAAGCTCGGCGGCATTTTCCTGCTCGGCTTTTGCCTGTGCCTCGCTGCGGAGCTGCTGGGCCTGCGCCAGCGCATCCTCGGCGTTTTTCTGCTCTGCCTCAAGCTGAGACTTGGCTTGCTGGAGCTCGGCTTTGTTCTGCTCGAGTTCGGTTTGCATGTTATTGAGCTGCTCGATCTCGTCGACGCTCGAGCTCGTGATCTGGTTGGTGTATTTGCAGGTCGTGATGAACTCACCCAGGCTCTGCGCGTTGACCAGGAAGCTCACGATGGGATTGGTGCCCTTCTGATACTTGTACAGATCGCGCATGGCGGAGCTTGCCTTGGCCTGCTGCTCGGGAAGCTTAGCCTCGATTTCCTCGATGCTTGCCTCATTGGAGTCAATCTGCTTTTGCAGGTCATCGAGTTTGGTGCGGGCGTCGTTGTAGGCGCTCGTGGCGGCTTCGATCTTCTGCTGGGCTGCGGAAAGCTGGTCCTGCGTTGCCTGCGAGGCGGCATACGCCGCAACGGGGGAGAGCATCGGCGTGGCCGTCAGCGCAACGGCGAGCGCGGCGCTCGTGATGATACGAGCCGGCTTCGACGCAATGAGCGCTGCGGTGCGATGATTCGAATGCTGCATCCAGTCCCTCTGCAATCAATCGTAGGTTATGGTTCGAGGTGTATTCTACTACTGCTTTCGACCTCAACTTGAACCTTAAAGGTCCCAAAGGGTCAAGTTGAACTTGAGGCTTTGGCTTTGACCTGCAGTTATGATGAATTGTTGAGAAACCATAGAGTTCAACTTTAACGTTACGGGGGCCTGTTTAAGAGGGGCTTTGGGCTGTAAAAGCTATCTCAACGTGGGGTTTTACAACTACAGCGTGCCCTCCTGGCGAGCCTGCTCAATCTCTTCGAGCGCCTCGGCGGGGGTGAACGAGCAAGTGCCGTCGCCGAGCTTGACCACCTGGATTTCGTCGCCGGTATGGACCTCTCCGCCCTTTAGCACCACGCCAAAAACGCCCTCGTGGGGAAAGATGCAGTCGCCGGCGAGATAGTAGATGGCACAGCGGGTGTGGCAGACCTTACCGATCTGACTGATTTCGACCAGGACATCGTTGCCAATCTTGAGCTGCGTTCCCAGGGGGAGCGAGAGTAGATTGATGCCTTGCGTGGTGAAGTTCTCTCCAAAGTCACCCTCGTGCACATCGAGCCCGCGCGCCTGCGCCGTCTGGATAGACTCTGCAGCTAAAAAGGAAACCTGGCGGTGCCAATGCCCGGCGTGTGCGTCGGAGGCGAGGCCAAATTGCTCTATAACGGTGTCGTGCCCGTCGGCGACGGGCGACTTGCGCGTGCCCTTGTGTGCCGACGTGTTGATCGAGACGATGCGGGCGGGTCCGTTGTAGGCGTCGTTTGCCGTGCACAGGGGAGCGGTCGCTTTCGCACGTTCCGCCAGCTCGCGCCTCGCGGCATTGAGGATGGGATTATCGGTCGGATGGTCTTGGGGCACGTGTGCACCTTTCGCTCGAAGATGTCAATACGCTGAATCCTACAACAACGGTAGGTTCATTGCCCATTGTCATACAACGGTGGGCGCCGTCTTCGTGCTGGACGATTACGTCGATTGCCATAGATACGGTGGAGCTTTGGGCACCGGCGGCTTGGCACGCTAGAATAAATCAGTTGCGCAAAGACCGCCCGTTGTGTGGGCAGTTCATGATAGGAAGTTTCCATGGCATTGCAATTTACAGAGCGCGAGTTCATTCCCGTGCTGCTCGGTGGCGACATCAACGCCTATTCGGTGGCGCGCGCCTTCTACGAGGAGTACCAGGTCAAGAGTCTGGTCTTTGGCAAGTACCAGACGGGTCCCGCGTACCGCAGCCAGATTATCGACTACACGCCCAACGTGGATATCGACACCATGCCCGTGATGCTCAAAACCGTCAACGGCATTGCCCAAGCGCATGCCGATAAGACGATTGTCCTTGTGGGCTGTGGCGACAACTATGTTGCCCTCGTGGCTCAGGCCAAGGATGCTCATGAGTTGGCGGATAACATCGTCGCGCCCTACGCGCCCTACAGCATGCTCGAGCAGTGCCAGAAGAAGGAGATCTTCTACGAGCTGTGCGAGAAGCATGGCGTGCCCTATCCACACACGTTTACCTTTACCAAGGCGATGCTCAATGCTCAGGGTGAGGCGCCTGCCGAAGTGCTCGACCAGATCGATTTCCCTTACCCGATGATTCTGAAGCCTTCTGACGGCATCATGTGGTGGCAGCATGAGTTCGAGGGCCAGAAGAAGGCCTATGAGATTGCCGACCGCGCCGAGCTGGAACAGGTCATTCGCGATTCGTATGCCAGCGGCTACACCGACGATCTGATCTTGCAGGATCGCGTGCCCGGCAACGACGAGTACATGCGCGTGCTCACCAGCTATTCCGACCGCAACGGTAAGGTCCGCATGATGTGCCTGGGCCATGTGCTGCTCGAGGAGCATCAGCCCCACGGTGTCGGCAACCATGCCTGTATCATTACCGAGCCTAACGACGAACTCATGGGCGGCGTGCGCAAGTTGCTCGAGGACCTTCACTTTGTGGGCTATTCCAACTTTGACGTTAAGTACGACGAGCGCGATGGCTCGTTTAAGTTCTTCGATTTCAACACGCGCCAGGGCCGCAGCAACTACTACGTCACCAACAGCGGCTTTAACGTTGCCAAGTATGTGGTGGACGAGTATGTGTTCAACCGCCCGTTTGAGCCGGAGTTTGTGACGGCGCAGGACGAGGCGCTGTGGATGGTCGTCCCCATGGGCGTCGTCGACAAGTACGTCAAGGATCCCGAGCTGCGCGCTAAGGTGCATCGCCTGGACAAGGAAGGCAAGGGCGCCGACCCTTCGTTTATGAAGGGCGACTTTGTCTTTAACCGCTGGCTGCGCATGTGGCACACCAAGTTGCGCCACTTTAAGCTGTTCAAGACGTATTACAAGTAGATGAGTGCGGCGCCCGTCCGGTTTGCATCGGGCGGGCGCGGGTATGATACGCGCAATTGCGCAAGCGTCACCAAGGAGGCGGCGATGGAAAAGCTGGGAGTTATCGGCGGCATGGGCGCCGAGGCCACGTCGTATTACTACGACCAGGTGGTGCGTCATACGGCTGCTGCCTGCGATCAAGAACATATCGACATGGTGGTGCTCTCCAAGTCGACCATGCCCGACCGCACGCTGGCCATTAAGACCGGCGAGCATGCCAAGCTGCTGGCGACCATGAAAGAGTGTGCCCAGGCACTCGAGTCGCTGGGCTGTGCGCACATTGCCATTCCCTGCAACACGTCACACTACTTCTACGACCAGATCCAGTCGTTTACCACAGTGCCGATTATCCACATGCCACGCGAGTCGGTTCGCTATGCCCTTGCGGGTGCGGTGATGGGGGAGTGCGAGTTCGACCCCAACCTGAGTATGCCGGACGAGCCGGTGCACAAGATCGGCATCATGGGAACCGACGGAACCGTGGGCGCGGGCGTCTACGGCCGCGAATGCGAGGCTGCGGGTGTTGAGGTCGTCTATCCCAGCGAGAAACGTCAGAACGATGTGATGTCGCTTATCTACGATGATGTGAAGGCCGGACGTGAGCCCGATATGGATAAGTTCGACCGCGTGATGTGGGAGTTCGCCTGTAGCGGCTGCGACCGCGTCATTCTGGCCTGCACCGAGCTATCGGTGCTGCAGAAGTACCGAGAGATGCCCGAGATCACCCTCGACGCCATGGATGTCCTGGTGCGCGAATCCATCATCCGCAGCGGCGCCCCCTACCGTCTCTAGCTTCCGACCCGCCAAAAAGGGAGAGGTTAATTTTGGCAGGTTTTATCTGATGAAACAGTAAAGGCCTCGGCTCGTTTGGTGCGAGCCGAGGCCTTTTACGTTGGGCGGTTGCTGTCGGTGGTGAACTAGAATAGGAAGCCGATGGCGATGAGGGCGATGCTGACGATGAGCACGGCGATGTCCAGGCCCTTGATGGGATAGCGCTTGTACGAGCTGGCGCGTGTACGCAGATAGAAGCCGCGCTGTTCTGCCGCCAAGGCCGTGGCATCGGTCTTGCCCACGCTCGAGATGAGCAGTGGCACGCACAGCGGCAGCATGAGCTTAAGCTTCTTGATGGGGTTCTTGGTGTCGTACTCGACGCCGCGTGCGGTCTGCGCTTCCATGATGGCGTTCATCTCCTGACCAAACACCGGCACAAAGCGCAGCGCCGTGGTAAAGGTGAAGGCATAGCGATACGGTACGTGCAGCACCTCGACGCAGGCGTTGGCAAGGTCGTTGAGCTTGGTCACCATGAGCATGAGGATGAGCGGTAACGCCACACCCAGCAGGCGCAGACAGGCCTTCGATCCTGTGATGAGGCCCGTGTCGGTGATAAAGCCCCACACAACGTTGCCATCGCGCATAAAGGCCAGCTGGAGCACCAGCATGATAAGCGCGAGCGGAATCAGCAACTTGAGCAGCGAGAACAGACGGTCGACGACACCGGCATAGGCACCCAGCGCAAGGGTGAGTGCCAAAAAGCCCAGCAGCGCCACGTAGGTGTCGGACAAGAAGATGCCGACGATGATGGCGGCGGCGAGGCCCAGTTTGACGACGGGGTTCAGGCGATGCAACAGCGTATCGCCCGGCATGTAGTCGATGACGTTAACCACGGTGGACCATCTCCTTGGTAATTCGAACGACATCGGTGACCTCGCTCACCTGCGCAAAAGCGGGTGAGACGGAAGATGCCAGACGGCGCGAGAGTTCAATAACCTGGGGAGGCTCCACGTAGGCACGCCGCATGAGATCGATGTTCGAGAATAGCTCGTGCGTGCGGCCACGGTCGAGGATGTGACCGTTTGTCATGACGACGATGCGCTCGGCAAAGTCGGAAACAACTTCCATATCGTGGCAGACCATGATAACGGCGCAGCCGCGCTCGGCCATGGTGCGCACCGTTTCCATGACGGTCATGCACTCGCGGTAATCAAGGCCGCTCGTGGGCTCGTCGAGCACGACGATCTTGGGCTCAACCACTACGACGGAGGCAAGCGCCACCATTTGTCGCTGGCCGCGCGAAAGTGAGAAAGGTGCCTCATCGGCAGGCAGGCCAAAGCGGTCGATAACAAGTTGAGCACGGCGCAGAGCCTCGGCACGGTCGATGCCGGCAAGCTCCAGGCCAAAAGCGACCTCGTCGAGTACGGTATCCTTGCAGATCTGGCGGTCGGGGTTTTGGAAGAGCGTTGCAACCTCGCGGGCGATGCGGCTCGTGGGAACGGCTGCGGTATCCAGCCCCGTAACGCGCACGCTGCCCGAGGCGGGCTTAAGCAGGCCCGTGAGCAGCTTGGTGAGCGTGGTCTTGCCGGCACCGTTTTGGCCGACGATGCCCACGAGCTCGCCGGGATAGAGGGTCAGGTTGAGGTCGTGTACGGCGGCGCCGCCATTGGGATAGGCAAACTCAACATGGTCGAAGGTGAGCACGGGCTCGGCGTCCTTGGCGTGCGGGCGCAACGACGGTGCGTGCGGTGAGCCGGCGGGTGCCTGAATGTCGTTGCTTGCGTGTGCGGGGTCGACGATGCCCGAAATCAGGCGCTCGGCCTCATCGACATCCAAGCAAGGGGTACCGCTTACCAGGCCATCGGCCTCGAGGCTATTGAAGATGCGCGTGACGCGAGGGCAGTCGACGCCGATGGCACGGAGTTCGTCGGTATGCGCGAAGACCTCGTGTGGTTCGCCCTGCAGCGCGATTTCGCCATGGTTGAGCACGAGCACGCGGTTGCAGTACTCCGAGAGCAGGGCGACCTTTTGCTCAACGACGACGATGGTGATTCCAAGTGTGCGGTTTGCCTCGCGCAGGGTCTCGAAGACCAGCGTGGAGCTGGCGGGGTCGAGTGCCGCGGTGGGCTCGTCGAGAACCAAGACGCGCGGGCGCATGGCGAGGATGGCGGCGATGGCTACCTTTTGCTTCTGTCCGCCCGAGAGGGTTGCGATCTCGCGGTCGCGCAGGTCGCTGATGCCGACGGTCTCGAGCGTTTCGCTCACGCGCTGCTCGATCTGGTCGTGGGGAACGCCAAAGTTCTCGAGGCCAAAGAGCATCTCGTCCTCGACGACCGAGGCGACCATCTGCGTGTCGATATCCTGCAGCACGCTGCCGACGATCTGTGACACGTCGGTCAGCGAGACCTCGCAGGTGTCATGGCCGTCAACCATGACGGACCCAAAGAACGCGCCGGTGTAGTGGTGGGGCACGGCACCTGACAGGCAGGCGGCAAGCGTGGACTTGCCGGCGCCCGAGGGCCCGATGATGCCGATGAAATCTCCCTTGTTCACGCTGAGCGAGATGTGGCTGAGCGCCTGCTCGGTCTGCGTGCCATAGGAGAACGAGACATCGTCGACGTTGATGATCGTTTCCATGGATACCTTTCATAGTCATTGGGGACGTTCTTTAATGACTAGTCGTTTAAGAACATCCCCAAAAGCTAGCCGTTTGGGACAGTCTTTACCGATGGGGCACTGTGGGTTAGTTGAGCTTCAGGGCCTTCTGGATGGGCAGATAGAGGGCGCCGACCAGAATGGCGTTAAAGACGGCGGTCATGGCGACGACGGGCAGCATGGCGGCGGCGAGCTCGCCGACCACGCCGAGCATGGCCATCTTGATGATCATGAAGATGACGCCGGAGACAAAGGTGGTCAGGAAGGTTGCGACAATGGCGATGGCGGGCTTGACCTGACCGTTCTTGCCAGCGGCGTTGACGATGCCGGCCATGAGCATGGCGGCGATGCCCTCGGCGGCAAAATCGACGAACGGCGAAGTGGTGGTGATCTGGATCACGGCAGCCGAGATGAGGCCAATAACGAGCGCCTGGCCGATGTTGGGGCGAACGACCAGGATGGTGAGGCAGAAGGCCGAGATGATGAACTCGGGGCTGATCATGCCGCCCGAGATGCCTGAGATGGCCTTGCCGACGGTGAAGTTGAGGATGAAGCCGGCGGCGAGCAGGATGGCAAGCAGGACGAGGGCGCGGACATCGAGTTTGCCGCGGTCGGCGGTCTGGACGGTGCGGGGCTGGGTGGCGGCGGTGTTCTGAGACATGGTGAAAATCCTTTCGGAAGGGGAGTGCAAGAGAAAAGCGGAGGCGCGTGATGCGAATGCGATCGGGCTCGAGATAGAAAAAGGCCCCCGGTCGAAACCGGAGGCCTTCCAATCACCTAGAGCGCAAAAACAGGCGTGAGGGACTCACTGTCGACCGATCGTATTCGCATCACGCCACCACCAGTTGTTAAGAGACTTCATCGTGTTCTTCATGTCGGTGGCTCCTTTCGTGATGCCATGGCGCGGTCGCACCTAGTTGCTGTTGCGCTGCACTATAGCACAGCAAAGTGTGTGCGGGGAAATCTTTTTTGAAAAGATTTCAGGCGGGTTTCCCGCCGGTCAAAAGAGTGGGCTGAGCGGGCGAGAGGCTGCCATTGCTGCCTTGCCCGCTCAGCTAAGACGTTACTCCTTATTGCGACGGTAGAGGAAGTAACCGCCCGCGGAGATGACGGCAACGCCAGCGATGGCGAATGCGGCCACCATGCGGCCATCAAAACGATCGCCAGTGGTGGGCAGGCCGCCCTTGGTGTTCGTCTTGTTAGTGGTTACCGTGGTCGTGGTGTCGGACTTGCCAGGCTTCTCAGGCTTGGCGGCCGGCTGCTCGGGCTTAGCGGGCTGCTCGGGAGTGCCAGGCTGCTCAGGAGTGCCGGGCTGATCCGGGGTGACCGGATCGGTGGCAAGAGCATCCTTGGCGTAGGTGATGGACACCTTGAGGCCGTTGGTCTCGGTGTTCAGGTCGCTTGGGGTAAAGGGCTGGTCGAAGTTTTCGGCCTTCTGATAGGCGCGCATCTCCTGGAGCAGTGCCTTGCACTTCTTGTAGGTGTTCTCGGTAGCAGCCTTGCCGGCCTTGTTGGCCAGGGCAGTGCGGCCCTCGGTGGTCGTCTCGGCCAGCATGGCGGCGTCAACTTCCTTGTTCTGCTCGATAAGCTCGTTCTGGAGCGCATCGAGGTAGGCACGGACGCTGACACCAAGGGTGTCAGGGTTCTCGAAGCAGAGCGAGCTGATGTCCATGAGGACGTAGTTGATTGAGTTCTCGGGCTCCTCGTTGTACACGACGTCAGTCTGGTTGCAGTGATCGAAGGAGACGGTCTGATCGCTGAAGTACGGGCTGACCTCAGTTATCAGAGCGGAGTACAACGGGATGGCGACGGAGTACGCGGCGCGGGAGAGCATTTCCCACTGGATGGTAGCGACTTCGGGGTCATACCCGCGACGAATCTGGAAGAGGTTGATCTCGGTGTTGCGCTCGCTGCCGATGCAATAAACACCATCAGTGTTCGCGTTGAGGCCAGGGACGTTCTCGCCGCGGTTGCCAAAGGCACGAATCAGCTCAAAGGTGCTCCAGCCAGACTTGCCAGGCCTGAAGAACAGGGGCTGGATTTCGCTGACCATGGCTCCCTTTTGGTCAGGTTTTCCATCCTTCTTTACTGTGATAATGTCGTAATCTGTGCCTTCGGTCAGCTGACTACCAAAATAATCGCGGCCTTGCACATAGCGGGACCACTGGTTTACGCCGGAATCGGCGAGGCTTTCGCCATACGTTTGGGCGACATCGAATTTGCCGTCAGCGGAGTATTTGGCGAAGCCCTTCTCCACGGGCATGGACTCGATGCCCTCGGAGTGTAGGCAGTTCTCGGGGTCATCAAGGTCGACATCGTAGTTGAGGCTCCCGATATTAGGGTTGAGCGACGCGACGTCGTCAGCGAGCTTCATGGCGATCCACTGATGGGCGGAAAGTGTGGCGAACAGCCAGGTCTCGTTGTTGTCGGCGATGATGATCTGGTCGTTGGTGCAGACGCCTTGATCATCGATCAGTCTGCCGAGAAGCTCGACGCCCTCGCGGGCCGTGGCGCTCTCGCCCAGGATGATGCTGCCGTAACTGTACTCGCCCAGACCCACTTTCTCATCGATGTGGTCTGCTGCATCGGCCTCCTCGTTATAGGAAGTGCTTAGCGTGGCAGAGCAGGAGACGCCCTTCTCGTTGATTCCGGCCTCGGAATAGGCGTCGGTGCGACCCATCCAGTTGGAGGGGTGGTCGCGTACATAGCTGTAACGATAGGTAGGCTTGTTCGAAGTGTATTCAAAAGCAGATTCAATCGAGCTGTACTTAAAGCCAGGTTCGTGGGCAGGTTCGATGCCGTAGTGCTTAAGATAGCGCTTGCCAAAGTCCTCGGCGCGGCCGTAGTACGTATTGCCGTCGGCCGTATAGTTTTTGCCCATGTACATCTGCGTGCAGGCGAGCGCAGATGTCGGCATGGACATGATGGTTGCAGCTCCAAAGGCGAGGCCTATGCCTAGCTTCTTGAGCGCGTTGACGGGGTGAGTCTTCCTCATTTTCCCTCCCAGCGTGCGAAAGCCCTCTGTCGCCAGAGGGCTTCAGCCAATAAAGACACCCCATTAGCGTAACGAACTGGAAACAATATTCATCTATGAAAGACACTTACTCGATAAGCGTGATGAAATATGTGACGAGCGGTTAATTGTACTCAGTTTGTAGCTTTACTTTAATAAAGACGCCCTGTAATTACTGTAGCCGAATAAAGTAGCTGGGAATGCCTGAAATGAAAATCCCCTGCTGTTTGGCAAATGCATAAACAGCAGGGGAGACGATAATTGGATGAATATCATACCAATGTGGAATTACTTCTTCCGGCGGTGAATCACGTTGATCGCATAGCCGACGAGCATGGCCAAAACGATGATGATAAAGCCGAGCAGGGGATTGTCGTTCATAGGGTCCTCCTATTTTCCGAGCGGGGAGAATTCGTCGACGATGAGGTCGAGGCATTGTGGAAGCGCGCGGGCTCCAAAGACGCCCGAATTGCTGGAGATAATCTCGCCATCGAACTGCATGCCCAGCGACGGGGTGCAGGTGATCTTGGCTTCCTTGGTCTGGATGATCTTGAACTGCGGGCGCCCGAGTACCTTGCCGGCGGGGTCGAGTGCGGCGGTGATCACGGTAGGCAGCAGCTGCACGGTGCGCACGGGTTCGATGACCGCAATGTCGACCATGCCATCGTTCATACGGCAGTCGGGGAACAGGTTGATGTCGTTTTGGATGACCGAGGTGTTGCCGGCCATGCAGCAGATGCCGTCGAGCTCCTCGACAATGCCGTCATGCTCAATCGTAAAGTGCGCCACCGTGGGATTGGGCGTGGCGAGCGCGGAGAGGAAGTAGGCGATCTCGCCGATGTCGTTTTTGGTGGGGGCGGCCTTCATCATGATCTCGGCGTCGAAGCCCGAGCCGGCGATGATGATAAAGCCGTGGCGCTTCTCGTTGCCGTTCTCGTCGAGCCAAAAGAGCTCACCCATGTCGACTTTGACCGTGCGACCGGCACGGCAGGCTTTGGCGAGCGCCGCTGCCTCGGGGGCATTGCCGATGTTGTTGAAGAACAGGCAGGCTGTGCCGGAGGGGAAGACGAGCGTGGGGACACCGCACCCGCGCATCTGGTCGAGCACGTTGGAGACGGTGCCGTCGCCGCCCGAAACGACCACGCGGTCAAACTCGCGCACGTCTGCCACGGCATCCTCGGGCTCCATGCCATCGCCGATAAAACGCATCACGACCTCGTCGCCGCCCTGCGCGAGGGCGTGCGTGAATGCGTAGATTTCATCTGAGCTGGGGCCCGATGCCGGGTTGTGGATGATAAGGCAGCGCATACTTACGTTCCCGTTCTGTGACTAACCGAGTATAGTTGTAAGGCAATGCCGATATCCTACCCGTGTTTTTCGGGCCTAACCTTATTCGATGGGTTGATATGTACATTTCCACACATCAGGCTCTACTCGACTTTTGCCAGCGCGCCCGTGAGTTCGACGCGATTGCCGTCGATACCGAGTTTTTGCGCGAGCGCACATTCCACCCGCGCCTGTGCTTGGTTCAGATTGCCACCCCTGCCGAGAGCGTAGCGGTCGACCCTCTGGTGATCGACGACCTCTCGCCGCTGGCCGAGCTTATGGCCGACGAGAGCGTGACCAAGGTCTTCCACGCGTGCTCGCAGGATATGGAGGTCATGCTCCATACCGTGGGCGTGCTGCCACGACCGATTTTCGATACGCAGGTCGCCGCCGCCTTTTTGGGCGAGCGCCAGCAGATTTCGTATGGCGCGCTTGTTCAGACGTTCTGCGGCGTATCGCTGCCCAAGACCGAGTCGCTGACCGACTGGTCGCGCCGCCCGCTGACCGATAAGCAGATTGAGTATGCGATCGATGACGTCAAGTACCTGATCGTCGCCTATACCGAGATGATGAGCCGCCTGCGCGAGCTGGGCCGTGTGGGCTGGGTGCTCGACGAGCTGCGCCCGCTAGCTGACGAGTCGCACTATCGCGCCGATCGCCACGAGGCGTTCCGCAAGGTCAAGCGCATCAATTCGTGCAGCCGTCACCAGTTGGGCATCGCGCGCGAGCTCGCCGCCTGGCGCGAGGACCGCGCCGAGCGCCGTAACATCCCGCGCAAGTGGGTCATGTCCGACGACACGCTGCTTGCGCTCGTTAAGCGCAATCCCGTGCGCGTTGAGGAGTTCCGTAGCATTCGCGGTACCGATCAGTTGGGGGAGCGCGACGTGGACGGTGCGCTCATGGCCATCAAGCGCGGCGCGAGCTGCCCGCACGATCGCCTGCCGCTCATGGTGCGCGGGCATCGCCAGATTTCGCCGGAGTTGGAGAGCGTGACGGACCTGATGTATGCGCTCATTCGCCTGGTTGCCGAGCGCTCTGGCGTGGCGACCTCGGTCATCGCCTCGCGCGATGACCTGGCCGACTATATTGAGCATCCCGAGCAGAGCCCCTTGCGCGAAGGCTGGCGCTTTGAGCTTGTGGGCTCGCGCCTGGACGATCTGCTTTCCGGCAATATGGGGTTGACGGTGAAGGACGGAAAAATCGAATTGCTGTAAGGAAGCCTAGCCGCTTGAGTGGGTAGAATGCCTCCAACGTGTAACTCGATTCGGAGGAATTCGCATGCCTTATTACTATGGATACGGCTTTGGCATCGACCCGCTGTACCTGCTGGTTGTTCTTGTCTGCACGGTGCTTGGCCTTGCCGCACAGAACTATATCAACTCGACGTACAAAACCTGGTCCAAGGTTCGCTCGGACGGCGATACGGGTGCCACGGTCGCTCGCCGCATGCTCGATGCCAACGGTTGTAACGCCGTGGGTATCAAGGGTGTCGCTGGCGAGCTCACCGACCATTACAACCCGCAGGACAACAACCTGTACCTCTCTGATGCCAACCGTTCGGGCGGATCGGTCGCAAGCGTTGCCGTGGCCTGCCATGAGGCGGGCCATGCCGCCCAGCGTCAAAGCGGCTACGCCATGATGAAGGTGCGCACCGCCCTGGTCCCGGTCGTTAACTTTACCCAGAACACCTGGACCATCGTGCTACTCATGGGCCTGTTTATGAACATCGCGGGGCTTACGACCCTCGCGTTGATTTTCTTCTCGTTTAGCGTGCTGTTCCAACTCGTTACGTTGCCTGTTGAGATTGACGCCAGCCGACGTGCTGTGGCGTACATCGAGCAGTCGGGTATGAGTTCCAAGCAGGTCAACGGCGCCAAGAAGGTGCTGACGGCAGCCGCACTTACCTATGTTGCTGCAGCTCTCACCTCGATTATTCAGCTGCTCTATCTTATGGCTCGCTACAACAGAAACTCCAACCGATAACAAATTGGGTCGCTGGGCGCCGCGGGGATTCGTGTCCCCGCGGCGCTGTACTATGTGTTGGACTTGAATTTGCGCAGGGCCGAAGCCCTTGTGCACGATGACGAAAGGAGGCTGCGTGGCAGGCTGGAATCTAACCGGCAATGCCGTTTCCGCCGAGTTTGACGGTTCGGATGAGCAGGAGCGCAAGGAGCTCAGCGTGAGCCAGGCGGTGGAGATCGCCGCCGGTGCGCTCGATGCCATTCCGCAGCTGAGTGTCCTGGGCGAGGTCACGGGTTTCCGTGGTCCCAACGCCCGAAGCGGCCACTGCTACTTCCAGATTAAAGACGACTCGGCCGCCGTCGACTGCATCATCTGGAAGGGCGCCTATCTCAAGCGTACCTTCGATCTGCGCGACGGCATGCAGGTAAGCTTTAAGGGCAGCTTCAATCTCTATAAGGCCACGGGCCGCATGAGCTTCGTCGCCCGCTCGTTCTCGCTGGCGGGGGAGGGCTTGCTGCGTCAGCAGGTGGCTCAGTTGGCCGAAAAGCTGCGTCGCGAGGGCCTGATGGACGAAGCACGCAAGCGCCGCATTCCGGTGTTTTGCTCGCGTGTGGCGGTCGTCACCTCGCTTTCGGGTGCCGTAATCGACGACGTTAAGCGCACATTGCGCCGTCGCAACCCGCTCGTCGAGCTTGTCTGCGTGGGCGCAAAGGTCCAGGGCGAGGGTGCGCCGACAGAGCTTATTGAAGGCTTGCGCCGCGCCGCTGCCATTACGCCAGCGCCCGACTGTATTTTGCTCGTGCGTGGTGGCGGTTCCTTCGAGGACCTCATGACCTTTAACGACGAGGAGCTTGCCCGCGCGGTGGCGGCTTGCCCTGTGCCCGTGGTGACCGGCATTGGCCATGAGCCCGATACCTCGATTTGCGACATGGTGAGCGACCGCCGCGCCTCCACGCCCACGGCGGCGGCCGAATCGGTGGCGCCGGCCATGACGGAGTTGGCCGATGTGCTCGAGGCGCGCCATCAGCGTCTGGGTGCCGCGATGGCATCGATGATTGGGTCGGCCCAGGTCGACCTGGAGATGCTCGATCAGCGTGGCCGTCGTTCCTGGGATACCTATACGGCTCGCTTGGGCGACGCGCTCGATGCGGCCGCATGCCGCCCGTGTCTCAACGATCCGACATTTATGGTCGAGCGTCGTGAGTCAGAGCTTGCCTTGACGGCCGATCGTTTGTCCGGTGCCATAACGCGCTCGGTCGGGGCGTTCCGATCCAGCTTTGAACGCCTGCCCGAGCGTCTGGCTACAAGCACCTCGGGACTCGATGGCAAGCGCCATGCGCTCACGCTTGCGAGTTCCCGTCTGGAGCATCAGGGACGTACGATGCTCAGCAAACCCGCGTCCGACCTGGGCCGAGCTGCTGCGTCGCTCGATGCCCTGTCGCCGCTCAAGGTGCTTGCCCGTGGCTATTCCATCGCATACAGCGATGATGGTGTGGCTACGAGCGCCAAGACCTTTAAGCCCGGCGACGCCATCCGCGTGCGCATGGCAGACGGCAACGTGGCAGCAACGGTCAATACGGTCGAGTAGACCGCGTTTCATAGCGATAAACCTTTAGGAAAGGAAACAGATATGGCAGAGAAGACCCCGATCGAGCAGCTTACGTACAAGCAGGCTTCGCAGGAGTTGGAGCTCATCATCCGCAGCTTGGAGTCGGGCGATATGGAGCTTGAGGAGTCGCTCGAGAGCTATACCCGCGGCGTAGAGCTCCTCAAGAGCCTGCGTACTCGCTTGTCCGATGCCGAGCAGAAGGTCTCGGTGCTCCTTAAGGACGTCGACGGCAACGACGTGCTCGCCGACGGCGAGGCCGCCAACACGGACGACAACCTCTCGTTCTAACCACTCCGACCAAATATAATTACCTTGGTCTGTGAGAAAGGAACCAACCATGTGCGATTGCATCTTCTGCAAAATTGCCAACCACGAGATCCCCTCGACCGTTGTCTATGAGGACGACCAGGTCATCGCCTTCGACGACCTCAACCCCCAGGCGCCGGTTCACACGCTCGTGATCCCCAAGAAGCACTACAGTGACATCGCCGACAACGTACCTGCCGAGACCATGGGCGCCATGGCCCACGCCATCCAGGAGGTCGCCAAGGTCAAGGGCTTGGAGGACGGTTTCCGCGTCATCTCCAACAAGGGCGTCAACGCCGGCCAGACCGTCATGCACTTCCACATGCACGTTCTCGGCGGCAAGAGCCTGGGCGAGAACCTCATCTGAGGGCGCGTAGCCCGTCGACTTGGCTGCCTTTGGAGTAATCTATGCAGCTTTCTCAACTCGAATACCTTCAAGCCGTAGCGAACTATGGCGGCGTGCGCAAAGCGGCTCGCGCCGTTCACGTGAGTCCGCAGGCCGTTTCGTCGGCAATAAAAAAGTTGGAATCTGAGTATCAGATTGTTTTGCTCGACCGATCGGCGGGGGAGGCTGTTTTGTCTCCGGCGGGCAGAGAATTTGCGCATCGTGCACGCGTGATCCTGGCGCAAGTCGACGATCTCAAAAAGTACGCTCAATCGGGGAACGGCGGCGTTTCGCCCGACGGCCATTTCCGTCTTTACGCCCCCTGTCTTCACGGGCGGGGGCGTCTTTTTTCCGAAAACTGGTACGACTCGTTTGAAAGCTCGCACCCTCAGATTCACCTTGATGTTTGGCATCAGCCAACGGCTACATGCTTTGAATCACTTGTGCTTGGCATTTCGGATGCGGCCATCTCATTTGAGGAACCAAGGGACAGTGTCCTTTCTTCGAAATACTTGGGTGAAAAGGAGCTCAAGGTTCTTTCGTGCCCAGCGGGTCATCAATCTGTGGGTGCTATGACCGTTCGTGAGTTACTGGGCGGCAGGTTAGCTGTTCCCATTAATTTGTCGCCCTGTCTCAATGCGATCAATCAATGCCCCGAAGCTCAGCTGGTTAATTTCCGCTTCCGCGACGTCGAATACGGAAACAGAGCGCAGGCTGAGTTTCTTCAAGCCGGGGGATTGATATTGAGCTTTTCTGGCTCTTCTCTCGCATCAGATGGACTGGAAGTGAGCGAGTGTTCCATTGAAGGCTCGCATGACGTAGCCTTGCCCATCTACTTTTGCTATCGACAAAATGCCTGGACCGATCGACACCAGACGGTTTTCCTTCACCTATTGCGTCATCTCGCTTCGTGAGGCCATTTGGCCTCGTGGCGTCAAGTGAATGTTGACGCCTTGTAACACATGACTGACGGCTTTGCCCTCATGCTTTTCCAAGATTTCGGCTTGGGTTATTGGCTCTTGGAGGGCGGAACATGAAAAATCGTACGGTTTTGCTTTATATGACGTTCGTTTTCCTGTCGAACTTCAGCACCATCTTGTATTTCCTAACTGTCTACCTTGAGTTCGTCGGACTTTCGATGGCAGCGATTTCTAGCATGATGATTGCATATCAAGTGAGCAAGTTCATCCTTGAAGTTCCCACTGGCTATATTGCTGATAGGTTTGGACGAAAGACAAGTGGTCTCGTTGGCGTCGTGGGGATGCTTGGATACTACGCCGCCCTGCTTCTCGTCCGTTCTCCTCTGCTTTTAATCGGCGCGTTTGCTCTCAAAGGTTTTGCCGTTGCATGTGTGAGCGGATCCATCGAAGCGATTTACATTGACAGCGTCTCTCAGGACCAGCTCGTAAGACTTAATGTCTTTGAGCGATTTGTTTTCTATGCCTCTTATGCCATCTCCTCTTGCGTGGGCGGTTTCATTTCGTCTGTCGGTGCATATCTCATTGGTCTTTCGGCAGATATCATCGCAATGGTGTTGACGTTGGTTGTCGTTGTCTGCATTCCTGAGATGCGAAGAGGGGGCACTGCGGGGGCACCTGAGCGTGGAATTAGCCCGAAGATGATCGGTGCCGCTATTGCGGGTAATGGCATTCTTCGTTCAGCGTTCATCATGGACTGTTCTCAGGCATTTGCTTTTGTCGCCCTGGAAGACTTTTTCTCACTGCTGCTTGCGGGTCGCGGAATGAATGCCGTCGCTTCGGGTGCGACCATTGCGGTCCAGCTCCTTGCCTCGGCCTCCATGGGGCTTATTGTGCCCAGTGTGATTGCTCATGTCGACAAGGGCCGTTTTGCGCGTATTTGCGGCATCATTCGCTTAGTATTGACAGCTTTGTTTTTGATCCCCCTTACTCCGGCTAATTTGCTGCCCGTGTTCTATGTGCTGCAGACGGTTACGTACTCGTTGTTTGCCCCAATCAAATACTCAGTTTTCCAAAATGCTGCCGATTCATCGATGCGCTGTTCACTGATTTCGGTTCAAAGCCAGATGGTGGCGGTGGGTGCTGTTCTTTTCTATCTGCTCAACGCTGTGTTGAGTAGCGTTGCAGGCATTCGAGTCGTATTGCTTGTTGCGCTCGGGATTTCTTCCTTGGTGTATATCCCCGCGCTCTTTCGTCTTACAAGTCAAAGGCCGTGAGTATTTGGACACCGATAACTTATATATCAACGCAATAAACCCGAGCGCGAGGGCGTTTGGGTTTATTATTGAAGCGTATGTAACCTGGCGGCGCCACACCGCCTGTTAGTAGGGAGACACATGAACGTTCTGGTCGTCAACGCAGGATCTTCGACGCTTAAGTATCAGGTCATCGATACCAAGTCCCACAAGGTGTCCGCAAAGGGCTCCTGCGAGCGCGTCTGCTTTACCGGCGGTACCTTCACCCACGCTGCCAACGGTTCCAAGAAAGTGACCGAGAACATCGAGTTCCCCGACCACAAGGTCGCCATCGAGGTCGTCCTGAAGGACCTCGAGGCCAACGGCGTCAAGATCGAGGGCATCGGCCACCGTATCGTTCAGGGCGGTTGGTACTTCGGCGATTCCTCCCTCGTCGACGAGGACGTCCTCGCCAAGATCCGCGAGGTCGCTCCCCTCGCCCCGCTGCACAACAACCCCGAGGCCAACGTTATCGAGTACTGCCTGGAGCAGTATCCCGACCTGCCCAACGTCACGGTCTACGACACTGCTTTCCACTTCAATATGCCCGAGGTCGCCAAGACCTACGCCCTGCCCAAGGACGTCTGCGACAAGCTGCACATCCGTAAGTACGGCGCCCACGGCACCAGCTACCGTTACATCTCCAAGAAGGTCGCCGAGATGACCAACGGCGAGGCTCGCAAGGTCGTCGTGTGCCATATCGGCTCCGGTGCTTCCCTGTGCGCCATCGAGGACGGCAAGTGCATGGACACCACCATGGGTCTCACCCCGCTCGACGGCGTCATGATGGGCACCCGCTGCGGCTCCATCGACCCGGCTACCGTGTGCTACCTGCAGCGCGAGGGCGGCTACACCTTCGACGAGGTCGACGAGATGATGAACAAGAAGTCCGGCCTTTTGGCTGTGACCGGCGGCAAGACCAACGACTGCCGCAACGTCGAGGAGCTTGCCGCCGCTGGTGACCCCGATGCTCAGCTCGCCTTCGACATGTTTGTCTACAAGATTGCCGCCAAGGCTGCCGAGATGGCTACTTCTATGTGCGGTATGGACACCCTGGTCTTTACTGCCGGTATCGGCGAGCACGCTCCGGCTGTTCGCGCCGGCGTTGCCGACCGTCTGGCCTTTATGGGCGTCAAGATGGATCATGCCCGCAACGCCCTGCGTGGTGACGGCGCTTGGTGCCTGTCTGCCAAGGATTCCAAGGTCAAGATTTTCGTCATCCCCACGGACGAGGAGTTCATGATCGCTTCCGACGTCGAGCGCATCGTCAACGGCAAGTAATTGCAAGAGGGGAGGGGCTGGACGACCGAGCGCCGTTCGGCCCCTCTTTTGTGCTCGTTGGGCGAAATGCCTGATAGCTATTTATCAAGTTGTGATAACTTCTTATTAAAATGCGGCCGCCTTAAGGGGCCTGCGTCGACCGTATTGCACTGCAAAGGAGTCTCATGAACGTACTTGTTGTCAACGCCGGCAGCTCAAGCCTTAAATATCAGCTTTTGGATACCGATACCCGCGAGGTTTTCGCCAAGGGCAACTGCGAACGCATCGGTTCGGACATGGGCATCTTTGGCCACTCCGAGAACGGTGGCGCCAAGCAGACCGAGGAGGTCCCTTTCCCCGATCATCGCTCTGCTATCGCTCGCGTGCTCGAGGAGCTCGAGAAGACCGACTTTACGATTGATGGCATTGGGCATCGCATCGTTCAGGGCGGCTGGCACTTCGATGATTCCGCAGTTGTTGACGACAAGGTTATGGCCAAGATTCTTGAGGTGGCACCGCTTGCTCCGCTGCACAACTACGGCGAGGCCGCGGCGATTGAGTATTGCCGTGAGAAGTATCCGGAGCTGCCCAACGTGGCGGTCTTCGACACCTCGTTCCACATGACCATGCCCGAGGTTGCCTACACCTACGCGCTGCCCAAGGACGTGTGCGACAAGTACCACGTGCGCAAGTACGGCGCCCACGGCACGAGCCACCGCTATGAGTGGATGATGGCCAAGGAGATCCTGGGTTCGCGCTGTCACCGTCTGCTTTCGTGCCATCTGGGCAACGGTGCTTCGCTCGCTGCTATCGAGGATGGCGTGTGCCGCGACACCACGATGGGTCTCACGCCGCTCGATGGCCTGATGATGGGCACCCGTTGTGGTTCCATTGACCCGGCCACCGTGTGCTACCTGCAGCGCGAGGGCGGCTACAGCTACCAGGAAGTCGATGACATGATGAACAAGCAGTCTGGTCTGCTTGCCATCTCGGGCATCTCCAACGACGCCCGCGACATCCGCACGCGCGCCTCCGAGGGCGACGAGCGCTGCCTGCTCGCCTTCGATATGTTCGCCTATAAGGCCATGCAGCAGGCCGGTTCCATGATCGCTTCCATGGCGGGCGTGGACACCATTACCTTTACCGCCGGCATCGGCGAGAACGACTGGTCGATTCGCAAGGCCTTCTGCGACTGCTTTGAGTGGCTGGGCGTGCGCATCGACAACAACAAGAACCGCGAGGCTGTGGGCAACGGCCCGCAGGTCATCAGTGCCGCCGGTTCCGCCGTCACGGTCATGGTCATCCCCACCGACGAGGAATACATGATCGCCCACGACGTCGAGCGTCTGACCAAGAACAACTAACGCGCGCATTTGCAAGTAAACGAAAGGCCTCCAGAGCAACAGCTCCGGAGGCCTTTTTGCTAGCAGGCGGACGGCGGAAACCCCATCCCATTTCGAGCGCAAATACTGGGACACGCTTTCCGGTTGAGGCACGTTGCGGAAAGTGTGACCCACAATAAAGCAAAATTCCGTCCCAAAGTTTCCCAAACAGGTCCCAAGCGGAAGCCACATCCCACAATCCGCCTTCAAACCGGGACATGCTTTCCGGTGGCCAGACATCGAACCGCAGCCAACATTTCGGTCCCAAAGTGATCACCGCTGGCATCGCCTGCGCTTCCAACAACGACACCCGACCATTCAGATTCTCAGCCCCAGCTCGTAGCCAAGCCGCCGTCCACTCCAGATGCCCTGAATGCCATGTGACGGCAGGGACCCTACAGGGTAAAGCTCTGAAAATATTCCGCAGGACGCATGAAACCCCCGCCGCACGAAGTGCGCAGCGGGGGTTTCATGCATGTCCGAGGACGTTTTCAGAGCTTTACCCTGTAGGGTCCCGAGGGGATATGTTCGCTACTCAGCCATCTGAGCCTGGACGGCAGTGATGGCCACGACACCCACGATGTCGTCAGCAGAGCAGCCGCGCGAAAGGTCGTTGACCGGCTTGGCGATGCCCTGCAGGATGGGGCCGTAAGCGTCGGCGCCGGCGAAGCGCTGGACCAGCTTGTAGCCGATGTTGCCGGCCTCGAGATCGGGGAACACAAGCACGTTGGCCTTGCCGGCAACGGAGGAGCCGGGGGCCTTGAGCTGGGCGACGGTGGGAACGATAGCGGCGTCGAGCTGCAGGTCGCCATCGATGGCGAGCTCGGGAGCCTTCTCCTTGCAGAACTTAACGGCCTCCTGGACCTTCTTGGCGACCTCGCCGCCGGCGGAGCCCATGGTGGAGTAGGAGAGCATGGCCACGTGCGGCTCGACGCTGCCCATAAAGGTGGACCAGGAGTGAGCGGAGGCGATGGCGATCTCGGAGAGCTCGTCGGAGGACGGGTTGATGTTGAGGCCGCAGTCGGCGAAGATCAGCGTGCCGTCGGTGCCGAACTGCGGGGTATCGGTGCACATCACGAAGAAGGCCGAGACCAGCTTGGTGCCCGGGGCGGTCTTGAGGATCTGCAGCGCGGGGCGCAGGGTGTCGGCGGTGGAGTGGCAGGCGCCGGAGACCAGGCCGTCGGCGTCGCCCATCTTGACCATCATGGTGCCAAAGTAGGTGGCGTCCATCACCTGGGCGCGAGCCTGCTCGATGGTAACGCCCTTCTTGGCGCGGAGCTCGGCAAACTTCTGCGCGTACTCCTCGTGCTTCTCGGCATTGCGCGGGTCGATGACGGTAGCGCCGGGAACGTCGATCTCGTCGGGGTTGCCCAGGATGACGATCTTTGCCAGGCCCTCCTCGATGATCTTGGTGGCGGCGACGATGGTGCGCGGGTCCTCGCCCTCGGGCAGGACGATGGTCTTAAGGTCGGCCTTGGCGGCAGACTTCATACGGTTTAGGAAATCGCTCATGTTACTCCTTACAAGCGTTTCGCTAAGCTCCAGGCGCCCGGCTGTACACGAATAAACCCGCTGCTAGCGGGTTTACCTTTCAATAATGTACGCCGCGGTGCTTGAGCTTTCCTTGTGTGGCAAGCTCATTATAGGACGCATTAGCGCTATAATCGCTCTGATAAATATGTCTCGACGTATGTTCGAGAAAAAGCCCAGTTAAAAAGCGTGTGGCTTTTGACAAGGAGTATCGATGCAGATTACCTCAGGCCTGCCTGAAGGCTTTAATGCCGGTGCGTACGACATGATCGTTGTCGGCGCCGGTTATGCCGGTGCCGTTTGCGCCCGCCGTCTTGCCGAAACTATCGGCTATCGTGTTGCCGTTTTGGAGCGCCGTAGCCACATTGCGGGTAATGCCTTCGACTGCACTGACGAGGCGGGAATCCTGGTCCACGAGTACGGTCCGCACATCTACCACACCTTTAACGAGCGCGTGCACAACTTCCTGTCGCGCTTTACCAAGTGGACGGACTACCAGCACAAGGTGCTCGCCAACATCAACGGCACCCTCATGCCCGTGCCCTTTAACCACGCGAGCCTTAAGCTCGCCTTTGGTGACGAGCGTGGCGAGGAGCTGTATCAGAAGCTCGTGGAGACCTTTGGCAAGGACGTCAAGGTACCCATTATGGAGCTGCGCAAGAAGAACGACCCCGACTTGGCTGAGGTCGCCGACTACGTCTACGAGAACGTCTTTTTGCACTACACCATGAAGCAGTGGGGCCAGACGCCTGATCAAATCGATCCCTCGATCACCGGCCGCGTTCCCGTCTTTGTGGGCGACGATGATCGCTACTTCCCGCAGGCCCCCTTCCAGGGTATGCCGCAGGACGGCTACACCGCGCTGTTCGAGCATATGCTCGACCACGATCTGATTGACGTGTTCTGTGACGTGGATGCTCGCGATCTCTTCGAGATCGACGAGACCACCGTCAAGATCGACGGCAAGGTCTATGGCGGCGAGATCGTCTACACCGGTCCGCTCGACGAGCTGTTCAACCTCGACCTGGGCGCCCTGCCGTACCGCACGCTTGACATGAAATTCGAGACGCTCGAAATGGACCAGTTCCAGCCCGTGGGCACCGTCAACTACACTACGAGCGAGGACTACACGCGCATTACCGAGTTCAAGAACATGACCGGTCAGGTCCTGCCCGGCAAGACCACCATCATGAAGGAGTACTCCAAGGCTTATACGCCCGGCTCGGGCGAGACGCCATACTACGCCATTCTTGAGCCCGAGAACCGTGAGCTCTATGAACGCTATCTTGAGCGCGTTCAGAACCTGACGAACTTCCACCCGGTGGGTCGTCTGGCCGAGTATCGCTACTACGACATGGACGCCGTAACCAATTCTGCCCTCGATCTTTCGGATGAGATTATCGCCTGCCATGCATAAAGTCATAACATTCGGTATTCCCTCGTATAACGCCGCCAAGGACATGGACCATTGCATCACCTCCATTCTGGAGGGGAGCAATTACGCTACCGATATCGAGATTATCGTGGTGGACGACGGCTCCAAGGACGAGACGGCCGCCAAGGCCGACGAGTGGGAGGCCCGCTATCCCGGCATTATCCGCGCGGTGCACCAGGAAAACGGCGGCCACGGTATCGCCGTCCTCTCGGGCCTGCGTGAGGCGCACGGTACGTACTACAAGGTCGTTGACTCGGATGACTGGCTCGATGGCGCGGCGCTTTCGACCATGCTGTCGATTCTACGTGGCTTTGAGGAGCGCGACCAGCGCGTCGACCTGTTTATCTCGAATTATGTGTACGAGAAGGTCTACGAGGGCACACATACCGCTATTGGCTACAAGTTTGCCCTGCCGCGCAAAAAGATCTTTACCTGGGATCAAATCGGTCATTTCCGTCTGGACCAGAATCTGCTCATGCACAGCCTGTGCTATCGCACGGATGTGCTGCGCGAGTCTAACCTGCCCATGCCGCCGCACACCTTCTACGTGGACAACATCTACGCTTACGTGCCGCTGCCGCGTTGCAAGACCATGTACTACGCCGACATCGACCTCTATCGCTACTTTATCGGTCGCGAGGGCCAGAGCGTCAATGAGGCCACGATGGTCAAGCGCCTGGGTCAGCAGTTCCGCGTAACGCGCATCATGATGGAATCGTTCCACCTGTACCAGGACGTCGAGTCCTCGCGTCTACGTTCGTACATGATGGGCTACTTCACCATGATGATGGCGATCTGCTCGGTGCTTACCAAGCTTTCCGAGGAAGATTGCGCCGATGAGCGCCTGAAGACGCTGTGGAATGATTTGAAGGCCTACGACGAGCGCATGTATCGTCGTGCCCGCTACGGCGTGGTCGGGTTCTTCACCAATCTGCGCGGACGGGCCGGAGACAAAACCACACTCGGCCTATACCGTCTTGCCTCAAAGATCTTCAAATTCAACTAGCTGCTGAGTAATCGCTGTTGATAGGTTGACTGGGCCCCTTGGCCTTTAGTTTGCTACTGCGAACAGTCCTGCTCGCACGGAAAGCACATTAAGTGCTTTCCGGCTCGTACGGAACTTGTATCAAACTAAAGGCCAAGGGGCCTCTGCTATAAGAATCGATTGTCAGTTTATTTGAATTTGAAGATCTTCGACGCGCGGTACACAGGGGCCTGGGCTGAAAAGAATCTGGTTGGTAGGTTGCCCGGTGGGGCTTGGTTATGTTTGTCGCGAGTTCCGCACGAGCCGAAGAGCACTTAATGTGCTCTTCGTGCGAGCCAGGACTGTAGAGCAGCAAACATAACCAAGCCCCACCGGGCAACCGGTCAGGTTAGGCTACTTCGCGGCGCCGGGGATGCCGTGGGAGGTTTTGGCGGTTTTGGCTCCGTTTACGATGGCGGTCTGTAGGGCCCTTACGGCGAGCATGCCCAGTAGGTCTAGGGGAACGGCGGCGCTTGCCTGGGCGCCCAGTTTGCCGCTGGCGAGGGTGTAGATGGTGTCGCCGTCGTTGGTGGTGTGTGTGGGGCGGATGGCGTGTGCGTAGGCGTCTGCGGCCATCTGGGAGACCTTGGTGGCTTGTGCCTTAGTGAGTTCCACGTTGGTGACGATGCAGCTGATGGTGGTGTTGGTGCGGTCGAGCGGCATCTGCATGGATCCGGCGGCGGCAAAGGCTGCGAGTTCCATGTCGACGATCTGGTCGCTATCGGCTGCGGCGCGCATGCCGGCGACCCACTCGCCGGTGAAGGGGTCGACAACGTTGCCGCAGGCGTTGACCGAGACCACGGCGCCCACCTTGATGGGGCCGAGTGCCACGGCGGCAGCTCCAAGGCCGGCCTTCATGCAGGTGGCAGGCCCCATGAGCTTACCCACGGTAGCGCCCGTGCCGGCGCCTACGTTGCCCTGTTCGAGCTTGGTGGGGGTGTGGTCGAGTGCTTCGCGCACGGCGGCGATGCCGGCCTCAATGTCGGGGCGCACGGTGGGGTTACCAAAGGCGAGGTCGAAGATACAGCTGGAGCACACGATAGGCACCTGCGTGGGGCCGACGGGAAGGCCGATGCCGCGGCTCTCAAGCTCGCGAGCGACGCCGCTTGCAGCCTCGAGGCCAAAGGCCGATCCACCCGAAAGGCAGACGGCGTGGACCTTGTCGACGGTGTTCTCGGGTCGCAGCAGGTCGGTTTCGCGCGATGCTGGAGCACCGCCGCGAACGTCAACGCCGCCGGTGGCGCCCTCGGGTGCCACGATTACGGTGCAACCGGTGCCGGCCTCCTCGTCCGTATAGTTGCCATAGCAAAAGCCATCGACATCGCAGACGTCAATGGCCTCGAGCAGTGTATCCATGTTTAACTCCTATCGGTTTTCCGCCGCGCCTTGTGCCCGGTCGGGATCCGTACGGTACGCCAAAATTGTAGGCGCCGGGGGATACCCAGCGCCAGATGCAATTACGAGAGTTTTTGAATCGCGCGCGCGACGCGGGCGATGGGTAGGCCCACCACGTTATAGAAGTCGCCCGAAATATCGTGCACGAGCATGCGTCCTCCTGTGCCCTGAATGCCGTAGGCGCCGGCCTTGTCCATGGGCTCACCCGAGGCGACGTAGTGCTCGATCTGCTCGTCGGTGAGCTCGTAGAACGTCACGTCGGTCACATCGACAAAGGACAGGCTTTCGGCGGCATGCGGGGCGGCCGTATCGCCTGCCTTAACGATGCAGACGCCGGTTGCGACCTGGTGCGTGCGGCCCGAAAGCTCACGGAGCATAGTGCGCGCCTCGTCCTCGGTTGCCGGCTTGCCCAGAATCTTGCCGTCAAAGGTGACGATGGTGTCGGCCGCGACCGTTAGCTCATTGGGCTCGGCATGCTCGGCAGCAACGGCAGCCGCCTTGGCGCGTGCCAAGCGCTCGACAAGCGTGAGCGGGGCCTCGCCATCAAAGGGCGTTTCGTCGATATCCGCGGGAATCACGCGAATGTTGTAGCCTGCCTCGCGCATCAGCTCTATGCGGCGCGGCGATTGCGAAGCCAAAATCATAGTTGGATGCCCTCGGCGACCTTCTCGACGGCCTTGTCGCCGGCGAGCGTGCGCAGCAGCTCCAATGCAAAGGGGAGGGACTGTGCCATGCCGCTGGCAGTGATGATGTTGCCGTCTTGCGTGACCTTCTCGCCGGTATAGGCGCCTTCGGGGAAGCTTTTCTCAAAGCCAGGGAAGCACGTGGCATGGCGCCCCTCGAGCAGGTCGAGCTCGCCCAGGATAAACGGGGCGGCGCAGATGGCGGCGACGTGCTTGGTTGCGGCGAACTCGCAGACCACGTCGCAGACGCGCTGATCTGCGCGCAGGTTGGTGGCACCGGGCAGGCCGCCGGGCAGCACGACGCAGTCGTACTCGTCAAAGTTGATCTCATCAAAGAGCGCATCGCAGGTCACGGGGATCTGCAGCGAGCTTACGACCTCGCGCGTGGGCATGATCGAGACGAGCGTGGCACGCACGCCGCCGCGACGCATGACATCGACCATGGTCAAGCATTCAATAGTTTCAAAGCCATCGGCGGCGAGAACGGCAACGCTGGGCATGAGGGTTCCTTTCATAGGCGGCATACAATTAGCCGTCTTATACCCCGAAGACCTCCGCTTGCCACGCTCGATTTCCCAATGATTTTCTGAGCAATGATTAAGCGGCTAGTTGCGCCTAAGGTGGACGACGGTCTCGCAGTGGAAGGTTTGTGGGAACAGGTCGACTGGCGTGATCTTTACGGGGGAGAAGGTGCCTTCTTCGACAAAGCGTTTGAGATCGCGCGCCAGGGTGGCCGGGTCGCAGCTCACGTAGGCGACATCGCGGGCACTCGTGCTGGCGATAAGGTCGATCGCCTCGGGGGCGAGGCCTGCACGCGGCGGGTCGACCACCAAGACGTCGGCATCCTGGTCGGGGAACTCGCGCACCGCGTCTCCGCCAATGACGTCGACGTTATCGAGCTTGTTGATCTCCAGGTTACGGCGCAGGTCGCGCACGGCGGGGCCGTAGGCCTCGACGGCGGCGACAAAGTCGCAGCGGCGGGCGAGCGGCAGGGTAAAGGTGCCGGCACCGCAGTACAGGTCCACGGCAAGCTCGTCTTCCTGCGGGTCGAGCGCTTCCATGACAAGATCGATCAAAATCTCGGCACCCTTGGTGTTGACCTGGAAAAAAGACGGGGCAGACAAGCGCATCTGACCCTCGGCGATATTCTCGGTCCATGAGCCCTCTCCGGCGAGCATTTCGACCTTGGAGACACGACGGGCCTTCTTTTCGCCCTTGCTCATCACGCGCACGATGCTCGTGGGATGAGCGGCGTCCGCCAGCACGCGGGAGACCTGCGAGCGCGGAAAAGAGCCTGTGGGCGTCCAGAGTGCGACCTCGAGTGCCTTGGTGCGGCGCGATGCGCGAATGCCCACGCGTTCGAGCCCCAAGTCATGGCTGCCGCTTAGATAGTTGAGTGCGCCGACGACCGATTTGAGCGCCTTCGGGAAGCGCTTATCGAACAGCGGGCACGTATCGACGGTCACGATTTTGCTGGGGTCGACACCGTGCATGCCAAGGCGCACGCGACCGTTGACGACGGTCGGTTCGAGCTCGATTTTATTGCGGTAGCCCCAGTCGTCCTTGGTGTGGCAGATGGGCTGTACCAACTCATCGACCTGCTCAGGAGCGAACTTGCCGATGCGCTCGAGCGTGGAGCGCAGGTTTTGCTCCTTGGCGGCGAGCTGTGCCGTGCGTGAGAGATTGCCCCACGAGCAGCCGCCGCAGATGCCCACGAAGGGGCAGGGAGGCTGAATGCGATCGGGGCTTGGCTCCAGAATCTCGGTGGTGCGGGCACGCATGAACGACTTGCCGTCCTGTACGACCTCGGCCTCGACGGTGTCGCCTGCCACGGCGCCCTGCACAAAGACGGCCTTGCCGTTGTCGGCGTGCGCCAGCCCGTCGGCGCCGTAGGTCATCGATTCTATAGTGAGCTTCATATTCCTGCCTGTCATTCGCGTTGTTGTTCGCACCATGGTAGCAGGGAAAAGCGCCCCGCATCCGAGGCTTTCCTCAAATGCGGGGCGCTTCTACAAACTGCTTCTACAAACGACTATTTCGTCTTGCCGGTAATGAGCGTCTTAAGACCCAGGCCGATCAGGCCCAGGCCCATGCGCACGCGACCGGGGCGATGGCGCTCGATGGCCTTGGTCTTGCCAGCGGGCTTATCGCGACGGGCGCTCGTCTCGGGTGCGGGCTTGGTGACCTGCGTCTCGGGCCGAGGTGCAGGTGCAGGCTCGGGCTCAATGACGGTCGCCTGGACCTCTTGGACCTTGGGTGCTACTGGCTGCGGCTCGGCCTCGGGGGCAGGTTCCGCCTCAATGACGGGCTCGGGCGCGGCCTCGGCGTTGCGATAGGCACGCTCCAGTAGAGCTTCCTGCGAGTTGAGGGGTTTCTCACCCTCTGCACGCTCTACGGGGACCCAGGTGCCGTCGCTCGTGAGGCTGCGGGCCTTCACGTTGTCGCGCAGCTGCATGCCCATGTACTCGTGTACTAGGGCGCGGCAGGTGGGGTCGAGCACGGGGAAGGCGATCTCCACGCGGTGCTCGGTGTTGCGCGTCATCATGTCGGCCGAGCTCAGATAGATCATGTCCGAGTCCACGCCAAAGGCGTAAACGCGCGCATGCTCCAAAAAGCGTCCGACGATAGAACGGACATGCACGTTCTCGGTCTTGCCCGGAACACCGGGCTTGAGGCACGAGATACCGCGGATGATCATGTCCACGCGGACTCCTGCGCACGATGCCTCGGCGATTTTGTCGATGACCTCGCGGTCGGTCAGCGAGTTGAGCTTAAAGAACACGCGGGCGGGCTCGCCGGCAAGGGCGCGCTGGATCTCGCGATCCAGGCCGCGCATGATGAGCGGTTTCAGTCCGACGGGCGCCACACCCAGGAAGCGGTAGTCGCCGCGCAGGTTGCCCAGCGACAGATTGCGGAAGAACAGGTTGGCGTCTTCACCGATGCCGGGATGGGCGGTCATGAGCATAAAGTCGCTGTAGAGTTTGGCCGTCTTCTCGTTAAAGTTGCCGGTGCCCAAAAGCGTGAGACGGGTGAGCGCCATGCCCTCGCGATAGGTGAGCTGGCAGATCTTTGAGTGGCATTTAAAGCCCTCGGAACCATAGATGACGGTGCAGCCCGCCTCTTCCAGACGCTCGGCCCACTCGATGTTGTTCTGCTCGTCAAAGCGGGCACGAAGTTCCATGAGCACCGTGACCTCTTTGCCGTTCTCGGCAGCATCGATCAGCGATTCGCACAGGCGGCTCTGCTTGGCCACGCGGTAGAGCGTGATGCGCAGCGAGATGCACTCGGGGTCGTAGGCGGCCTCGTGCACCAGATCCAGGAAGGGGTTCATGGCCTCGTAGGGATAAAAGAGCAGCTTGTCGCCCTGCAGCACCTGTTCGCGGATGGAGCGGGTCATGTCGATGTTGGGGTTGGGCTGCGGCTTAAACGGCGTAAAGAGCAGCTCGTTGCGCAGGTGCTCGGGAATCTTGCCCTCAATGCCAAAGACGTAGCCCAGGTCGAGCGGGATATCGCAGGTAAAGACCGAGCGACGCGAGAGCTCGAGCGCCTTGCGGATAGTCTTGAGCGTCGCCTTCTCGAGCGACCCCGAGACGGCGAGCACTACCGGCTGCAGGCGCAGGCGCTTCTTGAGGATGCGCTTCATGTGCTGGCGGTAGTCCTCTTCCTCTTCGACGCCCTCGCCGTCCGGATCGATGTCGGCGTTGCGGGTGACGCGGATCAGCGCACGATCCAGCGGCTTATAGGAGCCAAAGCAGCTGTCCAGGCAGGCGAGAATGACGTCCTCGAGCAAGATGTAGGAGTAGGTGCCGGTGGGCGAGGGAATCTCGACCACGCGGTTCATCGAGGCGGGAATCTCGATAAGGCCCAGCAGGCTCTCCTCGTCGGTGGCGCCGTCCAGACCACAGGCCAGATAGAGCGCGCCGTTGCGCAGGTTGGGGAAGGGGTGGCGCGGATCGATGACCAGCGGCGAGATGACCGGCGACACGTAGGCCTGGAAGTAGCGGGTTACGAAGGTGCGCTCCTCGGGCGTAAGCGAATCGATGCGGGCGCGGTGAACGCCCAAGGTGTCGAGCTTGCCTTCGATGCTCTTAAAGATGGATTCCCAACGAGTAAGGAGCCCGGGCATTTCGGCCATGACAGCATCGACCTGTTCGGAGGCGGTCATATTGCTCTTGTTGTCGACAGGCTGTTTTTTGAGCTCTGCCAGATCGGACAGGCCGCCCACGCGCACCATGAGAAACTCGTCGAGGTTAGACTCGAAAATCGACACGAACTTTAGACGCTCGAACAGCGGAACGGTCTCATCGAAGGCTTCGTCGAGCACGCGGTTGTTAAAGCGCAGCCAGCTAAGCTCTCGGTTTTGCGTGTACGAGAAGTCGCGCGGCGGCTTGCGCAGCTTTGCAGCGGCTTGCTTCTTTTCGATTTTGCTCGGCATATGCATCTGTCCGTTCAGTCCCCGTAGGGGACGGTAGCCTAACTCTTATTCACTATTGTCTCAATTTAGTCGACCGCTGGCACGAACGTATCGCGTGAACGGTATCTTTACCTACTTCTTACGCTGACGAGTCATAGGACTGACGCCCTGCTCGTCTGCAAGCGGTCTATATCCTCACTCAACTGGTACGTAAGTGTGAATAAGAATGATGGATAGCTGAATATCATTGAATGCAGGCGGAAACGTAAACAAACATCATTTATATACATAAAACCGATTTAGCTATGCAATTCTGAATCAAAAGTTTAGAGACGCAATCGCAAATGGTTTTTAAGAAAAAAGAGCGTTTACCTTAGAAAAGTTACTTTAGAACGCCGAAGTACATCATGGGGGAATCACATGCGATATACCGTTCATCGCACTTTGTTGACCGTTCGGGGGCGAGGTGGAATTGCGGGTGGAATTTGGATATAACTAGAGCTGTCAGCAAGCAGTGCCCGTTACGGAAGGGCGCTGAGAGATTCGGCCGAAAGGCCCGAAAGAAAGGTAGGAGGCCATGACGAAAGGTCTGCACGTGCCTTCCGAGATCGG
>NZ_JAQEKC010000018.1:0-49478 GCF_027679495.1 Collinsella aerofaciens
CGAACCTATGACGTTCTGATTCGTAGTCAGACCCTCTATCCAGCTGAGGTAACGCCGCAGCGCAAGACATATAAAACCACTTTAGTTAGTTGGAGTCAAGCACAATCTCAAACTTTTTTCGAGAATATGCTCCTCACGCAGCTCCGCATGCGCCAACATCCCCAATGCGATCAATCGGTTTTTCAACCACATCGAACCCGGCACCGAGTTCCCTCAAAAGCGAACGCACCCGCTGGGCGCAGTCATAATCGGCAAACGAGATGCTCAGCATGCGCGCTACCTGGTTAGAAGTCCCAACTCCATAGAACTGCTCAAGCGCCACAAGCCCCTCGTGCGTCACAAAGGTCTCAACTACATGCAGCGACTCCTCAAAGCACCATTGGGTTAACGGACCCTCGCTCGTCTGCCGCACCACCAAACCACCCATACCCGATGGCTCACACGTAACTAGTAGGTGCTCCCCACCTTCATCGCTCTCAAACAAAACTACCCGTTCATCAAACAGCTCCATCGCATCCCCTTCCTCTCGCTTCAATTTAACAAAAGCATAGCAGGTAGATGGCTGTATACAGAACGTTTGTTCGTGTGTTTTCTATTGAGCTGTCCGCACGATATGGTAAGGCTTTGCGCACAAAAAGGGCGCCCCAAAAAGGAGCGCCCTCGCAAATCGCTTATGCAGGCAACCTACGCGACCGGCTCGATCTTCTCGAGGCCGCCCATGTAAGGACGAAGAACCTCAGGGATCGTGATGGTGCCGTCGGCGTTCTGGTAGTTCTCCAGGATGGCGGCCATGGTGCGGCCAGCCGGCAGGCCGGAACCGTTGAGGGTGTGCAGGTAGCGCGAGCCCTTGAAGTTCTCGGGGTCGCGATACTTGATGTTGGCGCGACGGGCCTGGAAGTCGCCGCAGTTGGAGCAGGAGCTGATCTCCTTGTAGGCGTTGTAGCTCGGCAGCCAGACCTCGATGTCGTAGGTCTGACGGGCAGAGAAGCCCAGGTCGCCGGTGCACAGGCTAATCACGCGATACGGAAGGCCCAGCTGCTGAAGCAGGAACTCGGCCTCGGCGGTCATGCTCTCAAGCTCCTCGTCAGACTCCTCCGGCTTAGCGAACTTGACCATCTCGACCTTGTCGAACTCGTGCTGACGGATGATGCCGCGGGTGTCGCGACCGGCGGAACCGGCCTCCTCGCGGAAGCAGGGGGTGAAGGCGGTGTAGCGGCGCGGCAGAGTGTCGGCATCGAGGACCTCGCCGGCGTGCAGGTTGGTAAGCACGACCTCGGCGGTGGGGATCAGGAAGTTGTCGCCCGAGACGTGATAGGCGTCGTCCTCGAACTTGGGCAGCTGACCCGTGCCAAACATGGTCTGACGCTTGACGACGATGGGCGGCCACCACTCCTTAAAGCCACGGCTGGTGTGCGTATCGAGGAAGAAGTTGATGAGGGCGCGCTCCAGGCGGGCGCCAGCGCCACCGAGAACGGTAAAACGGCTGCCGGAGAGCTTGTTGCCGCGCTCGAAGTCGAGGATGTCCAGATCGGTGCCCAGATCCCAATGCGGCTTAAAGTCGAAGTCGAACTCGCGCGGGGTGCCCCAACGACGGCGCTCAATATTCTCGTCCTCGTCCTTGCCGTACGGCGTGGCCTCGCAAGGAATGTTGGACAGGTGAGCCATGAAGTCGTACTGCTCCTGCTCGAGAGCAGTACGGCGCTCGGCCAGACCGTCAATCTTCTCGTTGACGGCGCGCACGGCCTCCTTGGCGGCCTCGGCCTCGTCCTTCTTGCCCTCCTTCATCAGGGCGCCGATCTTCTTGGACTCGGCATTGCGCGTAGCCTGGAGCTCCTCGACCTCGGTGATGACGGCACGGCGCTCGTCGTCGAGCTCAAAGAACTTCTCGCGATCCCAAGACGTCTGGCGGTTAGCCATGGCGACATCGATGGCATCGGGGTTCTCGCGAACAAACTTGATATCAAGCATTAGATCCTCCGGCGATATACATTCCATTTAGGTTGCAACCTTGTACATGTATGGGCAAGTATATACTTATGAGCGTTTACGACCCAACTCAACTACGCAAGAAGGCACCCAATGGACGCAGTTTTTTCCTTTTTGTTTGGCACCCGCACCGGTTTTGCCATCCTTTTCGCCGGCGGCATCCTGCTGTTTGCGATTCTTGCCTTTGTAATGGAGAAGCGCACCCATAAGATGTATGTCGACCGCGGCCCCAAGTCCGAGGACGAAGAAAACAGCTTCTGGGACTAACTCGCCAAAAAGGGACAGGTTTATTTTGGTCGGTTTTATCTGGGCAAACGCAAGCGCCCCGCAACTGGAATTGAACCAGTTGCGGGGCGCTTTTCGCTAAAAGGACAAAACAGCAGGAAAAACCTGCCAAAATAAACCTGTCCCTAAATAGCAGGTTTTACTGGAGGGTTGCGTCGATTGCCTTGACCAGGGCGCTGCGCATGCCGGCGTCCTCGAGCGCGACGACGCCCTTGATGGTGGCACCGCCGGGCGAGCACACGGCATCCTTCATCGCTGCGGGATGCTGACCGGTTGCGAGCTGCAGCTTTGCCGTACCCAGCACCATCTGGCTCACAATGCGATAGGCATCGGCGCGCGGGATACCGTGCTTGACCGCCGCATCGCTCAGGGCCTCGATCGCCATGGCGACGAATGCCGGAGCGCAACCACCCACCGTGCCGCCCACAAACAGCAGGCTCGTATCGAGCTCAACCACCGCACCGAGCTTGCCAAGCAGATCAAGCACCACTGCGCTCTGTTCATCACTAAGCGTGGAAGCCTTCTCGCAAGCGATGACGCCCTCGCCCACCGAAACCGGTGTGTTGGGCACCGTCGAGATATGCGCGACGCCCGGCAGGACCTGCTCCCACTTGGCACTGTCCCAGGTCCAGGCAACCGACAGAACGACCTTTTTGGCAAGAGCATCCTTGAGCGGGGCGAATACCTTCTCGATCATGTACGGCTTGACCGCAGCGACCACGATATCGGATGCGGAGACAACCTCGGCGGCATCGTGGCAGGCGACCATGCCGCGCGCCTCGCAGCGCTCAACCAGTGCGTCGTAGCGACCCGCGCAGGCGCACATGTCGCTCGCAGCTACACCGGCAGCGATCCAGCCATCGGCCATAGCGCTCGCCATATTGCCAAAACCGACAAATCCAATCTTCATATCTCATAGTCCTCTCAGACACGCTCTTCAAAACGAAAGCTATTGTCCCACGCCATTGTTTCGTATTGCCGACCTATTTGTGATACGGCTCGCCACGGCTGATCTTGCAGGCGCGGTAGATTTGCTCCAGCAGCACCACGCGCGCCAAGTTATGCGGCAAGGTAATGCGTCCAAAGCTGAGCATCTCGTCGGCGCGGGCGCGCACCTCATCGCTCACGCCGTCCGAACCGCCAATCACAAAGGCGATGTCGCTGCTGCCTCGCAGCATAAGATCGTCGAGCCTCGCCGAGAGCTCCTCACTCGAACGCTCCTTGCCCTCGATAGCCAGCAGGATCACATGCGCTCGAGACGGCAATGCAGCAAGAATTGCCGCCCCCTCCTTGTCGCGCGCGGCATCCACGCCGCCCGCCTTAGCCGGGTCGATATCGGCCACCTCGCGGATATCAACCTTGGCATAGGCGCCTAGGCGCTTGGTGTACTCAGCGCACGCGTCCTTCCAAAAGCGCTCCTTGAGCTTACCGACGCAAACGACGGTGTATTTCACGCGCGTCTACTCCTTCGAATCGTTTTGAACTTTGCCGGCGGTCAGCATCTGCTCGAACATCGAGGCCGACTGCGAAAAGTCGCTCGGCAGCACGACCGTCGAGGTTTTACCCGTGCGAGCGAACTCCGTCATCATCTCGGACCACTGCGTAAACATGAACAGTTGGTTGGCCTCGTCATTGCCGACACCCGTCTCTTGGATGATCTCGAGCGAATCTTTGATACCCAGCGCGATGGCCTTGCGCTGGTTGGCGATGCCCTCGCCCGCCTTTTCCATTGCCTCGGCCTCGGCGGTCGCCTCGGTGACGCGCTTGATGCGGTCGGCCTCAGCGAGCTCCTGTGCCGCAGCGCGCTTGCGCTGGGCAGCGTTGATGTCGTTCATGGAGTTCTCGACCTCGGTCGGCAGCGCGATTTTGGTGATGAGTGTCGACACGAGGGTGAAGCCGTAGGCAGCCATCTGCTCGGACACGGTGGCATTAACGTCCTTGGCGATGTCATCCTTCTTGGCAAAGACCTCATCGAGTGTGTAGACGGGAATCGAAGAGCGCAGAGCGTCGGTGATGAAGTCACGCATCTGGTCGACGGGCTCCTGCAGCATATAGTAGCTCTTGTAGATGCCCGAATCTGCCGGGCCGGCGCCCATGTCATAGCTCACGTGGTACTGAGCAGAGACCTCAAGGCCGATGGTCACGTTGTCCTGGGTCTTAACGTCGATGCCAAAACCGTTTTTCATGGTGCGCAGACTCACCGTGGCGGCCTTGCGGTCGATCACGGGCACCTTCATGTGGAAGCCCGCGTTGACGATGCGGTTAAACTTGCCCAGACGCTCAATGATCACGGCATGCTGTTGTTCAACGACATAGCAGGCGTTAGGAAGCAGCAGCAACAGGATGATGATGGGAATCAAAAGGCTGGTAAGGGCGGCGATGATACCGGACAACAGCATGGTCTCTCCTCTGATAGGCACACGTTGGCACTAGGATACCCGCACGAAGCAGCAACATGACATCAACAAGAGGCCCATAACAAAAAAGCTCCCATTGCTGGGAGCTCTTTCATTTAATGGTGCGGGCGAAAGGACGTCCGCGTATCCGCTTCGCGGATCCGCACCGGCTTCGGCCGCCTGCCGGCGTCCTCGCCAGCTCGCTAAAAACGCTCCGCGTTTTCTTTACGCTCGCTCCTTCACAGGTTCAAGTCCCTGTGATGGGCCCATAACAAAAAAGCTCCCATTGCTGGGAGCTCTTTAATTTAATGGTGCGGGCGAAAGGACTTGAACCTTCATGGGGTTGCCCCCATACGGACCTGAACCGTACGCGTCTGCCAATTCCGCCACGCCCGCGTGCAGGAATTAGAATAACGGAGCGCCACCACGAACGCAAGAACTATTTTTGAAAAAGTTTGCAGGCATTCTCCCAAGCGGCTTGCGCGATTGCCTCAGCATCCTCGCCGGTACGATCGACACGGTCGTTGACCAGCGTGTTTGCCGTAATGGAGATCATTGCGGGCTCGCATTCAAGACCGCGGATGGGCTCCGGAGCCATATACGGGCAATCCGTCTCGAACAAAATTCGATCGAGTGGGGTTGCCGCAAATGCCTCGCGCACATCGTCGTTGCGCTTAAAGGTGGCCGCACCGCCATAGGCGATATAGCAGCCCAAATCCACAAAGCGCTCCATCGTGGCGCGGTCCTCGCCAAAACAGTGCAGCACACAACCAGCCTGGGGCACACCCACCTCGCGCAGTACGTTGTACGCATCAACGTGCGAGGTGCGCTCCCCATCCGAGTCCTCGTGACGCAGGTGCAGCTCCACCGGCACATTGCGGCGCACGGCAAGCTCGAGCTGGCGCGCCATGCAATCAATCTGCACGTTATGGGGTGCCGGCGCGATATCGTCGTCATAGTCCATGTGATAGTCCAGGCCGATTTCGCCAATACCGGCGCATAAGGGGTCATCAAGTGCGGCAACGACCTGTGCATGAACGTCGTCGGTATAGTCCGGCGCGCCATACGGATGCACGCCGGCAAGATACTTGATCTGCGGGATATCCTGCATCGGAAGAATCTCGCGCACCAGCCAGTCGCTATAGTCCGCCACGCTGCGCTTGTCGGCAATGGGGTCGAACATCGTCACCAACAGGTCGACGCCCGCGGCTTTGGCACGCAGGAGCGTCTCGGGCACATCCTTGCCCCAAAACGAAAGCAGATGTGCATGCGTGTCGGCAAGCGGCGCCAAAGGCACGGGACAAGCAACCGTCTTCTTTTTCTTGGTAAACGTCACGCGTTCGGCATTAGGCATCATGGATTAGCTCCCGGGCCAGACGGACAAAGTCGGCAACATCGAGCGTCTCGGCGCGCGTGGTGGGTGCGATACCGCAAACCTCAAAAGCGGCATCGAGCACGTCCTTGGCAAAACCGTTGGCGCTCATGGAATTGCGGATGGTCTTGCGACGCTGAGCAAATGCAGCATCAATCACGCGGGCCACAAATTCGCGATCGAGTCCTTCGGGTACCACGCCGTCAACACGGTCGATACGCACGACGGCCGAGTCCACGTGCGGCGCCGGCATAAAGCAACGCGGCGGCACCTCAAAGCGACCCGTCACCTGCGCATACAGGCCGAGCTTTGCCGTATAGCCGCCATAGGTCTTGTTGCCCGGCACTGCGGCAATGCGATCGGCAACCTCCTTTTGCACCATGACGACGGCGCGCTTGAGCGCGGGCATCGTCTGGAAGAACTGCAGGATGATTGTCGCCGCCACGTTATAGGGCAAGTTCGCGACAAATACCGTGGGCTCGCCGCCGGCGGCCTGCTCAATCTGCTCCGGGCCCACCTTAAGCGCGTCGCCCATGATAAAGCGGAAGTTGGCGTAGTCGGCGGCGTGAGCATCGAGCACCGGCTCGAGCTCGGGATCTGCCTCAATCGACGTAACGCACGCCGCCTCCTGCAGCAGGGCCAACGTCAGCGTGCCGCAACCCGGGCCGACCTCGAGCACGCGCTCATCGCCCGCAAGCTCAGCGAGCTCACAGATACGTTCGATCACATGGTTGTCGATCAGGAAGTTCTGGCCCAGGCGATGCTTGGTCGCAAGGCCAAACTCCTCTAGCAGCTCCCTAGTTGCCGTGGGGTTTGCCAAAGGCGAAGTTGTCATGGTTGCCTCCTTAACATGGTGGCTGCATCGTAAAGCAAAAGGGCATGGACCGTTGCGGCCATGCCCTTACAGCTAAACAGCAAATTGCCGATATGGCGCGCAGCGGCTTAGCCCAGACGCGGGAACAGCGGCTCGCCCTTCTCGACGGGCTGACCACCGGCAAGCAGGCCCCAAGCGCAAATGCCCTTGAGGTCGTCGCTCGCGGCCTCGTCCTCGCAGGACAGGCGGCGCAGGGCCTCGGCAGAAGTCTGGGGCATGAGCGGCATCAGCAGGTGAGCGGCAATGCGGATGGCCTCGAGCAGGTTGTAGATCACAAACGCCAGCTCGTCAGCCTTGGCCTCGTCCTTGGCAAGCGCCCAGGGCTCGGAGTCCTCGATGTAGTGGTTGGCGGCATGGATGAGCTCCATGACCTCGTCCTTAGCTCCACCATAATCGAGCACGTCCATCTTGGCCATGTAGCGCTCGACCAGACCATCGGCGATCTTTGCCAGCGGGTTGTCGAACGCATCGAACGATGCGGGCTTGGCGGGCGCGCAACCATCAAAGTACTTGCCGCTCATGTTGAGCGAACGCGAGATAAGGTTGCCCCAGCTGTTGGCCAGGTCGGCGTTGTAGACCTGCTCCATGCGATCGAAGCTGATGGCACCGTCGGTGCCGGGGACGACGTCGGTCATAAAGTAGTAGCGATAGCCCTCGACGCCCAACATGTCGATAACGTCCTGCGGAGCGATGGCGTTGCCGCGGCTCTTGGACATCTTCTCGGCCTTGCCGGTCTCGGCATTGCGCACGGTCAGGAAGCCGTGGGCAAAGACGTGCTCGGGCAGGGCCTCGCCGATGGCCATGAGCATGGCGGGCCAAATGACGCAGTGGAAGCGGATGATGTCCTTGCCCACGATGTGGAACTGCGCGGGCCAGCGATAGGCCAGCTCGGCACGCGCCTCGTCGGTGTCGACACCGTAGCCGACGGCCGTCATATAGTTGAGCAGCGCATCGAACCACACGTAGGTCACGTGACCCTCGTCAAACGGGACCTGAATGCCCCAGTCAAAGCTCGTACGGCTCACGGAAAGGTCATTAAGGCCGCCCTCGACAAAGCTACGTACCTCGTTCATGCGGAACGCAGGCTCGACAAAGTCGGGGTGCTCGTCGTAAAGCTTGAGCAGCTTGTCCTGGAAAGCGGAAAGCTTAAAGAAGTAGGACTCCTCCTGCACGCGCTCAAGCGGACGGTGGCAGTCGGGGCACAGGTGCTGGCCGACGCTGCCGTACTCCTCGTCGCCCTTCTGGACCTGCGTATCGGTGAAGTAGGTCTCGTCAGGCACGCAATACCAACCGTCGTAGCTGCCCTTATACAGGTAGCCGGACTCCTTCATGCGCTCCCACAGGTACTGCACGGCATGATGCTGGCGCGGCTCGGTGGTGCGGATGAAGTCGTCGTTGGAGATCTCGAGCTTGCTCCAAAGCTCCTTGAAGTGCGGAGCCTGGCTGTCGGTCCACTCCTGCGGCGTCATGTTGTGCTTGGCTGCGGCCTCGGCGACCTTCTCGCCGTGCTCGTCCATGCCGGTCAGGAACTTGACGTTATAGCCGGCGGAGCGACGATAACGGGCCTGAACGTCGGCGATGATGGTGGAATAAGCCGTGCCCAGGTGCGGATCGGCGTTGACGTAGTAGATGGGCGTCGTGATAAAGAACGAAGGCTTACTTTGATCCATGGGGTTTGTCCTCCAGAAAAACGTTGCATACAGGGGATGATTCTAGCGCAAGGGCTGGATATCCTCCATCTATTGCATATCGAGCACCATGGCATAGACATCGCGCTTACGGCGCGAGTACTTCTGCGACAGGCGCTTGGCCACCGCAGAGGCGGGCTCTCCCTCCTCGAGCGCGGCGCGGATATCCTCGCGCAGAGCCTCGTCGGGATCCGCTGCCGCGGCGCCAACCGGCACGATACCGGCCTCCTCATCTTCGCTCGGCGGCGCGATGACCAGCGCAATCTCGCCCTTTACCTCGCCGCGAGCACGCAGCTCCTCGGCGAGCTGGGCGGCGGGCCCGCGCAAGACCTCCTCGTGCAGCTTGGTGAGTTCGCGGCAGACGGCAACCTCACGTTGGGGAAAGACCTCCGCCACGGCCTCGAGCGTCGCCACGATGCGATGTGGAGACTCGTAGAAGATGAGTGCGCCGGGCACCACGGCAAGACGCTGCAGTCGGCGCACGCGGTCGCCGTGCTTGCGACCCAAAAAGCCTTCGAAGAAGAAATGCTCGCAGGGAATGCCGGACGAAACGAGCGCCGTGACGCAAGCAGAAGGCCCGGGAATAACTTCGACGGGCACATCGGCCTCACGCGCCGCCTCGACCAGCGCCTGGCCGGGATCGGACACGCTCGGCATGCCGGCGTCCGAGGCAAAGGCGAGGGTCTCCCCCGCCAGCAGGCGGTCGACCAGGCCGGCGGCGCGGCTGGCGATCACATTCTCGTCGCAACGGACAAGCGGCTTGGAAATGCCCAGGTGCATCAGCAGCTTTGACGTCACACGCGTGTCTTCGCAGCAGATGACATCGGCAGCGGCAAAGGCTTCGCCAACGCGCGGGGACAGGTCGCCCAGGTTGCCGATGGGCGTGCCGACCACATAGAGTTTGCCCGTATGGGCGCTGTTTTGCGTCATATCAACCTATTCAATCATGCCGCGCTCGAGCGTGCCGAGCGCCGCGCGGGCGTCCCATGCTGCAATGCGCTTCTCGGTCTTCCACGTTTGGAAGAACCAACCGGCAGCCGGCGCAAACGAAGCCAGCTGATTGGCGATAAACACGCGCTCGTAGGCATTGCGGCCCTCGGGCGTAACCGACGAGTTGGCAAAGATCGCCGCGCCCGACCATTCGCCCACCAGCACGGGGAACCCAGTTGAAATCGCTTCTTTAAGCTCGCGCTTGTTACGCGAAATCGCCGTCGTCAGCCCGCGGGGGCTCGTGATGTCGAGCGCATGCTCGTCGCGGTAATGGTACAGGTGAAGGTCCATGTAGACGTTCTTGTACTTGGCGCCGCGCATAAAATGCTTCCACTCGCTGGGATGCCCCGACGACGAGAAAACGACGATCTTATCCTCGGGCATATACGAACGGACGAGCTCGTAAGCATCGCGATAGAAATTGCGCAGGTAGTGAGCAGGAATGCCATCCGTCATGGTGAAGAGGCTCTTGCGGACACTCATCTGCGGCGTATCCAGCAGCTCAATACCCAGCAGGCTCTCGGCCTCGCCGTAGCGATCGGCCAAGCGCTCGAGCACGTCGAGTGCGACATGACGACCGTTGGTGGACGAATGCCACTCGGCAACAGCCTCCGGCGTGGCGGGCGAATCGTTGGAATCGCCCTGGCCACCGGGCACAGTCGCCAGGTCAAGCAGCACGCGAATGTTGTACTTGGCAGCCCACTCAATCGCGCGGTCGATGTAATCGACAACCGAGATGTAGGAGGCATCGGACTCCTGTGAGCCAAAGGCATACCAAGGCACCGGCAGGCGCACGGCGTTGAGGCCGATCTGCGCCATGCGACGGAAATCGTCCTCGCTCACAAACGTCTCGTAATGACGGCGCATGCGCTCGTTATAGGCGGCGGTGCCCATGGCCTCCTGCAGCTCGGCCGCGTTGGATGCACCGGTCGCCGCGTATAGCGACGGGGTCACCCAAGGCTCGGGAATAAACCAGCCAGAGAGATTAACGCCGAGTATCCTCTCCATCACTGCCCCCTTCGGATCGTGCAGGCCGAGCCTGCATCGTATTGCATAGGAAAAGTATCGTTTTGAGTATACCCGCGCATGCGGACAGACGACCGAACGGTCTGTAAAGTGGCGCAAAAGCGGGAGGAATGTCTGAGCGGGCGGGCCCGAGATGTGCACGCACGTCGGAAGTAAGCGCCGGAAAGCGCATCCCACTCTGAAGCCAAATTCCGGGACGCAATTTCCGCAGAGCCCTCAATAAAAGAAAAGGACCCCTTTGCAGAGGTCCTAGTCAATTCAAGGTGGCGGGGAAGGGAATCGCGTCCGCGCGCTGCGCGGACGGACCGCTGCGGCGCTTGCGCGCCTTGCGAGCTACGCTGGAAAACGCTTGCGCGTTTCCTCAGCTCCGCGCCCTCACGGGGTTCGATTCCGTGCATGGGCTACATAAAAGAAAAGGACCCCTTTGCAGAGGTCCTAGTCAATTCAAGGTGGCGGGGAAGGGAATCGAACCCCTGACACGAGGATTTTCAGTCCTCTGCTCTACCAACTGAGCTACCCAGCCATTTGAGGTGTGCCTTGTTTCAAGGCTTGATTAGTATAACCAAGGACGCGTTCCGGTCAACCGAGAATTTTAAAAAAGTTTTTGAGCACAGCCTCGGTTCTATAAATCGGCACGTCAGAGGCATCAGCCGGCAGCAAGAAGTTTTTCACTCAGAGCCGCACGGGCAAACTCACTTGGCGTCATCCCCTCGGCAGCCGCCCGTCGACGAATGGCCTCCTTCATTCCCAGAGGAATCTTGACCGACAGCGTTGCCGTCCCCTCACCTGAGAGCGGGGGCCGTCCATGCACGATCCCACCAACGGTGTGTTCGCCATCCGGAAACTCTCCGCGCTCGTACGACTCGCACCACGCGTCAATCATTTCATCCGTTACAACCTGACCATTAGCGGCCGTATACGTCTTGCCCATCATCGACCCCTTTGCCGAGCCTGTTCAATCTCCTGCCAAAATTTCTTCTGGACTGGAGACAAGGCATGAATGATAAGCCACCCACGGACAAGCTCGACCGCGACAAGCTCCACGCTTCGTCCGTCTGGGAGCCATCCAATCGCAAGCCATCTCGGCGGCTCGTCCTTCGACTCGCGACGAATGCACTCAGTAACCGCAAGCCAAGCGCTAAGCACCTGCTTTTCCGTCAGGTGCTTTTTAGCGTTGGGATGAATCTCAACATCCATGCATCTTCTCCTCCATCTTACCCAATTTCGTATGACGAAAGTCCACTGTCGCCAATTCTTAAGCCGGCACGCGTTGGAGAGCAGGGGTCGAAACAATGATTGAAGGACGCTCTAGTACGGCCCAGGCGCCGGGGCAGGAGCACATGCGCCAAGGGCGGACGTTTTCGTAGCGCGCGAGGATATTGCCGTCGCGATCGATGAAGGCGATGTCGATGGGATAGGCCATAAAACACGTATGGACCGAAGAGCAGCGTGGAAACGCCATGACGAGCGGCAGGCCGTTGGCGGCAACCGGACGCCGTCCCAGCATGCCGCGCAGGCGCACGACAAACGACTCCGCCACCACAAACTCGGCCGGCGTCCAACCCAGCCTATTGAGTGCCCGCGCGTAGACGATGTAGGACGAGACCGCGGTCACATGACCACCCCCGGACGCCATGGATCGACCGTCACCGCACGCTCGTGCGACAACGTTGTCGGCGCCCCCAGCGGAACGCCAGCGATGCTGAGAGAAGTCGGCCACGGCTCATAGTGCATGGTGCAGGTGTAGGTCCTAAACGTACCGGATAGGGAGAGCAGGCCACCATCCGATGCCTCCGCGCCTTGCTCGCTCGACACTTCGATCTGCAAGTCATAGCCTTCCATGGCATTCAGAATTTGAGTCTGAACCGTCGCCGAGGCATCGGCAGAGCTTTCGTCGCCCTCCCCCTCCGACGCCACGGCGTGCGCCAACACGATGTCGGGCACCACGCGGTCGAAGCGCGCAACAGCGCTGGCAAAGATCATGACGTTGTACACGATGAGTGCCAGCACCAGCAAAACGGGCGTAACCACTGCCATCTCAACCGTCGCTTGGGCGCGCTCCTCGCGCAGACGCATGCGGATACTCATTACGACCCACCGCCCAGAGCGCCAACCAGCGTGGCGACATCGACGGTGAGCGGGATGGAGCCGCCGCCGGGCAGAGGAATCTCCGCAAGTGTGAACACCGTACCGCTAATGGTGCGTTCGACTTGATATTCCAACGCCTCGCAAAGCGCCCTGGGATCGGTCACGCCCAACGGAATACTTCGCAGTTTGTCTTGCGTTTGAGAGAGACCCGCAATGTCAGACCCCGGACTCTTAATGACGTTGGCGGAATCGGTCAGCACCGGCTTTCGCAGGCGCAAGTCGCACGGTTCCAAACCCAGCGCCGCCACGGACGCCGAAACGGTATCGCCGAGCCACGATGCAATGGAGCCCAACGCACCGCTGCCCCCTCCTAGGTCTTTAATCATCTCGTCCATAAGTTCGTCGGCCGAACCTTGGATGTCTCCGTATCCCACGAGTAGCCGTCCCCAAACATCCATGACGCCGTCGAGCACGCCGGCAACGCCGCCCGAGCGTTCCTTCAATGTCGAGAAAAATCGCGAAAGCACGTTGTTTTGCGCCGTCGCCTCATCGGGCGCCAGCACCGCGGCAGAGATAGCACCGCGATCGCCAAGCCTGACTGCCGCGTTAAACGAGGAGTTAAGTTGATCGGGGCTGGTAATGTCACCCGAAACTGCAAAGGCGACCACGCCGTTGCGGCCAGGTGGGGCGATACGCGGGCGCTCGCCGGAAAGCGCTTTAATGGCCTGGTCAAACGCATTGCCCGCACGGTCGGCCTCATCCTCGGTCTGACGCTCAAGTTCGAGTTCTTTGTTGCGGCATTCGACGTAGTCTTCCAGAGCCTCTTTGAATCGATCAAAGTGGTACTCAAAGCCGTTTTCGATAGAAGTCGAAGGAGCCGCAACGGCACCGAGCGACGAAACACCAAAATGGCATCTATTGCATTTGTCCTGCCCGTCATAAGCAGCAACCGAGGCCAGCCCGCATGGCGCCCCCTTCTTATAGTTGGGGCAACTCGTTCCGTAATGCAGATACGTCTTGCCATCGATGGCACTGGTTGGCCACACCGTATCGGTATAGAGTTCCGTCGCTCGCACCTCGTCAGTGTTGCGCGGCAACAGCGGGATATAGGAAGCGACTTCATCTCCGTCCTCGGTTACATATGCACGATTGACCTCTGTACTCGCATAGGTGTAAAACGCCTTGCGCGCCGCCGACTCCGCCTTCGTCTCGACGCTTGAACCCTGCGGTTTTTCGTCTGCCAGGCGTTGACGGTAGTAGGTCTTCGCGCGGTCGAGCGCCACCTGTGGCTCCCACGAAATGCTCGAGGCATAATGCGGGTTCTGCTCACCCGAGAGCTTTGCCAAACTCCTCGTACGTTCCCACATGCATGAACAGCTACCGACCGAAGCCGGAACCGATCCACCGCAATCCGCAAGCCAGGCGCGTTCTTTTGCTTTCGCCGTCTCCTCCAAGGCCTTCTGCAGCTCATCTGCTGCGCGCTCCAGATCTTTCGATGTGTCTTTAATGGCATCGGTCGAGATCTCAGAACCCTCGAGCGCAACGAAATCCGACTCGGACGTCCTGGGCACGGCAAGCGCCGTACCGGTATAGGTCACACTATCGGTATCCTGCGCCGACACCGCCTGCGTGGCACGCGCGGCAATCAGATACGGCAGAGCCGTCTCGATTTTCTGCAAGCCTTCCGATGCGCTTTTGGCAAACTTGTTGCGCGTTTTAATGATCTCAATCCCGGTGTCGACCATATTGCCGGCAACTGGTTCGGCACCCGGGATGAGGATGGCGACCAGGCCCGTCCCGATCGTGGCAAACCCCGCTAGCCCCAGACTCAAGATGCTCGCATCAACCACCGTGGCAGCCGTGTGATAGGACGACACTACGTTGGCACCCGCCAGCGCGCCGCTATCGGCCGCCACCTGGGTGTCCCCCGCGCGCGACATGCTCCATATCGCCGCGGTCGACGAAAACAACAACGTGAGCACCACTAGGATGACCACGGCAGAAGAAAGCGTGGTGTAGGCACCGTCTTCGATAAACAGGTCGATACCGGCGCGGCCCATAAAGCCGCCTCGCTTGCGATGGCAGCTCGGACGGCGCGTCAAAACGCGTCTAGACCAGAAACGCTTAATCCCATGCAGCAATCCACGAATCATAATCTCCCTCCAGCCATTCGGGACGTGATTGATACGAGACATCGACCTTGAGCTCAACGTAGCCACCCTCGGCGGTACCACCCATAGCCTGCGCAAACGCACCGATCACAGGCAACGGCTTGACCTCGCCGGAAACGGACACGGACGAGACGCCACCCGCATCGGCCCGGCTAAGCTCAATATCCCACGACAACGGCCCGCCGGCATGAAAGATCGAAACGTTGGGCACTGCGGCAAGCCGGCGGCGGGTGAACTCCTTAAGATCGTCGTCCTCCGCCGTCGTCGTGATCATGAGCCGCGCGGTCTCGGCGGCGGCAGACTCCATGACCGCGCGCGTATAAAGCAGGCACACCGGTTGCAGTGCGAGAAGGATGAGCGTCAGAAACGTCGGCAGCAAAAAAGCGGCCTCGACCGTAGACTGCGCCCAGTCCTCGCGCGCGATATCAATACAACGCGATGTCCTTAGCGCCCGCAGCGGCGTCGATAACCGACGTCGAGGCAACGCCATGGGATGCCGCCCGCTCAACCAGCGCCGCCAAGCGTCCATCGGTGCCAGCACGCCAAAGTCCCACAATCGCCAGCACGATCGATAACAGCGCCACCGTGACGATGGCGTATTCCACAGTCGCTTGGGCAGATTCCTCGCGCAGGACGTCATGCATTTCACGACCCCTCCTTTGAGTTCGATGCCTGCGGGCTCAGGCGGATCACGCGCAGGCGGCACGAGGCATCGCCGGCATCCGCGGCAACCGTCACCATATCGACCCAGCCGCGCCCATCGCGCACGATGGCGCCCCATACGTTGCCCTTAATATCAAGATAGCCGCTCAGGGCGAGCTGGGCCGTTGGCACCTCGCGGTAGGCGCGTAACATATCCGCCGCCGCCTCGGTCATCGGTCGGTCCTCAGACCATGCAAGCCGGACCGTAATCGCGTTGTCCCCAGGCGAATCCGTCGCAGTGCCAGACCGCTTGTCGAGCGTCCGCAGAAAGGTTTGCGCCGTGACAGCGACATCCGAATCGTCCGCATCTCGCATCTCATCTTTTTGAGACGCCACCGCCGAATCTGAGCCCGAATCGAAGGCGGCCCCAGGACGCTGCTGCCGCGCGGCGTTAAGCCCCCAAAGCACCGCCGCTATCGCCACGGTCAGGCAAGCAAACACCAGCAGCACCCCGATGGGGCGCTCGCCCTCTACAGGCTGTTGATGCCCTCGCTGATAGCGTTCCATAGATCTTGGACCTTGCCCTTAAATGCGACGATGGCGATAATCGCGATCACCACGAGCACGCCGACCAAGATGGCATACTCGGTGGTACCCTGTGCACTCTCCTCCTGCAGTAGCTCCTTGGCGCGCTGACGAACATGTGCCGCCCGGCAAAACGCCCAGCCCTGGACCTTGCCAGCAGCGTCAGTCATCGTGTTCATGTATTCCTCCCTACATCATCCCGCCTGCTCCCAGCAGCGGGCCCAATATGGACAGAAGCAACGCCGGCAAGATGAGCGTGCCGGTGGGAATCAGCAGCTTGACGGGCGCACGCTCAATCTCGCGCTCGACCGCGGCGCGATGAGCCGCACGGATCTCGCGACTTTGAGCGGCCAGTGTCTCGGCAAGTGGGGCACCCAGGGCGAGTGCCTGCCCCACCGTAATGGCAAAGGTCTCGAGCGCTCGCACGTCCAGGTCGCGCGCGGCGGCCAACAACTCGTCCTCACGCGTGCCCACGCCCACCTGCCACGCCATGCAGGCCCGCTCAAGGCGAAGAGCCAGCACTGACCGGCGGTTGGCGCAGAAAATCTCAAGCGCCGCATCAAACGAAAGGCCGGCCGAAAGACCCAAGCGCACAACATCGATCATCTCGGACACTTCGCCGAGCGACACTCGCGCCGGGCCGCCCGCTCCAACCGCGCCCTTCACTCGCGCGGTCAGGGCATCGACCACCGAGCGACCCGCGGCAGCGACCAGCACCGCCTCGCGCTTGCAGGCCCCTGCGATCTTGCGCGCATCCGCCCGATCCAAACCCGTCGCGACAAATACACTCAGGGCACACAGGCAAGCCACAACTGCAACCAGGGCGCTCATAGCTCCACCCGCATAATGCGCCGGATAACCACCAGGGCAACGACGTTGAGGGCTAGACCCAGCACCACAGCGCCCGCACCGGCAGGCGTCGCAAGACCGCGACGAAAATCTGCCGAAAGCAGCGCCAACACCGCGCACATGCCCGCCGGCATCGCCGCGACCATATGCGCAGACATGCGAGCCTGCGACGTCTTAACATCCAGGCGGCGCTTGAGCTCAATGCGCTCCCCCACCATGCTCGACGCCTCGGACAGTAAGTCGGCAAGCGGAGCACCGGTGCGCTGAGACACCTTAAGCGCCAAGGTCACAAGCGAAAGGCCGGGGGCGTCGATGCGCACGAGCAAGTCATCGAGCGCGTCGGTCGCCGAGATGCCGCAATCGATCGCCGCCGCTACCCGCAAAAACTCGGTATGCACCGGTTCTTGCGCATGAGCGCCCACAAAGCGCATGCCCTGGGCCAGCGAATGTCCCGAGGCAAGCGACATGGAAAGTGCGGTAAACGCCTCGGGCATGGCCTCTTCTGCATCGTGTTGCTCGCGCCGGCTCTCAAAGCCATCCCGAGCGGCGCCAGCGGCAATCGGAGCAACAAGTCCCAAGGCAAACCCGAGGGGCGATAACGACACCATCGTTAGCAAAACGCAGCAGACACCGCTCGATAGCAGCAGAAACGCCAAACGCCCCGAAGCATCTTCGATCACGAGGCCAAGGCGACGCGCCGGAGCCAGCGATGCCCACGAACGGGCAATCTTTTTCAGCAGATCGTTTTCCACCAACTCACGCGGCAGCTTCTCTGCCACCGTCTCGAACGCCTGACGCGCCAGCTCCGCCGGCGGCACCTGCGGCACACGAGGTTCCGCCCCGCACGCCGTCGCGACAGAAAACCCTGCCAAACCCCCTACGACGAGGGGCACAGCGACCTCCATTCGTCCACCTCCTCTTGTGTGAGCGTCCCCGACCGCAGGCCTTCTGCGATAAACGGCGGCTCGCGGTCAAGCGTCCAGGTGCGCTCGGCGGCATCGAAAGTCACATAGCGCTCGAGCTCTACGCCGCCCGACGCGGCGCGACGCACCCCCGAATACGAGGAGACGAAGCGCCTGCCATCGGCGTGGCGCTCGGACATCACGATGCCGTCGAGCGCCATGGCAATCTGCTCTTCGATGAGCTCGCTCGGCAGATCGATGCCATAACGTGCAAGCAACGTCAGACGCACCACGGTCTCCTGCTCGGAACCCGCATGAAGCGTGGTGAGCGACCCGTCGTGGCCCGTGTTCATGGCCTGCAACATGTCGCAGCACTCGGCACCGCGCACCTCGCCCACCACGATGCGGTCGGGGCGCATGCGCAGGGCATTGGTCACCAGGTCGCGGATCGTCACCGCGCCCTCGCCCTCAATTGAAGCCTCGCGCGCCTCTAGACGCACCACGTGCGGATGATGCGCAAACTTGAGCTCGGCAGAGTCCTCGATCGTCACGATGCGCTCGCCGGTGGAAATCTCACATGACAACGCGTTGAGCAGGGTGGTCTTACCAGATCCCGTGCCTCCCGCAACCGCCAGGTCCTGTCGCAGCGACACCGCGCACGACAACAGCTGCGCATACCAAAGCGGCAGCGACCCCAGCCCCACAAGCTCGTCCAGCGAGCAGATGCGGTCCGAGAACTTTCGGATGGTGAGAATCGGTCCGTCAATCGCCACAGGCGGAATCACCGCGTTGACGCGATAGCCCGTTTTGAGGCGGGCGTTGACGATGGGGCTGCGCTCGTCGATACGGCGGCCAAGTGGCGAGATGATGCGGTCGATAAGCACACGGATCTGTTCATCATCCTCAAACGCATGCTCGATGGGGTGCAAGACGCCGCCGCGTTCAAAGAAAGCCGAGCGGCAGCCGTTGATCATGATCTCGGTAACGGTGTCGTCCTCGATGAGCGGCTGCAACGGCCCCAGGCCCACTACGTCATCCAAAATCTCGTCGATGATGGTCTCGCGCTCGGTCGTCGCGAGATCGGTCGGTTCCTCAACATTGAGCGCCGCCTCCACCGCGGGACGCAATTCCGAGCGGGCAAGTGCCGGGTCGATATAGGCGCTGATACGCGCCACTTCGTCGTAACCCATGCGGTCCATCACGGCGCACTTGGTGCGTCGTTTCACCGCGCGGCGACGCCCCGCATCTACAGGCGCTGCCCCCGCTGCAGCGCCGGCAGCCTTAATCCTCGTTTGCAGGCTCATCGCTGATCACCCTCGCGCGACCAGGGAAGGCGGATACGCGGGCGTTCGGTGCGCGTTGCACGGTCGGCGACCATATCGCTCCAAGGGCCGACGGCGCACCCCAGTTCCACGAGCATCTCGCGCGTGGCCTCGCGCACGCTGGTCGCAAAAGCGCTGGTCTGCCCCACTGCCTCATCAGCGCGCCCAAACGCCATGAGCGCGGCGAGATCCTGCCCGCCATCGGCGATACGAATCTTGGAGCTCAACGCACAGGCAATCTCAAAGCGCATGGCGACGTCCTCGTCTGCCCCGCGCGCACCGAACCGGTTGAACACGGCGCTCATGCGCGTGCGCGGCACACCTACTCGACTTGCCAGTTCAATGACGCGCGACGCCGATGTCGCGGACGACACCGCAGCATCGCCAACGATCAGGCAGCGGTCGCTCGCCGCCACCGCAGCCGCCACGGCGTCGCCCCAAAAGACCGAGGTATCGATAAAGACTACGTCGGATTCGCGACGCAAAACATCAAGCAGTAGCTCCACCGGACGTGCCATGAGCTCGGCTTGCTCGGGCGCCGCAACGGGACCCCAGAGCGTAACGCCTGGCGCCACGCGCATCGATGTGGCTACGATATCCGGCTCGGTGAGCGCGCCCGCCGCCGGCTCGATAAGTGCCGCCATATCGCGCGGAGCATCGACGCCTAACAAGTCGTAAAGGTTTCCAAACATCAGGTCCAGGTCGAGCACGGCGGCACGCAAGCCCAACAGCGACGATGTGTGTGCCATGGTGGCAACGATCGTCGACTTGCCGCAACCGCCCGAACCCGAAATGGCGCAGATGACCGGAGCTCGATGCTGCGGAGCGGCAGCGTCTGCCGGCGGCATCGGAGGCGGCGGGGCGGGCGTCGGCGACAGCGTCCCCGTCTCCCCCGCCGCAACCACACGCTGCGTCCAAGCCGGCATGGCAGCTTGTTCGGTCTGCAAGGCAGGCTCGTTCTGTGCAATCTGCTCATGCTGCATCAGCGACAACTCGCCGCACCCGGCAAAGCCCTCAACTTCGTCGAGTTCATCCGCCAGATTCACGCCGTGCACGTATCCCATATCTACAGCCGGGGAGTCGCCAGCATGCTGTGCCGGCCCTCCAGCGTCATCGTATACAAGGGGGTTCCGGGGGCGCCGACCATGCTCGGCTTCCGCTTTTCCATAATCATCAACACGCGGGCCTCTTGTAGCGCGAGGCGCCCCGGGTTCCCTATCAACAAAAGCATCGGGCTCAATCGTCATGCGCCGATCGGAATCAACCGCTCCCTCGCCCGCGCGCCCGTTGCCGCATATACTGTGCGCAGCGATGACCTCGGTCGCCCCCGCGCGAAACAGTCCCTCGATATCCGACGGATCGAGCGCTTCTATCAACACGACCACGCGACTCACGCGGCCTTCGGCCGTCAGGCGCGCAACAGTCTTGCGCACATCTTCGATATCAAACAGAGACGCCGCGATGATGGCAGCCCCGCGGCGCGACGGAAACGCCCGCGCCATGGAAACCAGCCCGTCCAGGTCACCCACGCGAAGCACCTGTGCACCCGCATCACGGCCCTCGACTTCCTGCTGCAACAGCCCGTAATCGCCGCACGCGCAGCACGCAAGCCAGATCGCCTTCATCACTCGTCGCCTCCGCTCTTTTTGCCGCGCGCCGTGGCGGGAATCGTCAAGCTGACCGTTCCCTTGCCCGAGGCTCCCAGCAGTTCCTTGACGTCTTCGGGGTCAGCCGCCAGCGTCACCCATTCGATCTTGCCCTCGCGCGTGGCACCGGAATTCTCACTGGTATCGATCACGTGCGCGCCGCACAGTCGATCGGTTACGCCATCTTTTTGCACGTACACGTCCACATAGCTGCCCACGCCCGTGGCACCGCCGACCGAGTGCTCGGCATCGACCGCCACCGAAACGGCGACCTTGCCCTTAGGCACCTCGAGCTTGTGGCTCTCGGCCTTGGTGTAGACATTGCAGATCACGGCGTTTTTGGGAATACGTGAAGTCGTCACGTCGCCGCGTACCTGGCGCAGCTCGGTCGCCGCGTCACGCGGCAGCAAACTCGTCAGCCATTCCTGGGTTATGACATTGGTCTCATCGAGGGTCTCGCCCACATCGATATCGCGCGCCGCGACGCATACCTCGACGCGATCGCCACCGTACTTGGCCAAGGTCTCAGCCTGGACCTGTTCGGCTTGCGAGCGGATCGACGAGCCGTAAACCATGCAGAGCAGAGCAGCGAGCACGCCCGCGACCAGACTGATGGCGATGCGCTTGCTCTTGTTCACGGCCGCTCCTCTCATGGCAGTGCCGGGCGAATGCCCGTACCACCATTGTCTGGGTGGTCAGAGTGCAAAGCGGCGCAATCGCGATCTTGGTTTTCGATGTCAAACCAATCGCTGACCAAAAGCTGACCAGCCCGTCAAGCTCGTGGCAAGGTTTTGGTCAGCACGTCAGCAAACTGCATGTTTCGAGGCTTTTCCGCAGCAAAAAAGCCGTCTCCCGAACAGTTGGGAGACGGCTGTCATAGGAAAAATCAATTACAGATGGACATCGGGATCGAGTATTTGAGCGCTCACGCGCATGGATGACGCCAGGTTTTGGAACGTTTCCAGCCGCAGGCTGTCGATCTGCCCGGCGTCCTCGGCCTCGCGAACGGCGCAGCCCGGCTCATGGGTATGTGTGCAATCGCCAAACCGGCACGCGCGCGATGCCTCGACAATCTCGGGGAAGGCGCGCGCCAGACCCCGCTCGTGACCCACGAGCGGTAGACTGCGCAGGCCCGGGGCATCGGCGATCACGCCGGCGTCGCCCGGCAGCGCCACCATCACGCGCGCGACGGTAGTGTGACGGCCCTGGTCGTCGCGTTCGCGCACACCGCCGGTCGCCAACGTATCGTGGCCCAGCAGCGCATTGAGCAGCGTCGACTTGCCGGCACCCGACTCGCCCAGAATCATGGCGCAGCTCCCGGCAGGCACGCAGGCACGGACCTCGTCCAGGCCGCGGCCCTCGGCAGAGGACGTCACGATCACGCGCACGTCCGGACCCACCAGGCGGCGCACGCGGTCCAGATCGCGCTCGAGCTCCTCGGCATCGCAGCGGTCAGCTTTGGTAAGCACCACCACCGGCTCGGCATCGCAGTCAAGCGCCAACACCAGCGAGCGCGCCACGCGGTCGAGCAGCACCTCACCGGCACCGAGCGCCTGCACGATTAGCACGCTATCCACGTTGGAGCAGAGCACCTGGCGCTCTCCACGGGCACGGCCGCGCCAACGCTCAAAGCTCGTACGGCGCGGCAGCACGCACTCAATCACGCCCATATCGTGCCCGGGAGCGCGGCGCACCGCCACACGGTCGCCCACGGCAGGCAGCAGGACCTCGTCCTCGCCGCGCGACTTGGCAAACCCCACGGCATGCTCGGCGCGGAAGGTATCGTCGGCAGTCGCCACCAGCGGAAACCCGCGATCCAGGCGAATAACGGCACCCAGCCGCATCTGCTCGGGCTCCTCGGCATGTGCGCAGAAATCATCAAAGGCAGTCTGCTGGGCTTCATCGACCGGCAGATCATCAAACGCCGGGACATCCTGCAGCGCATCGAGCCCCGGTACGCTCGCCAACAACTCCTCGGCAGACGCGGGGGCCTCGGTCGCAAGCTTCCGACGACGATCGCGCTTAGCCCGCGCCCCCGTCGTCTTTTTCTTCGCTTTAGCCTTAGCCTTAGCCACAAACGCCTCCCAGCAGCCAAAATCACAACTGAGCAGGTATTTTAAATCAAAAAGAGCTGGCCGGGCAAAGCCCGACCAGCTCACAAACTTTCCCTCAGCCCTTTTCATCCGCACGGGAGAAAAGCCAACAAGGATACCGCAGGGCCCGCCCCGGAAGCCCTTTCTCCCGAACGATCCCGCAGCGCGAAGCGCGAGGACCAGTGAGGGAGAAAGGGCGTGGGGCGGGCCCGGACGAGTACGCTACTCTTTCTCCACAGCGCGCATGATCGCCTTGTAGATCTCCATCAGCGGGATGATCAGGAAGGCCAGGCCCAGCGCGGCAAGAACGCCCTTGAGCTCAAGCGTCACAGGGCCAAAGAACATCTCGGCAAGCGTCGGCTGTACGGTCACGATCACCGTCAGCACCAGCGCCAGCGCAGCGGAAGCCCACAGCCACTTGTTCTGCTTCTTCATGGTGAACAGCGACGCACGACGGCTGCGCATATTGAAGCAGTGGAAAATCTCGACCATGTTGAGCGTGATGAACGCCATCATCACGCCTTCCTCGTCGGCATTGCCGGCGATCATATCAGCGATGTGAATGTAGCCCATGTCAAAGTACACGCCCACAAAGAAGCTCGCCAGCACCAGCGCGGTGATGATCAGACCCTGGACCACGCAGTCCAGACCCATATGTCCGGCGAAGACACCGTCCTTAGCGTTGCGCGGCTTGCGCTTCATAATGTCGCCCTCGGCGTCCTCCATGCCCAGCGCGAGCGCGGGGAAACAGTCGGTAACCAGGTTCACCCACAGCAGCTGCACCGGCTGGAAGATGGTAAAGCCGATGAGCGTGGCGATAAACACCGAGAAGACCTCGGCAAGGTTTGCCGAAAGCAGGAACTGGATGACCTTGCGGATGTTGTCGTAGATGCGACGGCCCTCTTCGCAGGCACCGATGATGGTGGCGAAGTTGTCATCGGCAAGCACCATGTCGGCGACGTTCTTGGTGACGTCGGTACCGGTGATGCCCATGCCAACGCCGATGTCGGCGCGCTTGATGGACGGGGCGTCGTTGACGCCGTCGCCCGTCATGGCCACGATCTGGTCGCGCGACTTCCAAGCCTCGACGATGCGGGTCTTGTGCTCGGGCTGAACGCGGGCGTACACGCCGTAGTCCTCGATGTGCGCGTCGAGTTCCTCGTCGCTCATGCGGTCGAGGTCGGCGCCCGTGATGGCCTGGCTGCGATCGGTGACGATACCCAGCTGCTTGGCGATGGCCACGGCGGTGTCGATGTGGTCGCCCGTAATCATGACGGTGCGGATACCGGCATCGTGGGCCTCGCGGATGGCGTCGGCGACCTCGGGGCGGACCGGGTCAATCATGCCGGACAGGCCGCAGAAGACCAGGTCGTGCTCGAGCGCAGCGGGGCTGCAGTCGGCCGGGACCTCGGTGTAGGTGCGGCTTGCCAGCGCCAGCACGCGCAGGGCCTCGTCGGCCATGGCCTTGTTGGCGGCCACGAGCTCGGCGCGACGCTCCTCGGTCAGCGGAACGACCTTGTCGCCCTCGTAGATATGGGTGCACAGGCCGATCACCACGTCGGGCGCGCCCTTGGTGTACTGCTCATACTCGCCGTCCAGGGTCTCGACGACCACGGACATCATCTTGCGGCCCGAGTCAAACGGGGCCTCGCCCACGCGCGGATGCTCGGCAGTCAGGCCAGTGAGGCCAGCCTTGCCGGCATCGTTGACGAGCGCACACTCGGTCGGCTCACCCACGGCCTCGCCCAGCTCCTCGTCCCACTGGGCGTCGGAGCACAGAGCCATGCCGGCCAGGAACTTCTCCTTAGGCGCAGCGAGCTCGTGCTTGACGACGGTCATCTTGTTCTGGGTGAGGGTACCGGTCTTGTCGGAGCAGATGGTCTGCGTGCAGCCAAGGGTCTCGACGGCAGAGAGCTTGCGGATAATCGCCTGACGCTTGGCCATCTTGGTCACGCCGAGCGACAGCACGATGGTCACGACGGCAACCAGGCCCTCGGGGATGGCGGCGACGGCAAGCGAGACAGCGACCATAAAGGTGTCGAGCAGCGCGGTCGGATCGGTGAGAACGTTGCCCACGCCGTGGCGGATGATGTCGACGCCAAAGATGACGACGCAGATGACGATAACCATGATGGTGAGGATGCGGCTGAGCTCGGCGAGCTTCACCTGCAGCGGCGTGAGCTCTTCCTTGGCCTCGGCCAGGGCGCCGGCGATCTTGCCCATCTCGGTGTTCATACCGGTGCCGACCACGACGGCGCGACCGCGGCCGTATACCACGGTGGAACCCATGTAGCACATGTTCTTGCGGTCGCCGAGCGGCACGTCGTCGGTGCCGGCGGCGAGCTCAATGACGTTGGCATGCTTCTCGACGGGCACGGACTCGCCGGTAAGGGCGGCCTCCTCGATCTTCATCGTGGCGCTCTCGAGCACACGGCAGTCGGCCGGGACGGAGTCGCCCGCCTCGAGCATGATCACATCGCCGGGCACGAGCTCGGCGCTCGGCAGGTGCACGAGCTTGCCGTCGCGCAGCACCTTGGACTGCGCCGCGCTCATCTCCTGCAGGGCCTCGAGGGCCTCTTCGCTCTTGGCTTCCTGGACCACGCCCAGTACCGAGTTGACGATAACGACGAACATGATGATGGCGACATCGGCAAAGTCCGCCTCGCCCTTAACCATGCCCGTGAGCGCGCTGATGATGGCGGCAACGATCAGCATGATGACCATGGGGTCGGCCATCTGCTCAAAGAAACGCTTCCACAGCGGCGTCTTCTCGGCTTCCTCGAGCTTGTTAGGGCCTGTCTTGGCGAGGCGCGACGACGCCTCGTCGTTGCTCAGGCCGAGGTTCTCATCGACACCTTGGTCGCTGAGTACCTCCGCCGCGGCGGACAGGTATTCCTTTTGCATATAGAGTCCCCTCCTGGGATTCGGGCCACTCAGCAGATTGATGCCCGATCATAATTCCCAGGAGAAGGGCAAGGGCTCATCAAGGCTGCCGTGCTGAGCGGCAGTTGATAGTGGGGCTATGGTACCCCAAAGCGGCGCGTCTAGCCAAAACATTCCAATTGGAAACACGGCTCGAGTGCAACGATGCAGACCGTGTGATGCTCAACATTGATAAAACGTTTTTTCTTCGGTGCATCATCAAACTGAAATATCGCCCAGATAGCAGCGGTCAGAACGGTTGGTAAAGATTTTTCATATACCGTTTTTACCGCAAAAAATGAACTTCTAATTCGGCATACGGTCGATTTTTTGAGGTATTCGGTCGGCATTTCGTTATAATCATCTCAGTTTAATTTCTTATGGTTTATCTATCAGCGCAAGACGATGTCAGATGGAGGTCTGAATGTACAAGCGCACCAAGATTGTATGCACCATGGGTCCCGCCTGCGATAGCGACGAGACCATCCGCGAGATGATCAAGGCGGGCATGAACGTCGCCCGTTTTAACTTCTCGCACGGATCCTACGACGAGCACCACGGTCGCATCGAGCGCGTCCGTCGTATTTCCAAGGAGCTCGGCATGCCCGTCGGCATCCTGCTCGACACCAAGGGCCCCGAGGTCCGCACCGGCCTTTTGGTCGACGGCAAGAAGGTTGCCGTCAAGACCGGCGACAAGATCGTCGTCACCGCTCAGCCCACGTCCGAAGATTTCCACGGCACCTCTGAGCACATCTCCCTCGACTACCTGGCTCTGCCCTCCGAGGTCGAGAAGGGCTCCCTTATCCTGATCGATGACGGTCTGGTTGCCCTCGAGGTCGAGTCCGTCGACGGCCAGGACATGACCTGCGTCGTTAAGAACGACGGCCTGATCGGCGAGCGCAAGGGCGTCAACATGCCCAACGTCAACATCTCGCTGCCCGCCATCACCGAGCGCGATCGTCAGGACATCCTCTTTGGCCTGACCGAGAACATCGACTACATCGCCGCTTCCTTCATCCGTGACGGCGAGTCCGTCCGCGGCATCCGCGAGCTTTGCCGCGAGAACGGCGGCGAGCACGTGACGATCTTCCCGAAGATCGAGTGCGCCCTGGGCGTCGAGAACTTCGACGAGATTCTCGAGGCTTCCGACGGCATCATGGTCGCCCGTGGCGACCTGGGCATCGAGATCAAGCCCGAGCTCGTTCCGCACATCCAGAAGGAGATCATCGCCAAGTGCAACGCGGCCTACAAGCCCGTTATCACCGCTACGCAGATGCTCGACTCCATGCAGCAGAACCCGCGCCCGACGCGCGCCGAGGTTGCCGACGTTGCTAACGCCATCTACGACGGCACCGACGCCGTTATGCTCTCTGGCGAGTCCGCTGCCGGTAAGTACCCGGTCGAGGCCGTCAAGATGCAGGCCAGCATTGCTCTCGAGACCGAGAAGTACCTCCCGGCCCACGCTCCGCTCGAGGTTCCGGCCGACGCTCATGGCACCCGCGTTGTTAACAACGTTGTGGGTATGTCCGCTGTGAACATGGCCACCACCGTTGGCGCCAAGTGCATCACCGTGCCGACGACCACCGGTCGTACCGCTCGCCTGATTTCGCACTTCCGTCCCAACATGCCGATCTGCGCGTTCTCCCGCCACGAGTGGGCCGTCCAGCAGATGATCATGTACTGGGGCGTTATCCCGCATCAGGCCGAGATTACCCAGGGCACCGTCAACGGCACGATCGTCAAGGCGATCGAGACCGCTAAGGAGCTCGGCTACGTCGAGGCCGGCGACCTGACCGTCGCTACCGCCGGCGATCCCCGCATGAGCGTCCAGCTCGAGGACAAGGTCTCCTCGACCAACGTCGCTTACGTCGCTCAGGTGCGCTAAAACGCACTTGCAAGCATACTTGCATTGCAAAGGGCCCGGAAGGCTTCGCCTTCCGGGCCCTTTTTCTGTGCCAATGCCGCCGCACGGCAAAACACGCACTCATTTCTTTACCAAAAGCGCGAAATCCACCCTTCGAGGCCCAAAAAATAAAGCCCCAAGCGCTAAAAGTGTTCGCCCGGTGGCAAACCCACACCTCACACAGGGCTGATAAATCGTTTTAGCAAGAACCAAATCGACCTGGTTTTCGGAAGTATGCGGCAAATTTTGGAACCTCCGAGCACACCCTGTTTTTTCGCAACAAAATGCCTGATAAACTAGCCTCAAAAGCCAGGTCCGCTCATAGGGTTCAGATTTTGCCGCATACTTCCGGATTGACGCTGGCATCACTCGCTTCAAAGAGATGATTTCGGCCAGGAGGGCATTATGGACCTGACGCTTTGTGGGCAATCCGCCTTTAACTACTACCGCATCCCGCCGCAGGTATTAGGCCTTTACCCCGCCATTAGCCTTGGCAATATGGATCGCAGATGTTGTGGCCTCGGAAGTCATGCAGTTGTAAAAGACCTGCTTCACGCACCACTTCACAGGCTTGTATTCACTCGGGCACAATCCGGGTCGCGAAGCCTGTTTAAATCGCACCTCTTGACCCAAGAACCACCTCCGGGGTCGTTTAGGCAGACTGAACATGGGTTTGATGTCACGTCACCGGAGTTCACGCTGCTCAGCCTTGCCACGCAGGTCTCACGCAACCAGTTACTCATGGCGTGCTACGAGATGTGCGGCTCCTTTGCAGTGTTTAAGCCCTGCGAGCGAACGCAACAACAACTCGATGAAGCTATTTCGCTTAAGTTCATTCCACCCAACTGCGGCTGGGAGCGAGTTAACGACACCAAGGGCAATGACACCAACTTGTGGAAGCGCACGCCGCTTCTTACCGCAACGGATATCGCCGCGTTCGCCAAGCAAGCCGCAGGCCTGCGCGGCGTCAAACAACTGCGCTGGGCGGCCGAGCACATGACGGGGCAGGCCGCCTCGCCCTTCGAAGTACAGACCTCCATGCTTATCTCGCTCCCCCGCGACGAGGGCGGCCAGGGCATCGAGATCGCCAACAACGCGCGCATCCCGCTCAGTGAAGCCGCACGTTCGCTGTATGACAAAACCTGCTGCTACGCCGATATCCTCATCGAAAGCGCCACCGACAGCATGGGCGTCATTCTGGAATGCCAAGGCCGCTCTGCCCACGACAGCGAAGCCGCGAGCCTCTCCGATGCCGAGCGCGCCACCGCACTCACAAGCATGGGCTACGACGTCATCCAAATTACCTATGACCAGATCAAGGAGAAGAAGAGCTTCGACCACATAGCCGAGCTCATCCATAAAAAGGCCGGGCTTCCCCACATCCCAAAGACCAAACAGGAGCGCATTGCCGAAGATACCTTACGGCAAGAGCTACTTGTCGATTGGGTTGAGCTATTCACTGCCGGGCCGGCCAGCTAGCAGCTAGCAATCAGGGGCAGCGCAGGCACATCGGGCGATTCGACACGGGCGGCAAAACCCGCCTCGGTCAGCTCGATGACCTCGGTAAACGTTGCGTCGAAGAATTTCTCGGTCAGCAGGCGGTATGGCGGATGGTCGGGCTCGCCGGGGTTTTCGCGCACGATCTCGTGCATAACGCCGATGGTCTTGAGCACATACTCCTTATGGATGGGATACTGCCCAAAACGCGTCGCCGCAGTATACAGGCGATCGGTCGCGCGCGGAATCGAAACAATGCCGAGCGTCTTGCCAAACCAGTCAAAGTCGCCTTGCTTTTTAATGCGGAACTCCTCGCACGGCTTGCCGCCGTGCGCCTCCAGGTACTGATTCACGCGCGTATTCCATACGGTATCGGCCACCAGATGCGACCAGACACCCAGTGTCAAATCGAGCAACGACTGCGCCACATCTTCGGATGCAAGCGAGAACTCACAGGCGCCGGGACCGGCAACCGGCTCGGCATCCCTGTAGCGCTGGGGATAGTGCACGCGATTCAGTCGCTCGCGCTCATCGACAATCGAGGTGGCCGCGGCTGGCGCACCGGTGGGCGAACTTTTAAGCAACGGTGCCACATAGGTATCCCAGAACTCATGCTCACGAGGCTTAGGGATAGGCTCGGGCTTTGCAAAGTGCGTAATGCGGTACGGGATGGGATCGGCGATGCCAGGGACCATATAGCCCACGAAGATATCCGGAACCACGCAGCCAAACAAAAAGGCATTGCGGTCGCGCACGCTATTGGCAAGCGCACCGGTGCGCTCCAGCAAACGCTCCGTCTGAGCGATATGAATGTTCCAGCTTGGCATAGCCACCCCCATAAAAAACCTGGATAACTATACCATCACGGCAAAGCCGCGCGGGCGGCTACGCACGCTCTACGCAGCAACTAGTCCGTAGCACCGCTTTCGGTTCCATACGACGGCGAAGGCGCCTCGATCACATGGTGATATCGATCGATATAGATTGCACGGGCACCCAGGCGTCGCACCAAATCCTGGTGATGTGTGCTCATCAAGACCGTCTTACCCGCCGCGACGTAGGCCAGCAAGAAGTTGACCACAATGTCGCATGAATCCTCGTCGAGCCCATTGGTAGGCTCGTCGAGGACCAAGATATCCGGGTTCATCGACACCACCGCAGCCAGCGCAACGCGCTTCTTTTGCCCGCCCGAGAGCTGATAGGGAGAGGCGTCGGCAAGGTCGGCAACCTGGAACAGCCCCATGGCATCGCGCACGCGGCGCTCGAGCTCGTCTGCCGGCAGCCCCATCTGCGCGGGACCAAAAGCAACTTCCTCGCCCACCGTAGCGCAGAACAGCTGAGCATCGGCATTCTGAAACACAAAACCTACGCGCTGATGAAAACGCTGAGCGGCCGCGGAATCCTTTAGAAACGCCTCATCGATCACGTGCCCGTCAAACAGGTATGCCCCTGCATCCACGAGTTCAAGGCCGTTAATAAGACGCATAATCGTCGTCTTGCCGCAGCCGTTGGGACCGAGCAGGGCAACGAGTTCACCACGGTCCACGCGCAGCGAAACGCCGTCGACCACCGTATGGCCCGCATAGGAAAACACCACGTCGCGAAACTCGATGAGCGGCGTTGCCTCGGCGCCAACAGCACCGCTCGCGCCCATCGCGTCATTTGTATCGTTTGCCAAAACGTCGCCCTTCCCCATTTGCATCCCCAGTCGGAACCAGCAGCGCCTACAGCACGGCGCACAACACTGTCAGCAGCGCCACGCCGGCCGCATAGGCCGCATCGCGCCAGCCAAACCTGGCGCGCGCGGGAGCCGGATACGCACCGGCAAAGCCGCGGCAAAGCATAGCCTCGTCCATCGCGCGGCTGCATTTCATCGCCTTGATAAAGGTCATGCCCATGATACCCGCGATCGAATCGGTACGCGAAAATCCCTCGGGCGCACGGCCAACGCTGCGCAGCATGACCGATTCGCACAGATCGTGCGCCGTACGACCCAGCACCTCGATGTGCTTGAGCGCCATATCAAACGTAAAGATAACTTCGTCGGGTAGATGCAGCATCTTGAGCGCCGCCGACATGCGGCTCCACGTGAGGGTCCACGAAACACCCAGCACGAGCGACACGTTAATGAACGTCTTAAGCGCAATTTTGAGCATGGCACCCGCGGCAGAAGCGCCCAGCAGCAGGGCAGGCAGTGCCAGAACCACGGCAAACCCCGCGGCAGCCAACGCCGGCACAAAGGTCGCGCGCAGCCCGCGTACAGGGCGCACGGCAACGAGCACCAGCGCGATAGCCGCCATCAACATGATGTACAGCGGGCTCTGCGTCAGACACACGCACAGGACGCAAAAGAACATCCCCACCAGGCGCACCGGAGCCGAAACGCAAGAAAGGGCGCGGTCGACCATCGACCCGCCCTCGTGCGCGCCCCCGCCCAGGCGAACCCGCTCAAGCAGGCTCGCCAGGTGCAGGACGTTCTTTTGCATCACGCGATGACGAGCGCCCGTGGGCTCGTAACGCTGCTCGACCGCAAGCCAGCTAGGCAGCTCGACCATCGCCATGAGCACCGCTTTCCTTGACCGTCAGCGAGATCAGACGGAATGCGATGGTGAGCACCGCCACGCCAATCACGCCGGACAGGATATACATGGCAGCCTGACCGGCAAAGCCGAGACCCTGCTCCTCGGAATAGGCCTGCAGGTAATCACCCGTAGGCAGCGCATCGGCAAAGGTCGGGGTGTCGAGACCGACCGAAGCCTGCAGGCTGTCGTCGCCAACCTCCTGAACGGCGGTCGCGGCGCCCTCGGCGTCCCACTCACCCCAGGCGTCACCCGTGGCCAGCAGGCCCAGCGGCGTGGCCACGACAAGCACGGCAACCAAGATGAGCGTGGGGACCAGCGAGGTCTTCTTGGCAGCAGCGCCCTCGGCAGCAAGCTGTCCATCGGCGGCCTCGGGGCCGACGATAACGCTCGGCGCCGTCTTCTTGATAAAGCCGTAGATCGCGGCAGTCGCCACGCCCTCGACCACGCCGGCTGCCAACATATGCGGGATCATCATGGCCGGAATGGCAATGGACAGCGGGAAGGGGCAGTACAGCGGAGCGCCCGAAGCATTCGTGAAAAGCATCGGCTGAATACCAAACTCGATTGCTGCGCACAGGGCCGCCAGGCACAGGCCGACCCAGCCGCTTACGATGGCCGAAACCGAGGTGCCCCAGCTCTTGTCGTGCAAACGGCTGTTAAGCGCGCGGAACACGATGGCTGCGGCAAACGGCAACACGAAGGCCATGTTAAAGCAGTTAGCGCCAAAGGACAGGATGCCGCCGTCGCCAAACAGCAGCGCTTGCAGCGCCAGCGCGACCGAAACCGCGATAGCCGCGGCCTCGGGGCCCAGCAGCAGCGCGATGAGTGCGCCACCAACGGCGTGGCCTGTGGTGCCGCCAGGCAGCGGCACGTTGAACATCATGAGCAGGAAGGAGAACGCGGCGCAGATGCCCAGGAACGCCATGTGCTCGCGATCGAGCGTGGCGCGCACCTTCTTGATGCAGTGGATCCAAACGGGCACCATCGCCACCGCCATAACGGCATCGGTCTGCGGGGACAGATAATTATCTGGAATGTGCATGTACGCCTCCCGGTTATCGGCGCACGGAATTGCAACGCCGCTTGAATCACCTTTCCAGTGTTACGTAATGTCAGATTCGTAACACGCCGCGGGCTATCATAGCAAAACGGCGCACTGCCGACAAAGCAGCACGCCGTTATGTAATGCGCGTGTCATATATGCAGGCTCAACGGTGCCTTATACCGGGCACAGCAGTCACGTAGGACTCGGCAGCAGCCACCGCTGACCCATACCCCAGCGCAGGACCTAGCCGCGGACCTCGCCGTTTACGCCCTTGCACACCTTGGTGACGATCTTCTGGTGCGCTTTTTCGACCTCTTCGCTGGTGAGCGTGTGGTCGTCGGAGCGATACGTAAGCGCAAAGGCCATGGACTTCTTGCCCGCACCGATACGGACGGGATCGCGGTAGACGTCGAACAGGCGCACGCCCTCGAGCAGCTTGCCTCCGGCGCTGGTAATACGGCGCTCAAGATCCTCGCAGGTCACAGTGTTGTCGACCACGATAGCAAGGTCGTGCTCAACGGCCGGGTACTGCGAGAACTCGCGGTAGTTCTCCTGGTTGCGGGCGCCCTTGATCAGCTTGTCCAAGTCGAGCTCAAAGGCAACGACGACCTCGTCGATGCCCATGGCCTCGCGCGCCTTGGGGTGGATCTCGCCAACCCAGCCCAGCACGGTGCCGCCGGACAGAACCTCAGCCGCACGACCCGGCTGCAGGAAGGCATAGCCCTCGCCCTCGACGGGACGGAAGCGAACCTTCTCGATGCGCAGCTGAGCAAGCAGCTCCTCGACAATGCCCTTGCCAAAGAAGAAGCGCAGCTTACGGTACTTCATGTTCCAGGACCGCTCGCTCCACTGGCCCGAGAGCACGCCCGCCACGGACTTGGTCTCCTTGGGCAGGCTGGCGTTCTCGCGACCGTGGAACAAGCTGCCGACCTCGTACAGATGCACGTTGGGCGTGCCGTGGGCCTCGTTGTAGGCCACAGACTGCAACAGGCCTGGCAACAGCGAGCGGCGCATCTCGGTCTGCTCGGCTACCAGCGGGTTCATGAGCACCACGGGGCAACCGCGACCCTCGGTGGACATACCGATCTTCTCCAGGTCGCCCGGGGCGGCAAAGCCAAAAGTCGTGGTCTCGTTGAGGCCGCAGGCGCGCAGGATCTCGCCGACCTTACGAGTGAGCTTCTGCTCGCGGGTCAGACCGCCGATGTGGTTCTTGGCAGCCGGAATGGTCGCCGTCACGCGGCCCATGCCCCATAAGCGCAAGACCTCCTCGATCAGGTCGATCTCACGCGGCAGGTCGGGACGGAAGCTCGGCGGCGTGACCATAAAGTCCTCGCCGTCGCGCTCGACGGTGCAGCCCAGGCGGGTGAGCGAGCGCTCGATAAAGTCGGACTCGATGTCGGCACCGCAGATGGCGTGCACGCGGGCCAGGCGCAGCTTGATGCTGTCGATGGTCTTGGGCGCGGGGAACACGTCCACATAGCCGGGAGCGACCTCGCCGCCGGCGATCTCCTCAATCAGCGCGCAGGTAACGTTGGCAACATCCACGCAGCCGGTCTCGTCAACCTGGCGCTCAAAGCGAATGGAGGCGTCGGAGATCAGCGAAAGGTCGCGGCTGGTGTGCGAGGTGCGGCCGGCGTTGAAGCAGGCGCTCTCGACCATCACGTCAACGGTATCGTCCTCGATCTCGGAATCCATGCCACCCATAACGCCGGCCAACGCCACGGGGCGCTCGCCGTCGGTGATGAGGCCCATGCCGGCGTCGAGCACGCGCTCCTCGCCGTCGAGCGTCGTGAACTTCTCGTCCTGCTGGGCGGCACGAACCACCACACGACGGTGGCCATCGCGCTCGGCAAAGGTGTCCAGGTCAAAGGCGTGCAGCGGCTGACCGGTGAGCATCATCACGTAGTTGGTGATGTCGACGATGTTGTTGTGCGGGCGCACGCCTAGGGCGTTGAGGCGCTTGACCATCCAGTCTGGCGACGGGCCGACCTTGACGTTGCGCACGATGCGGGCAACGTAGCGGTCGCACAGGCCCTCGTCGGCGATCTCGACGGAAAGCTCGTCGTCGGTCGCGCGGCCGGTCTCGACCTTGATGGCGGGCAGCTCAACGTGGAAATCGCGGTCGAAGATGGCGCCGGTCTCGCGGGCCATGCCGATCATGGACAGGCAGTCGGGGCGGTTGGGCGTAATCTCGCAGTCGAGCACGGTGTCGCTCGAGCCCACATACTCGGCAAACGGCATGCCGCAGGGCGTATCCTCGGGCAGGATCATAATGCCGGAGTGGTCGCCACCCAGGCCGAGCTCGCGCGCGGAGCAGTTCATGCCCATGGACACGACGCCGCGAAGCTTGCTCTTCTTGATCTTGACGTCGCCGGGAAGCACGGCGCCAATCATGGCCGTGACGATGTGGTCGCCGGCCTCGAAGTTCTGCGCGCCGCAGACGATCTGCAGCGGAGCGGGATTGCCGTCGGCGTCGAGATTCTTGTCGCCCACGTCGACCGAGCACACATACATGTGGTCGCTATCGGGGTGCGGGATCTTGGTGAGCACCTTGGCGGTCACCACGTGGTCGAAGGACTCGCCCACGGTGTCGATCGCCTCGACCTCGGTGCCGGTACGGATATATTCGTCCGAAAGGGTCTTGGGATCCTCCGGAATATCGATCATGGTCTTGAGCCAGTCGTAAGAAACACGCATCTAGCTCTCCTTTCATACTGAAAGCCTGCGAAGAGATGCAGGTGGAAACTTCAACTTTGTGAACATTCCTTACAAAGCGAGGGTTGTCCAAGTGCGGCAGATCGGCCCGAAAGAGGAGCGCCGCGTACTTTGGTACGCAAGCGACGAATGAGCGCCGAGGTGTCGTGCTTGGGCAAGCCGCAGCCTAGAACTGATTCAAGAAGCGCATATCGCCAGTCATGAGAGTTCTAAGGTCAGGCAAGTCGTAGCGCAGTGCCGCGACGCGCTCGGCGCCAATACCAAAGGCGAAGCCGGTGTACTTCTCGGGGTCGATGCCGCAGTTGATCAGAACGTTGGGGTCGACCATGCCGCAGCCCAGGATCTCAATCCAGCCGCTGTGCTTGCAGAAGTTGCAGCCCTTGCCGCCGCACACGTGGCAGCTCACGTCCACCTCGCAGCTCGGCTCGGTAAAGGGGAAGAAGTGCGGGCGGTAGCGCGTCTTGCGGTCCTCGCCAAACATGCACTTAACAAAGTAGTCGAGCGTGCCCTTAAGATCGCCAAAGGTGATACCCTCGTCGACGACCAGGCCCTCGATCTGATTGAACTGCGGCAGGTGGCAGGCGTCGGCCGTGTCGGGACGGTAGACGGTGCCCGGGCAGATCATGTAGATGGGCGGCTTTTGCGACTCCATGGTGTGGATCTGCACGCCCGAGGTCTGGGTGCGCAGCAGCACGTCGGACTCGCCGTGAGCGTGAGCCTCGGGATGCGCGACGCTGCCGGGGTTGTTGTCGACCACATAGAACGTGTCGCGAGCCGAGCGGCTCGGGTGATCCATGGGCGCGTTGAGCGCGGTGAAGTTGTAGTAGGAGGTATCGACCATAGGGCCGGACTCGACGGTGTAGCCGATGCCGCAGAAGATGTCCTCGGCCTCCTCGATGATCTGCTTGATCAGGTGCTGGTGACCGATCTGCGGACGGATGCCCGGCAGCGTGATGTCGACGGCCTCGTGCTCGAGTGCGTGCTTGAGGGCGGCGGCCTTCATCTCGGTGGTGCGCTCGTCGAGCATGCCCTCGATCAGCTGGCGCATCTCGTTGGCGCGTTTGCCCATCATGGGACGATCCTCGGGGGCGAGCTTGCCCATCATACGCATCAGGCCGGTGATACGGCCCTTGCGACCGAGCAGCTCAACGCGCGCAGCCTCGAGCTTGGCGGCGTCGTCGGCACCTGCGACGAGCTCCTTGGCCTCTTCCTCGAGTTTGACCAGATCATCAATCAGACTCATGTCTTCCCTTTCGTCTCTCGCGCTCCCCGCTTGCCGAGGCGGCTGCCGCCGTCTGACGTTGCGAAAACGCGGCCCGGTTCGGTAACAAAAAAACCGCCCTCGGGCATGTGCATTGCCCAAGGACGGTTGAATTCCGCGGTACCACCTTGTTTGACCCGGCGGATGTCTGGCCCGCCGCGCCCACTCTTTGCCCCTTGTCGCGAGGCTCACGGCTTCCCTACTGGGACATCGCCGCCGCTGGCCGCGCGCCCGTTGAGGTCGCTGCTCGGGAGTGAACGCTTGGCCCTTGCCACCGCAGGAAGGCTTGCAGCCCATGACCTTCCCTCTCTTGCCGGCGACGCGGCGGGCAAAACCCTCTCCGTCAACGCATTGGGCTATAGGATACCACATTGTGTGAGCGTATCGCCGCGTTCCGTTTTGTTCGTGCTGGGTACAAGGCAGGTAGCTGTGCAAACTGGCCGTGCGCCCATCTGTGGCGCTCGGCTCGCGAGATCAAGGATATGGTATGGGAAAGAAACACGATAAGAAGGCAGAGCCCGCAGCGGGCAAGACGCCCAAAGGCATGAAGGTCGATAAGACCGTCAAAAAATTCCGCAAGCTCGAGGGCAAGCTGTGGACCCGCGAGTACCTGCTCAAGATTGCCGAGTTTGACGGCGCGACCATTGCCCCCGCCAACGGCGCCGCAGCGCGCGCCGATGCCATGGGCACCCTTGCCGGCGAGCACCATAAGCTCCTGACCAGCGAAAAGTCCGTTGAGCTCGTACGCTCGCTGACGCGCGAGACCGTCGTCGGCGGCAAGATCAACGACCCGCAGCTGCTCGACGAGATCCGCGTGCTCGGCCGTGACCAGCGCGAGGCAAGCGTCATCCCCACCGAGGAGGCCGAGGCCTGGACCAGGCTCACCTGCGAGGCCGATGCCGTGTGGCACAAAGCCAAGACGGCCAATGACTGGGCGAGCTTTGAGCCCTATGTGGATAGAATCGTCGCCCAACTTAAGCATCAGGCCGAGCTCATGGACCCCAAGCGCGACCCATACGATGTTTGGCTCGACCAGTACGAGCGCGGCCTTTCCGCCAAGAGCTTCGATGCGTTTTGCGATGAGGTCAAGGCGACGGTCGTGCCGCTCGTGCACGCCATCGGCGAGCGCGGCCAGCAGCCCGCTGCCGACTTTTTGCACGCCCGCGTGCCCGAGGCCGCCCAGCGCGCCATGAGCTTCGACCTCATGAAGCTCGTCGGCCTGAACCTGGACGACACCACGCTTGCCTTTACCGAGCATCCGTTTAGCGAGGGCTTTGCCGTGGGCGATGCGCGCATCGCGACGCACATCTACGAGAACGACTGTATCTCCAACGTCTTCAGCATCATCCATGAGGCAGGTCACGCCATGTACGAGCTGGGCGTGAACCCCGCCTATGCGCGCACGTGCCTGGAGGGTGGCACCTCCATGGGCATCCACGAGAGCCAGAGCCGCTTTTTCGAGAACACCGTGGGTCGCAGCCGCGCCTTTATGGGACCGCTGCTCGAGGTGCTGCGCCGCCACGCACCCGAGGTCTACGGCGACGTCGACGAGGACACGCTCTACCACGCCGTGAACATCGCGCAGCCTTCGCTGATCCGCACCGAGGCCGACGAGCTCACCTATCCGCTGCACGTTATGGTGCGCTACGAGATCGAGCGCATGCTGTTTGCCGGCGAGGCCACGGCCAAGGACATCCCCGCGCTTTGGAATCGCTTTATGAACGAGTACCTGGGCATTTCCGTTCCCGACGACACGCGTGGTTGCCTGCAGGATACGCACTGGAGCGGCGGCTCGTTTGGCTACTTCCCTACGTATGCGCTGGGCAGTGCCTACGATGCCATGTTTGTGCCGGCCATGTGCCGCGACGGTGTCGACCTTAACGGCGCCTGTGCGAGCGGCGACCTGGCGCCCGTCCGCGCCTGGCTGGGCGAGCGCATTTGGCAGTGGGGCCGCGCCAAGGACGCGCCGGAGCTCATCAAGGGCGCCTGCGGCATGGCGTTCGATGCCCGCTACTACTGCAGCTACCTGCAGGACAAGTTCACCACGCTCTACGAGCTGTAAGGCATAACCGACACGCCAACGCAAAGGGGGCGCCGCGGAACCAATCCGCAGCGTCCCCTTTTTTCACCCAATAACTAGGTACCCAATGACTAGTTCGTTGACGCTAATGTCTTGGCAACGTCAGCGAAAACGACCCTAAGCGAGCAAGGTGACGTGAAATGAAAGGGCGCTGACCTTCTGGTCGCGCCCTTGAAATTGAACGTCAGACTGCCGCTTGGGGCCGTTTGCAGCGTCGAGCAGTTACGCGGTTTGGTAAAACCGCGTAACTAAAAAGCTTCCAGAGCGCTTGCGATGCGCTTCATGGCGGCGTCGGCGGCGGCTTGGTCGGGGGCTTCGGCCAAAACGCGGATCACCGACTCGGTTCCGCTCTTGCGCACCAGTACGCGGCCCTCGCCTGCCAGCGCGGCCTCGGCCTCGGCGATGGCGTTCTGCACGCCCATGTTCTCGAGCGCGGCGTCCTTGTCCGCCACGTGCACGGCCACCTGCGCCTGCGGCAGCAGCTTGCACGGAGCCGTGAGCTGCGAGAGCGTCTCGCGCTCGGCACGAATCACTTCCATCACGCGCAGCGAAGTCATAATGCCGTCGCCCGTGCGCTCGATATCGCCAAAGATCGTATGGCCCGTCTGCTCGCCGCCCAAGCTGTAGCCGCCCTCGCGCATCTTGGCATACACGTGACGGTCGCCCACGCCGCTGGTCACGGCGCTCAGACCGGCAAGCTCCAGCGACTTGACCAGGCCAAAGTTGCTGGCAATCGTCGGCACCACGGTACCGCCCGAGAGTCGCCCGTGCTTGTTCAGATACACGCCGCACACGTACAGGATCTGGTCGCCGTCTACCATGCGACCGCGCTCATCCACGGCCAGGCAGCGGTCGGCATCGCCGTCGTAGGCAAAGCCCACGTCCAGGCCCTGCTCCACCACGTGGCGTTGTAGGCGCTCCATATGCGTGGAGCCGCAGTCGACGTTGATGTTAAAACCATCAGGCGCGGCATTGATCACGCGCACGTCGGCGCCCAGCGCGTCAAACACCGGCTTGGCCACCGAGGAAGCCGAGCCGTTGGCGCAGTCAATACCGATCTTGACGCCCTGCAGCGAAAAGTTCGCGCTGGCGATGAGCGAAGCAATGTAGCGGTTGCGGCCCTGCATGTAGTCCACCGTGGCACCGATGTGGTTGCCCGTGGCCAGCGGAACTTCGCTCTTGCCATCGATGTAGTCCTCGATGAGCTCCAGCACGTCCTCGTCCATCTTAAAGCCATCGCTGTTGACGAGCTTAATGCCGTTATCGCAAAACGGGTTGTGGCTCGCACTGATCATGATGCCGCAATCGAAGCAGCCCTCCACGGTCTGATGCGCCACGCCCGGCGTCGGGATCACGTGCAGCATGTAGGCGTCCGCGCCGCTCGCGACCAGGCCGCTCACCAGCGCCGCCTCAAACATATAGCTCGAGCGACGCGTGTCCTTGCCCACGATGACGCGCGCCTTAGCACTGCGGTTGGCGCCGTAATACCAGCCCACAAAACGGCCAATCTTATAAGCGTGCTCTACCGTCAGCCCAACGTTGGCCTCACCGCGAAAGCCGTCGGTGCCAAAGTACTTCATGCGCTCTCCTTACAAAATAGGGGCGGACAGATTGCCTGTCCGCCCCAAAATGGTACTCGATTATCTGCGCTACCAGAAAAACCCTACGCCGACGCGCTGTCGCGAGCCGCCTGGCATGTAGGAGTCTGACGCAGTGTAAGCGGCTTGTCCCCCGCCTCGGCCGACGTGGTCAGCGTATACGTGATCGTCGTCGTCTCGCCAGCATGCAGGTCAACGGTACCCGAATAGAAGGGGATTCCATGCCACGTAGCGGCGCCAAGACCAAACTGGGTGCCCTCAACCGTAAGGTCACTGATGTTGCCGCCCGTCGGGGCAAACAGTGAGACATTCAGACGCTCGTCGTCGCGCGCGGCATCGGGCGCGCTCGCCGCGACGTAGTCGGGCAGCTTGCCGGCCTCCTCCTGCGTCATGATGTTCGTCAGGGTAACGGTGATGCGATAGGAACACGTGCCGTCGCCGTTCTTCACGCCCTGGCCAATCTGCGTGTCGGCGTTCAGATACCAGTCGAGCTTGGAAAAGCTCAGGTTGTTAAAGTAAACGCCGGCAACGGGATCGGCACTCGGATCATCCGGATCGGGCAGCGAGGCGTCAATGCCCGTCTCTTTGATGGCATTCTGCTCATCATCGTTTCTCATCCAAGCAATCAGACGGCCCTCTTCGGCACCGCGCTCGAATGCACCGACAAGCTTTGTAACGTCGACGTCACCGATGCCACCGAGAATCTTGTCGAAGGCAGCGCTGGCAACGGATGCAAAGATGCCGTCCGACTCCTCGACCGGATAGTTCCAGTACACATCGTGCATGAGGACCTTTGCGGCGTTGGTGCCGTCGACAACCGTTCCGTCGGGCAGCGACACGTTACCGACCAGGCCCAGCAGATACTGCAGGAACACCGGGTCGATACCCACGACGCCGTCAACGTCCTGCCCATACTGGGACTTCCACAGCGCGGCGACACGCTGCGAGTTGCGGGGCCAATCAGGCGAATAGGTATTGCCCGAGTTGTACAGGTTGCTGTGGTTGCCGAACAGCGCCTCATCCTCTTCGTCGACGCTCTCGACTGCCTCATCCTCGCTGAGTCCAATGCGGGGAACAAACTCGCCAATCGACATCTGGCCGTCGGTGACCGAAATCAGGCCCTGCGAACCGCCAAAGCCGCCGCAAGCACGAATCTCGACGTTGTTCATGGCGTACACAAGGTAGTTGCGCGTCTGGCCGTTGGCGCCGAGCATCTGGGGGAGGACGGGGGCGACCTTCTCCGCCGCGTCAACCGCACCGTTGAGGGTGGCAAAGCCGTCCTTGGCCTTATCGACCAGCTCGGTCACCTGGGAAATATGAGTATCGCCAATGCCCTGGACCTTCTCGTTGGCGCTCTTGAACACCTTCGAGCTGCTGGAAAGCGAATCGGCGACCGCCTGCAGCGCGGACACGTTAATCATGCCGTCCTGGAACAGCTTGCCGGGCGTAGCCTGCGAAAGGTTATCGGCCATGGGAACCAGCGCATTGCTCGAGACATCGGACAGGGCGTCGATCATGGTGCGGGCCGCATTGATATCGCTGCCATACACCGGGATAAACGAAGCCGCCGCCCACAGCGGGCTCGAGGTCTTCGCCTTCATGCTGTTACAGAGCTCATCGATCTTCTTCGCGTCGTCAGGCAGCGTCGAAAAATCGCCCGACGTGACCTTGTCCTTAAGGCCACCGACGATCTCGACAGCCTCCTTCGCTTCGCTCTTTACGGTCTTTGCCGAGTTAAGCAGCATAAAGCCGCTTGCGCCAAGCGCAACGAGAAGCACCGCGACTACAGCGGCAATAATGGCGCCGGTGTGACGCTTTTTGCGCTCGCCCTTGCGATGACGATGACGGACCAGACCGTCAGAGGTCGAACTCGACGAAGCGTCGCTACCGTAGTTCAAGCCAAAATCGTAATAATCTTCCTTGGAACCCGAGCCCGCAAACTCGGCACCGCTATCATCCAGGCGGGCGAACGTGCCAGTCTCGGAGGCGCCGGTGTAAATCGTGCCAAGGTTACCCGTAAGCCCCGCGCCACCGGCAGAGGGAGTATTGTTGGCGGCCTTGCCGGCATTAACGTTGCCGGCGGCATTCGCGGCGTTGGCAGCACCCGCGTTGTTCGCGGGTACCGAAGGAGCCCCGATCGGCTGCGACGCGGAGGTTGCACCGCCCGCAAAGACATTCCCTCTTGCACGGCCGGTCTTTTTTGCCTTTTGAGACTGCTCGTACAGAGCGGTAAACATCGCCGTCTCGCCCGGGGACACGCGCTTACCGGAACCGCCCTGTCCAGCGCCGCCCGGCGTGCCGGCCTTACCAGCCCCGTTCGGACGCGGCGGAACTGCAGGACGGCCGCTATCGCTGCCCTTAAAGTGATTACCAGCCATAAAGAAATCCTCGCAATTGAGTCGCAATGAAAAAGTCCATAACGTTACTAGTTTATGGCATTTTGGGCATCGACAGCTAAACTCCAGACACGGACGTCAATTGGCGAAAATGCGGCACAACACCTTTTCTGTCTTGGCGGCGGCGCCAGCTACACCGTGAGGAACATCATCACGATGATCATGGCAAAGCCGATAAGGTCGGTCGGCAAAAACACCGTGCCCAGCATAACGGCGCTGGTGATAGTCGCCGAAACCGGCTCCACAGTTCCGATGAGGCTCGCGCGCACCGAGCCGATTTCCTTAACGCCCTGCATATAAAGCATGTAAGCAAAAAACGAGCCGATAACCACGAACACCGCGAGCGCCTCGATGCCGGCAGCGTCGAGCGCCGGCATATGCGCCCAGGGCCGCACGAAGACACATGAAACCACGCCCGCCGTGAGCATTGCCGAGCCCGTGACGATGGGGCTACCGTATTCGGGCAGGATCTTGGCGGGAATCACCGCCATACACGCGGCGCTGACCGCACACATAAGACCTGCTGCCAGGCCAAGCGGCGAGATATTCAGGCTGGTGGGGTCGCCGCCGGTGGCGATTAAAAAGGTTCCACCCAGAGCTAGGCCAATGCCGATGACTTCGCGAGTACGTGGCATGCGGCGATCGATCACGCAGGTGTAGCCCATGATGATAACGAGCTGCAGGCACTGGAGCACCGTCGCGGTTCCGGCGTTCGTCAGGCGCACGGCCGAAAGATAGCAAAACTGGTTGAACAGCAGGCCAAAGGCGGTAAAGAGCAGCAGCTGCTTGCGATCGGCGGGTGTGGTCCAGAGCTTAATCAGGCGCTCGCGGTCGCGCGTAACAACCACGGCCATAAAGAGTAGACCGGCGAGAATCTGACGTACGCTCATAAGCCACAAGGTGTCGACGTGGTAGGTATCGAACAGAAAGCTCGCGCTGGTGCCCGAGAAGCCCCAAAACGAACCGCCCACCAGCGTAGCCAAGACGCCCGTGATCATCTTGCGCGACGACGCATCGTTAAGGCGCTCGCGCCAGGCGCGGCGGGTGCTACGGCTGAGCTCGTCGGTGCCCTCGGGCACATCAATGTTCGATATATCGGTCATCGGCACCGAAGCCCCTGCGCCTTCGACCTGCTCGACACACTCTTTGCTCATTCCACTCCCCCGAAACAGCCTGGAAACAATTCGGCTTACCTTACCACGGCGAAGTCATCAGCTGGAGGCTTGTCCGCTTATCGGTAGGACAATTCCGCAGGCGTCTTTCCATAGCTCGATACCGCAATGGCCTTGCATTATGCGACAGCCAAATCGCGGCAGCAGGCTCTTTTGAGATGGATACGCCAAAGCCCCCGAATTCCACAATGTAAGCGATTTTTAAAAATGTTCTTGCCACCGAGTTCAGGCTCCGTTATATTATCCCTTGCGCGCTTGCGCACCCTTGATCGGGCGTTTAGCTCAGGGGGAGAGCGCTTCCCTGACACGGAAGAGGTCAGAAGTTCAAATCTTCTAACGCCCACCAAATGTTCGCAGCTCAGAGGCTATGTCCTCTGGGCTGTTTTGTTTTATGTCGCCAAATCCGCTGGCAGCTCCAACCGCCCAAACAACCACCCCGCCCATGCGCAAAACCGCGTCAGCGACCCAAGCGCCTATCCCGGCTGACCCCGCAGTCAATCAAAACCGCCCCAATAGCCACCGAGGCCGAGACCAACGCGTCTCGAACCCATCTGAGCCGCAGCTTCTCGGCAAAACGCCACAACGTCCACACCCTGCGGTATCCTTGAGTCACTTGCACCTGCAGCACCAAGGAGCCGCCATGCGCACCGAGCTCGATGTCCCCTTTTCGCACAAAGAAGAAGCCAAGGCGCTGGGCGCCAAATGGGACCGGACCAAGAAGATCTGGTATGTACCCAGCGGCGTCAACCCCGAGCCCTTTGCCGAGTGGCTGCCCGGTGTTGACCGATCCGACCCCTCAGCGCCGTATATATATCTAGTACTGGGCAAGCGCGAGTGCTGGAAGTGTCACAAAGAGACCTCGGTCGCGGCCTTCGGCATTCCCTATCGAACCGATAACGACAAGGGCATCGCCATCGCGCACGCGCCCAACGAAGCCGGGCACATTACCATCGACACGGCAAACGCCAACGCACTCGCCATCGTGCCCGCTCTTGGCTGCGTGCCGGGCGAGATCCGTGACTACCTTTCTAAGCGCTGCGGCTACAAGCCCGTAGGCGCGCGAGCCTCCAAAGCCCCGTCGCTCGGCAACACGTGCACCAGTTGCGACGCGCTGCAAGGCAGCCGCTATCTGTTCGAGGAGCCCTCGTCCCCGTTTGCCCTCACTGCCATCAACAAGCTGCCGGCACTGGAGTTTATACGCGTCGAAGTTGCCGGCGTCTTTGGCGTCCCGGCCACGCGTACCGACTTTGACCAGGCGCTCTTTACCTGGGCACGCGACCATCACGCCGAGTTCCACAGGCAACTCGGTGAGGGGGTTTATTTGTAGAGGCAAAAGACACTCACAGCCAACTCCTCCGCATCACCTATCCCTCGTCGCCGGCGTCGTACACGATATCGAGGCCACAAACAGGGCATTTCTCCGGATACACCGGCATATGAACGCCCGTCCGTTTTCTCACTTCGTCGCTGAGTCTGTCGCGCGCATCGATGAACCGAATGTCGAGACACGGTATTTGCGAGCCGCAGCAAGGGCAGGTGACGACAAACGACCCGCAATCAACCTCTACGCTCGGAAACATATTGTTGTCTATAAGGGCACACGGCAGTTTTCCGTACTTCCCCATCGCAATATCGCCTCGCCAGCTCATACACGCTCCCCTCTCGCTATACAAATCAGGAAGAGCATGCACCGGCGGGTGGGCGCGATATTGCATCGCCACGCGATCCGATCAAACAACACGATTGTCAAAGAATGCCAAAGCCAAATACGCTAATACGGCAGAAGCCCCGCCTTTTCACGCTTCTTTTCCGAGCGATCGAACTCAATGCGATGGGCCTCAAGAAACACCGTATTGGGTCGCCACTGACGTTCATTCGGCTGCCTTAGCGTCGCACCCGCAAAGGAAACGTAGTCGGTCTTATCCAGCAGGTACGATCCGCACAGCCGATATTCGCCGCAAACAGGCTCAAACGAAATCAGGTGAGCATCAAATAGGGAATGAAGATCGCGCCGAAGCAGAATGCCGTTGCTGGCAACCTGCGATTTGGGTCCCGAGTAATTCTCGATATGTGCAGCCTCCAGAGCTTCGCTGACGCCGCAGTCCGACACCGCGCAACGGCCATCATAGGCGGCAACGAGCTGTTTGCGGAACCATTGCTGCCCCAATCGCTCGCGCCTTAACGCATAGCGGACCTTTTCGTCGTCGGTCGTACCCTGTCCGGTAAACTCAATATCGACGGGCATGTGCTTCAGATAACTCATGTCGGGTGCAAAACGAGGGTCCGGTCCGCCTTTATGAACAGGACCGTGCAGAACAAACCATCCGTTTTCGGGCTCGAACCGCTCAACAAACGCAAGGCCGAGCACCTTGTAGCCTACCTCGGTTGCAAATATGACTCCGACTGGAACGCCACATTCCATGCAGTTGAGCATTTTACGGTTGTAATTCTGGTCTCGAAAACCAACGGTACCCGGCGCTTGAACCGAGTACTTAATGACCCACGTACCATCGTCCAAATAGAGCGGAGGCACATCGGTGTAGAAGCTCTTTTTAGAGTTATGGACCGAAAGCGCAAAGATCTTATTGGGATCTTGCTTCACCCGATCCTGGCCCGGCCAGAAGATCCCTGAATCCCGCGTTACGGGAAAGAAGTCCGAGCCAATTCTCAAACGATACTGATACTGAGGGCTATCTTCCTTGGTGTGGTGCGGAAGGCTGGTCCAAACGCCGCCGCGCTGTTCCTCACCCAGAAACCACTCCCATGCCTCAACGTATTCGGAAGGCACGAGACTGCAGGCACGGTCATAGCTTGGTCCATCCATCAACGGAACAGCAAGGTCAATGTCGTTCATCGCCAGCACCTACAACCATACGAACGCGAGTCATGCCCCTCAATAATATGGCCGAGAGTCAATTATTACGAGATCTCATTCCGCGATCGGCACATCGTTGATGCTCTCGGTTTGCCGCTGGCGCGCTTGTACCCCGCTGCCCCACTCCCCTGTATACTGATGTAGCACGTGTTTCATCCGGGCTTGTTGGGCCGGTTCGTTCATGGGAGGTTCTTGTGGCTGTTTCGAATCCGCCTAAGGGAAGCGTTTCTTCTTCGTCCATCAGGCCGGTTACGCGCAAGGCCGTGCGTTGCCAGCGCGAGGTCGCCTGGCTTATCACGCAGGCAGCGGGCAGGCTTGTGGCGACCACTCAGGACGTCAATGCGCCTACACCGAGCTTTGTGTTAGCGGCGGCGCTGGATTTTGTGCGCCAATTGGAGCTTGCCGAACAGGATGCCAGCGGCCACCTCGACTACCAGAATGTTATGGCGCCCGACCTGCAAACGTTCTGCCACATGGCCAAGTTGCCCGCCGCGCCCAATGCGCTTTCGGACGCAGGCTACATGTTTACGCTTTCGGGCGCGGACCTTATCCGCGACATCTATGCATACTGCAGCGAGCTCGCCGAGCGCAGCGTCTTTGGCACGGCTGAAGTCAAACCGGGAAATGTCATCAAGCTGGTTCTTAGGCTGTTCTTGATAGACGGGTTCGGGGCCATGCCGGCGTAAGCCGAGTCTTTAGCATTACCATCGACTGGGCAACAACCGCTTTACCTTAATGGACGTCAATCGAGGGTCGATTATTGGGTCGCCTCGTCCACTAACGCATCTATCCCACGCGCTCCGACAGTCGATACTTGCGGTTGCGGCTCGTCGCCGGCGCCGTGGGCTCAAGCTCGCCTTGAGCAATGAGCGCGTTGACGCGCGACCTAACCTGGGAAATTGTGAGCCCTGTGTGCTCTGCCAGCTCGCGCGTCCCCAGCTCGCCGTAGTGTTTGAGTGCCGTCACAATTAAGCCCCCGCCATGATCGACCGGCTCGATCTTTGAACGGTAAAGTACGACCTTGAACCGATCGAATCCCGGGCAGAACAGGGGATCGGCCAGACCATGCGCGCGCATGGCATCGATCATCATCGGGATGCCCGAGCCATTGCCCTCAGCCGGCGAACCTGCGCCATCCGGCAGCGGGACAATCGACATGAGCTTCACAAGCGTCGCGTTACGGCATCGGGAGCTGCCGTCAAACAAGTTCTCGCGAGTCTTTCCCCCGTAAAGGCCGCCAGGATTCGTCACCTCGACACGATCGTCAAAGACGTCGACGGCGATCGATTGTCCACAGAACCGATCCCCGTATTCTCGATGGATTACGGCATTGGCGATTGCCTCGCGCAGAACCTCCTCGGGAATCTCAAGCGAGTCGACACGCGAGACGCCTTGGACGGTCGAGGTTCGCCGCAAATTCTTGGCGACGGCTGCGACGGCATCCGAGATCATCTCGCCCAACGTTCCCTCACAGATTGTGCGGTCCATGAACCTCAGCGACCCCGCCATGCCCTTCTGAGTTCCCGCATGGACAGCCACGTCAATGAAGAGCTTGGGATAGAACTGCTGAGGGTAAACGCCCGCGGCAAGGAGGCCGGCCTTGGTAACATTGCCCTGGAAGTCGAGGAAATTCAGACGCTCCATCTTTGTCTTCTTGTCCGCCGCACCGCGCATCGCTCGAGGCGTCAACGAATAGGCACGCTCTATCGTGCGGTCGACCAGCGACTCGTCGAGATCGCCCACACTCGTGCCGGGCACCGCATCGCGATCGCTAGGACTCGTCCGCTCATATGACGGCAGTGCCAAAACCTCGGTCGACGAAAGCGGGACATCTTTGTCATCGATGCGTTTGTAGCTGCCACCTTGAGCGCCCCGCTCTATGACATAGCAAGGCTTGCTCGACGGGTCGAGCTCCTCAATCGTAATGACGAGAACGATGACGCCCTGAAGCTCCACTCGCTCGATCGCGTATTTGGGCGGATTGGCCAGCTTTCCGCGACCGCCCGCATCGCCCATGCCCGCCACGAATTGGTTGAGCACTTTCTCGGTCTCAAAGTTTGCAACTGGGACAAAACCCGCGCGCTCGCTCACTCCGAGTACGATGATGCCGCCGGCGGTGTTTGCGAAAGCGCTGACCGTTTCCCATACGTCGCGGGAAAGCGTCGTGGCGCTCTCCTTGACCTCGACGTTAAAATCGTCCGAGCCCATGCGCCTTAAAGACTCGAGCAGACCGGTCAGTTCGTTTTCGTTCATCTGCACGTCCTTTCGCTCGGTTCTGCGGAGAATGCCGCGAATAAATTTCCTTCGTCTCTCAGTTATCTCTTGTAATTATCTCTCATCTTTCTGTTATCTCTCATATTAGAGACGAATGAGATATGAGAGATGTGTGGGCGGCGGATGAGCGTGGATTTTGGACGGTCGGAAAATGAGGGTGGATATTTGGACGGTTTTTGGGCGTTTGGGGGTGCGGACGATTTCTTGGACCGCGCCTAGGCGTATCCAAGCTTCCTGCGGTAC
>NZ_JAQEKC010000019.1:0-48190 GCF_027679495.1 Collinsella aerofaciens
GAGAAGGGGGAGGCCTCGCGGCCTCCTCCTTTTTTGCGTTATATACACGTTGTACTTTGGGACCTAGTTCCCCCGTATGCGCTCTTACTGTTTGGCTGTATTTTGAGTCCTTCTAGTGTATTTGAGCGATAATTACTCGCATTGGCGTTAGGGAGGGCTTGATGTTTACCGTATTTGTCTTGGGCAATATTGCTTCGGGTAAGTCGACTGCCTGCCGCTATTTCGAATCTCGTGGCGCTATGCTAATCGATCTGGATGAGCTTGCAAAATCGCTGTATGTGCCGGGCTCTGATATCGTCAATGCTCTCGCGGATGAATTCGGTTGGGACATTTTGGATGAGGATGGCGGCATTCGCCGCAACATCCTCGCTTCTCGAGCTTTTGCTTCTCCTGATTCGGTCGCACGGCTCAATGGCATTGTGCATCCCGTTCTCATTGAACAGCTTTCGCTTAGGATTCTCGATCCGGTTTGTTGTACGGTTTCGTCTCCCCGTTATCCCTTTGCGGTGGTCGAGGTTTCTGCTCCGACTGGTTTTGAGGATGCATTTGGCTTGGCTGATGAAATTTTGGTCATCAGCGCCCCTTTGTCAGTTCGTCGCGAGCGCGCTATTCAACGTGGCATGGAGCCATCTGATTTCGATGCCCGTTCTGCTTGCCAGCCCGAAGAGTCTGCGCTGTGCAATCTCGCTACAACTGTGATTGACAATGCGGCAGGCGATAACTCGCTCTTTGAACAACTGGACGCATGGCTTGCGCGTCATGGCTTCGGGGATGTAGCGGATAGGGAGGAGACCGATGCCTAAGACACGTTTCTTTACGTGGTATCGCGTGGCGCCACTTGCCGTTATGTTTGTTTTCGGCCTTATTTCGCTCGTCTACTCGTATGCCCCTGCCGCCTTCTTTAAGCCTTTGTATCCAATTGACTACGAGGCGTACGTAAAGCAATCGAGCATTTCGCACAATCTTGATCCGTATCTAGTGTGTGCTGTCATAAAGTCGGAATCGAATTGGGATCCCGAGGCTGAGTCGAATCAAGGCGCACAGGGATTGATGCAGCTGATGCCCGAGACTGCCCAGGATATGATTGCCAAGGGTCTTGTCGATGGCAGCGAGTATTCAGCCGGCGACCTTAACGATCCCGCTACGAACATCGAGTTTGGCTGTGCGTATCTTTCGTATCTTCTAACGTATTTTAACGGGTCGACTGACAGTGCCATTGCCGCCTATAACGCCGGCATGGGCAATGTCGACGGATGGGCGCAGCAGAGCACGTCGCTTCATAATGCAATCACCTTTCCCGAGACGCAGGCGTATCTGATTCGTGTCAATAATGCCTGGGTTCGCTACAAGACCCTCTATCCCGATCGGTTCGTATAGGACTATGCCTGCCGCCTGCGTATACTGCAGATATATGAGTTAGGAGTATCCATGGCGGAATTTGAAGTTGAGCGTGTTGGAGGAGAGCTCAAACGTTTTGGCGTTGAGGGCTCTGAGGTGCCGTTTGAAGTCGTTTCTCCCTATGAGCCGGCTGGATCCCAGCCCAAGGCTATTGAGTCGCTTGTGCAAGGCGTGAGGGACGGAGATCGATACCAAGTTTTGCTGGGCGTGACTGGTTCGGGTAAGACCTTTACGATGGCTAAAACTATTGAGGCCTTGGGTAAGCCGACGCTTGTCATGGCTCCCAATAAAACGCTTGCCGCTCAGCTCGCGAGCGAGCTCAAGGAGTTTTTCCCCAATAACTCCGTAGTCTATTTCGTATCGTATTACGATTACTATCAGCCCGAGGCGTATGTGCCGCAAAGCGACACCTATATCGAAAAGGATTCTTCGATCAACGAAGAAGTCGAGATGCTGCGCCATCAGGCGACCGCCTCGCTGCTCTCTCGACGCGATGTGATCGTCGTTGCATCGGTCTCGTGTATCTATGGCATTGGCTCTCCAGAGGACTATGCGGGCCTAGCTCCAAACGTCGACAAGAAGGTGCCGCTCGAGCGCGATGACTTTATCCATGCACTTATCGACATTCAATATGATCGTAATGACTATGACCTGGCACGCGGCACGTTCCGCGTGCGCGGCGATGTTGTCGACGTGTATCCGCCTTATGCCGAGCATCCGTTGCGGTTTGAGTTTTTTGGCGACGAGGTCGAGTTGATTGCCGAGATCGATGAGGTCACCGGTGAGATGCTTCGTGAGTACGAGGCCATCCCCGTATGGCCGGCATCGCACTACGTGACCGAGAAGCCGAAGGTCAAGGCGGCTCTGAAATCGATCAGCGAAGAGTGCGAGAAGCGCGTCGCAGAGCTCAAGGCGACCGACAAGTTGCTCGAGGCGCAGCGTCTGCAGCAGCGCACCGATTATGATCTTGAGATGCTCGAGACGATGGGCTTTTGCAACGGCATCGAGAACTACTCGCGTCATCTGGACGGTCGCAAACCGGGCGAGCCGCCGTTTACCCTAATCGATTACTTTCCCAAGGATATGCTCTGCATCATCGATGAGAGCCATGTGACGGTGCCGCAGATTCGCGGCATGCACGAAGGTGACCGCTCACGTAAGGTTACGCTGGTGGAACACGGTTTTCGCCTGCCCTCGGCGCTCGATAACCGCCCGCTTCGTTTCGATGAGTTTGAGGCGAGGATTCCCCAGTTCATCTACGTCTCGGCTACGCCGGGCGACTATGAGTTGCGCGTGAGTCAAAACGACGTTGAGCAGATCATTCGTCCGACCGGCCTGCTTGATCCCAAGATCGACGTTCGTCCTGTCCGAGGCCAGATTGACGATCTTGAGGACGAGATTCGCGAGCGCGTGGCCCGCAAGGAGCGCGTGCTGGTGACCACGCTCACCAAGCGCATGGCCGAGGACCTGACCGACCATCTGCTTGATGCCGGCATTAAGGTCAACTACATGCACTCTGATACGGCGACAATGGACCGTGTCGAGATCCTGCGAACGCTGCGCGAAGGCAAGATCGATGTTCTCGTTGGCATCAACCTGCTTCGCGAGGGCTTGGATCTCCCCGAGGTCTCACTGGTGGCAATTCTCGATGCCGATAAGGAAGGCTTCTTGCGCAACCGCCGTTCGCTGATTCAGACGATTGGCCGTGCGGCCCGTAACGCCGATGGCGAAGTCATCATGTATGCAGACGTTGTGACCGATTCGATGAAAGAGGCCATCGAGGAGACGCAGCGCCGTCGTGAGATTCAGATGGCATATAACGAAGAACATGGCATTGTGCCCAAGACAGTGCGCAAGGCCATCAACGACATCTCAAGTTTTATTGCCGAGGCCGAAAAAACCGTGGGCTCCAAGGGACGCTCGAAGGGCGACTCTCTTGGCCATGGCGCATTCTATACGCCCGATGAGTCGGGCGAGGGCGGTGTGCCGGAAACGGTGGCGCCCGAGCAGACACTTGCGGAGCAGTTGGAAGAACTGCCGCATGACGAGCTTGTGCGGATCGTCGAAACCATGGAAGAGGATATGCGTAACGCTTCTGCCGCTATGGACTTTGAGGAGGCGGCGCGCCTGCGCGATGCCGTCGTTCAGATTCGGGCGATGCTCGAGGGTGCGTCTGAGGACGAGACGATCGAGCGCTTACGCTCGCAGGCCCGCAAGGGTTCCACGTTCGCATCGGGCAGAAAACGCCAGGGTGCACGGTTTAAGAAATAGCGAACAGGCCCCGAGTTCTCTGTGGAGCTCGGGGCCTATGTCTTTTGCGCGCTGGAATTTGTGCGTTAGAGGTCTGCGATCAGGGCTTCAGCACAACGGATGCCGTCGGTGGCCGCGCTCATGATGCCGCCGGCATATCCAGCTCCCTCACCACAAGGGTAGAGGCCCGGGGTCGACACGGCATGGCACGTTCGGTCTCGGGTAACAGTGACCGGTGAGCTCGAACGAGTCTCCACGCCGGTAAGAACGGCATCGGGACGGTCGTAGCCTCGTAGCTTTTTTCCGAGTAGGGGAAGTCCCAGGCGGAGCGACTCGACGATATGCTGCGGTAGGGCTTCGTCAATTGCCGTCCAGGTCACACCGAGCGGATAGGTGGGCTTTACCTTTCCGGGCGCCTTGCTGGCGCGTCCTGCGAGGAAATCTCCGACGAGTTGTGCCGGTGCGTTCCAGTTGGAACCGCCCAGGCGATAGGCGGCCGCCTCGCAGGCACGCTGGAGCTCGATGCCGGCGAGCGGGTCATCGTTGGGAAGGTCCTCAGGCGTGACGTTAACGAGCAGGGCGGCATTTGCGTTGCGTCCGTCGCGGGCATTGAGACTGGCCCCGTTGACGCACAGATGGCACGGTTCTGAAGAGGCGGCAACAACCTGTCCGCCGGGGCACATGCAAAACGAGAACACGCTGCGGCCGTTGGGAAGATGGGCAACAAGTTTGTAGGGGGCCGCCCCGAGCGCTGGATGTCCCGCCGAGGCTCCATATTGGGCTCTGTCGATGTCGCGTTGCGGATGCTCGATGCGAACGCCCATGGCAAAGGTCTTTTGTGCGAGGGCCACGTTGTGGTCCTTAAGGAGCTCAAAAATATCGCGAGCAGAATGCCCGCAGGCGAGGATGAGGTGCTTTGTCTCGATTGGCTCGTAAGCGGCGTCTTGGGACGATTGGACATCAATACCGGTGATGGCGCCAGACGCGTCGATGCGAATGTCGACGAGCTTCGTTCGATAACGGACGACACCTCCGAGCTGCTCGATGCGCTGGGATATAGCGGTGACAACCTTGGGAAGGATGTCGGAGCCAATGTGCGGCTTGGCATCCCACAGAATATCGCGGGGCGCACCCGCCTCGACGAAGGTTTCGAGGATAAGGCGATGGGCGGGATTTTTTGTTCCCGTATTGAGCTTGCCGTCCGAGAAGGTCCCCGCGCCGCCCAGACCAAACTGAATATTGCTCTCGGGGTCGAGGATGCGCTCCTTTAGAAAGAGGTCGATCGCCTGCGAGCGGCGAAATGCCGGGTCGCCGCGCTCGATAAGCAAGGGCTTAAGACCTGCTTTGGCGAGCGTGAGCGCAGCGAAAAGGCCGGCGCATCCGGCGCCGACAACGACAGGGCGTTCTTGAGGTGCGTCGGAGACGGGGGAGGGGAATGAAGGCTCATCGTCTTCTATCGCGCGTACGCGCGAGCGGTCACGCTCGGCAACGCTGTCGACCGCTTCTCGCTCGAGGTGGGGACTAGTCAGCTCAACACGAAAGCTCAGGATAAAATGGACGTCTCGTTTTTTGCGAGCGTCGATTGACTTGCGGTGGAGTTCGATGGACTTGATCTCGGAGTCCTTGCAACGTAGGATGCGCTTGGCGACTCGCTTGCCAACAATGAGGCAGGTATTTTCATCGCCGGCTTCATCGAGCGACACGTTGACTTGGGTGATTTCGATCATCGAGGTCTCCTTAGAGGCAAGAAAGAGGCCGTCCGGTATCCCAGACGGCCCGAATGCGTTTTTGATTATAGACTGCGCGGCTACAGGCTGCTTGCAGCGCGAATGCCCGAGAGCCATGCCCACGCAAGGTTAAAGCCTCCGCAATCGGCGTCGATGTCGAGCGCTTCGCCGCAGACGTAAAGCGGGGCGTCGACAACGCTGCGCGCGCGTAGGCTGGGTGTTGAGATGCTCTCGACAGATATGCCACCACGCGTGACCTGCGCCGAGCGCTCCTCGGCTGTTCCCTCGACGAGCAACTTAAAGTGCTTGAGGATCGAGACCAGGTGGATGACATCGTTGGAGCCTGGATGGCACTGCTCGAACGCTGTGCAGACGACGCGGGAGAGTTGCGGGGCGAGCATGCCGTCGAGCCAACGGGGATCGCGGGGCGAAAAGCAGCCGAGCAGCTCAACGCGCCGGTTGAGCATATCGAGCAGCTCGTCTTTGGAGAGGTCGGGGAAAACGTCGAGCAAGATCGTATCGCCGTGCTGGATACGACGGGAGAGGTTGAAGACAGCGACGCCCGAGATACCGAAGGTTCGAAACAGGACTTCACCGTCTTCGTGCCAGAGCTCATTATGATTGCGGGCGAGCGTCAAGCGGGCGCGGACGCGCAGGCCATCCAACGTCTTGAGTGCCGCCCGATCGCCGACGACCGTTGCCGATACGGGGCAGAGGATGGGGCGCAGCGAAGTGAGGGGGAGGCGAAACGTATCGGCGATACCGGTGGGGTTGCCACCCGTGGCGATAATTACGGTATGTGCCTGCAGGGCCTCGTTCTTGCGAGGGACATCGGCGAGCGCTTTCCGAAGCGAGCGGAGCTCCGATTTTCGGTCGTCGTGCTTTTTTGCCTTGAGTGCCCGCGCTGGACGGTCTATTTGGAGTGTCCAGCCTTCGGAAGCTTTGTGCGCCGAGGCAACGTTGGCTCCGCAGATTAAGGTGATACCTAGGCGGTCGCAAACGTTGAGAAGCGCGTCGCGCACCGATTCGGCGCGAAGGGAGCGCGGGTACAGTCGGCCTTCCTCGGAGGTTGTCATGATGCCCAGCGAGGAGAAGAAACCCATAAGCTCTTGTTCGGGTTGGGGGCCCATGACAGATTCGACGAATGCGGGGTGGTTATACCGCTGAGGATCAATCGATTCGTTGGAGAGGTTGCAGCGGCCGTTGCCGGTCGCAAGGAGCTTAAGGCCGCAGGCGACATCGCGCTCAACGATGCAGACGCTTTTGCCAGCACGTGCGGCCATAATGGCGGCGGCGAGGCCTGAAGCCCCGCCGCCGATTACCAGGACGTCATAGAAGGCGCTCGTGTTCACTTAGGCCTCGTCGGTCTCGTGCGGGGTAATAGCCTCGACGGCAGAGACTGCCTTGGGCAACATGCCATCGGGCAGCGCGGTCTCGACCTCGCCCTTATCGCAGGCCTCGGCGAGTGACGGATTGATGGGAAGCGTGCCCAAGATGTCGAGGTTATAGCGCTCTGCGACCTCGGGGAGCTTGCTCTTGCCAAAGACCTCGATCTTCTTGCCGCAGTCGGGGCACTCAATATAGCTCATGTTCTCGACGATGCCCAGAATGGGGACGTTCATCTTCTCGGCCATGTTGACCGCCTTGGCGACGATCATCGAGACCAGATCCTGCGGGCTCGTGACGATAACGATGCCGTCGACGGGCAGTGACTGGAAGACGGTGAGCGCGACGTCGCCTGTTCCCGGAGGCATGTCGACCAGCAGGTAGTCGATGGGGCCCCACGAGGTCTCGCTCCAGAACTGCCTAATGGCGCCTGCGATGACCGGACCGCGCCAAAGGACGGGGTCGGTCTCGTTTTGGAGCAGCAGGTTGGAGCTCATGACCTTGACGCCGTGCTCGGAGATTTCAGGCAGCATGAGGTTGCCAAGGGCATGGACGTGGCGTCCGCTCATACCGAACATCTTGGGGATAGAGGGACCGGTGATGTCGGCATCGAGGACGCCGACCTTGTGGCCGTGACGGGCAAGCTCGGTGGCGATGGCACCGGTGACAAACGACTTGCCGACACCGCCCTTGCCGGAAAGCACGGCGATGACGCGTTTGACCTCGGACAGCGTATTCTCCTCAAATTGCGACGGCGACGTTTGTCCGCCGGCGGCCTGTGCGTGCTCGCAACCCATGTATGACTCCTTTGTATATGTTGGGGCCGGGGCCCCGTGATGTGACACGAGCGTCATTGTACCCTCGTTTGCGAGCGGGAGTCATTTACGATGCATTTGGGCCGAGCGTGCTTGCAATACGATGGGTCCAAGCGAATGGGCGGGCTTACTGAACTTTGCTGGCGAACTCGAGGTATTGCATGCGCTGCAGCTTGTCGATCGTCGAGGCGTATGGGCTGTCTTCAGATTCCAAGTCGTAGCGCAGCCCGTCGGCACCAAGGTAGCCGGCGACATTGATGGTGGGCACATCTGACCTTGTTGCAAGCAGAGCCTTTTGATAGTCGGTGAGCGGGGCGCCGATCTTATTAAGGGTAATGGCTGCAACCTCGTTTGCCCCGACGGTGTCGTAGACGTTGAGCTCGGTATTGCCGGCGATTTCATAGTTAGCCCAGACAAAATATGTCGACTGATAGATACGGAAAGCGTGGCTTGCCGTATCTTCCTGAGGGTACAGCTCGTCGTTGAGAGCCGTTGCGGCGCTCGGCTGATGGTCGCCAAAAAAGACAAGGACAACCGGTCTGCCGATATTGCGGAGCTCGTTGATAAAGTACTCGAGGTCCCGGTCGGATGCGTTGATGCAAGTAAGATAGGTATTGAGCGCGCTATTGGCGCCCTCGCTGGCTCCCTCGACCCAATAGTTTGTCAACTCTTCGGCGGGAACGGTGCCATAGTCGTAGCCGCCGTGATTTTGCATCGTGACGTCAAAGATGAACTGCGGGGCTTCGTCGGTTCTAAGCAGGTCGAGTATCTTGTCGTAGGTGGCGTAGTCGCATACGCCGGCATGGTAACAGGGCGCACCTTCGAAATCGCCGATTGAAAGAAAGTCTCCAAAGCCCAGCTGCTGATAGATTTTATCTCGATGGTAGTTGACGGGGTTTTGCGGGTGCATAGCGGTAGCGGTATACCCAAGCTCTTTAAGGTCCTTTGCCAGGCTGTTGACGCCATTCATCTGATACAGCTGATAGGGGATTTTGCCTAATCCGACAAAGGCCGTTGTCGCTCCGGTCAAAAATTCGAATTCGGAGTTCGCCGTTCCGCCACCGGCGACCGAAGCGAGCATGGTGCCGCGAACAAGTGTGTCGGGAAGCGAGTTGTAGAATGCGGGGCCGGTGTACCCGGCCGCCTGGAGCTGCTCAAAGCACGAAAGGTCGCTAAAACTCTCATTCATGACGGCAACAATCGTCGGCTTGATTTCATTGAACTGGGCAACAGCCGCCGCGCGCTGCTCGCTCGAGCCATACGTGCTGTCGTAGGTGGCGGCGAGCTCCTGCTCGATGCTCTGCGCCTCATCGGGCGTATAGTCTTCGGGCTTCTCAATGGGCAACTCGTTGACCATTTCGGTGAACGAAGTGATAAAACCCTGAGACGCATACGTGGTGATGGGCTGCCAACGGTCAAATCCAAAATTCAGCGCCTGCTCCAAGTCGATGCTGGAAAAGCCCGAGAGCCCCACAACGGTCACTAGCAGAAAAGCGCAGAGGTTAGCGGCGATTGCGGGGAAGACATGGGTGGGCGTACGGAGCTTTCTCGGTCGGATAAGCGAAAGAAGCCCCAGGGAAATCTCCAGCAGGGCTAGAGAGGTTACGATTCCGGCGGTAAAGGTAAACTCGTATCCCTCGCTCACTTCCATTGCGGTGCCAAGGGCCAAGATATCGCTTGGCAGGATGGCCTCGCCTTTAAACGTTATGACGAAGTGCTCGGCAATGCCAAGGATGCAACAGGCGACGGGCACGAGGGCCATGACGCCTCCATGACGCTGTCCCAGCAAATAAAGGGAGAGCAGAACCGTCGCGAGCAGCCCGACGGAAAACCCGAATGAGTTGGCGGGAATGCGATAGAACGTTTCGTTGCAGGCAATTTCGAGTGAAACGAACGAGAGCGCTGAAACAGCGGCGATGACAAGGATGTCACGGCAAATACAGGCAACCGTTCCCGTCGCAAGATCGGTTTGGTCGATAAGTCCCGAAACCAAGGGCTCGACAAGAAGTATGACGGCGGCAGCACCGAGCGCCGAATAAGAAAGGACCCATAGGGAACTGTCCTCATTTACGAGCAATTGATTCGTAATCCATGCAGCTACCATGCCGAGCGGGATGAGGAGCGTCGCGCACCAAAAGACGCGGGCAATGGGTGGCTTTTCATTGTGTTTGATTGAAAAATACACGCGCACGACGACGGTGGCCACGATAAGGATGGCGATGAATATGGGCAGATTGGCCATGTCACTCGAAGTGATTTCAAGGGGGATATCTTCGGTCATGGACGTTCCTCTGTTACGGCAAATTAAGTCCAGTATTAGATTACTGTAACCTTTCCACGGCATTTCGAGAAACAAAGCGCCCGATACGCAAAGCTAAAGGTCTGCGAATCTTGTATTACGAACATCTGTGCGCGTCGAGTGCGCTAAACTCATCGACAGTATGATTCGATGCAATAGGAGGCAAGGAGCTTCCATGTCTGATTCTTCTATCGTTATTCGCGGCGCTCGTGAGCACAACCTCCGTGATATCGATGTTTCCATTCCGCGTGACCAACTCGTGGTCATTACCGGTCTTTCTGGCTCGGGCAAGAGTTCGCTGGCATTTGACACTATCTATGCCGAGGGCCAGCGTCGATACGTTGAGAGCCTTTCGAGCTATGCGCGCCAGTTCTTGGGCCAGATGGACAAACCCGACTTGGATTCAATCGACGGCCTTTCGCCGGCGGTGTCGATTGACCAAAAGACGACGTCTAAAAACCCTCGCTCGACGGTTGGCACCGTAACCGAGATTTATGACTATCTGCGCCTGCTGTTCGCCCGTGTGGGCACCCCGCACTGCCCCGAATGCGGCCGCGTCATTGAGCGTCAGACGACCGACCAGGTTGCCGACAAGGTCTTGGCGGCGGGGGAGGGCCGCCGCGCGTTTGTGCTGGCACCGGTGGTGCGCGGGCGAAAAGGCGAGTACACCAAACTGTTTGAGGACCTTCGCGCCGAGGGCTTTAGCCGCGTGCGTGTCGACGGTGAAGTGCGCTCGCTCGACGATCCGATCGATCTGGACAAGAAGTTCAAGCACGATATCGAGGTCGTGGTCGATCGCATCGTGATCCGTGAGAACTCTCTGGGCCGTATCGCCGAGTCTGTTGAGCAGGCGACCGCGCTGGCTCACGGCAATGTAAACGTGTACATGCTGCCCAATCGTGATGCTCCCGAGGGGACCGAGGGCGAGCTGCTGGAGTATTCGTTGGCCTTGGCGTGCCCGGAGCATGGTCACTCCATTGACGATCTTCAGCCGCGTGATTTTTCGTTCAACGCTCCCTATGGCGCATGTCCTGAGTGCGACGGCCTGGGCTTTAAGAAAACCGTTGATGCCGAGGCGCTGATCGAGGACCCCTCGAAGTCCATTGCCGACGGAGTCTTTGGTAGCCTGTTCGGCAATTCGAACTACTATCCGCAGATTTTTGCTGCGGTCTGCAAACACTTTAAGGTGAGCACCGATACGCCGTGGGAGGACTTGCCCCCTCGCGTGCGTCGTGCATTCTTGGATGGCCTGGGCGATACGAAGATCTCGGTCGACTACCAAAAGCTCGACGGACGTCGCAGCCAGTGGGATACCAAGTTTTCGGGCGTTCGCAACATTCTGTACGAACGCTATACCGAGACGACGAACGAGAACACCAAGGCGCGCTTGGAGAAGTACATTCGCGAGGAACCGTGCTCGAGCTGCCACGGCGCTCGTTTGCGCCCTGAGATGCTCGCCGTCACCGTGGGCGGCAAGTCCATTTACGAGGTTTGTTGCCTGTCGTGCCGTGAGTCGCTCGAGTTTTTTGAGGGCCTGGAGCTCACCGAGCGCCAACAGTTTATCGGCGGGCGCATCGTCAAGGAAATCCTGGAGCGCTTGCGTTTTCTGGTCGATGTTGGACTCGACTATCTGACGCTCGATCGTGCCTCGGCGACGCTTTCTGGTGGCGAGGCGCAGCGTATTCGCCTGGCAACGCAGATCGGCGCGGGTCTCATGGGCGTGCTCTATATTCTGGATGAGCCCTCGATCGGTCTTCATCAGCGTGACAACGAGCGCCTGATTAAGACGCTCGAGCGCCTGCGCGATATCGGCAATACCGTTATCGTCGTCGAACACGACGAGGATACAATCCGTGCCGCCGACTACGTGATCGACATGGGGCCCGGCGCCGGCGTCAACGGCGGACACGTAGTCGCGGCGGGAACGCCTGCCGATATCATGGCTTGTCCTGAGTCGATGACGGGCGCTTATCTGACCGGCAAACGAATGATCCGGGTGCCTGATGAACGGCGCAAGCCCGGTCGTGGCTGCCTTAAAATTACGGGCGCTCGAGCCAACAACCTCAAAAACGTTACCGCCAAGATCGAGTTTGGTACGCTTACGGTTGTTACCGGCGTGTCGGGATCGGGCAAGAGCTCCCTGGTTACCGACACCATTGCGCCTGCCCTTACGAATGCTATTCACCGTTCGACGCGCCCTGTGGGTCCGTATAAAAAAATCGAGGGCATCGAGTGTGTCGATAAGGTTATTGATATCGACCAGTCGCCGATTGGCCGCACGCCGCGTTCCAACCCTGCTACTTATATCGGCCTGTGGGATGATCTTCGCGCACTGTTTGCGAGTACGCCGGAGTCGAAGGCGCGCGGCTACTCGCCAGGTCGTTTCTCCTTTAATGTGAGTGGCGGGCGCTGTGAGGCGTGCAAGGGCGACGGACAGATCAAGATCGAGATGCACTTCCTTCCCGATATCTACGTTCCCTGCGAAGTTTGCGGCGGTAAACGCTACAACCGCGAGACACTCGAGGTCACCTATCGTGGCAAGACCATCTCGGACGTGCTCGACATGAGCGTTACCGAGGCGCTGGCCTTCTTTGGGAATATCCCGCAGATTAAGCGCAAGCTCCAGACGCTGTACGATGTAGGCTTGGGCTACGTGAGCCTGGGCCAGCCCGCCACGACGCTTTCGGGCGGCGAGGCGCAGCGTGTGAAGCTCGCCAAGGAGCTTCATCGACGCCAGACGGGCAAGACGTTCTATATTTTGGACGAGCCGACGACCGGCCTTCATTTTGAGGACGTCCGCCAGCTGCTCGATGTACTGCAGCGCTTGGTCGATGCGGGCAACACGGTGCTGGTGATTGAACACAACCTTGATGTCATCAAGGTTGCCGACCGCCTGATCGATATGGGTCCCGAGGGCGGTAACGGCGGCGGAACCGTCGTGGTTTCGGGTACACCGGAGCAGGTTGCGGACTGTCCGCAGAGTTATACGGGCAAGTTTTTGGCGCCGTTGCTCAGGCGTGACCGGGAGCGCCAGGCTCAACTTGATGCTCAATAAATAGGCGATTCAGTTTATGGGCGCCATCGACTCCTTGTGATTCGATGGCGCTTGCTGTGCCGAAGTGACGTATGCAGCCGAATTGGACATATACTTAATCCTTGCGTCCGAATGCGAGGGAAAGGATATGTCATGGCAAAGGCTGTAAAGACGCCAAAAACCAATGCGATGCGCGAGCTGGAAAGCGCCGGCATTTCCTATGTTCTACATACGTACGAAGACGATGGCGATGAGTCGGTGGGCCTGGGGGTCGCGATTTCGGAGCAGCTTGGCGAGGAGCCCGGTCAAGGATTTAAGACTTTGGTCTGTGTGACACCGTCCAACGACTATGTCGTGTGCTGCATCCCTGTTGCCGACGAGCTCGATCTAAAGTCCGCCGCGCGTGCCGCGGGGGAGAAGTCCTTGGCCATGATGCATGTGAAGGATTTGCTTGCGGCGACTGGCTACGTTCGCGGCGGCTGCAGCCCGGTCGGTATGAAAAAACGCTACCGGACGCTCATTGATGAGACATGTGTCCTTTGGGATACCATTTTTATTTCGGGAGGCAAGCGTGGTTATCAGCTCGAGCTTGCACCCGATGATTTAATTGCATTTTGCGGGGCGACGGTTGCCGCGATTACGAGAGAGGACTGAGCGATGCCGCAGGAAGAATTGAAGCGCGGAGCTCATTTTGCAAAAGAATCTGCGCCTCAGACACCCTCATCCGAAGCTTCTTCGTCGCGAGATGACACTGACGACATGGGCTCGTCGGACTACTCCACGGTTGGTCGTTCCGCCGGGCTTATGACCATCCTGACTATCGTGTCTCGCGTCACCGGTTTTATCCGCACGTGGGCAATGGCGGCCGCTATCGGCATGTCGCTACTCTCGTCCTCCTATCAGGTCGCCAACAACCTGCCCAATATGCTCTACGAACTCGTGATGGGCGGCATGCTCGTGACGGCGTTTTTGCCCGTGTACATGGGCGTGAGGCGTGAGCAGGGTCGCGAGGCCTCAAACGAGTACGTGGGCAACCTGCTCGGCATTCTGCTTTTGGTGCTGGGTGGCATTTCGTTGCTGGGGACCGTGTTCGCCCCGGGCTTTATCTGGACGCAATCGTTCCTTTCGGGTGACGGCGGCAGCATGGATACCGCTGCGTTCATGTTCCGTTTCTTTGCCATCCAGATTCTGTTTTATGGTTTGGGCTCGGTGTTCTCGGGCGTTCTCAACGCACACCGCGACTACTTCTGGTCGACGTTTGCTCCGGTCCTCAACAATGTGATCGTCATTGCGAGCTTTATGGGTTTTGCGCCCGTGTCCGCACAGTTTGGCGAACGTGCCGGCATCATCTTGATTGCGGCCGGTACGACCCTCGGTGTCTTTGTTCAGATGGCATGTCAGATCCCCGCGCTTGGCAAGCACGGCGTGCATCCCCATATCCATATCGACTTTAAGGACCCCGCACTGCGGCAGACGATTGCGCTCGGTATCCCGACGCTGCTCGCCACGGTGTGCATGTTTGTCTCGACTTCTATCACCAACGCTGCCGCGCTGGTGGTCCAGCCCGAGACTGGTCCTTCCGTCATCGCCTATGCGCGCCTGTGGTACACGCTGCCCTACGCGCTGATTGCCGCCTCGCTTTCGACGGCGCTCTATACCGAGCTCTCTCACGACGCACAGGAGAAGGATTACGACAGCGTTCGCACGGGCATTTCGCGTGGCGTCGCCCAGATGCTGTTCTTCCTGATTCCGTTCGCGCTGTACCTGATTGTCTTCGCGCGTCCGCTCAACATGATCTACTGTGCTGGCAAGTTCGATGAATCCGGCGTGACGCTGGTGTCCGAGTACCTTGTCTACCTGGCGCTCTCGCTGCCGCTCTACGGCGTGGTCGTGTTGATGCAGAAGAGCTTCTCTGCCTTGCTCGACATGAAGCCCTATAGCCGCTATTGCCTGTATTCTGCCATCGGCCAGGCCGGCTCGGTTCTGCTGTTTGGCGTTGTGCTGGGCTTCGGCATGCCGGCAATCGCGCTTTCGTATGTCGTCGACTACGTGATCTTGGTCGGTTGTTCGCTGTGGTGGCTGCGTCGTCGTCTGCGTGGCCTTCAGGTCAAATCTATCCTACATGGCGGTTTCTTTGGCCTTTTGCTCGGTGGCCTGGGTGCTGCCGCAGGCGCCGGCGTCATGTGGGCGCTTGAGCACTTTGTCGGGGCGCTTGGCGGTTCGATTCTGATTACTCTTGGCTATGTTTGCGTTGCGGGTGTCGTCTCGCTTGCTGTTACCTTTGGCCTTGCCGTCGTCCTTAAGATGCCCGAGGTCTCGGCGCTGCTTCGTCGCAAGTAGGTGCGCGTGGCCGGTCACGACAACATTCCAACGCTTGCCGAGCAGGTTTCGCGCGTTCCCACACAGCCCGGATGCTACCTTTGGAAGGATGCCAAGGGCGATGTCATCTACGTGGGCAAGGCGAAAAACCTACGCGCCCGCATGCGTCAATACGTGACACTGCAGGATGAGCGTCAAAAGATTCCGCTGATGATGCAGCTGGTGGCGAGCTTTGACTATATCGTGGTGGAGACCGAGCATGAGGCGTTGGTGCTCGAGCGCAATTTGATTGGTCAGTACCATCCGTACTTTAACGTCGACCTCAAGGATGACAAGAGCTACCCCTTTATCGCCATTACAAAGGGCGACCTGTATCCCGCTATCAAATATACGCGTGAGCGTCATAAGCCGGGAACGCGCTATTTTGGACCCTATACCGATAGCCGTGCGGCACGTGAGACGATAGATACGCTGCGCAAGGTTATTCCCATCTGCTCCGCATCCTGTGCGGAGTGGCGTCGTTGTCGCCGTATCGTTGAGTCCCACAAGGGCGAGGAAGACATCGTCAATATGATTTGCGCGCAAAACGGGCGTCCCTGCTTTGACTACCATGTCGGGCGCGGCCCGGGTGCGTGTGTCGGCGCGATTTCCCCGGCAGACTATGCCAAGAACGTCAAGCGTGTCGAGCGCTTTTTGTCGGGCCATCGCAAGGATGTCGTCGATGAGCTGACCTCCGAGATGACGGATGCCGCCGAGGCGCTCGACTTTGAGCGCGCGGCACGCGTCAAACGTCGTTTGGAGGTCATCAGGGGTCTGGACGATCGTCAGCAAGTCGTTTTTCCCTCCAGTGTCGATATCGATGTCATCGGGTTCTATCGCGAGGAGACCATCTCCGCCGCTTGCGTCTTCGTCGTTCGCGAGGGCCGAACAGTTCGCACCTGCGAGTTCATTCTCGACAAGGGTCTTGATGTTGACGAGGAAGAGCTCCAGTCGGGCTTTCTTAAGCGCTATTACGACGAGACGGCCGATATTCCAGCTGAGATAAACCTCTCTGTCGAGCTTGAGGATGCGGAGGCGCTGGGGGAGTGGCTTGCAGGCAAGCGCGAGCGTTCCTGCCATCTCCATAGGCCGCAGCGTGGCGAAAAGCACCGTTTGCTCGATATGGCATCCAAAAATGCGCGCCATGCCCTCATGCGCTACATGATGCGAACGGGGTACGCTGACGACCGCACCAATCAAGCGCTCCTGGAGCTCGAAAGCGCGCTGGCGCTGCCGGCGCCGCCGATGCGTATCGAGTGCTTCGATATCTCGACGCTGCATGGAACCTTTACCGTCGCCTCGATGGTGGTGTTTACCAACGGACGCGCCGACAAGAGCCAGTACCGTCGTTTTAAAATTCAGGCCGAATTGGACGAGGCAAACGACTTCGTGTCGATGTCCGAGGTTTTGGGACGACGCTATGCTCCCGAGCGCATGGCCGACGAGCGCTTTGGCTCGCGCCCCGATTTGCTCGTTGTCGATGGCGGTAAGCCGCAATTGACCGCTGCGATCAAGCAACTTGAGGCTCTTGGGCTCGATATACCAGTTTGTGGCTTGGCAAAGGCCGATGAGGAAGTTTTTGTGCCTTGGGACGAGACTCCCGTCGTGCTGCCGACCGGGTCTGCTTCGCTCTATCTAATTAAACAGGTGCGCGATGAATCGCACCGTTTTGCAATCACATTCCATCGTGAGTTGCGCGATAAAGCCATGACAGTTTCGGTACTCGATGACGTTCCAGGCGTGGGACCCACCAGAAAACGTGCCCTTATGCGCCATTTTGGTTCGATGAAGCGTTTGCGCGCGGCGAGCGAGCAAGAGATCGCGGAAGTTCGCGGCATACCTGCCGATGTTGCCAAGGCGGTCCACGAGGCGCTCGTTGCGTGGAATGCCGAGCGCGCCGAGGCGGCGGCTGGCCATTCCGATAGCTAAACACGAGCCTAAACTACTGATATACATGATTGCGTGATTTTCAACCATTTATTTCGCCATGATTGCATGCTGGTTTCGGGTTTTATTAACGCTAAAACGTTTGACTAGTCATGGTGAACAACCCTGCTATCCTGCGGGTTGACGAAGACTGATATCTCACCTCGTCGATACATACTGTCTGGCGAATCATTTGTCAATGAATTCGGTGAACGGTAGTAAATACCGTTCAAGCGTATGTATGTATCGGTCGCCGAGCGCGGCACCTCAGTTGGGTTCGTCGGTAGGTAAGGTATATATCGTCCGCAAGTTGCGCGGGGGCAAGTCTAGGTGCTCCCGAGTAAGATTCTCTATTGATAGGAGAAGACATGGCCATCATCAACAAGGGTATGTCCAGGCGTTCGTTCCTCGGCCTCACCGGCAGCGTCGCTGCTGTCGCCGGCCTTGGTCTCACTGGCTGCGGTGGCAGCTCTAGCGACGAGGGTTCCGCTTCCGGCTCCACCGATTCCGCCAACCGTGGCGGCGGCGTGATCACCGCTGGTTCCGCTTACGCTCCGTCCAGCTTCGATCCCGCCAGCACCGGCTCCGCTGTGGGCCTGGGTGCTAACTGGCACGTCGTCGAGGGCCTCTACGGCATCGATTACCACGACTACAGCACCTTCAACGAGCTCGCCACCGACGATCCCAAGTCTGTGGACGACACCACTTTCGAGGTCACCATCCGCAAGGGCGCCAAGTTCTCCGATGGCACCGAGGTCACCGCTGACGATGTCGTTGCCTCCTACACCGCTTGCGCCGCTTCCGCTACCTATGCTCCGTTCTTCCAGCCCTTCGAGTCCATCGAGGCCAAGGACGCCAGCACCGTGACGGTCAAGACCAAGGTCCCCAACTTCTCCCTGCTCAAGGATCGTCTGGCCATCGTCCGCGTTACCCCGGCCACCCAGACCGAGGAGGATCGCGCCAAGCAGCCGATCGGCTCCGGCCCCTGGATGTACGACTCTATCTCCGATACCGAGATCACCCTGGTTCCCAACCCCGAGTACAACGGTGAGTATGCTGCCGAGGATAAGAAGATCCAGTACAGCATCCTGACCGACCCCACTGCTCGCGTTACCGCTCAGCAGGAGGGCTCCACGCTCGTTATGGAGCTCGTTACCGCTGACGCCGTCGACCAGCTCGAGAGCGCCGGCTGCAAGATTGACAACGTTCAGGGTTTCGGCACCCGCTTCATCATGTTCAACGTCGCCAAGGAGCCTTGGAACAACGTCAAGGTCCGTCAGGCTGTCATGTATGCGCTCGACACCGAGAAGATGGTCAGCAACACCTTCGCCGGCCTTGCCACCGCTGCCAGCTGCTACCTGCCCAAGAGCTTCACCAACTATCATGAGGCTTCCACGGTGTACAAGACCGACACCAAGAAGGCTAAGAAGCTCATCGAGGAGTCTGGCATCACCCCGGGTGCCATCACCCTGCGCACCACCGACAACGAGCAGATTAAGGGCATGGCCGCCCAGGTCAAGAACGACCTCGACGCTCTCGGCTTCGATGTGACCATCCAGACCGATACCTCGCCGGCCACCTACGCCGCCATCGACGGCGGCGAGGCCTACGATATCCTCCTTGCCCCTGGCGATCCTTCCTGCTTCGGCGCCGACCCCGACCTGCTGCTCAACTGGTGGTACGGCGACAACGTCTGGATGCAGACCCGTTGCCCGTGGAAGGAGTCCGCTGAGTGGCAGAAGCTCCACGGTCTCATGGACGAGGCTCTTGCCGCCGAGGGCGACGAGCAGCAGAAGAAGTGGAACGAGTGTTTCGACATCATTGCCGACAACGCCGTTCTGTACCCCGTTGTCCACGTCAAGACCGTCTCCGCTTCTTGGGACGATCCGTCCACTGCGCCCAATGGCGAGGCCCTCGATGGTTTCAAGGGCATCGGCACGACGAGCATGTCCTTCAGGGGCGTTGCGACCGTCAAGGCGTAAGACTCGCTTGAGTCTATATGCAGGATGTCGGTCGTTGGGACCGTATCCTCATAGTTGAAACAAAGACCCGGGCGGCAACGATGTCGCTCGGGTCTTGTAATGAGTATCCGTACTCATATACCAGTTGGTCCTACCGACAAAAGAAAGGGGAGAGAACGTGAACAACTTGCTACGTTTGATTGGAAGGCGTCTTGTGGCGCTGCCGATCATGGCATTGGGCGTCACCGTCCTGGTGTTCTTCCTTATGTCGTTCTCCAAGACCGACCCCGCCTACACGGCGTTGGGTGACGGTGCCTCGCCCGAGGCGGTTGCCGAGTACCATGAGAAGTATGGTCTGGACGACCCCTGGCCCGTGCGCTACGTGCGCTATATGGGCGATTTGATCCATGGCGACATGGGCACCTATGGTGCTGCCCGCAACTCCGTTGCCAAGCGCATCTCCACGGCCCTGCCCGTCACGATGCAGCTGACCTTCATCGGTCTTGCCATCGGTGCGGTCGTTTCGTTTTTGCTCGGCGTCATCGCGGCACTGTATCGCGACAAATGGCCGGACCAAGTAATCCGTGTCTTTTCCATCGCCGGCTTGGCAACCCCGTCGTTCTGGCTTGCCGTTCTGTTGATCCTGCTGTTCTCTTCCTACCTTAAGGTGCTCCCGGCATCGGGCGCTCTGCCTCACTTCACCACGAATCCGGTTGGCTATCTGGGGCGTATGATCATGCCCGCTATCGCCTTGGCATTTCCGCTGACGGGCCAGATGACTCGTATCGTGCGTACCGCCATGGTCGAGGAGCTCGACAAGGATTATGTCCGTATGGCTCGCGGCGCCGGCGTTCCCGAGAAGGTCGTCGTCGGCATCAACGTTCTTCGCAATGCGCTGATCACCCCGGTCACCACCCTCGGTCTTAAGATCGGTTACCTCATGGGCGGCGCCGTCGTCATCGAGGTTATCTTCAACCTCCCCGGCATGGGCACCGCGATTCTGCAGGGCGTTCAGGGCAACGAGGCGAACCTGGTTCAGGGCGTCGTCATCGTCGTTGCTCTTGCCTTCATCATCATCAACATCGTGGTTGACATGCTCTACCTGCTCATCAACCCGCGCATCAGGACGGTGTAGATTATGGTAAAGATTCGAGAGAAGCAAACCGAGCAGCTCGAGAAGGCTGCCTCCAAGGGGCTCAAGCTCGGTGGCTGGAAGAAGATGACGCTGTCTTCTAAGATTGCCGCCGTCGTGCTGGTGCTGGTCGCCCTGACTGCGATTCTGGCGCCCCTTCTTGCCCCCTATAGCCCGGTCGAGATCTTTACGGCTCGCCAGGCTCCCGGCAACGGATTTATCTTCGGTACCGACGATAAGGGTCGCGACATTCTGTCGCGTATGCTCTACGGTGGTCGTTACTCGCTGATTATCGGCTTTGGCGCCACCGCCATGGCTCTGGTCTGCGGCTCGGTCGTGGGCGCCCTTGCAGCGGTTTCGCGCAAGGCCGTCTCCGAGACGATCATGCGTATCTTGGACATCATCATGTCCATCCCGGGCATCGCCCTCGCGGCCGTCTTCGTCTCCATCCTGGGCAACTCCGTGCCGTCGATCATCTTCGCCATCGGCTTTATGTACACTCCGCAGATTGCCCGTATCGTACGCGCCAATATCGTGTCCGAGTACGGCGAGGACTATGTCCGCGCGGTCATCGTTTCCGGCGCCAAGGCTCCGTGGATTTTGATTAAGCATGTTCTGCGTAACTGCATCGCCCCGATCATGGTCTTCACCGTTACCCTGGTCGCCGACGCCATCATCTTCGAGGCCTCGCTGACCTTCATCGGCGCTGGTATCCAGGAGCCCACCGCTACCTGGGGCAACATCCTCGCCGACGCCCGCGGCGGCGTGCTCGCCGGTCGTTGGTGGCAGGCGCTGTTCCCGGGCCTAGCCATCATGATCACCTGCCTGGCGCTCAACATCCTCTCCGAGGGCATTACCGACGCCATGGCCGCTGCTCCCTCCGCTGCCCTGGATCCTACCGATTCCTCCAAGCGTCGCGAGGCCGACCTGCTGGTCTCCGACCCCGTTCGCGCCTACAAGGAGCAGGCCCAGTCCCTCTCCGCTCGCCTTGGCGCCCTGCGCGATGTCGAGCTCAAGCGTGACGATCGCCACGTGCCCGACGAGTCCGTTGAGCCGATTCTCTCGGTCCGTGACTTCTGCATCCAGTTTGAGCATCACGGTGATATCAACGTCGTCGACCATGTCAACTTTGACGTTCGTCCTGGTCAGACCATGGGCCTGGTGGGCGAGTCCGGTTGCGGTAAGTCCATCACCACGCTGGCCATCATGGGCCTGACCGACGATGACGAGCATCTTTCCGGCGAGGTTCTCTGGGAGGGTCGCGACCTGCTCAAGATGAGCAAGAAGGAGTGGTTCGGCCTGCGCGGTACCGATATCGCTATGGTCTATCAGGACGCCCTGTCCTCGCTTAATCCCTCCATGCTCATCTCTGCCCAGATGAAGCAGCTCACCAAGCGCGGCGGAACCCGCAGCGCCGAGGAGCTCCTGGAGCTCGTCGGCCTCGATCCCAAGCGCACGCTCGAGAGCTATCCGCACGAGCTTTCCGGCGGCCAGCGTCAGCGTGTCCTGATCGCTATGGCCCTTACCCGCGACCCCAAGCTGGTCATCTGCGACGAGCCCACGACCGCTCTGGACGTTACCGTCCAGAAGCAGGTCATCAAGCTGCTCAACGATCTTCAGGCCAAGCTCGGCTTTGCCATGATCTTTGTTTCGCATGACCTGGCTCTGGTCGCCGAGGTTGCCCATAACATCACGGTTATGTACGCTGGCCAGGTTATCGAGCAGGCACCCACCAAGGAGCTGCTCACCAACCCGATCCACGAGTACACCCGCGGTCTTCTGGGCTCCGTTCTGTCCATCGAGAGCGGCTCGGGCCGTCTGCACCAGGTCCCCGGCGCCGTTCCCAGCCCGCGCGATTTCCCCAAGGGCGATCGCTTCGCACCCCGCTCGAGCCATCCGCGTATTGGCCTGGATACCCGTCCGGTCTTCAAGCGCGTGCCCGGCACCGAGCACTTCTATTCCGAGCTCCCCGACGAGGTGCTCAAGGCAAATGGTTTGACCCCTCACGCGGAGGTGATGTAGATGAGCGATACCGCAGTCAACGGCGTCGAGCCGATCATCTTCCTTGATGACGTCCACGTCACCTTTAGGACCCGTACCGGCTCGATTCTGCACCCCAACCTGGTTCACGCCGTCCAGGGTGTAACGATTAAGCTCATGCCCGGTCAGACGATCGGCATCGTCGGCGAGTCCGGTTGCGGTAAGTCCACCACCGCTAACGTCATGTGCGGCCTGCAGGCCCCCACGAGCGGCAAGGTCTACTTTAAGGGCAAGGACGTTACCAAACGTACCGCCGAGGACCGTCGCCACATGGGTCGCGTCATCTCGGTCGTGTTCCAGAACCCGGCCACGGCGCTCAACCCCCGCATGGTCGTTCGCGAGCAGCTGCTCGACCCCATGCGCGTCCACAACCTGGGTACCGAGGCCGAGCAGGAGAAGCGCGTCAAGGAACTCTTGGAGCTCACCGGTCTGCCCAGCTCCGCTGCCGAGGTTCTTCCCGGCCAGCTTTCGGGCGGCCAGCGTCAGCGCGTCGCAATTGCCCGTGCCCTGTCGCTGAACCCCGATGCCATCATCGCCGACGAGCCCACCTCGGCTCTGGACGTTTCGGTCCGCGCGCAGATTCTGAACCTGCTGACTGACCTTAAGAAGGAGCTCGGCCTGGCCATGGTGTTCATCAGCCATGACATCCAGACGGTCCGCTATATCTCTGACGACATCATCGTTATGAATGGCGGCAAGATCGTCGAGCAGGGCGAGGCCAAGCAGGTCTTCCAGCACCCCCAGGACCCCTACACCAAGATGCTGCTCGGCGCTGCGCCGTCGCTGCTGCATCCCAAGCTCGGCGAGTAACCTCGCTTTCCCTCCCGTGCGCCCGGTTCCCTTGCCGGGCGCACCTCCGTTGCGATTTCGAAAGGTTGGGTTCACGAGCCATGCCAAGTGCTCAGGAGCTACAACATCAATTTGGTGAATATCGAGGCGCCATGCCCCGTCCATCAGATTTCGATCTCTTTTGGAAGGATCGCATGGCCGAGGCCGACGCCGTCGGGCTTGACTATGCGATCGAGACGGCATCGGTCACCGATGCCGCGACCTGCCAGCTTTTCGACCTCTGGTATACCGGCATGTGTGGCGCTCGCCTGCATGCCAAGTACCTTAAACCCGTCTCGGACGAGCCCGTGCCATTGGTGCTTCAGTTTCATGGGTATCCGGGTGCAAGCCGCAGCTGGTTTGAGCAGGCGTCGTTTGCGGGCATGGGCATGGCACTCATCGCCCTCGACTGCCCCGGCCAAGGAGGTCCCTCCGAGGACATTGGTGGATTTGAGGGCACAACGGTTGCCGGGCATATCGTCGCCGGCATCGACGGCGACCCGGCCAACCTCTACTATGTCCGCTTACACCAAGATATTCGAATCCTGTGCCGTATTGTTCGTGAGCTCGAGGGCATCGATCTTGCCCGTGTGTTTGTGAACGGCGCGTCGCAGGGCGGCGGTTTGGGTATTGCGACCTGTGCGCTTAATAGCGAGCTTATCAATCGTGCCGCCATCCTCTATCCCTTCCTGTCGGATTTCCGCCTGGTCTGGGATTTGGATGCCGACGACATTGCCTACGAAGGCCTGCGCTATTGGTCTCGCTGGTTTGATGAGGACTCGACTCGTATTGACGAAGCCTATGCCAAGCTGGCGTACTTCGATTCCAAGAACTTTGCCCCTATGGTCAAATGCCCCGTGCTGTTTGGCACTGGCACAGCCGATATCGTCTGTCCGCCAGCGACGCAGTTTGCGGTCTATAACAACCTGACCTGCGAAAAGCGTCATGAGTTCTTTGAAGGCTTTGGCCACGAGGAGATTCAGGATTTTGACGATTTGATCATTCCGTTTTTCTGCAAGGGAGGGGAGGCTCATGTCTAAGTGCGAGAGCAATGTTGACGAGCTGATTGTCCCCGGGCTCGTGGGAATTCCTGGAACGGTTTCGTCAAGGCTCGCAGAATATCGGGACTGGCGCGGTGATGTCCAAGCAGATGTTTCTGATTTAGAGACATGCGCTTCGAATCTTGAGATTCAAGGCTTGGCCATTACGGCGATTGACTTTGTTAACCCCTGCGCCCGTTACTCGGAGGTCTCCTTTGAGCTCGGTGACGATGCGATTCACGCTCGTTTGATCGAGCCTGTCGGTCGTGCCCGAGTATCTGAGCGCGTGCCGCTGTGCCTGATGTTCCACGACATCGATCGGCCTGTGCGCGGCTGGCATCACATGACGAGATTTGCCGCCATGGGGTATGCCGTCCTCGCGCTGGATGACGATGTTGCTGGTGCGGACGACCTGCAGCGGGGGATTTCTTCGTCCGCTTTTGTCGAGCGCGTCCGTTGGGGTTGCGCGTTGGCGAAGGTGGCGCGCAATCTTGATGGCATGGACCCCGACCGCATCTTTGCATGGGGCGAGGGCCTTGGCGGCGGAGTCGCGCTGGCGGTTTCTGCTCTGGACGAGCGGGGCCTCGCCTGCACGGCGGTTGCCAATCCAATTCCCGGTGGCCTTGAGGCGCTGTCGTCTCGGGTGCGCGGATCGGTGCTCATGGGCACATCGCTCATGGATGCCGCGAGCGACCCCAAGGGCCAGTTTGCCGTATTCAACGGTCTTGAGTGTGACCGGAGGCATATCGTCTATGCCAAATACGCTCACGAGCGCATCAATGCGTTCGAAAACGAAGTCGTCGACTTCTTTAACCAAACGTTCTACCCGTGTTCTTTGGCCTAGGCGGCCTGGACACTGCCAACAAGAGTGGGCGGCATAGGGCTGCCCGCCAGACAACTAAGGAGATTCTTGTGGCAACTCAGAAATTCACCGGCGTTATCCCTCCCGTCGTTGTTCCCGATACCGAAGATCACCAGCTCGACGTTGCCTCCTTTGAGCGCAGCATCAACCGCATGATCGATGCCGGCGTCGATGGCTTGTTCTTCCTGGGCTCCTCGGGCGAGGTCGTCTTCTCCACCGACGAGCGTCGCCGTCAGATCATCGCCGAGGCCGTCCGTATCGTCGACCACCGCGTTCCCGTTCTGGTCGGCATCATCGACACCGAGACCGAGCGCATGATCGAGCACGGTAAGGTCGCTCAGGAGCTGGGCGCCGATGCTCTCGTCGCCACCTGCCCGTTCTATGCCCTGCAGGGCATGACCGAGGTCGAGGAGCACTTCCGCATCCTGCATGAGGAACTCGACCTGCCCATCTTCGCCTACGACATCCCCGTGTGTGTCCACACCAAGCTCCCCTGGAAGCTCCTTGCCAAGCTCGGTGCCGAGGGCGTTCTGGCCGGCGTCAAGGATTCCTCGGGTGATGACATCTCGTTCCGCTACCTCGTTCAGGAGAACGAGAAGAACGGCCATCCGATGAGCATCCTCACCGGTCACGAGGTTGTTGTCGACGGCGCTTACCTCGGTGGCGCCGACGGTTCCGTCCCGGGTCTCGCCAACGTTGAGCCCGAGGGCTACGTGCGTCAGTGGAAGGCCGCTCAGGCTGGTGACTGGGCTACCGTCAAGGCCGAGCAGGATCGCCTCAATGAGATTTCGCATATCTGGGATGTCACCTCGGGCGTCCAGGGCTATGCCGGTGGCGTCGGCGCCTTCAAGACCGCTATGAACCTCATGGGTATCTTCGACAGCCCGACCATGCCGCGCCCGGTGAAGGCCATGACCGGCGAGAACGTCGAGGCTATTAAGAAGGTCCTCCAGGACAACGGTCTCCTGTAAAGCTTCCCCGGGCACCCGATCTTGGGGCTCAAGCGGTCGAGCGTGACCCATTAGGTCAACGCCCGACCGCTTTCACCCCAACCTCGGACACCCGGGAAACCTTTACCAAGCTGCGGCGATAACGCAGCCTTCATTTCCTGTAGTTGTTTTTATCTCCTAAGGAGAGCGACATGGAGAACAAGTACGTCTGCTCTGTCGATATCGGCGGAACTAAGATCGCGACTGCCATCATGGAGTACCCGGCTGACGGTAGTGTGCCCCGTCCCGTCTTTGAGGCCGAGGTTCCCACCGAGGCCCAAGAGGGCGGCGAGGCCGTCTTCCAGCGTATCGAGGCGTCCATCAAGGCCGCTCTCGAGGCGAATCCCGATGTCGAGGTCCTTGGCGTCGGTATCGGCGCCGCCGGCGTCGTCGATCCCAAGACGGGCGCCATCGCGTATGCCAATGAGATCATGCCCGGCTGGTCCGGCGTTCAGTTGGGGCCGCGTCTGCGCGAGGACCTCGGTCTTCCCGTTGCCGTTGTGGGCGACGTGCAGGCTCATGCTCTGGGCGAGGCCCACTGGGGCGTCGGCAAGGGCAAGTTCTCCGTCTTGTGTCTTGGCATCGGCACGGGTATCGGCGGCGCATATGTCGAGAGCGGCCGCGTGATGCAGGGCTTCCATGGTGCTGCCGGTCATATGGGCCACATTGAGTGTTCGGCTGCCGCCGGCATTCCCTGCGCCTGCGGGCGTTCCGGCCATCTGGAGTCGGTTGCTTCGGGCACTTCCATTGGTCGAATGTACGATGAGCGTTTTGGCCGCGTCGACCCCAGCCGTCCTTCGGTCGGTCGCGATGTGAACGATCTGTGCCGTGCGGGCGACGCAAAGGCGACCGAGGTCATCCATGACGCCGGCTTTGCGCTGGGGGCCAGCTTGGGCTCGCTCGCTAACATCCTGGACCCTGAGGTCATCGTGCTTTCGGGCGGCGTGATTCACCAAGGTCCCGATTGGCGTTCGCAGACGTGGAAGGATTCGGTGCACAAGGGCTATGCCAGCCAGGCGCTCGATCCGCTTCAGGACACGCCGATCCTCATCGGTTCTCTGGAGGGCGATGCTCCGCTCATCGGTGCCGCCGAGCATCTTCTTGCTTCGTTGAAGTAAACATAACTACCAAGTGTGCCTTCTGAGGTGCCGCAGATTGACGTGAAAGAGGAGCGAAGCGTACTTCGGTACGCGAGCGACGGTTTGAACGTCAAGGTGCGGCGTCTCAGAAGGCTGTTTTGAGAAAGGTTGAGTCGAACATGACCGTTGATCCTTTGATCCAGTCCCTGAAGGGCAAGCTCGTCGTGAGCGTTCAGGCGTATATGGGCGAGCCGCTTCGTACGCCCGAGACCATGGCGCAAATGTCTCGCGCTTGCGAGCTCGGCGGCGCCGCCGCCATTCGCTGCCAGGGCCTTGCCGACATTGCCGCCATTAAGGGTCGCTGTGAGGTTCCCGTCATCGGCCTGTGGAAGGATGGGCACGAGGGCGTTTACATCACGCCGACGCTGCGTCACGCTCGCGCCTGCGTTGCTGCCGGTGCCGATATCGTGGCGATCGACGCCACCGATCGTCCGCGCCCCGATGGCAAGACGGTCGAGGATACCTTCCGCCCGCTGCACGAGGAGGGTGTGCTCCTGATGGCGGATTGTGCCACCATCGAGGATATTCGCCGTGCTGTTGATATGGGCTTTGACCTGGTATCCACCACGCTTTCTCACGGCGTCGCCGCCATCGACTGCACCATGGCCGATGGCCCCGACCTGCCGCTCCTGCGTCAGGCGACTGAGGAATTCCCCGGCCTTCCTATCATTTGCGAGGGTCGCGTGCATACGCCCGAGGAGGCTCGCGCCGCGATCGATGCTGGCGCCTGGGCCGTTGTCGTCGGCACCGCCATCACGCACCCCACGAGTATTACGAGTTGGTTCAAGGCTGCACTTGAGGCGTAAGACAGGCCTCGTATCCGCTCGGGGCGGTATACTCAATATAGGCAATTGACCGCGCGGGATCCGGGTTGCTGGGTCCCGCGCTTGTTTTCGGGAGGCAGCACATGCAAAAGGGAGATGCCATGGATGCGGCGGAGCGCTCGGAGCGCATCCCCGATATCGTCATCATCACCGGAATGTCCGGATCGGGCCGCACACAGGCCATGCACGTGTTCGAGGACATGGGCTATTTTTGCATCGATAACCTGCCTCCGCGTCTCATCGCCCAGCTTGCCGAGCTCGTCGGCATCAATACGGGCGTGGGCAGGCATCTCGCCGTCACCTGTGACCTGCGCAGCCAGGGCTTGTTCGATGAGCTGCTCGATGCCGTTGCCGCACTCGAGGAGCGCGAGATGAGCTGTGACATCGTGTTTCTCGAGGCCTCTGACGAGGTGCTGATCCGTCGTTATAGCGAAAACCGCCGCCGCCATCCCATTGCCAAGCCGGGGGAGACTACGGCCGATGCGATTCAGCGCGAGCGCCTGCAGCTGCAGGGTGTGCGCGACCGAGCCGATATGATCATCGACACGAGCCGCCTGCGTACCTCTGCCCTGCGCAACAAATTGCGCATGGCGTTCTCCGAGTTGTCCGACCAGCAGCTCATGGACGTTCACGTGTTCTCGTTTGGCTTTAAGCACGGTATGCCCGTTGAGGCGGACATTATGATCGACGTTCGCTTCCTGCCCAATCCGTTCTACGATCCCGAGATGCGCACCATGACCGGTCTCGATAAGAAGGTCTCCGACTTTGTTCTGGACCATCCCAAGACCCAGGAGTTCTGGAAAGCTTGGACGCAGCTGCTCGATACGGTGATGCCGGGCTATATCGCGGAGGGCAAGCCACAGCTTTCTATTGCCATCGGCTGCACGGGCGGTCAACACCGCAGCGTTGCCATCGCCGAGGCCACGGCACGTTATTTGGAAGGCGCTCAATATCACGTGAGCATTTCCCACCGCGACCTGTCGCGCGCCAACACGAAAGCATAGGCCTGCATGTCGTTTACCGCCGAGGTGCGTGACGAACTCGCGCGCTGCGAACCCGAATGTGAATACTGCGATTTGTCGACGCTTGCCGCCCTGACGCGTGTGAGCGGTACACTTTCGCTGGCCGGCTCCGGGCGGTATCGTTTGACGGTCGCGACCGAGACGGGCGCCGTCGCGCGCACGATGATCACACTGACGCATCGCATCCTTAAGCTCAAAACGGAATTCACCGTTCGTAAATCTGTATTGCATAAGGTTCGAAACTACCTCATCACCTTGCCTGATCAGCCAGACCTGGATAAGGCTCTGGTGCTGCTGGGCATCCTCGACCGCAGGGGAGGACTTGTCGCCGGCGTGCCCCGACATATCGTTGCCCGTCCCTGCTGCAGGCTTGCCTATATCCGCGGCGCGCTCATCGCGGGCGGCTTCGTGGCCGATCCACGCGGCGATTTTCATTTGGAGATCGCGGTGCAGGGCGAGCAATATGCCAAGGGGCTTTGCGATCTGTTGGAGCAGATTGGGGTCCATGCTCGTGTTAATGCGCGGCGGGGGTCATATGCCGTGTACATTAAGAGCGCCGAGGAGATCGAGCAGCTCCTAAAGCTGGTCGGCGCCAAGCGCAGCGTTGCCGAGATCGAGGAAGCGCGCGCGGTCAAATTGGTTAAGAACGACGTAAACCGTCGCGTGAACGCCGAGCTCGCCAACCAGACCAGAAGCGCCGGTGCCGCCCAGCATCAGCTTGCGTTGATCGATGAGCTCGAGCAGCGTGGCCTTCGCGATGCGCTTCCGGATGCCTTGGCGGTCTTTTGCGACCTGCGCGAGCGCTACCCCGATCTGTCACTGCGTGATTTGGGGGAGATGGCTGACCCTCCCTTGTCGAAGTCGGCCCTCTACCATCGTGTTTTACGGCTTGAAAAGCTCATTGAAGCAAACAGGTAGTTTGAAGTATCGACTTATATATGGATTTAACTGCTATTTTAGTCTTTAAAACGTTTTAACGTAAATTTGATTTTCAATTTCGAGCATTCTCGTGAAATTCAAGTCAAAAAAAAGGTATATTAGGCGAGTGGTTAGTTTGTGGGCCTCAACGGCGGGCGCTGTAGCTCGCGGGGGCCTTACGAAAGGAGACACAATGGCAGTAAAGGTTGCTATTAACGGCTTCGGTCGCATCGGTCGTCTGGCTTTCCGTCAGATGTTCGGTCATGAGGGCTCCGAGATCGTCGCTATCAACGACCTCACCTCTCCCGATATGCTCGCTTACCTGCTGAAGTACGACTCCACGCAGGGCAACTACGCTCGCGATCACGAGGTCGTTGCTGGCGAGGATTCCATCACCGTTGACGGCAAGGAGATCAAGATCTACAAGGAGGCCGACGCCAACAACCTGCCTTGGGGCGACCTCGACGTTGACGTCGTTCTCGAGTGCACCGGCTTCTACACCAGCAAGGCTAAGGCTCAGGCCCACATCAACGCTGGCGCCAAGAAGGTCGTCATCTCCGCTCCGGCTGGCAGCGATCTGCCCACCATCGTGTACAACGTCAACCATGAGACGCTGACCGCTGAGGACAACATCATCTCCGCTGCTTCCTGCACCACCAACTGCCTCGCCCCGATGGCCAAGGGTCTGAACGACTTCGCTCCCATCGTGTCCGGCATCATGACCACCATTCACGCCTGGACTGGCGACCAGATGCCGCTCGACGGCCCGCAGCGCAAGGGCAACAAGCGTCGTAGCCGCGCCTGCGCCGTTAACATCGTCCCCAACACCACCGGTGCTGCCAAGGCTATCGGCCTGGTTCTCCCCGAGCTCAACGGTAAGCTCATCGGTGCCGCCCAGCGCGTCCCGACGCCGACCGGCTCCATCACCAACCTCTACGCTGTCGTTGACAAGAAGGTCACCGTCGACGAGGTCAACGCCGCTATGAAGGCCTACGCTGCCACCATCTCCGAGACCTTCGGCTACAACGAGGACGACATCGTCTCCACCGACATCATCGGCGAGACCCACGGCTCCATCTTCGACGCCACTCAGACCATGTGCTCTGACCTCGGCAACGGTCAGACCCTCGTTCAGGTCACCTCTTGGTACGACAACGAGAACTCCTACACCTCTCAGATGGTCCGCACCATCAAGTACTTCGAGAAGTTCGTTGCTTAATTTAGCTTTTAGCGAATAGCTCGTTGAGCGTCTAAAGAAGGGCGCGGCCTTATAGGGCTTACACCCTAAGGTCGCGCCCTTTTTATAAGAAATCGTCTGCCGTAATGGGAGGCAGACACGTACGAAAGGTAGAAGCAAACATGGCCTTTACCAAGAAGACCGTTCGCGACATCGATGTCGACGGCAAGCGCGTTCTCGTCCGCGTTGACTTCAACGTGCCTATCAAGGATGGCGTCGTTGGCGACACCACCCGTATCAAGGCTGCCCTGCCCACCATCAACTATCTCGTTGAGCACAACGCTCGCGTCATCCTCATGAGCCACCTCGGCCGTCCCGAGGGCACCGGCTTCCAGCCCGAGCTCTCCCTTGAGCCTGTCGCCAAGAAGCTCGCCGAGCTCTCTGGTCTCGACGTTGCCTTTGTCGCCGACACCTACGGCGAGAAGGCTGCTGAGGCTGTTGCCGCCGTCGAGCCGGGCAAGGTCCTCGTTCTCGAGAACGTCCGCTTCGATAAGCGTGAGAAGAAGAACGATCCCGAGATCGCCAAGAAGCTCGCTTCCTATGGTGACGTCTTCGTTCTCGATGCCTTCGGCACCGCTCACCGCGCCCAGGGTTCCGTCGTGGGCCCCGCCGCTTACCTGCCTGCCGTCGCCGGCTTCCTGCTCGAGAAGGAGGTCGACACGCTGACCGGCATCTTCGCCGAGCCCGAGCGCCCCTTCGTCGCCATCGTCGGCGGTTCCAAGGTTTCCTCCAAGATCGGCGTTCTCGATCACCTCATCGACTCTGCTGACACCCTGATCATCGGTGGCGGTATGGCCTACACCTTCTTCCTGGCTCAGGGCCTGTCCGTCGGTCAGTCCCTCAAGGAAGAGGACTGGGTCGAGCGCGCTGGCGAGATGCTCAAGAAGGCCGAGGAGAAGGGCGTCAAGATCCTGCTCCCCATCGACAACCGCGTTGCCGATCACTTTGGCGAGGACGCTGTCCCCGAGGTTGTCGCTTCCGACGCTATCCCCGACGATCGTGAGGGTATGGACATCGGCCCCAAGACCGAGGAGCTTTACGCCGAGGCCGTCAAGGGCGCCAAGACTGTGTTCTGGAATGGTCCCATGGGCGTCTTCGAGTTCGACAACTTCGCTCACGGCACCCAGGCTATCGCCGAGGCTGTCGCCGAGGCCGACTGCACCTCGATCATCGGCGGTGGCGACTCTGTCGCAGCTGTCAACAAGTTCAACCTGGCCGACAAGATGAGCTGGATCTCCACCGGTGGTGGCGCTTCCATGGAGCTCGTCGAGGGTAAGGCCCTGCCCGGAGTGGAGGCGCTTCTCGATGCCTAATCGCACCCTTCTTATCGCTGGTAACTGGAAGATGAACAACGACGTCGCCGAGGCCGCCAAGCTCGCCGACGAGCTGGCTCAGGCTCTGCCCGAGGTTCCGGCCGGCGTCGAGGTGCTCGTCTGCCCTCCGACCATCGACATCACCACGGTTCATGACCGTATTCAGGCTGCCCCCATTGCCCTCGGTGCACAGAACGTGTACTGGGAGGCCAAGGGTGCCTTCACCGGTGAGTCCTCTTGCGACATGCTCAAGTCCGCTGGCTGCACCTACTGCATCATCGGTCACTCCGAGCGTCGCGACTACTTCCACGAGACCGACGAGGACCAGAACAAGAAGGCTAAGGCTCTCGTTGCCGCCGGCCTTGTTCCCGTCTTCTGCTGCGGCGAGTCCCTCGAGGTCCGCGAGGCTGGCACCTATGTCGAGCACGTCGTGAACCAGGTCAAGGCTGGCCTTGCTGGTCTTGAGATCACCTGCCCCAAGCAGGTCGTCGTCGCCTACGAGCCCATCTGGGCCATCGGCACCGGCAAGACCGCTACCGCCGAGGACGCTCAGGAGGTCTGCGGTGCTATCCGTGAGACCCTCAAGGAGATGTTCGGCGAGGAGCTCGCTAACGGCATCCGCGTGCTGTATGGCGGTTCCGCCAAGCCCGGCAACATCGCCGAGCTCGTCGCCAAGCCCGACGTTGACGGCGCCCTCGTGGGCGGCGCTTCGCTCAAGGCTGCCGACTTCGCCTCTATGGTCGTCAAGGCAGGCGAGTAGGACATATGGCACAACGTCATCTTCCTGCACTCCTGATTATCATGGATGGCTGCGGCCTTGCTCCGGCCGATGGCGAGAACGCCGTCGCCGCTGCCAAGACGCCCTTCCTTGATGGCCTGTACGAGAAGTACCCCCACACCACGCTCGGTGCTTCGGGCGAGGACGTGGGCCTTCCCGACGGCCAGATGGGTAACTCCGAGGTGGGTCACCTCAACATCGGTGCCGGCCGCATCGTGTTCCAGGAGCTTTCGCGCATCAACAATGCCATCAAGGACGGTTCCATCGCCAAGAACGAGGTTTTCGTCAAGGCTATGGACGATGTCAAGGCTGACGGTAAGACTCTCCACCTCATGGGCCTTATGAGCCCTGGCGGTGTTCATTCTCACATGAACCACGTCGAGGCTCTGGTCAAGATGGCTGCCGAGCACGGTGTCAAGACCGTTCGCGTCCACGCCTTCATGGATGGTCGCGACGTTGACCCGCAGTCCGGTGCCGGTTACATGAGTGAGTTCTGCGCTTTCCTGGCTAAGATCTCCGAGGAGACCGGTTGCGACGCTCGCGTTGCCACCGTCTCGGGCCGTTATTGGGCCATGGACCGCGATAATCGTTGGGAGCGCATCCAGCGCGCCTACGACGTCATGGTCAACGCGTCCGATGCTGATACCGACCCCGTTGCCGGTATCAAGGCCTACTACGAGAAGGACCCGCGCGGCGACGAGTTCGTCGAGCCCTTCGCTGCCCACAACGAGGGCATTCACGAGGGCGACGCGGCCATCTTCTTCAACTTCCGTCCCGACCGTGCTCGTCAGATGACCCGCGTGTTCACGGACAAGGAGTTCGACGGCTTTGAGCGCGAGCAGATCAAGCTTTCGCACTTTGTGACGATGACCGAGTATGATCCGACGTTTGACGTCGAGGTCGCCTTCCCCAAGACGTTCCCCGAGAACGTCCTGGCCGACGTTATCGCCGCCAATGGCCTGAAGCAGCTGCACACTGCCGAGACCGAGAAGTACGCCCACGTGACGTTCTTCCTCAACGGTGGCATCGAGGAGCCCAAGGAGGGCGAGGAGCGCGTGCTCGTCGCTTCCCCCAAGGTTGCTACCTACGATCTGCAGCCCGAGATGAGCGCTCCCGAGGTTACCGAGAAGCTCGTCGCCGCCATCAACGAGGATCGCGCTGATTTCTACATCGTGAACTTCGCGAACTGCGACATGGTTGGTCACACCGGTGTCTTCGACGCTGCCGTTAAGGCCGTTGAGGCTGTTGACGATGCCCTGTCCAAGGTTGTCCCGGCGATTCTCGCCAAGGGCGGCTTTGCACTGATTACCGCCGACCACGGCAACGCCGATCACATGTTTGACGTTGCTTCCGACGGCTCCAAGCATCCGTTTACGGCTCACACCACCAACCGCGTGCCGTTCATCATCGTTGATGAGAAGGCCAAGCTCACCGGTATCGAGGACGGCCGTCTTTCCGATATCGCTCCGACCATGCTCACCATGGCTGGTATTGAGCCTTCCGCCGAGATGACGGGCCGCGTGCTCGCTACCGAGGCCTAATAGAAAACAAATACCGTTTTCTAGCAAGGGGGTTGTCCACAACCGGACAACCCCCTTTTTGGTATTTCTGCCATTTCCACCCCGTCCTTGAGTGGCAGGTAGGGGAGAGCGGGGGATTGTGGTACAGTACTGGAGTTTGAACTGTTCTATTAAGGAGCTTATCTATGGGTCCGTTCCAAATTCTTCTGTTTGTCGTTTGGGCTGTTTCTGCCGTGGCGCTGACGATTCTCGTCCTGATGCATTCCGGTAAGGGTACCGGCGTTTCGGATATGATTGCCAGCTCGCTGTATAACTCCAGCTCTGCCACGGGCGTTATGGAGCAGAACCTTGACCGCCTGACCGTCATCATGGCTGTCGTGTTTGCCGTGTGCGTCGTGCTGTGCATGTTCTTCTTCCCGCAGGGCATCGTGGGCTACTAATCACGAACCGCATAAATACTTGAAAAGGGTCCCGCAAGTGCGGGACCCATTTTGTTTACATATTTGTAACAGAGTCAAAATATCCTCATATACTTCGCCCAACTAAAGAAAATCTCGACCGTTAACCGGAATTAGCCCCAAATCGTGCATAAAATGCGCTACTGTATTGCAATACGTTGGTCCGCTTTGTATAACCAGCCAAAACGGCGGACCGCGTTTGAATGGTTCGATTGGGCTGTCTTGACGTTGCCCGACCGAACTTACTTTGTCCTATCTCATAAGGAGGATGGCATGGCTGATTCTATGTTCCACCAGCCCGTTATGGGTCGTCGCGCCTTTGTCGGCGGTACCCTTGCTGCGAGCTCCATGGCTTTTCTTGCCGCATGCGGCAAGAAGGGTGGCGACGCTTCCGGTTCTGAGTCCGGTTCGACGCTGAACTTCTACATCAACAACCCGGTCTGCATCGACCCCTATAACGTCCAGGAGGACCAGGGCACTCAGGTCGAGTACCAGCTCTTTGATGCTCTGACCTCTTATGACGCCGAGAAGGGCGAGATCGTTCCGCTGGCTTGCGAGTCCTTTGAGGCCAACGACGACGCCACCGAGTTCACCTTCAAGATCAAGAAGGCCAAGTTCCACAACGGTGACGACGTTACCTCCAAGTCCTTCAAGCTCGGTTGGGAGCGTCTGGTCAACACCAAGTCGGCCATCGCTACCGAGTACGGCCCTTCCGAGGTCTCCTATCACCTTTCTATGGTCGAGGGCTATGACGACCTGCTTGCCGGTAACGCTACCGAGCTCAGCGGTGTTACTTGCCCCGACGATGAGACGCTCGTCGTCAAGCTGTCTTCCGCTTACGCCGACTTCCCCTTCGTCGCCTCTCACCCGGCTCTGGCCCCGGTTCCCGAGTGCGCCGAGTCCGATGTCAAGAGCTTCTATCTTGCACCGGTCGGTAACGGCCCGTTCATGATGGACGGCAAGTGGGAGGATGGTCAGGAGATCAACCTCAAGAAGTTCGACGATTACTATGGCGACAAGGCCAAGATCGATGGCATCCACTTCCAGGTCATCAAGGACATGGAGACTGCTTACAAGGAGTTCCAGGCCGGTAACCTCGATGTCTGCGACGTTCCCGTCGCTCAGATCGATGCCGCCAAGAAGGATCGCGGCGTGTCCAAGGACGGCTACACCATGGGTGACGGCGAGCGCATGCTGCTCGGCGCCGAGCCTTCCACGTACTATCTGACCTGCAACACCACGGCCGAGCCGTTCAACAACGCCGACCTGCGCAGGGGCATCTCCCTGGCCATCAACCGTGAGGCCATCTGCAAGACCATCTATAAGGGTACCCGTACCCCTGCCGACGGCATTGTTCCTCCGGGCATCGATGGCTACAAGGAGGGCGCATGGGAGTTCTGCGCCTACGATGTCGACAAGGCTAACGAGTACCTCGACAAGGTTGCTCCCGCTGGCGCTAACGGGGATCGTGGCATTAGCGTGACCCTTTCCTACAACCAGGACGGCGGTCACAAGGAGATCATGGAGTCCATCATCGGCGACCTCGCCAAGGTTGGCGTTACCGCTGTCTCCGATACCCCTGAGTGGTCTGCCCTGCTCGAGCAGTATCAGAACTTTAACTATCAGTTCGGTCGTCTGGGTTGGATTGCCGACTACCCGATCATGGACAACTTCCTGTATCCGCTGTTCCACTCCGACTCCCTCGGTGGCGATAACCGCTCCGGTTACAACAACCCCGAGTTCGACGCCAAGGTCGACGAGGCTCGTACTATTGTTGACGACGAGGAGCGCGTCGCTAAGATGCAGGAGGCCGACGCAATGGTCGCTGCCGACTGCCCGGTCATCCCGATTATGTTCTACACGCACACCATCGTCGGCTCCGATCGCATCAAGCACCTCTATGTCGATCCGCAGAAGCATGCCGAGCTGGGTACCGCTGAGCTCGCCTAAGAGTTTGCAGCTTCCGTGAGGGTCAAGTATTTACGTAGACCTCATGGGAAACATACAGTTCTCCCTAACCTGGGGTAAACTGGCTGATGGTAATTTTGGGATGCCGGTCTGGCGATCGGCATCCCATTTAGGTTAATCCCTAGATAGGGGAGTGGTATGGGTAAGTACATCGTTAAACGTGTGCTTCAGTTCATCCCGGTGTTTTTGGGCGTTACGCTGATTCTGTTCGCCCTCCAGAATATCGTGCCGGGAGATCCGATCAAGCTGATCGGTGGAGACAAGGCTCTGTCCCCCGAGGTGGAGCTTCAGCTTCGCGTCCGCTATCACCTGGTCCAGTCGGACGAGGACGGCAACGCGATCCTTGACGAGAACGGCGACCCCGTTCAAACGTCGCTCGTGGACCGTTACTTGTATTACATGAACGGCCTGCTTCATGGCGATCTGGGCAATTCGTATCAGCGCAAGCTGCCGGTTACGGAAATCTTTGCCCAGAAGTATCCGTATACGGTCAAACTTGCCGCGTGCGCCATCGTGCTCGAGGCAATCATGGGTATCGGTGCGGGTATCATTTCGGCGGTTAAGCGTTATTCCTTCTGGGATATTTTGGTAACGCTCACCACGTCGATTCTCGTTGCCGTCCCGGCTTTCTGGCTCGGTATGTTGCTGCAGCTGTTCTTTGGCGTCATTCTCAAGGACGCCACGGGCGGTGCATTCTCCATGCCGATCTCGGGTGCCGGCGGTTCCAGCTCTCAGTATCAGGATTGGATGCACTATGTGCTTCCGACCATTACGCTGGCTTCGGTTTCGACCGCTTATGCCGCCCGCATTATGCGTTCGCAGCTGCTTGACGTCATGAACCAGGATTACATCCGTACGGCAAAGGCCAAGGGTCTCTCCAATCGCGCGATCATCATCAAGCATGCGCTTAAGAATGCACTCATCCCCGTCGTTACCTATATTGGTGTCGACTTTGGCGGCATGCTTTCGGGCGCCATCCTGACCGAGACGGTCTTTAACTGGCCCGGTATCGGCTATGAGGTCTATCGCGCCATTAGCATGCGTGACTGGCCCATCGTTATGGGCGGCGTTACGCTCATCGTCGTCGTCGTCATGGTGATCAACCTGCTCGTCGACATTAGCTATGCATTCCTCGACCCGCGCATCCGCCTTGGCGGTCCGTCGGATAAGGCCTAAGGGAGGTACGTCTCATGCAGGAAACTGATTCTCAGTCTCAGGAGCAGGCTACCGCCACCAAGGCCGCATCTGCTCCCGCCAAGTCCCGCACGCTGTGGGGCGACGCTTTTAAGCGTCTCCGTAAGAACAAGCTCGCCGTTATCGGTGTCTGCTGGATCATCATCGTCGTTGTGGTTGCCCTGACCGCAGATCTGTGGGCTAAGCCCTGGCTCGGTTCGCCGACGGCTTCCGACTCGACCACCATGGCTCAGACGTCGCTGCTGGCTCCGTGTGCCGAGCACCCGTTTGGCACCGACGCCCTAGGTCGTGACATTCTCGTCCGCGTTATCTACGGTGCACGTGTTTCGCTGTCCGTCGGCATTATGGCCACCGCGATCTCCACGCTGATCGGTCTGGTCATGGGTGCTCTGGCGGGTTTCTACGGCGGCATCTGGGATACGATCATCATGCGCTGTGCGGACATCTTCCTGGCGTTCCCGTACGTGCTGTTCGTTGTCGCCATGATCGCCGTTATCGGCCGTGGTCTTCAGAACGTCTTTATCGCCATCGGTATTCTCGGCTGGCCTTCGATTGCGCGCGTCTTCCGCTCTGCAATCTTGACGGTCAAGGAAAACGACTATGTTGACGCTGCACGCGCGATGGGTGCATCCGATGCTCGTATCGTCGTGCGTCACATCTTCCCGAACTCCGTCGCCTCCATCGTGGTCTACGCGACCATGAACATTGGTGGCGCCATTCTGACCGAGTCCGCTCTGTCCTTCCTCGGCATGGGCGTTATTCCGCCTACGCCTTCGTGGGGCTCCATGATTCAGGACGGTCAGCAGTATCTTCTGACCGCTCCCTGGATGATGATCATGCCCGGTCTGGCAATTCTCTCGACGGTGCTCGCCTTCACCCTGCTGGGTGACGGTCTGCGCGACGCCCTCGACGTCAAGATGAAGGACGCATAAGGATGAAGAAGAACAAGAACTATGTGGACCTGAAGGACCAGCCGGTTCCCGAGGGCCAGCATCTGCTCGAGGTCGATGACCTTAAGATGTATTTCCACACCGAGGATGGCATTGTTCGCGCTGTCGACGGTGTCTCCTACACGCTCGATCGCGGCGAGACCCTGGGCGTCGTCGGCGAGTCCGGCTCTGGCAAGTCCGTGACCGCCATGACCATCATGGGTCTTATCTCGATGCCTCCGGGAAAGATTGAGGGCGGCGACGTTCGCTATCGCGGTCGTTCTATCCTTGAGATGACCGAGGAAGAGATGCAGCACATTCGCGGTAACGATATCGCGATGATCTTCCAGGATCCTATGACCTCCTTGAACCCGGTCTATAAGATCGGCAAGCAGGTGGGCGAGGGCCTTCGTCTGCATCGCGGTTACTCCAAGCAGGAGGCGCTCAAGCGCGCCACCGAGCTTTTGGACCTCGTTGGCATTCCTGAACCCGAGAAGCGCGTCAATGAGTATCCGCACCAGTTCTCTGGCGGTATGCGTCAGCGCGTCATGATTGCCATGGCTCTTGCCTGCGATCCCGATATTCTGATTGCCGATGAGCCCACGACTGCCCTGGACGTTACCATCCAGGCTCAGATTATTGAGCTTATGCAGGAAATGCAGGAGAAGAACGGCAACGCCATCATCATGATTACCCATGACCTGGGTGTTGTCGCTGATATGGCCGACAAGATCATGGTTATGTACGCCGGCCGTCCCGTCGAGTTCGGTACTGCCGAGGAAATCTTCTACGAGAGCCGCCACCCCTACACCTGGGGCCTTATCCGCTCCATCCCGGAGCAGGCCATCGATGAGAAGAAGCCGCTTACGCCGATTCACGGCAATCCGCCTTCGCTAATGAACCTGCCCGAGGGCTGCGTGTTCTCGCCTCGTTGCCCTTATGCAACCGATAAGTGCCGCAAGCAGCGCCCCGAGCGTGTTGTCACCGAGTCCGGTCACTATTCTGCGTGCCACTATTCCGGTGACCCCGAGTTCCTCAAGAACGCTCCTGAGACGTCCCGTACGCGCATGGATTCCAAGAAGGGAGGCGAGGCGTAATGGCAGATACCAACGAGCGTACTCCGCTGCTGAAGGTCGAGCACCTCTCTAAGGAGTTCCCCGCTGAGTCCGGCATGTTCGCCAAGCGTTTTTCCAAGCGCGTCGTCTCTGCTGTAAACGACATCTCTTTTGAGATTTATCCTGGCGAGACCTTTGGCCTAGTCGGCGAGTCTGGTTGCGGTAAGTCCACCACGGGCCGTACCATCATGCGCCTGACCAAGCCGACCGCCGGTAAGGTGTTCTTCCAGGGTAAAGATGTTGCCGAGATGAGCAAGCATGAGATCAAGGACATGCGTCGCGAGATGCAGTTTATCTTCCAGGATCCCTATGCTTCGCTGAATCCCCGCATGACCATCGGCGAGATCGTCTCCGAGCCCATGACCATTCATGGCGTGGGTACCAAGGAGGAGCGCATTGAGCGCGTCCGCGAGCTTCTCGACGTCGTTGGACTGAACCCCGAGCACATCAACCGCTATCCGCATGAGTTCTCCGGCGGTCAGCGTCAGCGTGTCGGCATTGCCCGCGCTTTTGCGCTGAAGCCCAAGCTGATTATCTGCGACGAGCCGGTTTCCGCTCTGGATGTGTCCATTCAGGCCCAGGTTCTGAACCTACTGAAGGAGCTCCAGGACAAGTTTGGTACCGCATATCTGTTTATCGCCCACGACTTGTCCGTCGTGCAGCACATCTCCGATCGCGTTGCCGTTATGTATCTGGGTAAGATGGTCGAGGTTTCGGACTGGAAGACGCTCTACAGCGAGCCTCACCATCCGTACACGCAGTCGCTGCTGTCTGCCGTGCCGGTTCCCGATCCTGATATCCAGAAGACCCGCAAGCGCATCATCCTCGCTGGCGACCCGCCGTCGCCGCTGGATCCGCCGACCGGCTGCCGTTTCCACACGCGCTGCCCGATCGCGCAGGGCATCTGCTCTGAGAAGCTTCCCGAGTTTAAGGAAGTCGCACCGGGCCACTGCTGCGCCTGCCACTTCGCGGAGCCGTTCCCGATCAAGGAATCGCACATCGACCTGTAGTCGGTTGTTCTCGTCCGGGCCCGTGCTGGACTTAGTTTTCAGAACGTCCTCGACCATGGAAACCCCCTTACCCTGCTCCTTCGGAGCTGCGGATAAGGGGGTTTCCTGGTCTGCGGAATGTTCTGAAAACTAAGTCCAGCACGGGCCCTGCGGTAACTCGGCAGGGGGAGTGCGATTCCCTGATCGCTCACTTAATCTAATAAGAAATTGAGTGAGGCCGGAGCTTTAGCTCCGGCCTCCTTATATAAGGGCTCGGCAAAGCCGAGCCACTAAATTTATATCAGCCCCCAGAACATGTTTGAGAACTGTGCCTGAAGTACGTATTTGCAGGCCCCGAATCGGTGTTGCCTCCCGGCGCATTCCGCAGGGGGAGAGATATTTTGCAGCACGAAGTGCGCAGCAAAATATCTCTCATGCCCGAGGACGCGCCGGGAGGCAACACCGATTCGGGGCCGGACACACGGATCTACCTGCGCATTTACAAATTCGTAAACTTTTTTGAAAAAAGTGCTTGCACAGTTCTCGAATCATAGGTTATTATCTTCCTCGTTGAACGCGCGGGTCCGACAAAACGAACCGCGAATCAACAACATAGCATGTCGGAGTGGCGGAATTGGCAGACGCGCTAGCTTGAGGTGCTAGTGACCGCTTTTTGGTCATGCGGGTTCAAGTCCCGCCTCCGACACCATCGCATTTTAGAAGCCTCTTCGGAGGCTTTTTTGTTACCGATAGACGGTGAGGTCCACGATGGAAACGCTTGAGCGCAACGAGTGGGCAGACGTTGCCCAACTGGTCGAGATCACGAGCGATGCTGTCATCATCTGTGAGCTCGACGGATCCATTCTGCATGTGAATAATCGTTTGCTCGACCTGATGTGCGAGGAACGCGCTGACGTCATCGGCGGTGATGTCAAAGACGTTCTGTACTCGTCTGCCTTTGAGCGCGCGACCGAACATCGTCTGCCGTTTGAGACCGATGGCTCCGAGAGCGAGCTGATGCTCAAGCTGAGCGACGGGTCTTTTATTCCCGTCTTGGTTCGCGCGGGCTCCGTTACGCCTCCGCGTATCTTTGGACGTCGTGCACCGCGTGTCCTGGTGGCGCTTCACAGCATCGAAGAGCAGTATTCCCACGACCGTCAGCTCAAACGCGCGCTATCGGAGCTTAGGGTGGCGAATAAACGCCTTTCGGGCACCCTTTCGGTCATTATGAGTACTGTGGGCTCCGATGAGCTCCCCAGCTTGCTCGATACCGTTTTGAATCAGCTCGTTGGAACGCTCGATGCCTCCGGTGCGGCTATCTATTTTTCCGAGAGTGGCGGCTTTAAGCTCCGCGGTGTTTCTAAGGAGCTTGAGGACAGCTATCTGCCCGAGTTTATGCCGTACGGCGCGGGCATTCCGACCTACGTGCTTCGCGAGTCGCGTGCCTGTCGCCTGTCGATTCAGCAGGACCTTGAGGGCGACCGGGTTGCTTCGGGCATGTTCATGGATTTGGACAATCGTTCCAAGCACTTGCTGCGCGTGCAGGATATGCCCCCGTATCGCAGCGAGATCTGTCTTCCCGTGTTTTACGGCACGCAGGTCCTTGGCGTGTTGGAAGTTGGCTGGAAACGTCCCCAGGCGCCACTTGCCTTTGACGTTAACGTACTCGAGGTCATCTGCGATTACCTGTCTATTCAGCTTGTCGGCATGGCGTCGAGCTTACGTTCGCGCCGCACGGCGGAGCTCGGCCGCTCACTCAATTTGCTGCGCGACGAACTGTTTACCTATCTCGATGATCCCGTTGCCGCTTCGCGAGCGGTGTCGACGGAAATCTGCACGGTGCTCAATTGTCATTTCTGCCCCGTGGAATATGACGCGAGTCTTGACACCTATGTTATCGATTTTGAGGGCGGCAGTCGCGTGGCGCTGCCGGGAGACCCTGAGTCGCTCTTCTTTTCCACCACCGCACCGGCTGCGCGTTTGGGGGTTGCTTCCGATGGTTTTGGGCAGTCGGTGCTGGGCGGTGCGAGTGCTGATGATCTTAAGCATGTGCGCTTGACCCGCGTCGACGAATCCATGCCTATGGGCGGATGGTTGAGGGCTCATGGCCTGCCGTGCCAGGGCCTCTATGTCGATTCCGGCTTCGAGGCGGGACGCGTTCGCTCGGAGGGCGGCGGTCAGCGGAACAACAATGCAATCGTTCCCGCCGACGTTGCCAAGGGGCCGACGAGGCGCGCTTTGCTGCTCCGTGATGGCAGCCAAGAACCAATTGACGACCTTGAATACGACTACCTGGTGCATCTGGCGCATGACTTTGAGCTGATTTATGAAGGCGAATCTCAAAAGCGCGAGGAGCGTCATATCGCTCAGACGCTTCAGATTGGCATGAGAAATTCGCTTGGTGACGTTCCGGGCATTGCAACCGATTCGGTATACCTATCGGCAACGAATTCTGCGTTGGTCGGTGGTGACTTCTATGCGCTTGTCCGACTTCCCGACGATTGCGCCGTTATGATTTTGGGTGATGTATCCGGCAAGGGAATCGAGGCGGCGTCGATGTCGGCGCTTGTCAAGACAGCGCTGACGGCCTATGCCTGGGAGGGTGCGGGGCCTGCCCGTATGGCACGCTCGCTCAATAGCATGCTCATGGGCTTTTCGAGGGTCGAGACGTTTGTGACGGCGTTTATCGCCAAGATCGATCTTAAGGCGGGCCGCGCTACCTATTGCTCGGCGGGACATCCTCCCACTATGGTCATTAGGCCGTCGTCGACGCCGCTTGGCGGCGGCGATACCTGCGGGGGAGAAGTGGAGCTCCTTGGGTGCCAATCGGGCGTGATCGGTGCCTTTGAGAGCATGGTGTACGAGACAGGCACGTTTACGTTCGCTCCTGGTGACATGCTATTTATGTATACCGACGGAACGATTGAAGCGCGCGATCGCTCGGGTGCTTTCTTTGGCGAGCAGCGCCTTCGTGACCTTTTGCTCTCTGTTTCGAGTGAGGGCGTATCGGGAATCTGCGGTAAGGTCTTGATCGAGCTTGACCGCTTTACCGAGTCGGCGCTGAACGATGACATCGCGCTGGTTTCCCTTGAGTTTTTACGGGGTCGATCGTAGGTCACGACGCCTGACGGGCGAAATCTGCGCGGTTGCAGATACGTGTGCATCGAGCGAGCTCTTTTGGGGAACCATGGTCGTATGAATGAGTGGAATGACATAGCGGTTTTGACGCCACCGGGCGATATCGACATCGCCTCGGTGCCCGCACTGCGCCGACGGTTGGATAATTTGATCGACCGGGGCGTGCGTCGTGTTGTCATCAATTGCCAGACCGTGGGCTTTATCGACTCGACGGGTTTGGCGTTTTTGCTTACACGTGCCAGAGAGCTTATGAGGCATGAGGGGCTGCTTTCGCTCGTTAACGCCTCCGATGAGGTTGTTCGCTTTTTGGAAATTGCCCGACTTGTCGACATCCTGCATGTCGCGGGCCCGGCGCGGGAGTCGATTCCCGCCATTCCGGTGGGGGAGTTGCCACGATGGAGCAAGAGCGTCGAAGTGCAACGGGGCATCGAGAATCTCCCGTATTATCGGCACCGTGTGGCCGAGCTTCTCGAATCACTTCCCCTGAGGCGTGATGAACGTTATGACGTCGCATTGGCGCTAGGGGAGGCATTGGGTAACGCGTATGACCATGCGGGCGGTGTTGGCTGCGTCCTGACGGTTCAGGCCTATGGGGACCGTGTTGTGCTCGAGGTGCTTGATCGGGGTGCTGGCTATTCTATCGATGGGGCGAGCGAGCCGGTGGCATCCGAGGAACGCGGACGTGGTATCAAGCTCATGCGCATGCTCGTCGATAATGTTGAGGTTGTCCGGCGCACGGATGGCGCCGGCACACGCGTTCGGATGGTGAAGCTGTTTGGCTCAGCATTGGAATCGTGCGCATAGCGCCTTGACTTGGCGTTATTTACCTGTACGAACTTGCTTTGAGCAACTTTTTTGAAAAAAGTACTTGCGTCTTTAGGACAACTCGCGTAAATTAATAACCCGCAAGCGGACATGGCTCAGTTGGTAGAGCACAACCTTGCCAAGGTTGGGGTCGCGGGTTCGAGCCCCGTTGTCCGCTCCATTGCGTTTCCGGACCGTCTCAAGCGGTCCTTTTTCGGCGAAGTGGCCAAGTGGTAAGGCAGAGGCCTGCAAAGCCTTTACCCCCGGTTCGAATCCGGGCTTCGCCTCCAGGCAACATCCGGGCGCTCCGGCGCCCGTTTTGTTTTACATATGCGGACATGGCTCAGTTGGTAGAGCACAACCTTGCCAAGGTTGGGGTCGCGGGTTCGAGCCCCGTTGTCCGCTCCAAACGCAACAGCCCGGCTACTACGGTAGCCGGGCTTTTTTGTATCCATCGCATGGGCTCGAACCCGAGAGGGAGCGAGCGTTAAGCAAACGCGGAGCGTTTGTAGCGAGCTGGCGAGGTCGCCGGCAGGCGGCCGAAGCCGGTGCGGATCCGCGAAGCGGATACGCGGACGCCCCGTTGTCCGCTCCAACTATCTTACGCGGTTCTAACGAACCGCGTTTTTTGTTGACGCTGCGCGAGCCCCGGGCACCCCATCTTGCCCCTCAATCGTCGGTCGCGTACATAAAGTACGCTTCCCTCCTCTTTCGCGGCAACCTGGGGCACCCGGAGCCCGCTCGCTGTCGTGGCCGGGAAAGTGGGTCTTCCGTTCTTTTCACTAATCGGTCGATTCGTCCCAGGAGGCTTGAACCCGAGAGGGGGCGATCGTTTTGGGGCGTGGCTGTGGCGTTGTTTGTCGCGAATGTCCGCTTTGGGCGTATCATCGTGGGCATCTCGCATAACCTCGTTGCAAGGGAGATACGCCCCATGGCTACAGAAAAGTCTTCTTCGCGCTCATGGATGTCCGATGCCGCGATCTATCAGATCTACCCGCGCTCGTTTAAGGATTCGACTGGTTCGGGTCTGGGCGATATCGCGGGCATTACCCAGCAGATGGACTATCTTGAGCGACTGGGTATCGAGGCCATCTGGCTGAGCCCGTTTTATCCATCGCCTCTTGTCGATGGCGGCTATGATGTGGCGGACTACTGCGATGTCGACCCGCGTCTCGGCTCGCTTGACGACTTCGATGACATGATCGCTGCGGCTCACGCGCGCGGCATCAAGGTCATCGTCGACATCGTGCCCAACCATTCATCCAACCAGCACCCCTGGTTCAAAGCCGCTCTTGCCGCCGGCCCCGGATCGCCCGAGCGCGCCCGTTATATCTTCCGCGATGGTCGCGGCGAGCATGGCGAGCTGCCTCCCACCAATTGGAATGCCAACTTTGGTGGCCCCGCATGGACGCGTGTTGCGGACGGTCAGTGGTATCTGCACATGTTTACGCCCGAGCAACCGGACTTTGACTGGTCATGCCCCGAGGTTCATGCGCTCTTTTGCGACGTCCTGGCGTTTTGGAGCGATCGAGGCGTCGACGGCTTTCGCATTGATGTGGCGCAGGGTCTCGCCAAGGATCTCGACCGCGATGACCTCGACCGGTGGCATCTCGCCGAGGGCGATGACATGGTTGACGACGGCACCCATCCGCTGTGGGACCGCAATGAGGTCCACGAGATCTATCGCGAGTGGCGCCGCGTGTTCGACCGCTATAATCCGCCGCGCAGTGCCGTTGCCGAGGCGTGGGTGCTGCCCGAGCGCCAGTATCTCTATGCGCGTCCCAGCGAGCTTGGCCAGACATTCAACTTTGAGTTTGCCAAGGCCACTTGGACCTATGATGACATGCACACTGCAATCGAGAAGGGCTTGAAGGCAGCCGTCGAATCCGATTCCGCCTCGACCTGGGTACTCTCCAACCACGACGTGCCGCGCGTGGCGACACGCTATGCCCTGCCGCAAATCAAGGCGACGCGCTACCACCAGATTACGCTCGACTGGCTCTTACGCGACGGGTTGTCTTATGACGAGGACCGTGAACTCGGCGAGCGCCGCGCGCGGGCGGCCCTTTTGCTTGAACTGGCGCTTCCGGGCTCGGCATACGTGTATCAGGGTGAGGAGCTCGGCCTTTTTGAGGTGGCTGACATCCCGTGGGCTGCACTCGAAGATCCTACTGCGACCAATACGCGCGGACCGAAGCGTGAGAAGGGGCGCGACGGCTGCCGTGTGCCCCTGCCGTGGGTGGCGGCGGACGATCCCGCGCAGGGCGGATCGTTTGGGTTTTCGCCGGCGGACGCCGATGCGGCGCCCCATCTGCCGCAACCTGCATGGTTTTCCGATTACGCTGCCGATAGGGAAGAAGCGGACCCGACATCGATGCTTGCGCTCTATCGTGACGCCCTCTGGCTTCGGCGCAAGCTGCGCGGTTGCGCCAACGATTTTGCGTGGCTCGATCTTGACGGGCGCACCGGTCTTGCGGATGGTGCCGAGGGCGCCGAGGGCGGCGTCATCGCCTATCACCGCGACAACGGCTGGGCGTGTGTGACGAACTTCGGCGCAGCAGCCGTGGAGCTGCCGGCGGGCAGGGTCCTGCTCACCTCATCACCGCTTGCAGACGGCAGGCTCGCGCAGGACAGCTCTGCCTGGATCATGCTCGGTGAGATGTAGGGGTCTCTTGCGGCGAGATTGCGTTTGCCCGCGCCTTCCGTGGTGGCTGATGTCTTCGCGAGGTTCGCGAGGGCGGGTTGATTTCCGATCTCAGCCGAACACATTGAGCGAATAGGCCATTCCCGCAGTTAGCC
>NZ_JAQEKC010000002.1:0-43544 GCF_027679495.1 Collinsella aerofaciens
CCGGGGCCCGTGGGTTATACCCTAAGAGCAAACCACCCTTTTTAAGGGTGGTTCTGATTGGTGGCTATCTGCGCAGTGGTGCCAATAGTATTTTGCGGAAGATCTACCTCTCGCTTGGCATGGAAGTAGGGTGGCCGGGCTGGTCGTCGTAGGCGTATTTGCTGTACACGTTGACCTCCCACTGCTTTTTTTCGACCTTTGCTACAGAATCTAGGATGAAGCCGGTCGCAAGGCTCAGGCCGCACAGGAACATAAACGAGGCGGCGAGCATAGCGGTGGGGAAGCGCGGGACGAGGCCGGTCTGGAAATATTCGACAACGATGGGCATGCCCAGGGCGAGGCCGAATACCGCGAACGGAAGCGCAACGAGGCTGAAGAACTTCAGCGGGCGGTAGTCCTTGAACAGCGTGCCGATCATCGCAACGACTTTAATGCCGTCGCTCACGGTGTTGAGTTTGGACTCGGAACCCTCGGGACGGTCGCGGTACTCGATGGGCACATCTTTGATGCGCCAGCGGTGGTCGACGGCGTGGATCGAGAGCTCGGTTTCGATCTGAAAGCCCTCGGAAAGCACTGGGAAGGTTTTAACGAACGGGCGGCTCATGGCGCGGTAGCCTGTCATGACGTCATCGAAGCTGTAGCCATAGATCCACTTGATCATGGCGCGGACCAGATTATTGCCAAAGCCGTGGAAGGCACGCTTGTTCTCCTCGGCGTAGGTGCCGTTGGAAAGGCGATCGCCTACGGTCATGTCGGCCGTGCCGTTAAGGATGGGCTCGCAGAGGGCCTTGGCCGCCTCGGCGGGGTAGGTGTCGTCTCCGTCGACCATCAGGTAGCAATCGGCGTCGATATCGCGAAACATCTGGCGGCACACGTTGCCCTTTCCCTGACGGGGCTCAAAGCGGACTGTGGCGCCGTGCTCGGTGGCAATGCGTGAGGTATCGTCCGACGAGTTGTTGTCATAGACATAGACCGTCGCCTGCGGAAGCTCGCGGTGAAAGTCGTCGATGACTTTGCCGATCGTGAGCGCTTCGTTGTAGCAAGGGATGATGACGGCGATGGATTCAGAATTCACTTAATGCTCCTTATACATTCAATCCTAGAAAGTATAGCCGTTTGGGCCTGGCATCCTAAGATGTGGGTTAGTTCTCCAGTTTTGTTGCGCGAATCGTTTGCATGGCCGTCGGGTCTATACTGTTCGTTTGTCAACGATTACGAGTAAAGGAGTTGCATCCGTGCCGGATCAGACAAAGCAACAAGAAACTCGCAGTCTGCCTGCGACGTTTGCTAAGAACGAATTTGAGAAGGACGCGTTTATCCTTCGTCAGCTGGTTACCAAGGATTTTAAGATCAAGTATCGCCGTAGCGTTCTGGGCGTCGCATGGTCGGTGCTCAACCCGCTGCTGATGATGATCGTCATGGCCATCGTGTTCTCGACGATTTTTGGCCAGGGCCGCAATGGCTCAATGACGCCCGAGATGTACCCGCTGTACTTGATCGTGGGTAACATCACCTTTGCCGTCATGTCTGAGTCTACTAACCAGGCCCTGACGTCGATCGTGGGCGCTGCCCCTCTGCTCAAGAAGGTTAAGGTGCACCGCTGGGTTTTCCCGGTGCAGAAGGTGCTCTTCTCGCTGGTCAACTTTGCCTTCTCGCTGGTCGCCGTCGCCATCGTCATGCTGTGGTTCCGCGTTATGCCTTCTTGGCACCTGATTCTGTTGCCGGTCTGCCTGCTGCTGCTTATGTGCTTCTGCATGGGCCTGGGCATGATGCTCTCTGCCCTTACGGTCTTCTTCCGCGACGTTATGCATCTGTGGAGCGTCGTCATTACGGCGTGGACTTACATTACGCCCATCTTCTGGACGACTGACTATATTGCGCAAATGCCGCATCTCGTGCGTATCTTGATGTATGCGAACCCCATGTTCAACTACCTGCAGTTTATGCGCGATATCTTCCTGTTCCAGACTACGCCCTCGCTTATGACGTTTGGTATGTGCGTCGCTTGGGCGGTTCTTGCGCTTATTATTGGCTATACCGTGTTCCATAAGTCCGAGCGCAAATTTATCCTCTACATCTAAGGAGTGCTGTGATGACTGAATCTGTTGTTGATTACAGCGAGCAGCCTCTGGCTGTCGAGGTCGACGACGTCACCATGATCTTTAACATGGCGTCCGAGTCGCTGACCAACCTCAAGGAGTACTTCATTAAGCTTGCCAAGCACGAGCTGTTCTTTGAGGAGTTTAGGGCGCTTAAGCACATCTCGTTTGATATTCATCGCGGCGAGGTTGTGGGTCTGGTCGGCACCAATGGCTCCGGCAAGTCTACGATGCTCAAGATTATCGCTGGCGTTCTTGAGCCTAGCGAGGGCAGCGTTAAGGTGCACGGTAACATCGCGCCGCTGATTGAGCTTGGCGCCGGCTTTGACCCCGAGCTGACCGCCCGCGAGAACATCTATCTGAACGGCGCCCTGCTCGGCTATACCAAGGAGTTCATCGACGCCAACTTTGACGGCATTATCGAGTTCGCTGAGCTGCAGAACTTTGTCGATATGCCGCTTAAGAACTTCTCTTCGGGCATGGTGGCGCGTATCGCCTTTGCAATCGCGACGATTACCGAGCCCGATATTCTGATCGTTGACGAGACGCTGTCCGTCGGTGATGTGTTCTTCCAGCAAAAGTGTGAGGCCCGCATCCAGCACTTTATCCAGAGCGGCGACGTGACGGTTCTGTTCGTTTCGCACTCTATGGAGCAGGTTGAGCGCATCTGCCAGCGTGCCGTTTGGATTGAGAAGGGTGACCTTCGCATGGACGGCCCGGTCGATGAGGTCTGCAAGGCGTACCGCGAGCAGTTCAACTAGGTTATAATTACTTGCGCCTGACAGGCTTGTGCTTGCTTGGGCGTGCGGTTATTTGCTCCATTAGCTCAGTTGGATAGAGCAGGGGACTTCTAATCCCAAGGTCGACGGTTCGAATCCGCCATGGAGCACCATCGTTTATTAAGCCCAGACCGCTTGGTGGTCTGGGCTTTTTTCATCTTGTGTGTTGCTGGAGCCGAGCGCGAGCAAGCCGCTGCTGTTTGTTGGGGTTGGCATTTTACTTTTCGAGATGCTCTTTCAGCAGCTCCAACGCGTGGGCGTAGCCCTTCAGGCCCTCTCCGGTGATGGTGGCGAAGCAGGCCAGACGGGCGTAGCTCACCTGGCGGAAGTCTTCGCGGGTCTCGACTGCGCTAATGTGGACCTCCACAGCCGGGATGGCGACGGCTTTGAGCGCGTCCAGGATGGCCACGCTTGTGTGCGTGTAGGCGGCCGGGTTGATGACGATGCCGTCGACCTTTCCGTAAGCCTCCTGGATCTTGTCGACGATGCTGCCCTCGTGGTTAGACTGGAAGACCTCGACCTCGTCGAAGCCCTGTGCGGCACCCGCTTCCTGGCAGATCTGCACTAAGCGATCGTAGTTGTCGCTGCCGTAGATGCCTGGCTCGCGAATGCCGAGCATGTTGAGGTTGGGGCCGTTAATGACGAGTGCTTTCATGGTTGCTTCCTTTGCAGTTGAAAAACCACCACAAAGGTGCCTGCCCCCTTTGTGGTGGTTTTGGTTAGAGAGCGGGTGGGAGGGTGTCGAGGAGGGCATGGGCGGTGTTGGCGGCGCAGTCGCGTGAGTCGATGATGTAGTCGGCCCAGGCGCGGTAGCGCGGCATACGCTGCTCGGCCAGCTTGTCGATGCCGTCGCGCGCGGTGATGGGGCGGCCCTTGTGGGCGAGCTCGTCGAGCTTGCGGTTGAGCATCACGATTTGGCTGTTTTGGTGCAGCAGAGGGTAGTTCTCGTCGCGCGTAACCACGCCGCCGCCGGTGGAGAGCACCAAGCCGCTGCGCTTGGAGATGTCGGCCAGCGCTGCCGTCTCCTGCTCGCGGAAGGCCGCCTCGCCGCACTTGATGATAAAGTCGGCGCAGGGCATGCCCAGGCGCTCCTCGAGGGCGCGATCGAGATCGATGTGCTCGCGGCCCGTGAGCTGGGCGATCTGCTCGCCCACGCGGGTCTTGCCCGAGCCCGGCATGCCGATCAGCGCGATGTTCTGTTCGCGGCGTGACAGGCGCTCCGTTACGTCCAGGATCCTCTCGCGCGGGGTGGCTTTGCCGGTATAGCGCTCGACAGCTTGTGCCGCCTGGGCAACAAGCATAAGCAGGCCGCCGATGCAGGGGATGCCGCGGCGCTCGGCCTCGAGCATCAGGCCCGTGCGGGCGGGGTTGTAGACAATGTCGATGACGCCCTCGAGCGCATCGAGGCCTTCGAGCGTGCAAGGCGCGTCGGGGCAATGGGGGAACATGCCGGCGGGCGTGCAGTTGACGAGTAGGGAGGCGTCGGACTGCTGCGCGATATTGTCGTAGTTGACCTCGCTCGTGCGACCCACGGGTACGACGATGGCGCCCATGTCTCCCAGCACCATACTTGCCGTGGTGCCGGCGCCGCCGGTGGCACCGAGCACGAGGGCCTTCTTGCCGGCAACCTCAACGCCCAACTCCTCGACCAGGCACTGGAAACCGAAGTAGTCAGTATTATCGCCGTGCAGGCGGCCGTCGGGCAGGCGCGTGATGGTGTTGACGTTGCCCATGCGCTCGGCGAGCGGGCTCAGCTCGTCCAGGTATTCCATGACGGCGCGCTTGTAGGGGATGGTCACGTTGGTGCCCTCCCATTCGTCGCCCGTCATAAAAGCCTCAAGATCCTCGGGCTCGCGCTCAAAACGCACGTACTCAAGCCCCGCCAGCTCCTTGTAGATGGTCGGGGTGTAGCTGTGGCCCAGCACGCGGCCCAGCACGCCGTAGGGGCGGGTTGCGGCGGTATCGGTCATCTAGAGCACCTCCGTGTAGCTGCCAAAGTAGGTGAAGCTCTCGCATACGTCGTCGATCGAATCGAGCAGGTCGTCGAGGGCCTTGCTGCCAAAGGGACAGTCCAGGTCAAAGTAGAACATAAACTCAAAGTCGCGACCGGGGATGGGGCGGCTCTCGAGCTTGATGAGGTTGATGTTGAGTGCGTAGAAGCGCTCGAGCACGCGATAGAGGGCGCCCGGCTCGTTGGCCGTGGTGATCATGAGCGAGGTACGGTTGGCACCGGGATAGACGCGTGGCTCGCGGCTGATGACGACAAAGCGCGTGTAGTTGTTGTCCGAGTCCTGGATGTTGGACTCCAGCACCTCCAGGCCATAGAGTGCCGCGCAGCTGCGCGATGCGATGGCGGCAACATCGGTGCGGTCGGAATTGGCGACCATCTCGGCCGACATGGCGGTGTTGGGGTACTTGGTGGCGTGCAGGTCGTGGGACTCGATAAAGCCCGCACACTGGGCAATGGCTTGGCCGTGGCTGTAAACCTCGCGCACGTCGGCGAGCTTGGTGCCGGGCTTGACGAGCATGTTGTGGTCGATCTTGAGGCGAAGCGAGCGCACGATGTGGAAGTCGAACTGGGCGAGCAGGTCGTAGACGGCGTTGACCGAGCCGGCGGTGGAGTTCTCGATGGGCAGCACGCCAAACTCGCAGAAGCCGTCGCGCACAGCGCGCATAACGCCTTCGAAGGTCTCGAAAAACGCGATGTCGGGCACGTCGAAGAGTTTGCACGCGGCGATCTGGCTATAGGCACCTTCCACGCCCTGGCAGGCAACTGTGGCCGTTTGAGGGAAGGGCGTGTCAAAGGCTGCAGCCGTGGCGTGGGCCTTTTGCGAGACGGTGATGCCCTTGAGCTCGTTGATGTAGCGCTGCTGCTCGGCCTTGCTCATGCTCATAAGGAGGCGGAACAGGGTGATGGTCTGCGCCTCGTAGCGCTCGGGCGCGCGGCTGGCGAGGTTGTTGAGTTTTGAGCGCTCGCGGGCGGGGTCAAAGACGGCCTTGCCCATCTCGATCTTTGATTTGGCGACCTCGGTGGCAATGTCCATACGCTCGACAAAGCTATTGAGGAGCGTGGTGTCGATGCCATCGATGGTCTGGCGAATATCGGCAAGGTCCATGGAGGCCCCTTTCACGTAATGGCAGAGTTGACAGGCAACCCAGGTGAGTCGGGTTAGAGCTGGCCTGCGTCCTCGAGGAGGGCGTCCCAGATGGCCAGCGCTGCGGCTGCTTCGGCTACGGGGACAGCTCGGGGGACGATGCAGGGATCGTGACGACCGTGGACCGAGAGTTCGACATTTTCCATGGCGTCCATGTCCACGGTCTGCTGCTCGCGGCCGATGGAGGGCGTCGGCTTCACGGCCATGCGCCACATGACGGGCGCGCCGGTGGAGATGCCGCCCAAGATACCGCCGGCGTTATTGGACTCGACTTCGATCTTGCCGTTCTCGGCATCGATACGATACGGGTCGTTGTTCTCGCTGCCGCGCATGGCGGCCACGGCAAAGCCCATACCAAACTCCACGCCCTTTACGGCGGGAATGCCAAACGCGATGTGCGCGATGCGGTTCTCGATGCCGTCGAACATGGGGTCGCCGATGCCTGCAGGCAGACCGTAGATGCCGCACTCCACGATGCCACCGATGCTGTCGAGCTCGTCGCGCGCGGCCAGAATCTCCTCGCGCATGCGGCCGGCAGCAGCGGCGTCAATGCAGGGCAGGTCATTTGTAAGGATCGCCTTGCGGTCAGCCTCGCGATAGACCATATCATCCATGGGCAGGTCGGAGATGCCACCGATCTGCGCGACGTGCGCCATGACCTTGATGCCACGGGCCTCGAGTGCCTGCAGCGCAATACCGCCGGCGATGCACAGGGGGGCCGTCAGGCGGCCGGAGAAGTGCCCGCCGCCGGCGACATCGTGCATGTTGCGGTACTTCACACGCGCCGGGTAATCGGCATGTCCCGGACGGGGCTTGCGGCGCAGCTCGGAATAGTCCTTGGAGCGCGTGTTGGTGTTCTCAATGATCGCTGCGATGGGTGCGCCGGTGGTGTGTCCATCGACCACGCCGGCGATGATGTGTGCGGCGTCGGCCTCGCGGCGCTTGGTTGCGGTCTCGTCGCGACCGGGGGCGCGACGATCCAAAAAGGCCTGTAGCTGCTCCTGGTCAACGGCAATGCCAGCGGGTATGCCATCAAGCGAGCAGCCGATGGCGGGGGAGTGCGACTGGCCGAAGATGCTCAGGTGCAATACGTTGCCAAAGGTCGAGGACATGCTATTCCTCCTCGAGCGTGACTTTGCCGCCCAGCAGGCGGTAGTGGTCGAAGAAATCGGGATAGGACTTGTTGACAGCCTCGGCGCCGTGGATCACGACTTCGCCGGTGGCACGGCTCGCGGCGATGGCGGCCATCATGGCGATGCGATGGTCGTTGTGCGAATCGACCTCGCCGCCGGTAAAGGCATCGACGCCCTTGATGATGAGGTCGTCGCCGGCAATGCGCACCTGTGCGCCCAGCGCGGTGAGCTCGCGGGTGGTGGTGACCAGGCGATCGGATTCCTTGATGCGCAGGCGGGCGCAGTCGCGGATGAACGTGCGGCCCTGGGCCAGCGATGCCACGGCAGAGATGACGGGTACCAGGTCGGGAATGTCGTGGGCGCTCATCTCGAAGCCGGCGAGCTTGTCGGACTGCACGGTGGCGGCGTTGGTGGAGCGCACGATGCGGGCGCCAAAGCGCGAAAGCGCGGCGAGCACGTTGCGGTCGCCCTGCGCGGAGCTCAGCGATACGCCTTCCACGGTGATGGGGTCGGAGCCGATGGCGCCGGCGCACAGCCAAAAGGCCGCATTGGACCAATCGCCCTCGACGGCCACGCTGCCGGGCGTGCGGTACGAGCCGCTGCTCACTCGGAAGTTTGTGACCTCGGGCTTGCCATTCTTGGCGGGGATGCGCTCGACGTTGACCTCGACGCCGAAGGCCTTCATGGCCTGGATCGTGAGGTTGATGTAGGGGCGGCTTTCGATGAGCCCGGTCACCTGCACGCAGGAGGGCTGGGACAGCAGCGGGGCCGCCAGCAGCAGGCCCGAGATGTACTGCGAGCTCACATTGCCCGGCAGCACAAAGGTGCCCGGGCGCATGCGGCCGCTCGTCTTGAGCGGAAAGCCGCCCAGACCCTGCAGGTCGCAGCCGGCGGCGATGATCTCGTCCGAGAGCGGGGAGAGCGGGCGGGCGCCCAGACGGCCCTGGCCCACAAATGTGGCCTCTGCTCCCAGCGCGCAGGCGACGGGCAGCATAAAGCGGAGCGTGGAGCCGCTCTCGCCGCAGTCGAGCGTGCCGCCGGCAAGTGCCTTGAGCAGGCCAAACTCAATACTCTTCATGGTTGGATGGACCTGGAATCCGTCCTCGACGGTCTCGATGCGGGCGCCGAGTGCCGTAAGGCAGCGGACCGTGGCCTCGATGTCGGCGCAGGTGGTATTGCAGGCGACGTGTGTCTCACCGTTGGCGAGTGCTGCGCAGATGATCAGGCGGTGCGCCATCGACTTGGACGCGATGGCGGGAACGGTGCCCTTGAGCGGGGACGGGGTGATGCGGGCTAGCATGCGGAAGCGTCTCCCTTCTGGCCGAGGCCCTCGGCAATTAAATCGTGGAAGGTGGAAAGCGGCGTGCGGTCGATGCTGCAGCGGCCGATGCCGTGCGGAATCACCAGGTCGATCGTGTCACCGGTGCGTTTTTTGTCGTGCAGCGCCTCGGCAAAGACGGCGTCGGCATCCAAGTCGCAGCGGGTCTTGAGACCGTGGCGCGCACAGAGCTCTTCGATGCGCCCCGGCAGCTCGGCGTCGCAAATGCCATGCAGCGCTGCGGCGCGCGTGATAATGCCCATGCCGATCGACACGCAGTTGCCGTGGCCGAGCTCAAAGTGCTCGCAGGCTTCGACAGCGTGTCCGGCGCTGTGACCAAAGTTCAGGAGCTTGCGCTGGTTGGTCTCGCGTTCATCGGCGACAACCACGGCGCGTTTAATGTCGATATTGCGGGCGATGATGAGCGCCACACGGGCCACGTCCTGGTTGAGGAGCTCCAGCGTGAGCGGGGCCTTCTCCAGCTCGGTGAAAAGCTCGGGGTCGGCGATCACGGCGTGTTTGACGACCTCTCCGCAGCCGTCGGCGAACTGCTCGGGCGTGAGGGTGGCTAGGCATCCCACGTCGGCAATGACCACGCTCGGCTGCCAAAAGGCGCCGGCCAGGTTTTTGCCGGCAGCGAGGTCGATGGCCGTCTTGCCGCCCACCGACGAATCAACCATAGCGAGCAGACTCGTGGGGATCTGCACAAACTTGCAGCCGCGCATGTAGGTGGCGGCCACAAAGCCGGCCACGTCGCCCACAACGCCGCCGCCGAGTGCCACGATCACGTCGGAGCGGGAAAGCTCATGCTCGGCCACAAACTCCAGGATGGCAATGTAGGTCTCGGCACGCTTGCGTGCCTCGCCAGCCTCGAAGGTGCAGATGCTCACCGCATAGCCCGCGGCCTCCAGGCTCTGCTTAACGGGCATCTGGTAGAGCGGGCCCACGTTGGTGTCCGTCACAATGACGGCGCGCGACCCGCCAGCGGTGGCGCGGACGAGTGGGCCCGCCTGCTCCAGCAAAAACGTGCCGACATGCACCTGGTAGGGGCGTGCGGTGTCGATATCGATGGTAATCGCCATAAGCTTCGGTCCTTTCGACCTGGCGTGGTAGATGATCTAGCGGGAGGCCTCGTCGTCGAGCGCGCGCTTGATGCGGTCGCCCTCGGCAAGGAGATTTTCCAGATAGCGCTGGTCGCGGTCTTTGAGCGCACGGCTGTAGGCTCCGAGTGCCTCGATCAGATGGTCGATCTCGAAGGCGAGCGCGTCGGCGTCGTCGATCATGAGCTCCGACCACATCTGGGGGTTGAGGTGCGCCACGCGGGTAAGGTCGCGGTAGCTACCGGCCGAAAAACCGTGGTGAACCTGGGCGGTCGGGCTTTTGACGTAGGCGTTTGAGACGACGTGCGCGAGCTGGCTCGTAAAGGCGATGACGCGGTCGTGCTCGGCAGCGCTGGTCACGCTGAACTTGCCAAAGCCCAGGGGGCGCACCATTTCGCGCACCTGGCCTAAAAGCTCGAGCTTAAGGGCGTCGTCCACCGCGGGCGGTACGAGCACCAGCGGGGCGTCCTGGAACAGGTCGGCACGGGAGTGGGCGTAGCCCGAGAACTGGGTGCCTGCCATGGGGTGAGCGCCCACAAAGTAAAAACCGTGCTCGCGGGCGAGCTCAAAGGCACGCTCGCACACGATGCCCTTCACGCCCACGGTGTCAATCACCACGGGCCCCATGATGGCCTCGGTATCGGTGGCGTCGGCGAGCGCTTGGGCGTGCGCCTCGAGCCACTCGATGCAGGCCTCGGGGTAACAGGCCAGCACGATGATGTCGCACTCGCCGAGCGTCTCGTCGTTGAGCTCGCCGGCGACGGTGCCCATGCTGGCGGCCGTCATGACGTCATCGTCGGGGTCCCAGGCCAGCACGCGGACGCCCGCCTGCGCATAGCCGCGGGCAAAGCTGCCGCCGATGAGGCCCAGGCCCACGATGCCGGCGCATTTGGGACCGCCCTGGTTAACGCGCGCGTTTCTCACCGTACCCATGGGCTACTCCATGGTCTCTTGGCAGACGACCTCGCGGATGGCGCTGATACGGCGCATGGTGTCGTCGAACTGGTCGGGGGTGAGGGCCTGAGCGCCGTCGGACCATGCGCGGCTGGGCTCGTCGTGGACTTCGATCTCCAGACCGTTGGCGCCGCAGGCGGTCGCCGCGAGCGCCATGGGCTCAACGTAGCGGGTGTAGCCGGTGGCGTGGCTGGGGTCGGCAACGACGGGCAGGTGCGACAGGTGGTGCAGCACCGGCACGGCGTTAAGGTCGAAGGTGTTGCGGGTGCGGGTCTCGAAGGTGCGGATGCCGCGCTCGCACAGGATGACGTTGTCGTTGCCCTCGCTCATGATGTACTCGGCAGCCATGAGCAGCTCGTCGATCGTGCCGGACATGCCGCGCTTGAGCAGAATCGGGGTCTGGGTCTTGCCGACCTCCTTGAGCAGGGGGAAGTTCTGGGCGTTGCGGGCGCCGATCTGCATGACGTCAATCTTCTTGTCCAAGAAGACCTGCACGTCGCGCGGGTCCATGATCTCGGTGACGATCGGCATGTCGAGCTCGGCCGAGGCCTCGCACAGCAGGTCCAGACCGGCGGGGCCCATGCCCTGGTAGGCGTACGGGGACGTGCGGGGCTTGTAGGCGCCGCCGCGCAGCATCGTGGCACCGGCGGCCTTCACGCGACGGGCGATGCGGATGAGGTTCTCGCCCTCGACGGAGCAGGGGCCTGCGATGACCTGGAACTGGTCGCCGCCGATTTTGACGCCGTGGCCGCAGTCGATGACGGAGTCCTCGGGGTGGAACTTGCGGTTGGCGCGCTTGAACGGCTCGGAGACGCGCTGCACGCGCTCGACGACGTCCATGGACTCGAGCAGGAACGGGTCGATCTTGGTCGTATCGCCCACCAGGCCGATGATCGTCTCGTTCTCGCCGCGCGAGACATCGGTCTTCAGACCCTTTTTCTCAATCCAGCTGACGATATGGCTTACGGCCTCGTCGCTGGCGCTCTGCTTTAAAATTGCAATCATGGTGTGCCTCTCACCTCGATGGATAACTTTTGCAAAAACGGCCCGCATCGCGAGCCGTGTATATGGTGCATGTGAGTTTATACTATCTGACTCGCTTTTGCCTTCTAAAGTGGGCCGTTGCGCCTCGTCTCCCACGGAATTGCAAAGCTTTTTCTTTTCTTTTGTTAGCCCATGACGCACTTGGGTATAATGCCAGTCGTTCGCCCTATTAGCTCAGGGGATTAGAGCGTCTGCCTCCGGAGCAGAAGGTCGTTGGTTCGAATCCAACATGGGGCACCATCGAACGTAAGACCGTCCGAACCTCGCATGGTCCGGGCGGTTTTTCTTATACCGACGCGACGTGATGGGACGTGGTATGGCAGTAACGGATATCGAGCGCGGACTCTCGACCGCCGAGGTCGAGGAGCGCATCGCCGCCGGTAAGATCAACCGCAACAAGGAACTTAAGACCAAGTCGGTCAAAGAGCTCATCATCGAGAACCTCTGCACGCTGTTCAATTTGATCAACGTGATCTTGGCGTTCCTGGTCATTTTGACCGGTTCGTTTAAGAATCTGACGTTCCTGTTCGTGGTGTTCCTCAATACCGCTATTGGCGTCATTCAGTCCATGCGTTCCAAGAAGATGGTCGATAAGCTCACGCTGCTGACCTCCAAGAAGGCCATCGCGGTGCGCGACGGCGTCGAGGTGGAGCTCGACCTGGACCAGATCGTGCTCGACGATATCATTCGCCTGGGGCGCGGCGACCAGATTCCCGCTGACGCCGTGGTGGTCTCGGGCGAGGCACTCGTGAACGAGAGCCTGCTGACGGGCGAGAGCGACCTTATTAAGAAACAGCCTGGTTCCGAGCTCATGAGCGGCAGCTTTATCGACTCGGGCCTGCTGCGCGCCCGCGTGATTCATGTCGGCGCCGACAACTACGTGGCTAAAATTAATAACGAGGCCAAGTACGTCAAAAAGGTCAATTCCGAGATCATGAACGCGCTTAACGCCATCGTGCGCTTTGCGAGCATCATCATGATCCCGCTCGGTTTGGCGTTGTTTGCCTCAAGTGTGAGCGAGCTGTGGGATGCCGCGGGAACCCCGGGCGATAGCGCGCTTTCGTGGTGCTTCTCCGAGTTGTTGGCTGGTCATGTGCCTTCGTCGGCGCTGCTGTCCACGGTGGGCGCCCTGCTGGGCATGATCCCGCAAGGCCTGGTGCTGCTGACCTCGTCGGTGCTCGCCATCGCCACGGTGCGCCTGGCTCGCCGCAAGGTGCTGGCACAGCAGCTCTACTGCATCGAGACGCTCGCTCGCGTCGACGTGCTGTGCCTGGACAAGACGGGCACCATCACGTCGGGCCGCATGGAGGTCGAGGGCACGTATCCGCTGCCGGTTGAGGTCGTGAGCCTAGGCGCCGGCTCGGACGAGGCGGTCGTTCCCGTCGATACCACGGTACTCGATTTTGCGCTGGCTAACGTCGCGCGTGCGACTTCGGCCGATGCCAACGAGACCTGCCAGGCGCTTCTCAACTATTACGCCGATCGCCCGGTCGAGGTGTCTGAGCCGCTGTCGGTCATTCCGTTCTCGTCCTCCAAAAAATGGAGCGGCGCGTCGTTTTCGCAGGGCTCCTATGTGATGGGTGCGGCGCAGTTTGTGCTCTCTGATCATGTGTTTTCGCAGGTCGAGAACCGTGTCGCCGAGCTTGCCGATACCTGCCGCGTGCTCGTTGTGGCGCGCGTGGACGGCTTTACGCCCGATGGCGATATGGTGGGCGAGGCCGAGCCCGTGGGCTTTGTGACCATCCGCGACGAGATTCGTACCTCGGCGGCCGAGACCATCGGCTACTTCAACGAGCAGGGCGTGACCCTCAACGTGATCAGTGGCGACGACCCGCGTACGGTGTCGTCGATCGCGCGCGTGGTGGGCGTGCCGGGGGCGGACGCTTATGTGGACGCCACGACGCTCGATACGCCGGCCAAGCTCGATGCCGCAGTGGACCGCTACCATGTCTTTGGTCGTGTGACCCCGCAGCAGAAGCGCGAGCTCGTGCAGGCGCTCAAGCGCCGCGAGCACACCGTGGCCATGACGGGCGACGGCGTCAACGATGTGCTGGCGCTCAAGGAAGCCGACTGCTCCGTCGCCATGGCGGCCGGCTCCGATGCCGCGCGTAATGTGGCCGAGATCGTACTCGTCGACAACGACTTTGCCTCGATGCCCGCCGTGGTGGCCGAGGGCCGTCGCTCCATCAACAACCTGCAGCGTTCGGCCTCGCTGTTCCTGACCAAGACGCTGTTCTCGATGGGCCTGGCGGCGCTGTGCATTGCGCTGCCGCCGTACCCCTTCGAGCCCATCCAGATGACACTCATCAACTTCTTTTGCATCGGCGCGCCGGGCTTTGTGTTGGGCCTGGAGCCCAACAATGCTCGCGTGAAGGGTGCGTTTTTGACGAATGTACTCAAGCGTGCACTGCCGGCGTCGATTGCGGTCATTCTGGCTGCGGCGCTCGATATCTTTGTGGCGCGCGTGTTTGGCTTTAGCCAGCTCACGCTGTCTACGATGTGTCTGCTTACGTCGTGCGCGGCGAGCGTCAGCCTGATCTGGCGCATCTCGCAGCCTCTCACGCCCTTACGTGTGGTGCTCTTTGTGTTTGTAGTCGCCTGCATCCTGGTGGGCGTTATCGGATTCCCGGGGTTGCTGTCTATTGCCAACCTGTCGATGGGCCAGATGGTTATCTTGGCTGTCATCGTGGTCTTTACCTGCTCGGTGTTCTTTAAGCTCGCCACGATGATGGATTCGCTCAAGCCGCGTCGTCGTCATGTCGCAACTGGTTTTGGCCGCGGTGTGCACGTCCGCCTGGGTCGCGGTGGCGGCAAGGTGAGCTCGACGGGTTCGACGGCCGAGCGTTTTGCCAAGCGCGTCGCCGCCGACATGGCGCAGCGCCGCGAAGATCGCACCGCTCGCGAGGCCGAGGCCCGCGCACTCGAGGGCGTGGGCCAGGCCCAGCCCAAGAAAAAGAAGAGTACCGGAGCTAAGCGCTCTCGTGTGACCAAGTCCGCCCAAGGCATCAAAGTTTCGATGCCAAGCAAAAAGAAGAAGTAACTACGCGCCCTGGCGATGTTGAATTGGTGCCTTGCTCCTGTGGGGCCGTGGCGATGTTATGCTCTAACCTCGATTGTTTGAATTGCTTCGAAAAGAGGATGCCGTGATCTGCCCGCATTGCCTTAAGACTATCGAGGACGGCGCCTCGTTCTGCCCCTACTGCAACGCCTATGTGGGTCCGGGCGATGGCCCCGAGCACACCGAGTTCGTGTTCTGTGAGGGCTGCGGTGCCCGTCTTTCTCCGCATGATCGTACGTGCCCCAAATGCGGACGCCCCGCTCCGGGCATCCTTTCCGAGGACGCTGCCGCATCTGACCTGGCGGCGGGCCGTACCGCCGGTTTTCCGCGCTTGACGCAAGAGCAGATCGATACCGAGGTGCCGCATGCGCCGGCCTCTGCCGCTGCGGTGCTTTCGGACGCCGCCGATCCTAACGAGACATGCGTGCTGCCGGCTTTCGATAAGGATTTCGGTATTCCCAAGGTCGATATTCCCACGCCGGTTTCCTTGCACGACGATGCTCAAAAACCCAAGCGCAAGGTGCATCCCGACGAGGACGCCTATCACAAGCACAAGCGTCATATCCCCAAGCCGCTCATCGTCATCGCGGTCCTTGCCGTCCTTTGCGGCGGTGCCTATTGGTTCGTGACAGCCGATCCCATGGGTGTCATGCCTGGCTTCTATGACCAGTTTGGCCAGGCCGCGCAGACGACCTTCCCTACGCGCCAAAAGGGCGAGGCGACTGAGGACGATACCAAGCAGGACGATTCTGCCGAGGTGGTCCAGGAAGAAACCGTGCTGACCGATGATCAGCTCTATACCAGGCTCGATGGTCTGTATCAGACCATCGTGTCCTACGGCGACGAGGACCAGATCGGCGAGGTCATCGATTCCTTTAACAACGGTTATCTCCGAACGCCGCTGTCCACCCGTCAGGAGCTGTCGCAGAGTGCCTACGCCCTGCGCGACCAGATCAAAAAGACGCAAGATGAGCTCAACAACCTTAAGTACCAGGACGATACGGTCTATGCGGATGACATCGCCCACTTAAAGCAGCTTGCCGAGTGGATGTACGAGCGTGTCGACGTGATCTGCCAGAGTTGGGACATCTCGCTGGCCATTCCCGATGGCGAGTCGATGAGTTCCCACCAAAGCGAGATCCTGGCTCCCATCGCGCAGGGCGGCAACAGCGCGCTGAACCAGTACGACGCCAATGTGGGTTCCTGGAAGCCGCAGCAGCGTTCCTAAAATTAGTTCGCCATAGTCGGCATAACCTACGTGCGCAATTGATGTAAGCGCATGCTTATTGCTACAATTCGTACAAATATGCTTTAAACGCACGAGGAAGGAACCACATGTTTGGTTTTAAGAAAGAGCTCTACACGCCCGAGTATCAGCTTGTCGGCGACGAGTGCGCCGTTATCGAGACGTCGAAGGGTACCATCAAGGTCAAGTTTGACGGTGAGGGCGCTCCCATTCATGTCGCGAACTTCTGCGAGCTTTCCACGATGGGTTTCTATGATGGCCTTAAGTTCCATCGCTATGTGCCCGGCTTTGTCATTCAGGGTGGCGACCCCAATACCCGCGACATGTCCGGCGCCGACGTCGCTGCCGGCCTTGAGGGCCCCGACGGCATGCCCGGTACCGGTGGCCCCGGCTACTGCATCAAGGGCGAGTTTGCCACCAATCCGCGCAACAGCCATGTCGATGGCGCCCTTGCCATGGCACGCTCCATGGACCCCGATTCCGCGGGTTCGCAGTTCTACTTCTGCCTGGGTGCCCAGCATAACCTCGATTCCGGTTACACCGTCTTTGGTACCACGGTCGAGGGTCTCGATGTGATTTCGCAGCTGCGTGCCGGCGACGAGATCGTCCATGTCGAGATCGTTCACGAGTAAAGGGGACTTCCTTGAATAGCCAGCTGATCCAACAGGGCCGCGCCGCTTACCGCGCGGGTGATTTTTCCGCTGCAGCCCAGATGCTTGGGGCGGCAAAAACTCCCGATGAGATTATGGGCGAGGCCGATCACCTTCGTGGCAACGCCTTGATGCACCTGGGCATGTATGCCGAGGCCGCCGAGGCTTATGCTGCCGCCCTCAATGACGGCACCTACGGCAAGCGCGGCGCGCTGCTCACCAACCGCGGCAAGGCACTCGCCGCCGTGGGCGACTACACGACGGCCGCCCAGGCGTTCTCTGCTGCTACGCAGGATGCTTCCTATGCCACGCCGTTCAAGGCCTATCTGGGCCTGGGTAACGCGCTGTTCCAGTCGGGCGACTATGCCAACGCGGGTACTGCCTTCCGTCAGGCTGCCATCGACGGCGCCAATCCGGCTCCTGCCGCCGCACTCGGCGAGCTTGGTCGTTGCTTCATTAAGCTCGGCCGTCCGGCGGATGCCGTGGAGACCTACCGCACGGCTATCGACTTTGCCGGCCCCCGCGACGACACGCGTGCGCTCAACGCCGGCATGGGTCAGGCACTTTCTGCCGCCGGCCGCCCCTCCGACGCACTCGACGCCTTTAACGCCGCTACTGCCGATGGCATCTACCAGCTCACCTCCGAGCAGGCCGATGAGCTTGCCCGCGTGCACGATTCGCTTGCCGCGCTGTCTGCCCAGACGGCTATGGCCACGGCTCCGGCGCCCGCGATGGACGCTCCTGCCGTCGATCCGCTCGATCCTACGGGCGCGACCGGTCAGTTTATGCCCGATCCCTCGGACACCGGCTTCTTTACGCTGTCCGAGTCCGAGATGGTCCAGCAGGACCGTCAGGATCGTAAGCAGGCCAAGGTTCGTCGCCGCCATCGTCACACGGGTCTCAAAGTCTTCATCGTGCTGCTTCTGCTCATTTTGATCGCCGCGGGCGGTCTGGGCTTTGCCTACACGCGCGGCTTTGGCTTCCCGTCCCAGGAGTCTGTCGTTACCGATCTGTTCCAGGCTGCCGGCGACGGTGACACCGCAAAGGCCGAGTCTTGCCTGGCCTCGAGCCTGTCCGAGGACGCCAAGTCGATGATCATCTCCTCGATTCCGCAGGGTGCCACCGTGTCCGTCGAGGGCATGGATCAGTCCATGACCGAGACGACCGCTAAGGTTAAGGCATCGCTGTCCAAGGGCGGCGAGCAGGAGTACACCGTCAAATTCGTGCGCTCCGATAACCATATCGGCTGGGCCGTTTCCTCGCTCGATATGGATTTCTCGGCTGCTGACAACCAGTAGTGACCTTATGGGATTTAGCTTTGCCCGGCGCTTCACCGCAAGTGAGGTGCCGGGCTTGCGCTAGTATGATGAGCTAGTAGTTTTCCAGCAATCATCCAACACATCAGGAGTTGCGTTGTTTTCTTTGATGGATATGTTCTTCGGTAGCTATGCGGGCGATCTTGCCATCGACCTCGGCACCGCAAATACGCTTGTCTCCGTGCGCGGCAAGGGCATCGTCATTCGCGAGCCCTCTGTTGTCGCCATCGACAAGAACGACGAGCGCATCCTGGCGGTCGGTATCGAGGCAAAGCGCATGCTCGGCCGTACGCCCGGCAACATCGTGGCCGTTCGTCCCCTTAAGGACGGCGTCATCGCCGACTTCGATGTTACCGAGGCCATGCTTCGCTACTTTATCGACAAGGCGTCCGAGAAGCGCTATCCGTGGACCCCGCGTCCGCGCGTTGTCGTCTGCGTTCCTTCCGGCGTCACGTCGGTCGAGAAGCGAGCTGTCTTTGAGGCCACGATCCAGGCCGGTGCCCGCCAGGCCTATCTGATCGAAGAGCCTATGGCCGCCGCTATCGGCGCCGACCTGCCCGTCGAGGAACCCACCGGCTCCATGGTCATCGACATCGGTGGCGGTACCACCGAGGTCGCTGTTATCGCTATGGGCGGCATCGTCGTCTCGCAGTCCATCCGTATTGCCGGTGACGAGTTCGACCAGGCCATCCTCACGCACGTTCGCGATGCCTACAACCTGGCCATCGGCGAGCGTACGGCAGAGGACATCAAGATCAAGGTCGGTTCCGCCGTTCCGCTCAAGGACGAGCTCGACGTCGAGGTCAACGGCCGCGACGTGATCACCGGTCTGCCCAAGACCGTGCGCATCGAGAGCGAGGAGATTCGTCGCGCACTCAACAAGCCACTCGACGAGATGGCCAAGGCCGTCAAGGACGCACTCGACGCTACGCCTCCCGATCTTGCCTCGGACCTTATGTACTACGGCATTTTGCTGACCGGTGGCGGTGCGCTGCTGCGCGGTCTCGACGTGCGCCTGCGCGATGAGACCGGTGTTTCGGTCAACGTCAGCCCCACGGCGCTCGATAATGTCGTTAACGGCTGCGCCCGCGTGCTCGAGGCCAATGCGTTTGATGGCGGCTTCGTCCAGACCAATGCTTAATTTCCAAAAGGTGGATTCCATTTGGCACGATCTTCGGGTTTCTCCACAAATCTGAATACCAAGCGACAATCAACGGGTATGCGCCCGTTGATTGTTTTCAGCCTGATTTCGGTGTTGCTGCTCACGTTTTACATCCGCGAGGGCGAGGCAGGGCCGATTCATGCCGTGCGTTCGGGCGTAACGACGATTACCTCTCCGGTGCGCTTTGTGGGCTCGGCTGTGGCGGCTCCCTTCAATGCGATTGGCAACGTGTTCTCTAACCTAACGGCGTCGCAGGACACGCTCGACGAGCTCAAGAAGCAAAATGAGGAGCTGACCTCTAAGGTCGCCGAGCTTTCTGAGGCTCAAAAGACCGCTGAGCGTCTGGAGGGGCTGGTCGGCCTGCAGTCGACCTACAACCTCAAATCGACCGCAGCTCGTATCGTTGGTGCCTCGGGCGATGCCTGGACCTCGACCGTCACGATTGATAAGGGTTCTGCCGACGGGCTTACCATCAACATGCCTGTGACGAGTTCGGCCGGTGTTATCGGCCAGATCATCGAAGTCTCGGCCAAAACGTCCACCGTGCGCCTGATTGGCGACGAGAACTCCGGCGTATCCGCCATGGTGCAGGACACGCGCGCCCAGGGCATGCTGCAGGGTCAGGCTGACGGCACGCTGCGTCTTGAGTACGTGAGCGTCGACTCCGATGTTAAGGTTGGCGACATCATCGTGACCTCGGGCATCGGTGGCGTGTTCCCCAAGGGTCTACCGCTCGGCACCGTCTCGTCGGTTGAGAAATCGGCAAACGACGTGTACTACACCATTGTGGTGCGCGCTCAGACCACGGCCGAGAACAACGAGGAAGTGCTGGTCATCACCTCGCTGACCGACGAACAATCGGCCTCGGATGAGGACGTGAGCACGGCCAACAGCACGCCGCAGGGAACGTCGCGCGACGCTGCGACCAAGACGAAGGACGAGAGCTCGGATGACAGTTCCGACACGTCCGAGACGACCGATTCTGGCTCGAGCGAATAGGGGGCATGTCCATGGATCTACACGAGCAGGGGATGAGCTCCCGTACGTTTGTGATCGCCGCCATCGTGTGCGTGCTGCTGCAGGCAGGCCTGGCACCGCAGATCTCCATTGCGGGCGGTCGCGTCAACTTCATGATTATCCTGGTGTGCCTAAGCGTGTTCTCGGGCGACCCGACCCGTGCCGTCGTGTGCGGTTTTTGCAGCGGCTTGTTTTATGACCTGTCCGCTGCCGTGCCGGTGGGCGTTATGTCGCTCCTGCTGACCGTGGGCTCTTTTGCCCTGGTGCACAGCGCCGTCGGTCAGACGGGCGGTACTCCGAGTGCGCGCGGCATCACCGTGGGCGCCTTTGCGCTCGTCATTAATGTGATCTACAGCATCATCTTGCTGTTTATGGGTTTGGAGACGAGCTTTGTCGTGGCGATCTTTGGGCATGCGTTGCCGTCTTCGATCCTGACGGGTCTGGTTGCCATTCCGTTTTTGATGTCCGGCGTCGTGCCGCAGTCCGGCTATGGATTCTCCGCACGTGGCGGACGCCAGACGGGTATGCGCTTTAAGCCCAAGACCCGCAAGCTCAAATAGGGGAGGCCCGTAGATGTCTTCCCAGATGACGGTTATTATCGCCGGTATCGTGCTGGTTGTGGCCATCGTGGTCGCGCTGGTCGTCATGCGTCGTGGCGATTCCCGTTTTACCTACGATACGCAGCATGGAACGGCCCCGCGCGCCACCGAGGGCGAGGGCAATACCGCGTCGACCGCCTTTAAGGGCCGCTTTTCCATCCTCACCACGGGTGTGGGCGCGATGTTTGCGGCGCTTGCCGTCAAGCTGTGGGGCATGCAGATGGTCTCATCGGACTATTACGAGAAGCAGGCCAATAGTAATCAGACTCGCACCGTTACAACACCCGCTGTGCGCGGTCGCATCCTCGACCGCAATGGCGTGGCGCTTGTCCAGAACCGTCCCTCACTTGCTGTCGTGGCCTACCGCGACCTTGCCGAGGATGAGGTTCTGGTTCGCCATCTTGCCAACGTGCTTGGAATGCCTTACGTGGCGGTCCTTCGTAATATTCAGGACAATACAGAGGGCGCTCAGAGCCTGCATACCATCGCGACGGACGTCCGTCGCTCCACGGTTGCCTATATTCAGGAGCATGCCGGCGAGTTCCCGGGCGTCAAGATTGCCGAGCGTACCGAGCGCCAGTATCCATATGGCGAGACGGCATGCCATATCTTGGGCTATACCGGCACCATTACCTCCGAGCAGCTCGAGGCCCAGAATAAGAAAACCTCTGGCGATGATGATGCTTCTGCTGGCAAGATTACGTACCAGTCGGGCGATATCGTGGGCCAGGCGGGCGTTGAGAGCTACTACGAAAACCTGCTGCAGGGTATTCGTGGCGAGCAGACCGTCAAGGTCGATGCCTCGGGCAATGTGACCGGTCAGGCCGGCGCCGTGCCCGCGAAGGCCGGCTCTGACATTAAGCTCACGCTCGACCTTAAGATCCAGCAGGCCTGCGAGACGGCGCTGGCGAGCGCTATCGAGCTTGCCAAGACCACTGGCTACAGCAATGCCGGCAACGGCGCTGTAGTGTGTCTCGATCCCAACAATGGCGAGATCCTGGGCATGGCGAGCCAGCCCAAGTTCGATCCGTCCGTCTTTATCGGCGGCGTCTCAAATGACGTGTGGACCGAGCTCAATGATGACAAGGGTTCCCACCCGCTGCTCAACCGCGCCATTAGCGGACAGTACATGTCGGCCTCGACCATCAAGCCGCTCTCGGCACTGGCCGGTCTTGAGTTTGGAACCTACACGTCGGGGCAGACGACCAACTGCACGGGTTATTGGACGGGTCTGGGCAAGTCGTGGGGCAAGTACTGCTGGCTGCATTCCGGCCACGGCACCATGACGCTGCAGTCGGGTATCGCCAACTCGTGCGACCCTGTCTTCTACGACATGGGCAAGGCGTTCTTTTATGACGAGCAACATCCCGAGGGTCTGCAGGAGGTCTTTCGTCGCTGGGGTCTAGGCAAGACCTGCGGTATCGATCTGCCGAGTGAGGGCGCGGGCCGTATTCCCGATGCCGAGTGGAAAGAGTCGTACTTCACCGACGCATCTGCCGAGGACCGCAAGTGGAATGCCGGCGATATGACCAACATTGCCATCGGTCAGGGTGACATCCTGGTGACGCCCCTGCAGATGGCGTGTGCCTATATGGGTCTTGCCAACGGCGGCAAACAGTACGTGCCTCACGTGTTTTTGTCTGCCGTGTCGCGCGATGGCGACGGCGATGCCTATAAGTACAACGGCAAGGGCAAGAAGAAGCGCCTGGAGGCCAAGATCAACAGCGATTCGGATTTGGCTCTTGTTCGCAACGGCATGCACGACGTGATTTACACGGCATCGACGTCCCTGGCGGCTCACTTTGGCACCCTGACGCCGCAGGTATACGGCAAGTCGGGCACGGGCGAGAAAAGTGGCGAGGATGAATACGCGTGGTTCTGCGCCTATGCACCGGCCGATGACCCCAAGTATGTCATCGCTACCGTCCTGGAGCAGGGCGGCGGTGGCTCAGATACCGCGATGCATGTCGTGCGCGACGTGCTCGGCGTGATTTATGACGAGCCCGATACCTCTTCGGCCTCGGGCGATTCTTCGGTTCGATAGGAGGTTGCGATGGATTTTTCTCCGGCGGATCTGTTCCGCTCAACCAAGACCGGCTCTCGCAGCAGCCTGGACCGCGTCAACAAGCAACTTTCGGCCTCGCGCGGCACGTTTCGCCAAAAGGTGCATATCGGTGTGCTCGTGGCTACAGTGGCGCTCGTCGCCTACGGTGCCATCATTATCTGGTCGGCTTCGCAGTTTAAGGCCGATGCTTCGTTCTCACGCCATCTGCTGGGAATTGGCATCGGAGCGGTGCTGGCGGTGCTCGTCTGGCGTACCGACCTTCGCGGTATTTCCAATTTCTCGACGGCGTTGCTCGTCATCGACCTGATCGTGATCTTCTCGCCCAAGATTCCGGGTCTGTCCTATACGGGCGGTCTGGGCATGACGGGTTGGATCAAGATTCCCGGTATCGGCTTGACATTCCAGCCGGTTGAGCTTGCCAAGCTCATCACCATCTTCTTTATTGCTACGCTTGGTTCGCAGTATAACGGTCGCATCGATACCGTTCGCGACTACGTCAAGCTCTGCGGCATGCTGTCTATTCCGTTTTTGGCCGTCGTTGCCATGGGTGACCTGGGCTCGGGCCTGGTCGTGCTGGTTTCGGGCGCCATCGTCATTTGTATGAGCGGTGCGCGCCGCGAATGGGTGCTGTCGACCCTGGCCCTGCTCGTGGGCCTGGTGGCCCTCGTCCTGGCGCTCGATTCGGTCTTTGATTCGTTGCTCGGCCACGATGTGCTCATCAAGCAGTATCAGATGAACCGTCTGACGGTCTTTATCGACCCCGATAATGCCGATTCGGATGATGCCTACAACCTGCAGCAGTCGCTTATCGCCGTTGGCTCGGGCGGCTTCTTTGGTAAGGGTTTGGGCCATGCGACGCAGTCGGCCGGCGGCTTTCTGCCTGAGTTCCACACCGACTTCGTCTTCGCCTTCCTGTCCGAGACCTTTGGCTTTTGCGGTTCCTTTTTGCTCCTGTGCCTCTACGTTCTGCTGATCTTTTCGACGATTCGCGTCGCCTTTAAGTGCGAGTCGCTGTTTTTGCGTCTTTCGTGTGTGGGCATCGTTGGCATGTGGGCGTTCCAGACTTTCGAAAACATCGGCATGTGCATCGGCATGATGCCGATTACCGGTATTCCGCTACCGTTTATTAGCTTCGGTTCGTCTTCGATGATGATTCAGCTGCTGACGGTGGGTATCGTACAATCCATATGGCGGCATCGTTCGGGCGCCGCGTAACCGCTGGAGGGGTTTGCTATGAAAATTCCCGTAGATAAGCTGACCCGCGCTTTTAAGATGGGCGCGTCCGTTAAGAAGGATTCCGATACGCCGGTGCGCGTCTCGGTCTATCTGGATTCGTCCGCCTCGCGCTTTCTGGCCGAGACGGTGCGTGACGCCTTTGTGCCGCAGACGACCTCGGGCATTGTGCGCGTCGAGCGTCTGGGGGAGGAGCGAATTGCTCCAAAGACCGATACCGATGTGGTGCTGGTGCTCTCGTGTGGTTCCGACCGCTTGGAGAGTGCCGTGCAGGAGCTCGTGATCGCCGGCGCGCCCGTGTGCGTGCTTGCCGAGTCTGCTGTGGAGGTGCCGTTTATCGAGGAGTCCACGCCCATGCTCGGCGTGGTAGCGGCAACCGATAAGACGTATCTGCTCGAGACGCTTGCCCGCTGGATTCTCGATCGCACCGACAAGGAAACGGCTTTTGCGGCGAACTTTGCCTTCATGCGCATCGCGGCGGCCAACCGTATCATCACCTCGTGCGCGCTCACCAATATGGCGACCGGTGCACTGGTGTTTTTGCCGGGCGCCGATTATCCCGTTATGGCGCTGGCGCAGGTGGGCATGCTCTTTGATCTCGCTGCCGTCTTTGGACGCGGCATTAAGCCTGAGCGCGGCTACGAGGTCGCGGGCGTGCTTGCCGGCGGTCTTGTGATCCGCGCGGTCACCCGCGCACTCGTCAAGCAGACGCCGCATATTGGGTTTGCCGTCAAGGCGCTCACTGCTGCCGCGGGCACCTATGGCATGGGCCGTGCGCTCGTTTCGCTCTACGAGCGCGATGTCGACTACAGCCGTGCCAACGAGGTGGTCACTGCCACGTTCTTCCGCGTTCGCGATCTGGTGACCACGGTCGCGGGCGCTACCCGTCCTATGGCGTCCTACCAGGACGCATCCGATCTCGCTGCTTAGGGGTTTTCCGTTGCGCGTTGCATACCAAGACTGTTTTCATTTAATTGAGCCGCTGCTCGCCAAGGTCGAGAAACCGAGCCGCTATATCGATCACGAGTGGGGCACGCTTTCCAAGGCCGATGCCGACTACCGTTGCTGCCTGATCTATCCGGATGTGTACGAGGTCGGTCTGCCCAACCAGGGTATCGCCATCCTCTACAACATCCTTAACCAGGCCGAGGGCATCTCCTGCGAGCGTGGCTATGTGCCGTGGCCCGATATGGGTGACGCTATGCGCGAGGCGGGCATTCCGCTGCTCTCGCTCGAGGGTGCAGCGCCGGTCGCTTCGTTTGATATCGTCGGTCTGCATGTGCCGCACGAGATGGCGGTGACGAACTTCCTCGAGGCACTCGACCTCGCTGGCATTCCACTGTTGGCGGCCGACCGAGGCGAAGACGACCCCATCATCATTGCCGGCGGCCCCTCGGTGTACAACCCAGAGCCGTACGCGGCCTTCTTCGATGCCATTCTCATCGGCGAGGGCGAGGAATCGCTGCTCGAGACCTGCCAGCTGCATCGCCGCCTGCGTGACGAAGGGGTCCCGCGCGCGCAGATTGTCGAGCAGCTTGCATCCATTGCCGGCAACTACGTGCCGTCGCTCTATGAAGTTCGTCACGACGAGCCCTGCTCGCCGCATGGCTACACCGTGCCGCGTGAGGGCAAGGATGCGCCGACCGTGGTCTACAAGCGCGTCGTCGAGGATTTCGGCGCCACGAATCCGCTGTCGCAGTCGTGCGTGCCTTATGCGCAGCTGGTCCACGACCGCCTGTCTATCGAGATCCTGCGCGGCTGCGCCCGCGGCTGTCGTTTTTGCCAGGCCGGCATGACGTATCGCCCGGTGCGCGAGCGCTCGGCCGACCAGATCGTCTCGTCGGTGATTCAGGGTCTGGAAAAGACCGGCTATGACGAGGTGTCGCTGACCTCGCTCTCCACGACCGACCACTCCTGCATTCGCGACGTGCTCGGCAGGCTCAACCGCCGCCTGGAGGATACGGGTATTCGCGTGTCTATTCCGTCGCAGCGCCTGGATTCGTTTGGCGTGGATATGGCCGAGTCGGTCGCCGGCGAAAAGAAGGGCGGACTGACGTTCGCGCCCGAGGCCGGCAGCCAGCGCATGCGCGACATCATTAACAAGAACGTGACCGAGGAGGACCTGGACCGTGCGGCCAAGGCGGCCTTCGAGGCCGGCTGGAACCGCATGAAGCTCTACTTTATGATGGGCCTTCCCGGCGAGCGCGACGAGGACATCGTGGCCATCGCCAATCTGGCCGATCACGTGCTGGAGCTCGGTCGTTCCGTGGTGCCCAAGGCTCGTCGCGGCTCGATCTCGGTGTCCATCTCGGTTTCGGTCTTTATCCCCAAGGCTGCCACGCCGTTCCAGTGGTGCCCGCAGCTCGACTACGACGACGTCAAACGTCGCCAGAAGCTGCTTGTCACGAGCGTTCGCAACCGTGCCGTCCGCGTGCATTACCACGATGCCGAGACCTCGCTCATTGAGGCCGCGCTGTCCCGCGCCGGTCGCGACATGACGCCCGTCATCATCGATGCTTGGCGCTCGGGCTCCCGCTTTGACGCCTGGGTAGAGCATTTCTCGCTCGATAACTGGAAGGAGGCTGCTGCCAAAAACGGCATCGACCTCAATGAGCTTGTGCACCTGCCCTACGAGTTGGACTGGCGCCTGCCGTGGGAGCATGTGAGCCCCGGCTGCACGCGCGGCTTCCTCGAGCGCGAGTACCGTCGCTCGCTCGAGGGTGTCACGACTCCCGACTGCACCCGCACGTCGTGCACCGGCTGCGGGATCTGCCCCACGCTCCACGCCAAGAATGTATTGATGGGTGATCGCGCATGAGTGAGCGCCTGACCGACAACCCCTCGCTCTTTAGGCTTCGTGTTCGCTATGGCAAGCGCGATCGCCTTAAGTACCTGGGCCATCTCGAAGTAATCCATACCATTGAGCGCATCGTGCGCCGTGCGGGACTTCCCTATGCCGTCACGCAGGGCTTCTCTCCGCACATGCGCGTGGGCTTCTCTTCGGCGCTACCGGTTGGTACGTCGTCGACCTGCGAGTGGTATGACCTGTTTATGACCGAGTTCGTGGCGCTCGACGAGGCGTTTGAGCGCCTAGCTGCGGCGTCTCCGGCCGATCTGGCGCCCATCGAGGCGGCGTACATCGACGTGCGCACGCCGGCATTGACGGCGCAGCTCACGCGCCTGTCGTATCGCATCGACTTACACCTGGATCCCGAGGCGCCCGTAAGCGCCGACGAGGTGCGTCGTGCGATCGACACGCTGCGCGCGGATCATGGCATCGACTACGCGCGCGGCAAAAAGAGCAAGCGCTTGGATTTGGATCACACGCTCGTTGGCTATGAGCTCACGGCGGGGGAGCGCCCGGACCATTTGGTTCTCATGCTCGACACCCATGCCGACAACGAGGGCTCTATGCGTCCGGAAATTTTGCTTTCTGCTGCTGATGTTTTGTTGCAGGGCTTGACCCCGGGCGTGGATGCACCTATTGTTTCCACCGGTATGCAAGACCTCGTGACCATCTGCTCCTACGATGTCGAGCGTCAGAATCAAGCATGCGAGGACGACGAGGGCCGACTCGTCAGCCCCATACCTGTGCGAACTTGTGGATTTGCTCCACATACTCGTTGACGGGGGTATTTTCGCCTGCTACTATATTCGGCTGTTGCACTAACTGATGCATGAAGGGCAAGTAAACATGTACGCAATCGTTAACACGGGCGGCAAGCAGTACAAGGTCGCCACCGACGATGTCATCACCGTCGAGAAGATCGAGGGCAATGAGGGCGACAAGGTCACCCTGCCGGTTATCTTCCTCAACGATGGTAAGAAGATCGTCACCGATCCCGACAAGCTGGCCAAGGCCAAGGTTACCGCTCAGATCGTTGAGCAGTTCAAGGGCGAGAAGCAGCTGGTCTTCAAGTTCCACAAGCGTAAGCGCTATCGTCGTCTGAAGGGTCACCGTCAGCAGCTCACCAAGCTGAAGATCGTGAAGGTCCAGGCTACGTCCCGCGCCAAGAAGGCTGTCAAGGCAGAGGCCGAGGCTGTTGCCGAGGCTCCCGTCGCCGAGTAGATTACACTCGTAACGAAAGAGTAGGTATACACAATGGCACACAAAAAAGGACTCGGTTCCTCCCGTAATGGCCGTGACTCCCGCGGTCAGCGCCTTGGCACGAAGCGCTATGCCGGCCAGACGGTAACCACGGGCACGATTCTCGTCCGTCAGCACGGCACGCACATCCACCCGGGTGAGAACGTTGGCCGTGGTAAGGACGACACGCTGTTCGCGCTGGTCGACGGTACCGTTGAGTTCCACAAGGGTATCAAGCACAGGGTCAGCGTACGCCCGCTCGCGAACGCGTAATTCACCCTTCATAGAGCACATATGTGGGAGGCACTTGAGTTTTAGGATTCAAGGGTCTCCCTCTTTTTTGTAGGAGGCGATTCTGTTGTCACAGTTCACCGATATCAGCCGCATTAACGTGTGCGGCGGCGACGGCGGAGCCGGATGCATGTCGTTTAGGCGCGAGGCATTTGTCCCCAAGGGCGGGCCCGATGGCGGCGACGGCGGTCGTGGCGGCAATGTCGTCATCCAGGCCGATGCTCAGCTGTCTTCGCTGATCGATTACCGCTTTAAGCATCACTTCCGCGCCGAGCGCGGCACGCACGGGCAGGGTGCCCGTCGTAACGGTAAGAGCGGCGAGGACCTGATTCTCAAGGTCCCTATGGGTACCGTGGTGCGCGAGCTCGATCCCGAGACGCAGACCCCGATGTTCGAGATGGCCGACCTGGTGCACGATGGCGAGCGCGTCGTCGTGGCGCCCGGCGGTGCCGGCGGTCTGGGCAACACACACTTTGTGACGTCGGTGCGTCGCGCTCCGGCCTTTGCCCAGCTCGGCGAGCCTGCCGAGGAACACTGGATCGAGCTCGAGATGAAGCTTATGGCCGATGCCGCGCTTGTGGGCTTTCCCTCGGTGGGTAAGTCATCGCTCATTGCGCGCATGAGTGCCGCCCGCCCCAAGATTGCTGACTACCCGTTTACCACGCTCGTGCCGAACCTCGGCATGGTGCGTGCCGGCGAATATTCTTACGTCGTTGCCGACGTCCCCGGTCTCATCGAGGGCGCGAGCGAGGGCAAGGGCCTGGGTCACCAGTTCCTGCGCCACATTGAGCGTACGGCGCTCATCATGCACGTCGTCGATATGACGGGTGGTTTTGAGGATCGCGATCCGGTCGAGGACTATCGCATCATCAACCGCGAGCTCGAGCAGTATGGCGCCGAGCTTTCGGAGCGTCCGCAGATCGTCGTTGCCAACAAGTGTGATGCGCCGGGCACGGCCGACAAGATTGCCGACCTTAAGCGTGCGGCGCTCGACGATGGCCATATGTTCTTTGCCGTGTCTGCTGTTACGGGCGCCGGCCTCAACACGCTGATGCTTGCCGTGGGCGAGCAGGTGGCTAAGCTTCGCGCCGAGCTGGCGGTCTCTGATGAGCCGGTCGATCTGCGCGACGAGGAGTGGGAGCGTCGCCGCCTGCAGCGCGAGAAGCGTTTCCGCATTGTCCAGGAAGAGCCCGGTGCCTTCCGCGTGGTCGGTCGTGCCATCGAGCGCATGGTCATCCAGACCGACTGGGAAAACGAGGAAGCCGTCATTTACCTGCAGCATAAGTTTGCGCGTATGGGTGTTGACGACGCGCTCGAGAAGGCCGGTTGCCGTGCGGGCGACGAGGTCCGCATTTGCCAGCGCGCTTTTGACTTTGAGGGCGCCGAGGACTTCTCGGAGTACGAAGAGCTCGAGGATGCTGGCGAGGACGTTGCCGTCGAGGCCATTGACGTGGCCGATGCTGCGGATGAGGGCGTCGAGGTTGTCGATGCGGCGGATGCCGAGGACGATGCCGAGACCTCGGAGGGCGAGTAAGCCATGTCGCTGCGCGGTGGAATCGGTCTGCCCGAGCTTCCTCTAGAGGACGGGCAGGAGTTTAGGCTCGGCATTATGGGTGGCACCTTTGATCCCATCCATTACGGGCACCTGGTGACCGCTGAGCAGGCGCGTGAGTCCCTCGACTTGGATGCCGTGCTCTTTATGCCGGCGGGCACGCCTGCCTTTAAGCTTGACAAGCCGGTGACGCCTGCCGAGGACCGTTATGCCATGACGGTCCTCGCCACCGCCGCGAACCCGGCCTTTTTGGCGAGCCGGTTCGAGATCGACCGCCCGGGCGTAACCTATACGGCTGATACGCTTCATGCCCTTCGCGACTTTTACCCGCCGCAGGTAAAGCTCTACTTTATTACGGGCGCCGATGCGATTATCGATATCGTGACCTGGCATGATGCCGAACGAATCGCTGAGCTTGCTACCTTTATTGCGGCGACACGACCGGGCTTTGATATCGATACAGCGCGTGCCCGAATCAAAGAGTCGGGGCTGCCGTTCGACGTGCGCTATATTCAGATTCCGGCGCTGGCGATCAGCTCGACGAACATTCGTAAGCGAGTTGCCCGCGGCATGAGCGTGCGCTATCTTACGAGCGAGTCCGTGCTCGGCTACATTCGCAAACGCAGGCTATATGCCGATTTGGGCCAAGAAGATTTTGAGTGATGGGGGTCTACGTTGTCGGTAGAGGATCAGTTTGAGGGCGATGAGCGCGCGCTGCTCAAGCGCATTCAAGAGCTGCTCGATGTTCGCATGAAGGATAAGCGCAAGCGCTATGTGCATTCGCTGGGTGTTGCCGAGACCGCACTTCATCTGGCCGAGGTCTACGGCGTTGACCGCTTTGATGCCGCTGCCGCCGGCCTGATCCATGACTGGGACAAAGTGCTCTCCGACGACGAGCTGGTCACGCGCGCTCTGCATTACGGCATTAAGATTGCCGGCTCTCCTTCCGCCGCGACGCCGCTTTTGCATGGCCCTGTTGCCGCCTATGAGCTTCCGCAGCTTTTTCCCGAGCTGTCGCCGGCCGTTTTCCAGGCTGTCGACCGTCACACCGTGGGTGCCTGCGACATGACGCCGCTCGATATGGTGGTCTTTGTGGCCGATGCCATCGAGCCCAACCGCCACGGCGACTATGCGCATGCGCTGCGCAAGATGGTGGGGGAGTCGACGCTCGATGAGTTGTTCTTCTCCTGTTTTGCGCAGGGTTTGGTCTATGTGATCCAGTCCGGGCGCTATCTTTATCCCACAGCTATTACGATTTACAACCATTACGCCCAGCTGCGCTAGCTCGGGCTGTCTAGAAAGAGGTATTCCATGGCCGACGAGACCATGACCGACGAGCAGATTCTTGAAGGTGTGGAGCACAAGAGCTTCGTCGCCACGTCCGACCGCACTGCCGCCTCGCTGTCCGCGAGCGGTGTCGCCGCCGAGGATGTCGCCCGCGCCGCCGCGCAGGCCGCCTACGACAAGAAGGGCGAGGACGTTCAGGTGCTCGACCTGACCGAGCTTTCCGACGTATGCGACTACTTTGTGCTTGCCACCGGTACCAACAACCGCCAGGTCGATTCTATCGTCGATGAGATCGAGGAGAAGGTCGCCGAGGCTTGCGGCGAGCACCCGTTCTCCATCGAGGGTCGCGAGCAGAAGACCTGGATGCTCATGGACTATGGTTCGGTTGTCGTCCACGTCTTCACTCCCGAGGCGCGCGACTTCTACCGTCTCGAAAAGCTCTGGGGTGACGCTCCCCAGCTCCCCCTCAACCTCCTCTAGTAGCTCATTTGAGACGGGGTTTAGCTACCCTCACGCATATCGCCGGGCAGGTGCGGTTTTCCGCACCTGCCCGGCTTTCTTTTTGCCCAAAGGCGGTTAATCGTTGAAGCGGGATTGGCGGCCGAAGGATAGGGCGGTGTCGCCGAATTTGTCTCGGACGGCGTCGATGGCGACGGAGAGGTCGCGGCGGTCGCTGGATTGGGCTCCGCGGTCATCAATCTCGCAGAATAGGTCGGTCTGGATACCGCCTTGGTGGTTGAAGTCACTCATGCCGATACCCGCAAGACGCACGTGCATGCCTTCTTGCCAGATATTTTCGAGTAGCTCGAGCGCTACGGCCACAAAGATATTTTCGTCGTCGGTGGGGTGGGGCAAGCGGCGCTGTGCCGTGCGCCCGCTGCCATACGAATACTTGAGCTTGAGCGTTACGGTTCCGCCCGTCAGCCCCTGACGGCGCAGGCGGCGCCCAACCGACTCGCCGAGCAGCGCAATCGCCGCCTCGATATCCCCACGCTCAGTCAAATCCTTAGCAAAGGTGCGCTCATTGCTCACCGATTTAACTTCACGTTCCTCGTCCAGGCTGGTGACCTCGGATACTTCGAGCCCCAAAGCACGTTGACGCATGCGCTCGCCATTCACGCCAAAGATTGCAGCCAGGGTGGACTTTGGCGCGCGTGAAAGCTCGCCGAGCGTATAGATGCGCATGCGACGCAGTCGCTCCTCGGCCGAACGCCCGATTCCGCTCATGGCGGACACGGGCAGTGCGGCCAAAAACCGCTGTTCCGTACCGGGGCGCACAATGGTCAGACCAAACGGCTTGTCGCGCTCGCTTGCGATTTTGGCCACGGTCTTGTTGCACCCAACGCCGATGGAGCACGTCACCCCCAGCGCCGCAACGCGATCGCTTATGCGCTGCGCTACCAGCAGCGGGTCCTCGGGCGCAAACCGGCCCGGTGTGATATCGATAAAGGCCTCGTCGATGGACACGCGCTCCACGCGCGGTGTCTCATCGGCAAGGATCGCCATGACCTGTGCGCTCACCTCACGGTAGCGATCAAAGTGTCCGTGCGTCCAAATGGCCTGCGGGCACAGGCGCCGCGCCTCGGCCGAGGCCATGGCAGAATGCACGCCAAAGCGACGTGCCTCGTACGAACACGTGGACACGACGCCGCGTGACCCGGCGTCTCCGCCCACGATGAGCGGCTTTCCGCGCCATTCGGGATGATCGAGCATTTCCACGCTCGCAAAAAATGCATCGAGGTCCATCAGGCCCACTGCCGGACCCGTCCAGGGCGGCGGCGTGACGCCCATGGCATCCTCATAACCGTATGTATGTTCGCGTCTTTCCATGTCATGAGTATACCGCGCAGCTCATGTGGGGTGCGTGTATGTGCTTGCAAATCCCGAATTCTTGTCTAAGATATGGATTTGCCCTCGACTACACCGAAGAAGTTGGTCTCACGGACTTCACCTGCCCGCGTCGATGGCGTATTATGTTCAACTGTTTGTTTGTAGTTGCAGCCTAAAGCTGCTTGGTTGGAGGAGTTTCCTTTGGCAGTCAAGATTCGCCTTGCTCGTCACGGCGCTAAGAAGCGTCCGTACTACCGTGTCGTCGTCGCCGATTCCCGCGCCCCGCGTGACGGTCGTATCATCGAGGAGGTTGGCCGCTACAACCCGATGACCGCCCCCAAGACCATCAACCTCGACCTCGAGAAGATCGCCGACTGGCAGTCCAAGGGCGCTCAGCTCACCGACGCTGTCGCCGCTCTGGTCAAGGCCGCCAACGAGGGCGAGAAGACCGAGACCGTCGTCAAGAAGTCCAAGAAGCAGCTCGCCAAAGAGGCCGAGGCCGCTAAGGCTGCCGCTGAGGCCGCTGAGGGCGCCGAGGAGTAAATCGTGCCTGAGGTTGACGCTGCACAGCTCGAGGGTGAGGCAATGCTCTCAGATCGCATCGCCGATCTCGTCGAATATCTCGTTGTTCAGATCGTCGACGACCCGGATTCCGTGAGCCTTGAGGTCATCGATGGTGATGACGCCTCTACGATTGAGGTTTCGGTCGCCGAGGATGACGTCGCTAAGGTCATCGGCCGTCGTGGCCGTACCATCAAGGCCATTCGCACGCTCGCCCGTGCACTGGCCGCTCGCCTCGACACTGCTGTCGAGGTAGAGGTTCTGGGCTAGGACCTTGAGGTCCCAGTACAAAAACATCGCCCGTGTGGTCAAGCCGCACGGAAGGAAGGGGGAGGTCCTCGCGCAGCCGCTGCGGGGGCTTCCTTCTGTATTGGAGCCGGGTATGCGTGTCGCCTTGACGCCGCCTGCGCTCAAGCGCGACCGTTTTTGCACGGTCGTGTCCGTCACTGATACGGGCGATGGCGATCTGGTCTCGTTTGAGGGCATAGACGACTTGACGGCCGCCGAGGGCATCACCGGATGCTATGTGCTGGCCAATCGTGACGACTTCGAGCTCGATTCGCTCGACGCCGCCTATACCGACCTCATGGGTCGCGAGGTGATCGATGAGCGCTTTGGTTCGCTCGGCACGATTGTCGAGATCATGTCGACGCCCGCCAACGATGTTTGGGTTGTCGAGGGCGATCGGTACGGCGAGGTGCTGATTCCCGTGATCGAGCAGGTTGTGCTCGATCTTCCCGACACAGGAACAATTTCCGTCCACGTTATGGACGGCTTGATCGATATGGACAAGTAGGGAGGACAGCATGCTGATTGAGACCCTTTCGGTCTTTCCCGAGATGTTTGAGCCCGTCATGTCCACGTCGATTTTGGGCCGCGCCCGCAAGGCCGGCCTTTTTGATTTTAAGGCGTATAACCTGCGCGACTGGACGCACGACCGCCATCGTACCGTCGATGACGAGCCGTATGGCGGCGGGCAGGGCATGCTCATGAAGGTCGAGCCCGTTGCCGAGGCAATCGAGGCCATCAGCTCCGAGGGTCCCAAGCCCACCGTGGTGTTCTTCACCCCCTGCGGCGAGCCCTTTACGCAGCATGTGGCCGAGCGCCTGCTCAAAAGTGAGCGCCTGCTGTTTGTGTGCAGCCGTTACGAGGGCGTCGACGAGCGCGCCTATGCGTATGCCGACGAGCGCCTGTCGATCGGCGACTACGTGCTCACGGGCGGCGAGCTGCCCGCTATGGTCGTGGCCGATGCCGTCGTACGGCTCATTCCCGGAGCCTTGGGCGACGAGATGAGCAACGTAGACGAGTCCTTCTCGACCGCCGAGGACGGTGGCCTGCTCGAGTACGCGCAGTACACCCGCCCCGCCGAGTTCAATGGCGAGGGCGTGCCTCCAGTGCTCGTGAGCGGCGACCACGCCAAGGTCGATGCTTGGCGTCGCAAAAACGCCATCGAGCGTACCTGTCGTTGGCGTCCCGATCTTATCGAGACGGCACACCTTACGCCCGAGGAGCGCGCGTACGCGCAAGAGATTCTGGACGCATCGTATTCGCAGATCGAGGAGTGAGAATGGTCCCATCGCAGCATTCCGTGCTAAAGGGTGCGTTTGAGTGGGTCGTGGTTGTCGCGATTGCGCTGGTCGCCACCTTCTTGATTCGCTCATTTGTGGTCGAACCCTTTGTGGTACCCACCGGTTCCATGGAGTCCACGATCGAGATTGGCGATCAGATTCTGGCGCAGAAGGTGACGCTCGAACTCGGACAGCCCGTCAAACAGGGCGATATCGTGGTGTTCCACAACCCCGACGGCACCTCTGAGCACGATGTTCTCGTCAAGCGCGTCATCGCCACGGCCGGCCAGACGGTCGACCTGCAGGACGGCAAGGTCGTCGTCGACGGCCAGGCGCTCGATGAGGACTATACGACTGGCATGAGCTGGCCGCTTTCGGTCCAAGCTCCCGGCGCTCAGGTGAGCTATCCCTACACCGTCCCTGACGATTGTGTGTGGGTGATGGGCGACAACCGCGAGAACTCTGCTGACTCCCGCTACTTTGGCCCGGTCGACCGCTCCGACTTGATTGCCGTGGCGCTTGTGCGCTACTGGCCGCTCAACCGTATCGGCGCTATCGATTAAAAACCGCTATAGTACAGTACCTAACCGTGTAATCGTTTCGACGAGGGGATATAAGAGGCATGAACGCTTCATCGCTTTCCTTCCAAGACATCATCCTGCGCCTCCAGCAGTACTGGGGCGAGCAGGGCTGCGTAATTATGCAGCCCTATGACTCCGAGGTCGGTGCCGGTACCTTCCATACCGCGACCACGCTGCGCTCGCTCGGTCCCGCCGAGTGGCGCACCTGCTATGCGCAGCCCTGCCGCCGTCCCGCCGACGGCCGCTACGGCGAGAACCCCAACCGCATGCAGCACTACTATCAGTTCCAGGTGCTCATCAAGCCCTCGCCGGTCAACGCCCAGGAGCTCTACCTGGGTTCGCTGGCCGCCATTGGCCTGGACCCCAATGACCATGACGTCCGCTTTGTCGAGGACGACTGGGAGAGCCCGACGCTCGGCGCCTGGGGCCTTGGCTGGGAGGTCTGGCTCAATGGCATGGAGGTCACGCAGTTTACGTACTTCCAGCAGGTGGGCGGCATCGAGGTCGACCCCGTGCCCGTCGAGATCACCTACGGCCTGGAGCGTATCGCCATGTACGCCCAGGGCGTTAACTCGGTCTACGACCTGGTGTGGAGCTACCTGCCCGACGGCACGCCCATGACCTATGGCGACGTGTTCCTCGAGAACGAGCGCGAGTTCAGTGCCTATAACTTTGAGGTCGCCAACGTCGAGATGATGCGTCAGAAGTTTGACGACTACGAGGCCGAGTGCCATTCCTGCCTGGAGCGCAAGCTGCCGCTGCCGGCATATGACTGCGTCATGAAGTGCAGCCACGCTTTCAACCTGCTCGATGCTCGCGGCGCCCTGTCCGCGGTCGAGCGTGCCAACTACATCCTGCGCGTCCGCGCCGTCGCCAAGGCGTGCTGCGAGGCCTACATGGCCGAGGTCGCCGGAGTCAACGAGAATGCCGATCAGGAAGGCGAGGTGGCGTAAGCCATGGCAGACGCTAAGGATTTCCTGTTTGAGATCGGTACGGAGGAAATGCCCTCTGCACCGCTGAACAATGCCGTCAAGCAGCTTGGCACCATGATCGCCAAGGGTCTCGACGAGGCCGGTCTGGCCCACGGCGAGGTCCGCGTGATCTCGAGCCCGCGTCGCCTGGCTGCGCTCGTTGCCGACGTCGCCACCGCGACCGACGAGGTTCACGAGGTCAAGCGCGGCCCCGCGGCCAACATCGCCTTCGATGCCGACGGTAACGCCACCAAGGCCGCCCAGGGCTTCGCCCGCAAGTGCGGTGTGGCTGCCGAGGATCTGGTCCGTCGCGAGGACACCGACGGCCGTGAGTACGTCTTTGCCGAGAAGAACATCCCTTCCGCCCCGGCCACCCCGATTCTGACGGCCCTGTGCGAGAAGACCATCGCCGGCCTGCAGTGGCCCAACTACCGCTCTCAGCGCTGGGGTCACGAGCACGCCACGTTCGTGCGTCCGGTCCGTTGGATCTGCTGCCTTTTGGGCGAGGACGTCGTGCCCGTGTCGTTTGCCGACGTGACGAGTGGCAACACCACGCGCGGACATCGCGTTCTGGGCCCCGGTGACCATACGGTCGCCAGCCCCGCCGTCTACGAGCAGGTGCTAGAGGACGCCGGCGTGCTCTCTGCCGAGCGTCGTCGCGAGGCTATCCTTGCCGGTATCGCCGAGGTCGAGGCTGCGCGCCCCGGTTGCCACGTCGATACGCCCAAGAAGGTTTTCGAGGAGGTCATCAACCTCTGCGAGTGGCCGACGGTGCTCGTCGGCACCTTCGATGAGGAGTTCCTCAAGGTCCCGCATGAGATCATCTGCGAGTCTATGCTCACCAATCAGCGCTACTTTCCGATCTATGACGGCGAGGGCAAGCTGACGCGTGAGTTTGTGGTCGTCTCCAACAGCAAGCCCGAGAATGCCGAGCGCGTGATCGACGGCAATGAGCGCGTCGTGCGCGCCCGCCTGGACGACGCCAAGTTCTTCTACGAGGAGGATCTGAAGATCTCCCTCGACGAATTCCGTGAGCGTCTGGCCAAGGTCGCCTTCCAGGAGAAGCTCGGCAGCGTGCTCGCCAAGTCCGAGCGTATTGAGCAGCTCGCGCTCGCTATTGCCCGCGAGGCTCACCTGGGTGCCCACCTGGCCGCCGACGCCGCTCGCGCCGCTCACCTGTGCAAGGCCGACTTGGTGTCCAACGCCGTCGTCGAGTTCACGAGCCAGCAGGGCGTGATGGGCGGTTACTACGCCAGCGCGATGGGGGAGAACGACGAGGTCGCTCACGCTATTCGCGATCACTATCGTCCCCGCTTTGCCGGTGACGAGCTCCCCGAGGGCACCGCTGGCTGCATCGTGGCCTGCGCCGACAAGCTCGATACCATTGCCGGCATCTTTGCCATCGGCGAGCCCCCGACCGGCTCTTCCGACCCGTACGCGCTGCGTCGTGCCGCCATCGGCATCATCAACATCCTTCGCGACCGTCTGCCGATCGACCCCACGTCGCTCATCGACTTTGCGCTCGAGCTCTATAGCGAGCAGGGCATTGAGTTCGACGCCGCCGAGGTCGCCCAGCAGGTTCGCGACTTCTTCCACGGCCGTTTGGTGAGCATGGCCCGCGACGAGGAGATCCCGGCCGACACCGTTGCCGCCGTTTCCGCGGTGCACATTATTGCCCCGTCGGTCTTCTTCGCCCGCTGCGCCGCCCTCGATGAGGCCCGCAAGAACGACGCCGAGACCTTCGACAACCTGGCGACCGCTTACGCCCGCGCGGCGCATATCTCCAAGTCCGAACTGGGCGCGGAGTACGATCGCGCTCTGATGGGCGAGGTCGAGCTTGCGCTTGCCGACGCCTCCGAGGCCGCTCAGACCGCCGTCGATGCCGCGCTTGCTACCGAGGATTATCCTGCCGCATTCGCTGCCCTCGCCGCCCTGCGTGCCCCCATCGACCGTTTCTTCGACGAGGTTATGGTCATGGACAAGGACGAGCAGCTCCGCGATAATCGCCTTAAGCTGCTCAACCGCTTCGAGGCCGTTTTCTCCGGCATCGCCAACATCGGTGAGCTTGCCCGCAAAAAGTAAGCTATCCTGCGCATAAGCGCAAAAGGAGCCCCGCATGGATTGCCCGGTCACCGCTAGTCCCACCGTTATCGTTATCTCCGACTCGCTCGGTGATACCGCTTGTGAGGTGGTGCTTGCGGCGTCCGGGCAATTTGATGAAGGGGCTTTTCGTGTTTTACGTCTGCCTAAGGTGACCTCGGTGGAGCAGGTTAAGTCGTTTGTGGGTCCGCATGTCGATGCGGACCATCGCGATATCGCCGTATTCCACACAATTGTCGATCCGGCGCTTCGTGCTCGCGTGCTCGACTACTTGGGCATGCTGCACATTCGCTCGGTCGACCTGATCGGCCCGACGCTTGCCGTGCTGTCGTCGCTTATCGGCGTGCCGCCAAAAGGAGTGGCGGGTGTGATCCATAAGACCGATGACCGGTATTTCCACCGCATCGAGGCCATGGAGTACTTTGTCGAGCACGATGACGGACGTGGTTGCGACGATCTGTCGGGTGCCGATATCGTGCTGCTGGGCGTGTCGCGCACATCCAAGACGCCGCTGTCGATGTATTTGGCCTATCAGGGCTACAAGGTCGCCAACGTTCCGTTGGCGCACGGTATGGAGCCGCCCAAGTCGATTTACGAGGTAGACCCGATGCGGTTGTTTGGCCTGATTTCGACCGTCGACGTTATTTCTGAGATTCGCGATAGCCGCTTGGGCGACGACTATGCCCGTGCCGTCGCCGGCTCCTATGCCGAGCCCGAGAGCGTGCGAAGCGAGCTCGAGGAGGCTCGTGCTCTCATGAAGCGCCTGGGTTGCTTTGTAGTGCGTACCGACGGCAAGGCGATCGAGGAGAGCGCCTCCGAGATCATCGCCCACCTCGATGAGATCCAGGAAGCAAGGGCCCGCCGAGCCGCCCGCCGCGCCCAGCAGCAGTAACTACTGAGTAGCTAATTTGGGACGTGTCTCTATAGTATTGTCAAATCTCCTGGGACGAGCCCGCCCTCCTCGAGTCGCTCGGGAGGCTCGGCGTTGCAGAGACGGCGAGGCCGGACGGGGATTACCTCTTCGTGATGGAGGGGAACCCCGGCGCTGGAGGGCGACGGGGAGGCGCCTCGGGTGCAGCTACACAAGGGGGCCTGTCCACGAGGTCCACGTGCGGGAAGTCAATTAATTTACCGTTCAAAAAGGGGGCAATGTGGGAAAGGGCCAAGCCGACTATTGAAATGACGATAAAGACGAGGCATCCTGATGTATGTCGGAATATAGATAGGACAAAACGTATCATCTATATCGCTTCTATGAAACCCGATGCAAGTTCTTCTCAATCTCGAAATAGATTGAAGGCATTGAGAGGAACTTTATACTACAAAAATCGTAGGTCTGCCACCTAGACAGAAGAAGTGATTTTGTATGCGGAATCTTGCATTTTGAAAACCGGTGCCAACTATGAGGTGTGAGTCGGGCTCGGTAAAGCGCGGGGGAAATGAGATAGGCTGCGCGTCATCAGAGAGTGGCGCGCAGCCTATTGACCTGCTTTCGTATGACGGATGCTTTAGAGGATCCAGGGGCCAAGTGGGTTGCCATCTGCGGAGCAGTCTTGAATCGTTAGGATGGGATTTTGAAAGGGCTGTCTCTCCCTCCACGCCTTCAAGTGATAGGCGCAGACGCGGTCGTAGTGGATTTTTTTGTATGCGCGCGATATCTGTTTTACAGCCTCCTCTTTGCTGGAATATTTTCCTGGAGCATGTGCAACAGATGTGCATGCGATACCGTCGATCCAGCCAGATTGGGGTCCGAGGTTAAAGCTCGAGATTATTGTCAAGACGCCATTGAGGCCAGCTTGCAACAAATCGTTCTGTATTCGTTCAAATGCTGATTGATTGTTGGTTCCAAGGCCAATCATTCCAATTGCAGAGAGGTATCCGCTATCAGTGAGTTTATCTCCTGCACCTCGAATAACCTTGCTTGTGATGTTGAGGCCATCTGGGCCGCCATCGCCAACGAAGGGGTATGGTACGTCTTCTGGGATTGGGAGCAAAGGAGGATTCACCGTAATGAGTTCATAGCTGCAAGAGCTTTCGATATTGTTTAGTGCGTTGTAGAGACTTCCGGTTAGAACAGTTAAATCTTCGCTAATACCATTGACCAGTGCGTTTAGTTGGCAGATTTCTGAGGCGATTGGATTGATATCTATCGCCGTGACGTGCATTCCAGATTTTGCCAGTATGAGTGCCTGGATGCCTGGTCCAGAGCAGAGGTCTAAGGCATTCTTTCCGGGGGATGGGCTTAGCCGACGAGCGAGCCCAATTGAATCAGAGCCAAAATATAGTAAAGGCGAGGGTGATGGCGCATCGGCAAAAAGCCAGATGCCATGATATCGGATTAGAGATAAACCGGAAAGGGAGGCATTGCCATTGTGCTTGCTTAGCAGCCCGAGTGAGGCTATGGTTTCAACAGTGCCTTTCAGCAGACTTCTTTTTGCCACTTCTGAATCGAGATCAATCTCTCCACCTAGCATCAGGAAGGAGACGATCTCTTGATGCTCCCTGTCAAGTTGATCCCAGATGCGATGCGCGCATTCAAAAGGATCTATAGATATGTCAAGTGTGTCTAAAAAATCTGTTACTCCAAGAGTGTCCAATCTACGGAGTGGATTACTCGAGAGCGAATTTAAAGAGGGTAGCACTTCAATCATGTATATCAGACCCATTTCCGATAAAGGTAGTCTCGAATTTAGTCTCGACAATCAAGTCGGCTGCCAGTTTAGGAGCTAGCTTTGCAAGACAGGTCTGTGCCTCTTTCGAGAGGGCGATGTCTTCGCAAATCTCGCATTGAGAGAGGTAGCTTGAGCGCCCAAATGAAGAAAGGCCTCCGCTCGTGCGCAAGTGCTTCAGCAGCCCTCCTGGTCCTATGTATTGTATGTAATTAAGTAGGAGCAGCTGCAGTTCATTAATGTCATCCGTCAGATTGATTTTGCCAAGATCGAAAAGCCAAGTTCCCTCTGCATTTATTCCGCAGCAGGGTGCAAGATGGCAGTTTGGGGAAATAACGAAGTCTCGGCCGCAGTCGGAACAGTGTGACGCTAAGAGACGTGCCTGCGGTCGCGCATTTTGGTTGAGACTGAGATTTCGTGCGCGCCCAATTCGCGTGATGCCTGAATCCGTGATGAAGCGGGCTGGCGCGCTGGGAGGCTGGGTATTATCGTCGAACTGATGCAGGAGTGGAATGTCTTCATTAAGGTACTTGCACAGGTATGCCGGGCTGATTGTACTGTTGTTATCTCTGCAGACCGCAATGCCGAGAGTTTGAAAGCCCATTGTTTTTGCTGAGTTCCAAAGGTTGCGCACATTCTCGAGGGGTATATATTCCGCATGAAAGTCGTCGCAGCTGATATTGATTTCGTCAAGGCCACATGACTTCAATTCGTTGAGGAACGTTTCTGCGTCTCTTTCGCTTTTTGCCCACCACGCATTCGTTACAATTCGAGTAAAGAGTCCTAAAGAATTCGCATATGCGATGGCCTCGAGAAGGTCATCGCCAAGAAGGGTGCATTCTCCGCCCGTAAACACAACAACACCACTTCCGACGCATACTTCGGCGAAGCTATCGATGAATTGCCGCATTTGGGGAAGAGTAAGCCTGTCACTGTTGTTCGGAGTGCAGCTCATCAGACAATGATCACACACAGCGCCACATTTATATGTTGTTATAAATGTCAGCATTCGAGGTCTGCGGAACAGCACGTGCTGCGAGCTTTCGGAAATCATGCCGCGAGCAAACGGGCGTCGGTGATTACCAAGGTGCCTTCGTTCTCGGAGTAAGTAACTTCGAATTCGACGGAGCGATAATACCCGCGGGCGACCCCATTGGAAGCCCCTTCGGGGTTGATGGTATTGAAGCTGGAATTCTTGATTGCTGTTTTAAGCATGGCTGCTTGCCTCGCTGCACTCAAGCCCTCTTGATCAAATTTCCTGAAAACAGAAGTTTGTTTGTACGATTCCGATAGTTCAACAACATCAGGTTTGTTCATAAAAATAGCTGATCCATAGCCCATTGTGTTGACGTCGTACTTAAGGTTGGCGTTGTTTTGAGCATTCGCGTTTGCGTTTGCCATTCCGTTTGCGTTCAGAATGATGTTTGCGTTCGTTACTGCGTTTGCATTAAGTACAACGTTTACGAGAGGTATCGTTTGCGGCTCAGCTTCGTTGTCCTCGTCATAATATGCAAGTTGGATACGACGATATACTGCGCGTGCAACGGGGACACGCGCCTCCTTTTCGGTTGACTCCACCAGTTCGTACAGAGAGACTTTTCGATTTCCCGCTTTGATTTGGAGGTCTGTAATTCCATATTTCTGGAATACGGCACGAGGCTGAGCTTCGAAATCGCGTCTTGCGTCGGTAGATTGTTCCGCGTCCGCGACCAGTTTTTCAAGGATGCTAAGCTGGGACTGTATTGAGAGTTCGTTTAGGTGGTTCACATTGTCCATAGCGGTGACCTCCAATGTTGAATAGCTGTCTTGAAAGACTACGTCATGCTAGTGTCGGTATCGATTTGATACTACGAACAAATTAGAACTAAATGGATATAGTTTCCATACTAATCAAAACAAACTTGCATTCAAGTTTTTATTTATACTTGATTTAAGGCGGAGTGGAATGTGGGTGCGCAAGGAGACGCGGAATCGATGAGAGCCTCAAAAAAAAATACTGCAGTGTTATCATCTTTCATCCTCTCTATTCTTCCATTTCTGATTCTATGGGCGGCTTGGTCAGTCCTCCCTGATACAATTCCCGCTCATTGGAGTGGGGGTGTGGTTGATCGATGGGGTA
>NZ_JAQEKC010000002.1:43554-138707 GCF_027679495.1 Collinsella aerofaciens
TATTGTTTCCACGCGGCGAAGAGAGTTCGCGGATTTCTCTGCTCGAATGCGACGGGACTTTGTTGCGTGCTATATTTCTAGTCTTCTTTTATCGACAACCTGCTCAGTGATAATTGCCGTTTGGGTTCAGTTGATTCTTACGCAAAGCACTGCGGTTGATGGGGGACTTGGACTATCAATCCTGTATTCCCTTCCCGGGCTATATGTGATCTTGTGCGCTTTGCCGCCTTTTTATGCGAGCGGCGAGAGCAAAAAGGCAGAGCGCCTGATAACAGTTCTTATTGGCTGCGCGGAGATTGTTCTTTGTGGAATAGTGCTTGAAGGTCCGGCTGCCTCTTATACGATGATTGGACTGATGATTCTGTTCTGTGCGTTTGAGATTGTGTCACAGGTAAGGGATAGCCGGTCCTTATGAGTTGAATTACGCGCGTGCGGATATAAAGGTTGGCATGTTAAGCTGGTCGTTTTCTCGTTCTGGGACATTTGCAGTAGGATGAGTGGGACTAGGCGCGCTGCGGTGTGATGGTGACGGTTGAGACTTGTATCGCTGCAAATCCGCTGATGCACATTTTGCTATTGGGCTTGAAGGTGGGACCTACAGGCCTTTGTTTGGGATGTTCCGGTCGTCCAACACGTGTTGCACGGCTTTATATTGTTACGCTCGTTCGGCGCTCCGTTGGAGCATTTCCGGGTTTGTCGGCATCATGACTTGGCCAAGTGACACGCTTGCCGGGACGGTTGTAACGCCGCGCCGGTTCCGTGTGCTCCTTCGTTGTTGGCCTGTCCAGCGGGGGGCGGATTCGGCCTCATGTTGTGGCGCACGGCCTTCAGGGGCTTCCCCCTGGCGAGTTATGTTCGTCCGTATGGGTAAGGGTCGGGTTGAGCTGACAATCCCGTGTCGGAAGGGGCTTGCACCATGCGCGCGATGACAGAGATTGAGTGGCTGGACGGCCGTGTGACGAAGGTGCCGGAGCTCGCCCTGGGCGATGCGCTCGGCGAGAGCGTCCAGGCGGAGCTCGATTTCGGGTTCGACGACGTGTTGGAGGGCCTTTGGGTCGAGGTGCGCCATCATGAGCCGGATGAGGACTCGGACGGCGACCCGCGCGGGAGGGGCTGCGCACTGTACGCGGACTGCCGGTACAGCCTGGTCGAACCGTCGGACCTCGACCGTGTCTTCTGCATCCTTTACGAGGGGCAGCCGAGGGTCTGCCGCGTCGCGGGGGAGCTCGTGAACCTTTTGCGGGCCTGCGCGTTGTCCTGCCTCATGCTCGGATCTCCCTACCCGCCAGGCGCCCTCGAGGCCCTGGCCGCGTGCGCTCGATACCTCTGCGGTCCGGCTTTCACATCCGACCTCGCCGCCCGTGCCCGCGCCGCGGGGGAGCTAGGGCCCCCGCGGCGGCGGTGAACGCGGCCGCTGCGTGGGAATTTGGGATGGGGGCGGGTTCCGAAACGCCTGCGGAGGGGAGAACCCCGTTGGGCGGGGACTATTCGTGATGCTTGATATCGCATTGCAGTATGGAAGCACGGATCATCTTCGCGATGGTCCGACCGGTTGATGGGCTAGGACGCGCATTCAGCAGGGAAGGGGATGGCTTTTAATGCCGCTTTTGGCTTATGCGTGCCGCGCTCCGCGTATGGCCATCCTGCGGTGCTAAAGCATTCTTGAAGTCTGTTAAGTGAATTCGTTTTAATCGCGCACGTGGCCGTTTGCCCATGTCGCATAACAGGATTCACTGTTGATTGCCCGTGTGATGACAGCGTGAGTTTCGGGGGGGGCGTGGCGTGAGCGGAGTCGCCGCGTTGTATAAGTCTGGCCGGCCCGACTGATGTGTCGATCTGTCGGGCCGGCCGAGAATGGTGAAGAGATCTCGCTGTTGAATGAACGAATGTTACAAGCAGCTCTTCAAGGCGCTTTGGGCGTTGGCTGGGGCTGCGCAGTCAATCGCATGCAGTGATAGGCGAGGCGATTGCTCGATGAGCCGGCGACTAGTTCTGTGCTGCACTCGTCCCGGTGCCGTCGTTGTCTGCCGAGTACCAGAATGCGTAGGCCGCAACGACGGCATCATAGACGGCTGCGACTACGTTATCCACGACGGCTGCAAAGTTGACCACAACGGGAACGGGGCCGGTTTTGGAATCCATCTTCTCTACTTCTGGGGTCTCATACATGGGAACATCTCCTTAGAATTGTGACAGGACGCTCAGGTCGCCTAGATCATCGTCGATCAGGTCGATATAGAGGTCGCCGTCCATATTGATGTCTGCAATCAACGATGAGATCTCTTCCATCTCGTCAATCGAGTGCATACGATTGGCCAACGCGGTAACAACGGGCTTATCCCAAACAGTTGCCATTCCGGCATCGTAGTATTCCTGAAGGCTGTGTTTGCGAACGTTTCCGATGATGAGAGGTATATAGGGGGATGCGACGATATCGCCATTGGCGTGGATGGCCACTTGGTCAAATTGCATTTGCAGTTGAGGGAATCTGACCAAGTGGTCGATGGGGTCGCCCCACTCAAGCATGAAATAGCCTCGATAGTCCGGATCGTATCGAAGGTCATTGATCGTGTTGACTAGCCGACGGTATTGATTATTCGAAGGGCGAATCGTGCGGTTTCTTCGGGCTCTACCGAGGAGCATGAGCGGCTGAACTCTAAGGTCAATTCGGTCAGTTCTACCCGACGATTTCAGCTTGTCTCGAAGCATCGTGCAAACTGGTTTGAAATCGTCGACATTGAACGATGTCGGACAAAAGGCAATTGAAAGGTGCAGTGAGGTTTCGTTCAGCGTGATATCGATGGCGTCGAGCACCCGGTCGTATAATCCCGAGAGTCCTCGCATATGTTCGTGAGAATCGCGTAGGCCATCGAGGCTAAACTGTATGCCGTTTAAACCGGCGCGTTCGAGCTCATGCAAAGTATTTGAGTTTGCGAGCAGACCGTTTGACACGAGGTTGCATTTGACGCCAGATGCGCTGAGCCGCCGCAAGGACTCGATGACAAGATCCTTTCGCAGGAGGGTCTCGCCTCCGCAGAAGCAGAAGCTAAAGGGGTGCATTTGACAAATCGAGTCGACGAGTTCGAGGACTTCGTTGTCGGATAATTCGTTCGCGACGACATCGTTTTCTCCACTGTTGTTGAAGCAGTGTAGACAACGAAGGTTGCATTTGTTTGTAATGTCGAGCGCAACGCTGTGGGGCGCTCCGATTATTGCCGGCATGCTCATTATTGCTTCTTATCGAGCGGGCGAACAAACAGCTTGACGTCGCCCGAGTCGAGCTCATTGGGCAGGGTGCCGACTAAGGAAAAGCCAAGGCGCTGGTCGGAATGGTCAAGTTGTTCGGCGATTGGGGTGGAATCAGGCGCGTCAATTCTGAGCGCGCGGTAGGCTTTGGGAGCGGAAGATCCGTAGTATTCCGCAAGGCGGTCGAGCACACCGGCAAGCAGCGTGGAGCTGCATGAGATAAATTTGATGATGACGCTGCGGCCGGCGGGATTAGTGGCCGGCTCGCATATTATCAATCCATTAATTTCTCCGGACTGGCTCGTGAGTAGAAAATAATCATGGGTAAAGGAAAAGAGCCTTTGGCGAAGAACCAGAAAGTTCTCCAATTCGGGCTCAACGTCGAACTCAGAGAAATAGATCCTATTGCCATTTTTGGACTGTTTTGCAGAGAGGGATTTTGCAGCCGCCTCTTCGATTTCAGCAAACCTGCTCGCGTCCGCGAGAATAAGCAGCTCGTCGGGATTCACCGATGTTAGGTAATCGGAGCCGAAAGGGTCGTTCATATATCTCCCTTCTTTCTTCCAAACGATAAGACAGTTTACGGTCAGGCTATGCAGGGTTTGGGCCAGGTCATGCGCTAGCGTCTCGCGCGGTTGATCTGGGTATTTTTCTTGGAACAGACGGAGAATTTTGGGCAAATCGCAGGTGCCGTCGCATAAGTCAAGAATCTCTTTAGCGACCCTGTTGAGGATCGTATAGATTTGTTTCCCATCTGAGCTTAGGACGCTCAGGCGGTTATTTGGTTCACTGCGAAGGTAGCTTGGGTCGAGGGGGATAGGGATGACTCCAGGCAATGATGAGATTTGCGCGCTCCAAACATTCACGGATTCCATTGATCTCCTTTGGTTGTGGCCTATCTTCCTCGAATAGCAACTCGTTCGATAAAATATCACAAATCGAAACGATATATAAAAGAATATATTTATATCGATATACAATATTAGGTTAAAAAAAGTTTTGATGTTTGTCGATAGGGCTGGTATTGAAGGAGTGGACTGGAGTGATGGCGATGTCGGACGTTGTGGTTTCAATGGTGGGGTCATGCCTGCTGCTGTTGTTCGGAATAATGATATATCGAGGCAAGCTCACGGGATTGCTTGCCGGAATGTCATTGCTATCGGGAGAGCGTTTAGAGGAGGCAAAGCGGACGGCCGAGTCTCTAGGCGCAAACCGAGTGGTGGGGGCGTCTATAGTTTTCTCCGCAATATGCCTTTTTCTCTCGTCCCTTTTTCCGGACAAAAGGGCTATTCTCGGTCTGATGGTGGCTGCTGTTATAATCGCCGCGCTTGCCTATGCAAATAGGGGGCTTATTCGTATGTATATAAAGGTGAAATGGAATCCTGGGCACCGCAACCCGAGATAATGTCTTGAGCAAGGATTAACAACAAGGGATATATGGGAGCGATTAAGCGGCGAGCAAATTCAGTTTTGGATAAAAGGCCGCTTGATGGGAGCTGGCATGTTTAAGAAGACGGTTCACGAGTTGTTTCGGTGTAAAGGGTCACGGCTTTTCGTGATTCTCATGCTGGTGAATTTTGCTCTCTCGTGCGTCATGCCCGCCTTAAACGGTGGGTTTGTAGACTTTCTCGTGACGAATAGGGATCCATCTCGCGTCGTGTGGTTTGCGGCCTTTGTTGCGGGCATAGGGATATCGGCCTCCTTCATGTCGTATGCGATGGGTGTGAACGTATCGCGCGTCATCTTGGAGATGACGACGAGACTGATGGGGACCACGTGTGAGTCGTTTGAACGGGGGCCCCTGGAAAAGGGGGAGCAGGCGGATCCATCCTATACAACGCAGAGGGTGTATGCGGATTCGAATGCGGTGTCATCGTTTGTCGTGAACAACTTCCTGACGATCGGGCTTAACATCGTTCTGGTTGTGTTGATATGCATCATCCTGTTTTCGATTAATCCGGTGTTCCTGGTGTTAAGTGCATGTTCGCTTGTTGCGTACTTCATTTTATTCAGGGCGTTGAAAAAGCCGTTGTACAACAGTTCGCTTGCGAACAAGGAGGGTTTGAGTAAGCTTTTCGCGTCCGTGAGCGGCGAGCTGTCGCAGTTGTTTGACATTAAGTGCGATGGCGCATATAACCAGAGCGCTCGGACGCTCAAAGGGGTATTCGAGGGGTACTACCCGATTTACATGAAAGCAAGTAGGGTCTCGAATCTGGCCACATCAAGCGACGGCCTGATCTCGTCTGTGTTTCGGGGGGCACTGCTCGTGATCTCCGGGATGGAAATATTGAGCGGAAGAATGAGCTTAGGCGAGTTCACAATGGTGAACTCGTATTACTCGATGGCGTTCGGATGCTTCAAGTATTTTTTGAATTATTTCAAATCGTATCAGGACGCAAGGGCCTCGTTCGACCGATTGGGGGCTCTGACGGAGGACGCCGAGGACCGCGGCACCTTCACGGTTGGGCACGTGGAGAGCATATCGTTGTCCAACATCGCGTACCGATACGCGGGAAAGCCCTACTTATACCGCGACCTCTCCGTGGAGGTGGAGGAAGGAAAAACCTATGCCATTACCGGGCCGAACGGATGCGGAAAAAGCACGTTTCTGAAGGTGCTCCTTGGACTATATTCTGCTGGGGGACATCGGGCTTTGGGGTCGGTGCCATATGAAGAGCTCGATATGGAGACGATCCGACGGGACCTGTTTGCGGTGTGCCCGCAAAAGCTCTTTATTCCGAACGAAACGGTGGAGAATTACCTTGAGAGGACGTCGATTCGGGGATCGAGCGAAAACCTCCGAGAGCTTGTGCCGAGTTTCTATCGAACCGTCGAATCGTTAAAAGGCAAGAATTGTAGAGACCTTTCTGGTGGAGAGTATCGAAAGCTAAGGATATTCGCAGCACTTCGCAGGCAGCCGGAAGTGCTTGTGTTCGATGAACCAACGAACGATTTAGATGAAGAAAGCCGTCGGGAGTTCACGGAGTATATTCATCGAAATCCCTTCGATCAGCTAATTCTTGTTGTAAGCCATGATCAGGATTTGATTTCAGCATGCGATAGGAAGCTGGATTTGGATTTCGATCCGAAAAATGGGCAATGCTGATGGGAAACGCTTAGAGTTCGGGCTTGCGCGTCATGGAGTAATCTTTCCTCTTATCGAAAATCGTTACAATATAAGAAAAACAGTAAGCAAGAAGAAATGGCTCGGGGAAGAGCTCGCTGCTGTCAGTGATATTGGGTCTATATCCAGATAACACGGAAGGGGCCGTCCTCTACAACGGGGTATCACAGCGTCGCATCGACCGATACGCATTGCGGCGGTGCCGAGTTGGCATTACGGAGCAAGAGCCCCCTATTGTTGGGGGGACGATCCTCGATAATCTTACGCTGCTTTCTGATGATTTCGAGGCCGACAAACTGAATCGGATGCTTGCCATATTGGGGTTAGACAAAATGATTGCCGCTGCGGAGAACGGGGCGGCAGCGATGCTTGGCAGCAAGAAAGGAGGGGTGTCCGGCGGGGAGAAGCAGAACATCGCAATTGTGCGGCAGATGTTGAAATCGCCGGACGTCATGTTGTTTCTTGAGTCAACTTCAGCGCTTGATGCGAAGAGCCGGAGCGCGCTAATTAAATTGCTTCATGAGGTTAAGAGAGACCATATTGTAATTGTTGTCACTCATGACGAAGAGATGCTTGCGGCTTGCGACGAGGTCATTCCGATGCCCGGATGCTTATCGGGACGTGGCGTTGAAGGCCCAGAAGATCGAAATGGCGTGGGTGTTGGGTAAGTCCCTACGCGTACGACGTTGGGTTTCTGATCTTCATCGTCCTGCAAAGAAGGCTTTGTAACACGTTTCCCCTGGGAGGCCCCTTTTGTCCGTAGTGGCAAAGAGGGGCTTTTTCGTTTCCCTCTTGCGGCGGAGGGGGACACCATGCGCCTATACAGGACGACCTGCGCGCTTTCGTCGGATGACGGGCTATGTGTCGAGATGGGGGTCTCGGGTGGAGGCCGCGTCGCGGTCGCGGTCGGCCAGCGACCATCGGTACGGCTCAATCGTATTACCAGAACTAGTAAGGAGCCGCCCTTTCGGACGACTCAAACTGTAATGGGGCTTTTTTAGCTACCCCGGCCGTTACTCCGCCAAAGCATTCGCGCTATCTGCCGGGGTGGCTAAAATAGCCCCGTCCCAAATTAGCTACTCTGACCAAAATCCCTGGGACAAATACTTCTGATAGATTTTGTCTTTCTTGGCTATTGCGTAGTTTAAGAGATTCCATTCCAATAATTACAGCTTTTTGCTAAAGCGTTTTAGCAGTTTATACCGCTTTTGACCTGCGACTACGTTGTACTGGTATCTTCATAAGGTAACCACCTTTACCTACCGTTTACCGCTAGTTTTAGCACGTTTACCAAACCGCGTATCCTCTGCTTAAGCCCGTTCAAATCCCGCCGTATAGTTCCCTCACGGCCCGCATCCGGCGGGTCGATTCGTTACCACGGTCGTGCGCGAGAGCGCATGGAAGGGGAAGTATCGTGAGCGATTGCAAGAGGGTTTACCGTTTTGGAACCGATGCCCAGGGCACTTGTGTCACCGAGGGCGACAAGTCCATGAACTTCGTGCTTGGCGGCAAAGGCGCTAACCTTGCCGAAATGAGCCGCATTGGCCTGCCGGTTCCCGGTGGCTTTACCATTACCTGCCAGACCTGCGTTGAGTACTCTGGTGCCGGCAACGTCTGGCCCGAAGGCGCACTCGATGAGATCGTTGCCGCCGAGGCAGATCTTGAGACCCGTTGCGGCAAGAAGCTCGGCGACGCCTCCGATCCGCTGCTCGTGTCGGTGCGCTCGGGCGCTCCGTTCTCTATGCCCGGCATGATGGACACGGTCCTCAACCTGGGCCTCAACGACGACTCCGTTCAGGGCCTTATCGCCCAGACGCAAAACCCGCGCTTTGCCTGGGACAGCTATCGTCGCTTTATCCAGATGTTCTCCAACGTCGTCATGGGCGTCGACGCCGACCTGTTCGAGAACGCCCTGACCCAGGCCCGCCTGGTCGCCGGCGTTCGTGTCGATTCCGAGCTTTCGGCCGAGGACCTGCAGGAGCTCGTCGAGACCTTTAAGGGCATCTTCTCCGAGAACGTCGAGGCGACCCTGTATCCCGAGCTCGAGGTCGCCGACGGTAAGCCCGTTTTCCCGCACGATCCGGAGCTCCAGCTGCGCCTTGCCATCCAGGCCGTCTTTGGCAGCTGGATGAACGAGCGCGCCTGCATCTACCGCAAGCAGCACGGCATTTCCGACGAGCTCGGCACCGCCGTCAACGTCCAGGCCATGGCCTTTGGCAACAAGGGCGAGACCTCTGCGACCGGCGTCGCCTTTACGCGCAACCCGGCCGACGGCACCAAGGAGTTCTATGGCGACTTTTTGGTGAATGCCCAGGGCGAGGACGTCGTCGCCGGCATCCGAAACACCGAGCCCATCGCCGACCTCAAGACCACCTCGGGCCTCGAGTCCGCAGGCGAGGAGCTCGAGCGCGTGTTCCTGGCGCTCGAGGATCATTACCGCGATATGTGCGATATCGAGTTCACCATCGAGCAGGGCAAGCTCTGGATGCTCCAGACCCGCGTGGGCAAGCGCACCGCCACTGCCGCCCTGCGCATTGCTATCGAAATGGTCGAGGAGGGCCTGATCACCCGCGAGGAGGCTGTGAGCCGCATCGATCCCGCGCAGCTCGACCAGCTCCTGCACCCGCAGTTCGACGCCTCCAAGAAGTACGAGGCCCTGGCCAGCGGCCTTAACGCCAGCCCTGGTGCCGCCGTGGGCGAGGTCGTGTTCTCGAGTGATGACGCCGTCGCGCGTTCCGCCGAGGGCCACAAGGTCATTCTGGTCCGCTGGGAGACCAACCCCGACGACCTGAAGGGCATGGTCGCCGCCGAGGGCATCCTGACCAGCCATGGCGGCAAGACGAGCCATGCCGCCGTTATCGCCCGCGGCATGGGTACGCCCTGCGTTTGCGGCGTTGAGCGCTTCCACATTGACGCGGCAGAGAAGGTCGTGCGCATCGAGGGCAGCGACCGCGTGCTGCGCGAGGGCGATGTCATCTCCATCGACGGCACCCAGGGTATCGTCGTCGACGGCGCGGTCGACCTGGTCTCTGCAGAGCTCACCGGCGACCTGGACACCATCCTGTCTTGGGCCGACGAGATCCGTTTGGACGAGACCGACGGTCACGCCAGCCACGTGCGCGTCAACGCCGACAATCCTGAGGATGCTGCACTCGCGCTCGAGTTTGGCGCCGAAGCCATCGGCCTGTGCCGCACCGAGCATATGTTCCTGGGCGACCGCAAGAACATCATCCAGAGCTTTATCCTGTCTGACGATGAGGCCGTGAAGCAGCAGGCCCTGGCCGACCTGCTCAAGGTTCAGACCGAGGACTTCCTGGCGATGTTCAAGACCATGTCCGGTCGCGATGTGGTCGTCCGCCTGCTCGATCCGCCGCTTCATGAGTTCCTGGATAATCCTCGCGAGCTCGAGGTCGCCATCACCAAGAAGGAGGCCGCCGGCGCTCCCGAGGAGGAGCTCACTGCCCTGCGCGCCCGCCTGCGTCGCATTGACGGCATGGTCGAGTCCAACCCCATGCTGGGCTTGCGCGGCGTGCGCCTGTCCGTCGTCTTTGGCGATCTGCCGCTCATGCAGGTTCGCGCCGTCGCCACGGCTGCTGCCCGCCTTATCAAGGAGGGTGTCGAGCCGCGCCCCGAGATCATGGTTCCGCTCGTTTCCATTACGGCCGAGCATGTCCAGACCCGCGAGGTTATCGAGCGCGTGATCGCCGAGGTTTCCGCCGAGGAAGGCGTCGAGCTCAATATTCCCGTGGGCACGATGCTCGAGCTGCCGCGTGCCTGCATGGTCGCTGACGAGATCGCCCATCATGCCGACTTCTTCTGCTTTGGCACCAACGACCTCACCCAGACGACCTTTGGCTTCTCGCGCGATGACGCCGAGGCCAAGTTCATCCCGCTGTACCTGCACAAGAAGATCCTGAAGGACAACCCCTTCGAGACCATCGACACGGCGGTGCTGGAGCTCGTGCGCTTGGCCGTCGAGAAGGGCCGCGCCACCAATCCCGATATGCACTTTGGCGTGTGCGGCGAGCACGGCGGCGACCCCAAGTCCATCAAGGGCCTGTTTAACGTGGCCGACGTGGACTACGTGTCCTGCTCGCCCTATCGCGTGCCCCTCGCGCGCCTGGCTGCCGCCCAGGCCAAGCTCGAGGCCAAGCGTTCCGCCTAACGTTTTGGGTTTAGACGCCTAGCGTAGCCCCCTTCATGCCGCCCGTCTCATTGTGAGACGGGCGGTTATCATGTGCGGGTTTTGTCTTTTTGTCTGCGTAAAAAAATGTTCTTGCAGCAGAAACCCGCGCGTGTATACTCGAATACGTTTGTTCAACTACGTGCCGGCCAAGGTGGTACGGCACCTCTAGAAGAGTAAGGAATTGCACATGGATTACATCCGCGCAATCGAGCGTCAGCAGATCCGCGAGGACATTCCTCAGGTTCGCGTCGCCGACAACGTCAAGGTTCACTACCGCATTAAGGAAGGCGACCGCGAGCGCATCCAGGTCTTCCAGGGCGACGTCATCCGCATGGCCGGCGCCGGTGCCCGCGAGACCTTCACCGTCCGCAAGATGTCCTTCGGTGTCGGTGTTGAGCGTACCTTCCCGCTTCACAGCCCCAAGATCGCCAAGCTCGAGGTCGTTCGTCATGGTCGCGTCCGTCGCGCCAAGCTGTACTACCTCCGCGACAAGGTGGGCAAGGCTGCTCGCATCCCCGAGAAGCGCTAAGAAGATCGCAGCGTCTGTCCACTCGTTTGGACACAAGGGTCACCTTCGGGTGGCCCTTCTTTTTATCTGATTTGCATGCAAGGAGGGCCTGGTATGGCCAACATGACGAGCTCGGTTTCGGCATCGCAGGTTGCCGGTGAGTTGGCGAGCGCTACGTTTGAGGAGATTCCTGCCCTCGTGGAGCATTATCGCGAGGATCCGCGCCAGCAGGTGATCAAGGCTTGCGAGCGTGCCCTCAAACGCCATGCCAAAGAGCTTGCCGAGCGCGAGCGCGTCAACGGCATGTATCAGCTTATGCATGAGCTCGGCGGTGATGGTGTGGTCGTGGGCGTCGACGAGGTGGGCCGTGGCTCGGTAGCGGGTCCCTTGACCGTGTGTGCCGTGTGTCTTCCGATGGAGCCGCGCATCTGGGGCATCAACGATTCCAAAAAGCTCACGCCCGCGCGCCGCGAGCTGCTCTCGGTGAAGATAGCCGAGGTGGCGACTGCCATCGGCTTTTGCCATATCGCTCCTGCGGATATCGATGAGATGGGCATGGCCCGTGCTATCCGTACTGCCGTTGCGGGCGCCGTGGCCGATACGGGACTTGAACCCGACTGCGTCCTCATGGATGGCAACCCCTTGGGCGCCGTTCCTAACGAGCGCGATGTGGTGAAGGGTGATGCCAAAATCGCCTGCATCGCCGCGGCGTCCATCATGGCCAAGGTCACGCGTGACGAGATGATGGTCGAGTACGACGCCGAGTATCCCGAGTACCATCTGGCCGAGTCGAAGGGCTATGCAAGCCCCGAGCATATCGAGGCCATTCGCAAACATGGACTTTGTCCACTGCACCGCGTGAGCTTTTGCGGAAACTTTCTGCAGACTGAGCGCCTTTTCTAGGTCAATTGTGGAGACAGGGACCTCAGGGGTTTTATAAACCTGCTGGTAGCGGGCCGTATGCAACACCATTGCTGCGTACGGCCCGTTTTTTGACGGCATTTGGTCAGCTTTTGGTTTGCTTCCGGTACTTACCCGCATGAAAGGTGCCCTCATCATCGGGGCAATGCAGCGTGCGGGAAAGGAGACCCCATGAGTGCCGCAAGCAAAAAGAGCAAGACGCAGCAGCTCAAGGAGCGTTGGGAAAACGGCGAGCTCGACTGCGGGGCGATGACGCCCGAGTTTATCAAGGGACTCAGTCCCCGCGAGCTGGGCATGCTGGGCGAGCTGATCACCATCGACTATTTTAACGAGCGCGGCTACACCTTGCTGGAGCAGGGTTATCGTTGCACTGAGGGCGAGGCCGATCTGGTGCTGCTCGATGAGCTCGACGATGTCGTGGTGATGGCCGAGGTCAAGACCAGACGCGTTGCACTGGATTGCGACACGCGGGTCTTTCCCGAGGAGGCCGTGGACGCCCAAAAGCAACGCCGTTACCGCCGCATCGCAAGTTGCTACCTCATGGAGCATTATCCGCTCAAGGCGATTCGCTTCGATGCCGTGGGTGTCACCATTCGTGGCGGGCATATCGCCGAGATCGAGCATCAGTACAACGCGTTCGATTGGCAGGTGTCGTGATGGCGTTCGAGACGTTTGCCGTTCACGCGGCCTGCATCCGCGGCGTCGAGGCGATTCACGTCACGGTCGAGGTCTCGCTTGCCGGTGGCGTTCCGGGCATCCAGATGCTCGGTATCCCGAGCATGGAGGTGATGGAATCTCGCGGGCGTATCCGGTGCGCCATGCGTTCGGCAGGCTTCGAGATTCCTCGGTCGGGCATTACCGTCAACCTGGCACCTGGCGATATCCGTAAAACCGGCAGCGGCTTCGACCTGCCGATTGCCATCGCGGTGCTGGCGGCCGATGGGCAGATTCCCCGCGACAACCTCGATCGTTGTCTTATCGCTGGTGAGCTTGGCTTGGACGGTACGGTGCTTCCTGTCAAGGGCGAGGTGGCGTTTCAGCTATTGGCGCGTGATATGGGGCTGTCCTTTATCGCCGGCAGGTCCGATCAGCATGTGCCGCTTGCGGGCGTTGATTGCGGCTTTATCGACCATCTGTCTCAGCTTGCTCGCGGCATGGGCGATGCCGTGCGTCATTATCTGGATTCCGAGGGTGTTGAGGCGACCTTTGAGCCCGAACTCGACTATGCCGATGTGCTGGGGCAGGAAGTCGCTAAACGCGGCATGGCGCTTGCGGCCGCCGGCGAGCTCGGCTTGCTCATGATCGGCTCGCCCGGATCGGGTAAGACCATGCTCGCGCGCCGTATGACCGGCATCCTGCCCGAGCTTTCCGTCGAGGATCAACAGGAGGCGCTGTGCATCCATTCGGTTTTGGGCGAGAACATTGATGGCTTGTTGGCGGGGCACCGGCCCTTCCGCAGTCCCCATCACAGTATTTCGACCGCAGGCCTTATCGGCGGCGGACGCCCGGTGCACCCGGGTGAGATCAGCCTTGCTCATGGCGGCGTGCTATTTTTGGACGAGCTTGCCGAGTTTCCCACGGGTGTGCTGCAGACGCTGCGTCAGCCTATCGAACGCGGCTACGTCAGGATCGTACGCGTCGACGGGGCTTTTTCCTTCCCGTCGCGCTTTCAGCTGCTGGCTGCGAGCAATCCCTGCCCCTGCGGCTTTTTGGGCGATCGCGAGGTACCGTGTCGCTGCTCGGCGGCGATGGTCGAGCGCTATCGGTCTAAACTGCGCGGTCCTTTGGCCGACCGTATCGACATGATGATCGATGTGACCCGTCCCGACCCTCAGGTGATTATCGAAGGCGCGGAGGGTATGTCGTCGGCCGAGTTACGTGACTACGTTGTGCGCGGTCGCGCCTTTCGCGCCTGGCGCGAGTCCCGTATGGACGATGCGGATGCCGAGGCCGAGGATGACGAGACACGGTCCATTGACGGCGTCGTTTCGACCTTTGAGCTCGATGATGCGGCGGAGAAGTGTGTGCTCGGTCTGTCCAAACGCACGCATCTCACGGGCCGCGGCATCGTGCGCCTGGTGCGTATCGCGCGTACAATCGCCGACGTCGCCGAGAGCGAGCAAGTGACGCAGGATCACGTACTCGAGGCGGCGATGTACCAGGGAAGGAGGGACCAATGATAGCCGAGGGAACCTTCGAGCTGCATCCAGGCGATGCGTTGTATCCCGAGACCGTTTTGGAGCTTTCTGATATACCCCAGACGCTTTATGTGCGCGGCAACCCCGAGGTGCTTTCGACGCCCGCGCTCTCCATCATCGGCGCGCGCAAGGCCTCGCCGTATGGTCTTGCCGTGGCAGAGCTTGCGGCGAAGGTGGCGGTTGAGGCGGGAGTGACGGTAGTTTCGGGCGGTGCGGTCGGTTGTGACCAGGCCTCGGGTTGGGCTGCGGTCAACGCCGGCGGCAAACACGTTGTGGTGCTGGGGACGGGCGCCGACGTGGTCTACCCGCGTTCGAGCGCGGGGCTGATTACGCGCACGCTTGATACGGGTGGCGCGGTCGTGTCGATCTCTCCGTGGGGCATGGGTCCGCGCAAGTTCGCCTTTCCGCGCCGCAATCGCGTAATCGCGGCCCTGTCGCAAGCCCTCTTTGTATCCGAGGCGGGTATGCCTTCTGGGACGTTTTCCACAGCCGAGGCTGCTATGGATTTGGGGCGCGAACTTCTTGCCGTGCCGGGGTCGATCCTATCGCCCGAGTCGCGTGGCACGAATTACCTCATTGCGAACGGTGCCTGCTGCATCGTCGACGAGGAATCTATCGAGATGGCTATCTCACGCATCTACGGAACCCTGCGCTACTCGCGCCCCGATGCTCCCGGCATTGCCGACCTGGATCCAACGCAGCAGACCGTGATGCATGCGCTCATCGCCTCTCCGCTCAAGGTCGACGACATCGCGGCGCTCGTCTCGCTCGATGCTGTCGGCGTACTCAAACTCTTGGGTTCGCTTGAACTCGAGGGTCTTATCGAGCGCATGATGGATGGAAGGTATGCGCCCTCCAAGTTTGCCCTTCACGCCCAGACACCCTTCGGTCACAATGGAAAACGTGTCAATTAGAAAGGTGTTTGCAGATGCAGTTCGATCAGGTGACAGTTATCGGTGGCGGTCTGGCGGGTTCGGAGTGCGCGATCCAGCTGGCAGATCGCGGTTTTGCCGTAAAGCTGTGCGAGATGCGCCCCCAGGTGAGCTCCCCGGCTCATCATACCGATCACCTGGCAGAGCTCGTCTGCTCGAATTCGTTTAAGTCGACCCGTCCGGATTCCGCGGCTGGTTTGCTGAAGGCCGAGCTTGAGCGCATGGGTTCAGTCCTGCTCGATTGCGCCCATCGCGCGGCTGTTCCCGCCGGTGGCGCCTTGGCGGTCGACCGCGTCAAGTTTTCCGAGCTTGTCGAGGCCGAGGTTGCCGCTCGTCCCAATATCGAGGTCGTGCACGGTGAGGTCACACAGATTCCCGAGGGTCACGTGGTCATTGCCGCGGGCCCGCTGTGTTCACCGGCGCTGAGCGAAGAGGTTATGAAGCTCGTCGGTGGCGATGCCCTGGCATTCTTTGATGCGGCGGCGCCGATCGTCGATGCCTCCACGCTCGATATGGACGTGCTGTTCTCGCAGTCGCGCTACGAGGAGCAGGGGAGCGGCGACTATCTCAACGCTCCGCTCAACAAGGAGGAGTACGAGGCCTTTATCGAGGCGCTTACCACGGCCGACCGCGTGGTGCTCAAAGACTTTGAGGGCGGCGATCTGTTCCAAGCCTGCCAGCCTGCCGAGGAAGTTGCGCGCACCGGCAAGGACGCCATTCGCTTTGGCGCCATGAAGCCCGTCGGCCTCACCGACCCGCGTACCGGACGTCGCCCCTGGGCGGCGATTCAGCTGCGTGCCGAGAACAAGGAGAAGACCGCCTATAACCTGGTGGGCTTCCAGACCAACTTGACCTTTGGCGAGCAGAAGCGCGTCTTCCATATGGTGCCGGGCCTGGAGAACGCTGAGTTCTTCCGCTACGGTGTCATGCACCGCAATACCTTTGTCGACGCCCCTCACGTGCTCGATAGCACCTTTGCCGTGCCCGGTACCGGCGTGCGCCTGGCCGGTCAGATCACCGGCACCGAGGGGTACATGGAAGCCGTGGCGACAGGTCTGCTCGCGGCGCTCAACACCTATGCCGAGGCTATCGGTGCCGCGGGCGTCGAGTTGCCGCGTGTGGGCGCCCTGGGTGCGCTCGTGGGCTATGCGACCGATCCTGCCACCGTGGGCTATCAGCCTATGCATGTCAACTTTGGCCTGGTGCCGCCACTCGAGGATGGTAAGCGCCGCAGCAAACGCGACCGCTATCAGGCTTATGCGGATCGCGCCCTCGAGGCCCTTGATGCCTACTTGGCCACGCGCTCCGACTTGTTTGGAGGCGACCGGTCATAGCCTTTGACCTGTACGACACCGTCGACTCGTTTATCGCCTATATCGCACGTGTTGAGGGACTTTCTCCCAACACGGTGACGGCCTATGGCTCGAGGCTAGAGCGCTTTGCTGTCTGGTGCGAGCGCGAGAATATTGATGCTTTCGCTGCCGACGTGCGCACCATTCGTCGCTATCTTGCCGAGCTTTCGCGTGAGCAGGTGGCTCCCCGAACGCTTGCGGCGCACCTGTCGGCTATTCGATCTCTCTATCGCTGGATGGCTGCCGAGGGGATTGTCGAGGGCGATGCGGTCTCGGCGATCGCATCGCCCAAGCTGCCACGTGACCTGCCGGGCGTCCTTACGACCCAGCAGGTTGAGGCGCTGCTCAAGACGCCTGATACCTCGACGCCCGCGGGACTGCGCGATGCGGCGATGCTTGAGTTGCTCTATGCCTCCGGCGCGCGAATCTCGGAGCTCGCGGCGCTCAACGTGGAGTCTATTGGTTGGTCCGAGCGAACGCTGCGACTTTGGGGCAAGGGGAGCAAGGAGCGTATCGTCCCTCTGTATCGTCGCGCACTCGAGGCGACGCGTCTCTATATTGAGGAGGGGAGGCCGGAGTTGCTCGCTCAGGCAAAGCGCCGTGACCCCGCTACCGGGCCGCATCCGCTGCTTATATCGGCGCGCGGCAATCGCATGAGTGCCGCCATGCTCAGGCGGCGGTTCCATACGCTGGCGACGCTCGCCGGCATTCCGGCCGACATTGCCCCGCATGCGATGCGCCATACCTTTGCGACCGATTTGCTCGAGGGCGGTGCGGACCTGCGCTCGGTTCAAGAGCTGCTAGGTCATGCGAGCCTGTCCACGACGCAGATCTACACGCATCTCACACCCGATCGGCTTAAGCGGGCTGTGGCTCAAGCCCATCCCCGCGGCGAATAGTGGCTGGGACGTCCCGTGCCGCACTCAGGTGTGTGGTTTTGATTGCGGGTTGGCAGGAAGAGGCATTCCTGCTATCATTCATCGGGTTGCTTCACGGCAACATGTTTTTATCACGCACGCGCGGCTACTTCATACCGTGGTGCCCGGGCTTTGGTAGCACATGTCCGGGTTGGTTTTGGAGGATGACCCCGCGCGGAGGCAAACCACAGGAGGTTTAACATGGCTACCAAGATTAATATCCGCACCCTGCTCGAGGCCGGCTGCCACTTCGGTCACCAGACCCGTCGCTGGAACCCCAAGATGAAGCCGTTCATCTTCGGTGAGCGCAACGGCATCTACATCCTCGACCTCAAGCAGACCATCCTCGACGCCGACCAGGCCTACACTTTCGTCAAGAACGTCGCCAAGGGTGGCAACGTGCTGTTCGTCGGTACTAAGAAGCAGGCTCAGGAGGCCGTCAAGAACGCCGCTGAGCGCGCCAACATGCCTTACATCAACCAGCGTTGGCTCGGCGGTATGCTGACCAACTTCGTCACCATCCGCTCCCGCATCAACCGCATGGAGGAGCTCGAGGCCATGGTCGAGGACGGCCGCATGGCAGTGCTCCCCAAGAAGGAGCAGGCTGTGCTCGGCAAGGAGCTCACCAAGCTCCAGACCAACCTCGGTGGCGCCCGCGACATGAAGGGTCTGCCCCAGGCTCTCTTCGTCATCGACACCAAGCGCGAGGAGAACGCCATTAAGGAGGCCCAGCGCCTGAACATCCCCGTCGTCGCCCTGATCGACACCAACTCCGATCCCGACGAGGTCGAGTACGGCATCCCCTGCAACGATGACGCTATCTCCGCTGTCACCCTTATGTGCGAGCTCATGGCTGACGCCTGCCTCGCTGGCTCCGGCAAGGAGCAGGTCTCCGAGGCCGAGATGGCCGCTGAGCCCAAGGCCGAGTAAATCAGTCTTAGTTAATTCTTTTTCATCTCTTTGAAAGGAACCACAATGGCCCAGATTACCGCCGCTATGGTCAAGCAGCTCCGCGAGATGACCGACTCCCCGATGATGGAGTGCAAGAAGGCTCTCGTCGAGGCTGACGGCGACATGGACGCCGCTGTCGACGTCCTGCGTAAGAACGGCCTTGCCAAGGCTGCCAAGAAGGCTGGCCGTGAGACCAACGAGGGCGCTGTCGCCGCGTTCGTCTCTGAGGATGGCAAGACCGGCGCTCTGCTCGAGCTCTCCTGCGAGACCGACTTCGTTGGCTCTAACGCCAAGTTCACCGGCTTTGCTTCCAAGGTCGCTGAGGTTGTCGCTACCACCGAGCCTGCTGACGTCGACGCTCTGCTCGAGAAGCCGATGGGCGAGGAGACCGTTTCCTCCGAGCTCACCGAGATGATTCACATCATGGGCGAGAACATGAAGATCTCCCGCTTCGCTGCCCGCAAGGCTGAGAACGGCGCGCTCGCTTCTTACATCCACATGGGTGGTAAGATCGGCGTCCTCGTCGAGTTCGCCTTCGAGAAGGCTGAGACCGCTCAGGCTGAATCCTTCAAGACCTTCGCTCACGACGTTGCCCTTCAGGTTGCCGCCGTCGCTCCGATCTGCGCTACCCGCGATCAGGTTCCGGCCGAGACCGTCGAGCACGAGAAGCAGATCTACATGGCTCAGGCTGCCGAGTCCGGTAAGCCCGAGGCTATCCAGGAGAAGATGGCTGTCGGCCGTCTGGAGAAGTTCTACAAGCAGTCCGTGCTCACCGAGCAGGAGTTCATCAAGGACAGCTCCCTCACCATCAAGAAGTACGCTGAGCAGGTCTCCAAGGAGCTCGGCGACACCATTACCGTCGTTGCCTTTGACCGTCTGGTCCGTGGCGAGTAAATAAGCTCTTGTAGCTGGTAATGAGCAGGCTGTGGGTTTTACTCACAGCCTGCTTTTTCATGGCTCTTCTTAGAGCCTTTGATAGAATGTTGAGAGTTCAATCTAAAGGAGGATCGCTTTGTCCGACATCCGATATAAACGCGTGCTTCTTAAGCTTTCCGGCGAAGCACTGATGGGCGACGGCCAATATGGCATCGACCCCAAGGTTACCGACCATCTTGCCAAGCAGGTCAAGGAGCTACTCGCCGTTGGCCATGAGGTCGGCGTCGTTGTCGGCGGCGGCAATATTTTCCGCGGCATGGCCGGCGCTGCCGGTGGCATGGAGCGTGCTCAGGCCGACTACATGGGCATGCTGGCAACCGTTATGAACGCGCTCGCCCTGCAGGATGCCTTCGAACATAACGATGTTCCCTGCCGCGTGATGAGCGCTATCCAGATGAACGAGATCTGCGAGCCCTATATTCGCCGTCGCGCCATCAACCACCTTTCCAAGGGCAACGTCGTTATTTTTGCCGCCGGTTCGGGCAATCCGTACTTTACGACCGACACCGCCGCGGCTCTTCGTGCGTGCGAGATCGGCGCCGAGATTCTGATCAAGGCCACCAAGGTCGACGGCATCTATGACAAGGATCCCGTCAAGTGCGCCGATGCCGTCCGCTTTGACAAGATCACCTACCATGAGGTGCTCGTCCGCGGTCTGCAGGTTATGGATTCCACGGCTACGGCACTGTGCCAGGACAACCGTATGCCGATTTTGGTCCTCAACATCGATGGCGAGGACACCGTCAAGCGCGCGCTCGCGGGTGAGCCCGTCGGCACGCTCGTCTATCAGGAGGATTAAGCATGGCAGAGAACATCACCGCCCACATGGACAAGTCGCTCGAGTCCCTCAAGCATAACTTCTCCAAGGTCCGTACCGGCCGCGCCAATGCCAACATTCTGTCCGACATCACCGTCGATTATTACGGTGTTCCCACGCCGGTCACGCAGGTTGCCGCCGTCAAGACCCCGGAGGCCCACATGCTGCTCATCGAGCCGTGGGACAAGGCGCTTATCAACGCCATCGTCAAGGCCATCGGCGCTTCCGATTTGGGTATTACCCCCAACTCCGATGGCACCGTCGTTCGTCTGCCGTTCCCGGCTCCCACCGAGGAGCGCCGTCGCGAGCTCGTCAAGGAGTGCCGCGAGTACGCCGAGCAGGCCAAGGTGTCTATCCGTAACATCCGTCGCGACTTCAACAACAAGCTCGAGCGCGATGAGGAGCTCACCGAGGACGATGTCCGTCGCGAGCAGGCTAAGGTCCAGAAGCACACTGATGAGTATGTCGCCAAGGTCGAGGAGCTTCTGAAGGAAAAAGAAGCCGAGGTCATGGAGATCTAAGGTGCAATACGACGAGCATAAACTGGTCGAGTACTTTGCCGACGCCCCCGCGGGCGTCGGTTTTTCCGACCTTGACCTCAATAACATTCCGCACCATATCTCGTGCATCATGGACGGCAACGGTCGTTGGGCCACATCGCGCGGTCTTGCACGCACCGAGGGCCACAAGGCGGGTATCGTCTCCCTTCGTGAGATTATTACCGCCTGCGTGCGTCTGGGCGTCGACGTGCTTTCGGCCTATGCGTTTTCTACCGAAAACTGGAACCGCCCGCAGCATGAGGTCAACGTCTTGATGCACTTGTTTGCCAAGACGTTCATCGACGAGTTGCCGCTTCTGAAGCGCGAAAACGTGCGCGTTGTCTTTTTGGGTGATATTTCCGCGCTGCCCAAGAAGACCCGCGACGTTTTTGAACGCGGTCTTGCCGAGTGCGCCGATCACACCGGTATGACGCTGGCGCTTGCCGTCAACTACGGCGCGCGTGCCGAGATTACCCGCGCTGTCCGTCAAATCGCACTCGACGCTGCCGCCGGTAAGATCGATCCTGGCGCAATTGATGACGACATGGTGGCTTCCCACCTCTATACCGCCGGTCTTCCCGATCCTGAGCTTGTGATTCGCACCTCTGGTGAGCTGCGCCTTTCGAACTATCTGCTGTGGCAGGTGGCTTATTCAGAGTTCTACGTCACCGATACCTATTGGCCCGACTTTGATCGTTGGGGCCTTGTCGACGCCATTTTGGCCTATCAGGGCCGTGACCGTAGGTTTGGTGGACTGAGCAAGACCGAGGAGGCTTAATCGTGTCCGATCGTCCCAAGGCATCTGCTCCCAAGACGCCTGCGCGTAAAGCTGCCACTGCGGGAGCGCCTGCAGCGAAGAGCGGCAGCGGTTCGTGGCTGGCGGGCTTTATTACCCGTGCCGCCGCCGGTATCGTCTACGCCGTTGTCTTTATCCTGTGCCTGGTTTTGGGTATCGTGCCCACTGCCATCTTTGTTTCCGTCATGAGCGGTCTGTGCTGTTATGAGTTTTTCCGTATGACGAGGCTCGATGGCAAGATGGCTAACGAGCGCATGGGTATCGCTGCCGCCGTACTCTTTCCGCTGTCGGCGTTGGGCGATTCGACGTTGCTGAATGCCCTGCTTTTTGCCCTGATGCTCGCTGTGGGCATTTGGTATGTCTGGTCGCCGCGTACCCGCATCTCTGATGTGGCCGTGACGCTCATGGGTCCCATCTACACTGGCTTTATGCTGTCGGCTATCGTGCTGCTGCGCGATGCCGTGCCCGGTTTTGCCGGCGCCCTGCTTTCAGTGGGCGTTTGCGCGTCCCTTTGGGTCTCCGATTCGTTTGCCTACATTGTGGGCAGCCGTATCGGCAAGCACAAGATGGTTCCCAAGATCTCTCCCAAAAAGAGCTGGGAGGGGTTTGTCGGCGGCATCCTGGGCTCGGTTTTGATTTGGCTCATTCTGTGGGCGACGCACTTCTACAAGCTCAGCCTGCCCTATGCGCTGCTGTGCGGCGTGGTCGTGTCCATTTTGGGCGTTATCGGCGACCTTATCGAGTCGCGCATCAAGCGTGGCGTGGGCGTCAAGGATTCCGGCAACCTTATCCCGGGCCATGGCGGCATGCTCGACCGTAGCGACTCGCTTATCTTTGGCTGCATTACCGCTCAGCTGCTTTTGATGATCGGAGGCGTGCTGTAATGTCATTCCAGACGACGTATGGCTCCGATGGACGTCTCCGTGTTGCCATCCTGGGCTGTACGGGCTCTATCGGCACCCAGGCGCTCGATGTGTGCCGTCAGCATGCCGATCGCCTGCAGGTGACGGCGCTATCCGTTAACTCCAGTACCTCCGAGCTCGTTGCCGCTGCCCGCGAGTTCTCGGTTCCGGCGGTTGCCGTGGCCGATGTCGCTCATGGCGATGACGCCGTGCTGCAGGAGTTGCCCGAGGGAACGAAGCTCGGCGTTGGCGCGCAGGCGGTTTGCGAGCTCGCGCGTCGCGACGATGTCGACTGCGTGCTTGTCGCTATTGTGGGTGCCGCCGGTCTCGAGGCGAGCCATGCGGCCTTGACCTCGAATAAGCGTCTTGCCCTTGCCAACAAGGAGTCCCTCGTCGTCGGTGGCGACTTGCTTATGCCGTTGGCGCAACCGGGCCAGCTTATTCCAGTCGACTCTGAGCACTCCGCCATCTACCAGTGCTATCTGGGGGAGAACCCGCGCGAGGCTCATTGTATTTGGCTCACCTGCTCGGGCGGTCCGTTCTTTGGCCGCGCGCGCGACGAGCTAGATCGCGTGACGCGTGCCGATGCCCTCGCACATCCCACGTGGGCCATGGGTGCTAAGATCACCATCGACTCCGCCACCCTCATGAATAAGGGCCTGGAGCGCATTGAGGCCATGCATCTGTTTAACTGCGACCTCGATTTCATTAACGTGGTCGTGCAGCGTCAGTCCAAGATTCACTCTATGGTCGAGTTTGCCGACGGCTCCGTGATGGCGCATCTCGGTGCTTCCGACATGCGTATTCCCATCCAGTTCGCGTTCTCGTATCCCGAGCGTTGGGATACCCCGGCGCCTCGTATCGATTTCCGCGAGCTGGGGCAGCTCACGTTTGATGCTGCCGACATGGATACCTTCCGCTGTCTGGCACTGGCCGAGCGTGCCGGCAAGACGGGTGGCACCATGCCGTGCGTGCTCAATGCCGCCAACGAGGTCGCCGTCGATGCCTTCCTGCACGATGGCTGCAGCTTTACCGATATCGATCGCATTGTGGAATCCTGCATGGATGCCCACGATATGCAGGCGGTCGATTCGTTTGAGCAGCTTCGCGACATCGATGCGTGGGCGCGTGAAAAGGCTGCGCAGGTACTCGCCGCAACCCGTTCCTAACCCATAAGGATTGCTTTTTCGTTTTATGGATACTGTTCTGAGCGTTCTCTCATCGGTCTTTTGGGGCCTGCTGATGCTTTCCGTCCTCGTGTTTTTGCACGAGGGCGGCCACTTTTTGGCGGCGCGTGCCTGCGGCGTCCGTGTGACCGAGTTCTTTTTGGGCCTGCCGTGCCGCTTTGACATCCATTACACGTCGCGTCGCATTGGAACCAAGTTTGGCGTGACCCCGCTGCTGCTGGGTGGCTACGCTGCCATCTGCGGTATGGATCCGACCGATGTCTCCTGCGCCGATCGCGTGCTCGCGGCTATCTACCGTCATGGTCGCGTGACCGTGGCCGACCTTGCTGTCGAGCTCGAGCTTTCCGAGGAGGATGTGCTCGAGGCTTGTGCTCTGTTGCTGGGCTGGGGCTCCATCGCTCCCTGGTATGAGGAAGGGGAGAAACCCTCGCCGAGCTACTATCCCACCAAGTATCAGACGCTGCCGCGAGACGCGGCGGGTTACACCACCTTTGACGGCCGCCGGTTCGATCGAGAGCATGCGACTGCCGAGGGCGATGTGTGGGAGCTGCCGTGCGGCGAGGCTGATTTCTTGGCGCAAGAGCGCTCGCACACTTATCTTGGCCAGGGCTTTCTCAAGCGCGCCTTTATGCTGCTCGCGGGCATTCTCGTCAATATCCTGACGGGTTTTTTGCTGCTTATGAGCATCTATTCCATTGCGGGTGTCACCGTGCCGATCGATACCAACGTGATCGGTCAGGTTGACGAGGGGTCTATTGCCGCCAAGGCGGGTATCGAGGCTGGTGATGCGATCCTTTCGGTTGACGGTGTATCGTGCTCCACATGGATGAACGTTTACGATGCCATCGGCAAGGCCGCCGGTAAGGACGATATCGCCATCGAGTACGAGCGTAACGGCAAGCAGCATTCGACCACGGTTGCGCTCAAAGAGGACGAGCGGTTAGGTGTGTATGCTTCTACGGAGGTAGTCCGTTTGGACCCCATCACCTCGGCGCGTCTGTCGTTCTCCTATGTTGTGCAGACCGCGGAGGGCGTGATGCGCCTGCTCCAGCCGCAGCATACGATGGAGATTCTCGATCAGTCTTCTTCGATCGTGGGTATTAGCGTTATGTCCTCACAGGCTGCTGCTGCCGGTCCTGCCACGTTCCTTTCGTTTGCCGCCCTCATTTCGTTCTCGCTTGGCTTTATGAACCTGCTGCCCATCCCACCACTCGATGGCGGCAAGCTGGTCATCGAGATCATTCAAAAGATTGTGGGCCGCGAGTTTCCGCTCAAGGTCCAGACGATTGTGAGCTATGTGGGCATCGCGCTCTTTGCGCTGCTGTTTGTCTATATGCTTCGTTCCGACATCCTTCGATTTATTCTGTAGGGGAGTGTTTGGATTGTCTTTATCCCATCCTTTGCCTCGCGATTTGACGCGCCCTGTGCATGTGGGCGGCGTGCAGATCGGTGGCGGTGCGCCGGTGGTGGTCCAATCCATGACCTGCACCGATACCGCTGATGCCCAGGCAACGCTTGCGCAAGTGTGCGCGTTGGCGCAGGCTGGCTGCGATATCGTGCGCGTGAGCGTGCCCACCGAGGCCGCGCTTGAGGGTTTCCGCACCATCTGTGCCGAGTCTCCGGTGCCGATCGTCGCCGATATTCACTTTAACCATAAGCTCGCCATTGGTGCCGTTGAGGCCGGTGCTGCCAAGCTGCGCATCAATCCCGGCAATATCGGCGATTGGGCCAAGGTTGACGCGGTGATCGATGCTGCTGGTGCCGCGGGCTGTGCGATTCGTATCGGCGTCAATGCCGGTTCACTCGAGCAGGATATCGCCGGGCGCGAAGACCTCACGCAGCCCGAAAAGCTCGTGATGTCGAGCGAGCGCTTCGTCAAGCACTTTGAGGACCGCGGCTTTACGAACATCGTGCTTTCGGCCAAGGCCCATAGCGTGCAAACGACGCTCGATACCTATCGAGCCCTGTCGCGTGAGATTCCCCACGTTCCGCTTCACCTGGGCGTAACCGAGGCGGGTACCAAGCTTCAGGGCACCATTAAGAGCTCGGTGGGCCTTGGTATTCTGCTGTCTGAGGGTATTGGTGACACCATGCGCGTCTCTCTCACGGCCGATCCGGTTGAGGAGCCGCCGGTTGCCTGGGGTATTCTGCAGTCGCTGGGCCTGCGTCGCCGTGGCCCCGAGATTGTCTCGTGCCCCACGTGCGCCCGCTGCCAGGTTAACCTCATTCCCATCGCCGAGGAGGTCACCGAGCGGCTTAAGAACTACTCCGCGCCGCTTTCTATCGCTGTGATGGGATGTGCCGTTAATGGCCCCGGTGAGGCTTCTGATGCCGATCTGGGCGTTGCTTGCGGACGTGGTCAGGCCCTGCTCTTTTCGCATGGCCAGATCATTGGTAAAGTAGCTGAGGACCAAATTGTCGACGCGCTTATGGCCGAGGTCGACAAGCTTATTGAGGAGAAATAAATGACCCGAGCAATGTATATGTCTAAGCTCTATGCGCCGACGCTCAAAGAGGATCCGGCGGACGCTGAGCTCGCCAGCCACCGCCTGCTGCTCCGTGCCGGCATGATCCGCAAAGAGGCCGCCGGCCTGTATTCCTATCTGCCGCTCGCATGGCGCTCGATCCGCAAGATCGAGAATATCGTGCGCGACGAGATGGACGCTGCCGGTGCCCAGGAGCTTATGATGCCTATCATGGTCGACGCCGAGTTGTGGCGTGAGTCCGGCCGCATCGACGCCTATGGCAAGGAGCTTGTGCGCTTTGACGACCGTCACGGTCGCGAGTTCGTCCTGGGTCCCACCCACGAGGAGACCGTCACGGCCCTGGTGCGCAATGAGCTGCGCTCCTACAAACAGCTGCCCGTCAACCTGTACCACATTCAGGACAAGTTCCGCGACGAGTTCCGTCCCCGCTTTGGCCTGATGCGCGGTCGCGAGTTCATCATGAAGGACGCCTACAGCTTCTCCGCCACGCAGGAGAGCCTGCAGGAGGAGTACGACAAGATGAAGCAGGCCTACGCTAACATCTGCGAGCGCTGCTACATCAAGGCTCTGCCCGTTGTCGCCGACTCCGGCGAGATCGGCGGCGACACTTCCGTAGAGTACATGGCTCTTGCCGACGCCGGCGAGGCTTCGCTCGTCTACTGCGACGATTGCGGTTTTGCTGCCGATGACGAGGCGGCAAGCACCAAGGTCGTTGTGACCGAGGGCCCCGGCGATGGCACGCTCACCAAGGTCGAGACTCCGGGTATGGGCACCATCGAGGCCGTTGCCAAGTTCTTCGGCTTCCCCGAGAACGGCACGCGCAAGTCGCTGGCACTCATCGACTCCGAGGGCAAGCCGGTCGTGGCCATTGTCCCGGGCGACCACGAGCTCAATGACTGCAAGGCCGAGCATGTCTTTGGCAAGGGCTACCGCATGATGACCGACGAGGAGCTTCAAGCGAACGGCCTGCACAAGGGCTTTATCGGACCGGTCAACCTGCCCGAGGGCATCCGTCTGGTGTGCGACGAGAGCCTGCGCGATTCCAAGCAGTGGGCCTGCGGTGCCAACGAGGTCGATTATCACTTTACCGGTGCCTGCCCCGAGCGCGACTTTACCGTCGATGAGTGGGCCGATCTGGTCACCGTTGTCGCCGGCGACCCCTGCCCGCACTGCGGCAAGCCGCTCTCCGCTGCCCGCGGCATCGAGGTCTCTCAGGTCTTCCAGCTGGGCACCAAGTATTCCGAGGCCATGGGTGCCACCTTTATGGACGAGGATGGCAAGGAGAAGCCGCTCATCATGGGCTGCTACGGCGTTGGTGTGTCCCGCTCGCTCGCTGCCGTCGTGGAGCAGCACAACGACGAGCACGGTATCGTCTGGCCGGTCTCCGTTGCCCCGTACGAGGTCGCGGTGATTCCGCTCGATCCCAAGAAGGAGGAGTGCGCTACCGTCTGCGAGCAGATCGTTGATGGCCTGTGCGCCGAGGGTATCGAGGTCGTCGTCGATGACCGTGACGAGCGTCCCGGCTTTAAATTTGCCGACAACGACCTTATGGGCTTCCCGTATCAGGTCGTTCTGGGTAAGCGTGGCCTCAAGAACGGCACCGTCGAGCTCAAGGACCGTGCTACGGGTGAGCGCGAGGACGTGGCGATCGACGAGGTCGTCGCCAAGGTCGCCGAGCTTGTGAAGGCGGCACGCCGTTAATCGGCGATTTCGCTTGTAGTTCGATATACGGGACGGCCCCGCATTTCTCCAGATAGGGGAGATGCGGGGCCGTCCTTTTATCTTGTCGGCGTACTCAATCGCTAAAAGGAAACCCCACAGCCCATGCGAGCTGCGGGGTTTCCTTTGTGCCTCCGATGCGAAATAAATCGCTCAGATATTACTGATAATCGACGACGTCGATCCAGTTCTTCAGGAACTCATCGTTCACGTTGCGCTTACGAGCGAGCTCGGAAGCGGCGACGATGCTCGTCCACTGACGCACGACCTGCATGGGCATGTCGGCGCGGTCGCAGTAGAGCTCCAGATAAGCCTCGGCCTGGTCCTTGCTGTTGAGGGCAAAGAGCAGGTAGGTGGTGGCAACGTCGGCAGCAGGGGAGCCCTGGGTAGCGTGTGCCCAGTCGCACACATAGAGCTGGCCGTCGTCGCCGACGATGACGTTGGAGGGGTTGAAGTCGCCGTGGCAGACCTTGAACTCCTTGGTCATACCGTCCAGACGCTCCTGAAGGTTGTAACGCGTGGTGGCATTGAGCTGATCAAGGCTGTCGATCATGCGGGCGAACTTGTCGCGCTGACGGTTGAGCAGCGGGGAGGTGTAGCCGTGGATCTCGATCTGGAGGTCGACGAACATCTCGAGGTACTCACCGAAGCGCTGGGGCTCGGCAGTCATCTTCTCGGCAAGGGTGGTGCCCGGAACCTTCTCGGTCACGAGCGCCCAGCCGTTGGCGTTCTCGAGCTGGGAAACCTCGAGAGCCTTGGGGCTGCGGATGCCGCACTCATTGATGCGGGCAAGATTCAAAGCCTCGTTGAACACGTCGGAGACAGGCTTGGTCTCGTTAAAGACCTTGACAATCTTGTCGCCCAGGTCGTAAACGACCTTGTTGCCACGGCGGACGAGCTCGGTCTTGGAATCGGGTAGCAGCATGGTTGCATCCTTTCAACGATGCGATAGAAGCGACGGCGGGGGTGTGTGAAACACCCGTGCACCCCCACCGTTAAAAACCGTGCTAAAACTAGCAGACGGCGTAATCCTGGGGCTCGCGGCCGTAGTAGGCGTCCAGGTAGAGCTCCTTGATCTCGCTCATGAGCGGGTAGCGCGGGTTGGCGCCGGTGCACTGGTCGTTGAATGCCTGCTCGGTCATCTCGTCGAGGGTGTCGAGGAAGTACTGCTCGTCAACACCGTAGTCGGCGATAGTCTTCTTGACGCCGATGAAGTCCTTGAGCTCCTCGAGCTTCGTGATGAAGTTCTCGAAGACCTCCTTGTCGTCCTTGCCCTCGATGCCGCAGTACTTGGCCATCTCGGCGTAGTTGTGCAGTGCGTTGGGGTAAGGATACTGGGAGAAGGTACCCATCTTGACGGGAGCCTCGGCGGCGTTGTAGCGCATGACGCGAGTCAGGATGACGGCGTTAGCGATGCCGTGGGGCAGGTGATGGAAAGCGCCGAGCTTGTGAGCCATGGAGTGGTTGAGGCCCAGGAAGGCGTTGGCGAAGGCCATACCGGCCATGCAGGAGGCGTTGTGCATCTCCTCGCGGGCGTGCGGGTCCTTGGCGCCGTTCGTGAAGCTGGAGGGCAGGTTCTCAAAGACGAGCTTGGCAGCGCGCTCGGAGAGGCCCTTGGTGTAGTCGGAAGCCATGATGGAGACGTAGGACTCGATGGCGTGGGTCATGACGTCGATGCCGGAGGCAGCGGTCAGGCCGCGCGGGGCGGTCATGCAGTTGTCGGCGTCGACGATAGCCATGTTGGGGAGCAGCGCGTAGTCGGCGAGCGGCCACTTGATGCCGGTCTCCTTGTCGGTGATGATGGCGAACGGCGTGCACTCGGAGCCGGTACCCGAGGAGGTCGGGACGGCGACGAAGTAGGCCTTCTTGCCCATCTCGGGGAAGGTGAAGATACGCTTGCGGATGTCCATGAAGTCCATGGCCATGTCCTCAAACTTGCACTCGGGGTGCTCGTACATCATCCACATGATCTTGCCGGCGTCCATAGCGGAGCCACCGCCGACGGCGATGATGACGTCCGGCTCAAAGAGAGCCATCTGCTTGGCGCCGCGACGTGCGCACTGCAGCGACGGATCGGGCTCGACGTCGTAGAAGCAGTCGTGGGCGATGCCCATCTCGTCGAGCTTGGCCTCGATGGCGCGGGTGTTGCCATTCTTGAAGAGGAACTGGTCGGTGACGATGAAGGCGCGCTTCTTGCCCATGACGTTGCCCAGCTCGTCGAGGGCGACGGGCGTGGAACCCTTCTTGAAGTAGACCTTCTCGGGAGCGCGGAACCACAGCATGTTCTCACGGCGCTCGGCCACAGTCTTAACGTTGATCAAGTGCTTCACCCCAACGTTCTCGGAGACGGAGTTGCCGCCCCAGGAGCCGCAGCCCAGGGTCAGAGACGGCTTCATGCCAAAGTTGTACAGGTCACCGATGCCGCCGTGCGAGGACGGGGTGTTGATGACGATACGGCAGGCCTTCATGACGTGCTCGAACAGGCTGATCTTCTCGGCCTGGGCGGGGTGCACGTACAGAGAGGCGGTGTGGCCCGGGCCACCGGCGAGCACCAGGTGCTCGGCCTTGTCGACGGCCTCCTGGAAGTCCTTGGCGTGGTACATGGCCAGGACCGGGGAGAGCTTCTCGTGGGAGAACTCCTCCTTGGCGGGGTCGGTGGAGGTGACCTCGGCGATCAGGATCTTGGTCTTGGCGGGAACCTCGATGCCGGCGAGCTCGGCGATCTTGGCAGCGGCCATGCCGGGGATGCGGTGATCGAGAGCGCCGTTCTTGAACATGGCGGCACGCAGGGCCTCCATCTCGGCACCCTGCTTGACGAAGTAGCAGCCGCGCTTCTGGAACTCGGCCTTAACCTGGTCATAGATGCTGTCGATGACAGTCACGGACTGCTCGGAAGCGCAGATCATGCCATTGTCGAAGGTCTTGGAGTGGATGATGGAGTTGACGGCGAGCAGCACGTCGGCGGTGTCGTCGATGACGACCGGGGTGTTACCGGCGCCAACGCCCAGGGCGGGCTTGCCCGAGGAGTAAGCGGCCTTGACCATGCCCGGGCCACCGGTGGCGAGGATGATGTCGACGTCGCGCATGACCATGTTGGTCAGCTCGATGGAGGGGACATCGACCCAGCCGATGATGCCCTCGGGGGCGCCGGCCTTGACGGCGGCGTCAAGCACGAGCTTGGCGGCGGCGATGGTGCACTTGGCGGCAGCCGGGTGCGGGGAGATGATGATGGCGTTGCGGGTCTTCAGGCAGATCAGCGTCTTGAAGATCGCGGTGGAGGTGGGGTTGGTCGTCGGGATGACGGCGCCCACGATGCCGATGGGCTCGGCGATCTTGGTGATGCCGTAAGCCTCGTCGCGCTCCAGGACACCACAGGTCTTGGTGTTCTTGTAAGCGTTGTAGATGTACTCTGCGGCGTAGTGGTTCTTGATGACCTTGTCCTCAAGAACGCCGCGGCCGGTCTCCTCGATGGCCAACTTCGCCAACGGGATACGAGCCTTGTTGGCGGCCATGGCGGCCTCATAGAAGATCTTGTCGACCTGCTCCTGCGTGTACGTAGCAAAAAGCGCCTGGGCCTCTCGCATCTGAGCGAGCTTAGCCTCAAGCGCCTCTACGTTGTCCACAATTGCGGGAGTAGTGTTTTCCGGTGACTTTTTCACCATTTGTGTCTCCTTGCGATCGGAGATTTACCCTACGCCTTGCATGATAGCAAGAAATAATTCGGCGAACGGTAAGATTCCCGTAAAAGGCACACTAAAACGCTTCAACTAAATGAAACGATTCAACTAAAACTATCTGCCTGCTGCATCGCCCCGCTCATTGGGGACAGACTCTCATGAGTATTTCAATGGGAAAACGGGACATCTGTTTGATAATCGCTATTCGCGGGTCGCGGTTGAGTCGGACACACAGGCGGTGCAGCTACTCGATTACATCCATTTCAATCCCGTGTAAGGTGCGTCCGACTCGCTCGAGGCGTACCGTTAGTTACAAGGCATACCAGCTGCGCTATGATCCCTTTGACATCTGCAAACCCTCATATAAGTCTGTCCCCAATGAGTGCAAAAAGGCGCCCTCCGTAGGGGAGGGCGCCTTTGGTAAGTTCTATATGAACGCGAGGTCTTTGACCCGGAGAGTCCGAGGTACTTGTTGGTAAGACCTTATTTACGAGCGCGCAACCTTGCCGGACTTGAGGCAGGTGGAGCAAACGTTCATCTTGCGACGGTGACCATCGACGACGACGTAAACGCGCTGGATGTTGGGGCGGAACTTACGGTTGGTGACGCGGTGAGAGTGGCTGATGGAGCGACCGGCAACGGGGTGCTTACCGCAAACTTCGCAAACTTTGGACATAACTGACCCTCCTTGGGCGACAAACGAACATGTCGCGTTAACAAACAAGCCTGAACTATAGCACAGAAGTCGCTCCCTGTGCGCAATCTACACAGAGATATTCCTCTTTTGGCGATAGTGCTCACGCCACGGCCCTGGACGTAGATCCGATTTGCGTGCAGCAGAGGGGATTATGCCAGCTCGTGCGTGCGTTTTCAAGCTCGTCCCACAAATATATATAGGTTTATGGAGCATTGGGCTCCGTTTACGGATTGCTCTGTATTTATGCTCGCAATTAAGCTCGAGGTTGGCTACACTATCCCATGACCATTAAAGGGGTACGAGATACCCACATGGAATTACATAGCTGCCCAAAGAGCAGCCCTTCCTGTGGGTGTCTGGTCCGCTTTAAGCGGTCGGGCATCTATTTTTTTGACTGTGTCAGCAGTCAAGACATGTGAGGAAGGAGATCGATGGGCACGACTTCCCCCAAGGCGGTCATCATGGACGAGACCGCCGTCAATCGAGCGATGACCCGCATCGCGCACGAGATTCTCGAGCGCAACGAGGGCTGTGAAGACCTCGCTCTGGTCGGCATCGTCACGCGCGGCGACCTTCTGGCAAAGAAGCTCGCCGAGGAGATCAAGGAGATCGAGGGCGTCGACGTTCCGCTCGGCAGCCTCGACATCAGCTTCTACCGCGATGACTATGCGACCAATTTCGCTCCCGCGATCCACGCCACCAACATTCCCTTTAGCGTCGACGGCAAGCGCGTCGTGCTGGTGGACGACATCCTGTACACGGGTCGTACCATTCGCGCCGCTCTCGACGCCGTCATGGACCTGGGCCGTCCGAACCGCATTGAGCTGGCTGTCCTCGTTGACCGCGGCCACCGCGAGCTCCCCATCTCGCCGGACTTTGTCGGCAAGAACGTTCCCTCGTCGCATGAGGAGAACGTGCACCTATATATGAAGGAAGTCGACGGCCACACCGCCGTCGAGATTAACGACGTCGCGCCGGGTTCCCACGTGGGCTCCGCGCCGCTGGGAGGTGAGTAGTACCGTGGCGTTCAACCATAAGCACCTGATCGACATTACCGAGTACTCCGAAGAGGACATCAAGCTCATCCTCGAGACCGCCAAGGCGTTCTCCGAGGTTAACGAGCGTGCGATCAAGAAGGTCCCCACGCTCAAGGGCAAGACCATCGTCAACATGTTCAACGAGCCCTCGACGCGCACCCGCAGCTCCTTCGAGCTCGCCGAGAAGCGTCTTTCGGCCGACAGCCTTAACTTTGGCGGCTCCTCGACCTCCACGGTCAAGGGTGAGAGCCTCGTCGACACCGTCGAGACCCTCAATGCCTACAAGATCGACTGCATCGTCGTGCGAGATAAGCACGCCGGTGCTCCCTACATCGTCACGCAGAACTCGCCCGCGAGCGTCATCTGCGCCGGCGACGGCAAGCACAACCATCCCACGCAGGCCCTGCTCGACCTGTACACCATCTGGGAGCACAAGGGCGACTTCCACGGTCTGAAGGTCGCCGTCGTCGGCGATATCGCGCACTCCCGTGTTTGCGGTTCACTGATCCCCGCCCTTAAGATCATGGGCTGCGAGACCTACGCCGTCGCCCCCGGCACGCTGCTGCCGCCGGCGCCCGAGGTCCTGGGCTGCGACCACGTGACGAGCGACCTCGATTCCGTCCTGCCCGAGCTGGACGTCGTCTACATGCTGCGCGTGCAGCAGGAGCGCCTCGAGGGCGCCCCGTTCCCGACCATTCGTGAGTACCACAAGCTCTTCGGTCTGACCAAGGACCGCGAGAAGCTCATGAAGCCCGATGCGATCATCTGCCACCCGGGCCCCATCAACCGCGGCGTCGAGTTCGACTCCTATATGGCCGACCACCCGCAACGCTCCGTCATCCTGGAGCAGGTCTACGCCGGTATCTGCGTGCGTATGGCTATCCTGTATCTGCTGCTTGGAGGTGCCGATAATGGCCTTGCTTCTTAAGAATGCCCACGTCGTCGACCCGTCCGTCGAGCTTGACGGTGTCGTTGACGTCCTGATTGACGGCGATAAGATCGCCGAGGTCGGCGAGAATCTCGCCGTCGAGGGGGCCGAGGTCCGCGACCTTTCCGGCAAGTACCTCGTCCCCGGCCTGGTGGATATGCACGTTCACCTTCGTGAGCCCGGCTACGAGGTCAAAGAGGACATCGAGAGCGGCACCCGCGCTGCTGCCAAGGGCGGCTTTACCGGCGTGTGCGCCATGCCCAACACCGATCCCGTCACCGATAACGGCACCGTCGTGGAGTTCGTCAAGTCCCGTGCTGCCGAGGTCGGTCACTGCCGCGTCTATCCGTCGGGCGCCATGACCCGCGGTCTTAAGGGCGAGGCCATGTCCGAGATGGGTGATATGGTCGCCCACGGCGCCGTCGCCTTCACCGACGACGGTCGCGGCGTGCAGGGCGCGGGCATGCTCCGTCGCTGCATGGACTACGGCAAGATGTTCGGCAAGGTCTTTATGAGCCACTGCCAGGACGAGGACCTGGTCGGCCACGGCCAGATCAACGAGGGCAAGGTCTCGACCCGTCTGGCTCTCGAGGGCTGGCCGGCTGCCGGCGAGGAGCTCCAGATCGCTCGCGACATCGAGATCGCCAAGCTGACCGGCGCCAAGCTGCACATTCAGCACATCTCCACCGCCCATGGCCTGGAGATCGTGCGTGCCGGTAAGGCCGCTGGTGTTCAGGTTACCTGCGAGGCCACTCCGCACCACATGTTCCTGACCGAGAACGACCTGGACGAGACCTACAACACCTCGCTCAAGGTCAACCCGCCGCTGCGCACCGACGAGGACGCCGAGGCCATCCGTCAGGGCGTCATCGACGGCACCGTCGACGCTATCGTCACCGATCACGCTCCCCACACCCCGTGGGAGAAGGCGCGCGAGTTCGAGCTTGCGCCCTTTGGCATGATCGGCCTCGAGACCTCGCTGTCGCTCGTACTCACCGAGCTGGTCAACACGGGCAAGATGAGTATGGGCCGCATGGTCGAGCTCATGGCCATCAAGCCGCGTGAGATCCTGGGCCTCGACCAGGTTCAGGTCAAGGCGGGCTCCGTTGCCGACCTGACCGTGTTCGACGCGTCCGCCACCTGGACGGTCGGCGAGGATGGATACGAGTCGCGTGCCGAGAACTCCGGTTTTGCCGGCCGCACGCTCACTGGTCGTGCCACCGATGTGTTTGTCGGCGGTAAGCAGACGCTCGCCGACGGCTGCATCTGCTAGCATAGCCTTATCGCTTTTGTGCGCGGTGCCCTTGCGGTGCCGCGCTTTCTGTTCGTTTTGACCATGCAACCGCATGGGGGATTGGAGCGTCTATGCCCACACCTTCCACTGCACGCATGCACGACTTCGAGGTCGTCTCGAACCGGGAGATTGCCGACGGCATCTTCTCGCTCGTCATCTCGGCCCCCAAGCTTGCAAGTGCGCTCAAGCCCGGTCAGTTTGTGAACATTGCCGTGCCCGGTGATGCGTCCTCGCTGCTTCGCGTGCCCCTGAGCTTCTATCGCGCCGACGCCCAGGCCGGCACCGTCGAGCTGTGGTACGCCGTCGTGGGCGACGACACCCGTCGTCTGTCGCAGATGGCCCCCGGTTCCACCTCTAATCTGCTGGGCCCCGGCGGACGCGGCTGGCTTGTGCCCGAGGGCACTAGGAAAGCGCTGCTCGTTGCGGGCGGCATCGGTGTTCCGCCCGTGCTGTGCCTTGCCGGTAAGCTTGCCGAGCAGGGTGTGGCCGTCGACGTGTGCCTGGGCTTTGGCACCGCGTCCAAGGCTGTGGGTATCGATGAGTTCCGCGCTCTGTGCGATACGGTCGACGTTTGCACCGACGACGGCTCGCTCGGCACGCACGGTTTTTGCACCGATCCTGCCGCCGAGCTGCTCGGCGAGGGCGGCTACGACTACGTCGCCAGCTGCGGTCCCGCCGTCATGATGAAGAAGGTCGCCGCCGCTGCTGCCGAGGCCGGTGCGTACTGCGAGGTGTCGCTCGAGCGCATGATGAGCTGTGGCTTTGGCGCCTGCAACACCTGCAATGTCGAGACGGTCGACGGTATGAAGGGCGCCTGCATGTGCGGCCCCGTGTTCGATGCTTCCAAGGTGGTGGTCTTCTAGTGGGTACTGTGAACATGGCCGTCGATTTCGGCGGCGTCAAGATGCAAAACCCCATCAACACCGCAGCCGGTACCTTTGGCTACGGTTGGCAGTTCCAGAACTTCTTTGATGTTTCCCAGCTGGGCGCCATCACCACCAAGGGCTGCGCTGCCGAGCCCTGGCCCGGCAACCCCGCGCCCCGCATGGCCGAGATTCCCGGCGGTATGATCAACTCCGTGGGCCTTCAGAACCCCGGCGTGGCCGCCTTTGCCCGCGAGTCCGGTCCGTGGCTCGAGCAGCTCTCCAAGGACGGCTGCCAGGTCATCTGTCAGGTTGCCGGCCACTCCGTTGACGAGTTTGTCCGCGCACTCGAGATGTATGTCGAACTGTGCCCCTGGGCTGCCGGCTACGAGATCAACGTGAGCTGCCCTAATATCGCCGCCGGCGGTGCCGCCATGGGCTCCACGCCCGAGGGCGCCTCTTCCGTTATGGCTGCCTGCCGCAAGGTGACCGATAAGCCGCTGTTCGTAAAGATGGCTCCGGTTAACGTTGCCGAGATTGCCAAGGCCCTCGAGGCTGCCGGTGCCGACGGCCTTTCGGTCATCAACTCCATCCAGGGCATGGCCATCGACGTCCATACCCGCAAGTCCCGCGTGGCCAAGCCCAAGGGCGGCCTTTCGGGCCCGCTGTGCCACCACATCGCCGTGCGCATGGTCTGGGAGGTTGCCCAGGCCGTCGATATCCCCATCAACGGTGTCGGCGGCGTCATGACGGGCGAGGATGCGGCCGAGTTTATTCTGGCCGGCGCCACCTGCGTGTCGGTCGGCATGGCCAACTTCGTCGATCCGTGCGCTTCGCTCAAGATCGCGCACGAGCTCGAGGCCTGGGCCGAGTCTCAGGGCGTGAAGGACATCAACGAACTGGTAGGTGCGTTCGAATGCTAGAGACCGATGCCCGCGACCGTGTTATCGTCGCTCTCGACTGCGACCGTGAGCGTGCGCTCGAGCTTGCCCACGAGCTTTCGGGCCATGCCGCCTGGCTCAAGGTTGGCATGACGCTCTATTACGCCGAGGGTCCTGAGATCGTCAAGACGTTCAAGGATTTGGGCTTTAAGGTTTTCCTCGACCTTAAGTTCCATGATATTCCGCATCAGGTTCGCGGCGCCGCCCGTTCGGCCTCGCTTGCTGGTGCCGACCTGCTCTCGGTTCACGGCTTGGGTTCGGGCGCCATGCTCGCTGCCTGCCGCGAGGGTGCCGAGGAGGCGCGCGAGGACCGCGCCAAGCTCGTCGCCATCACCGTTCTCACGAGCATGAATCAGGATGCCTTGAGCGAGATCGGCGTCGAGTCGCCCGTGTCCGAGGAGGCCGCCCGCCTGGCAAAGCTCGCTCAGGCCAACGGCATCGATGGCATCGTGTGCTCGCCGATGGAGGCTCACGACATGCGTGAGCTGCTGGGTTCTGATGCCCTGATCGTGACTCCGGGCGTGCGTCCGGTGGGTGCCGCCCTTGGTGACCAGTCCCGCGTGGCGACGCCTTCCCAGGCTATCGAGCGCGGCGCAAGTCATATTGTGGTGGGCCGTCCCATCACCGGCGCCGACGATCCGGTTGCCGCCTTTGACGCCATCGTCGCCGAGCTGGTCGAAAACGTCGCGTAAAAGATTCCCCTAAGTCACCACTTTTGGGTCTCATTAGCACAAAATAGCCCCTGTGCCTGCGTAAACTTTCCCATCCTTTGTGTGGAATCGCAGGTCAGGGGCTTAACTTTGGGCGCAGTATATTGCACTTTTTGCGGGTATCGTCTAACCTATGGAGCCGCGATTGGGCATTTTGTACGTTCTACGTGCTAAAATGCCAATTATTGAATCAGATATAACCCAACTACTTGGAGGTACGAATGGCACTCCCTCAGCTTACCGATGAGCAGCGCAAGCAGGCTCTTGAGAAGGCTGCTGCCGCACGTCACGCCCGCGCTGAGCTTCGCGAGCAGATCAAGAAGGGCGAGAAGTCCCTCGAGTCCGTGCTCAACTCCGATGACCCCATCGCTTCCCGCATGAAGGTTTCCACCCTCATCGAGTCTCTTCCTGGTTATGGCAAGGCCAAGGCCGCCAAGATCATGGAGGAGCTCGGTATCTCCGCTACCCGTCGCGTCCAGGGCCTCGGCGTCCGTCAGCGCGAGCAGCTCCTCGAGCAGCTGACCAAATAAGTGAGCGCTCAGGATTCCAAGCTCTTTGTGATTTCTGGACCGTCAGGCGCAGGCAAGGGTACGCTCGTCACTCGTGTGCGCGAGCGCCGCTCGAACCTGGGCCTGACGGTTTCGGCTACCACGCGAGCACCACGCAAAGGTGAGGTCGACGGCGTCAACTACTTTTTTCTGACGCGCGAGGAGTTCGACCGCCGCGTGGCAAACGGTGAGTTTGTTGAGTGGGCCGAGGTCCACGGTAACTGCTACGGCACGTTGGTGAGCGAGGTCCAGTCCAAGCTCGCCTCTGGTTCGTCTCTGATTTTGGAGATCGATGTCCAGGGCGCCCTGCAGGTGAAGGAGCGTTTCCCCGAGGCCGTGCTGATCTTTATCAAGCCGCCTTCGCTTGAGGTGCTCCGCGAGCGTCTAGTCGGTCGCGGTACCGAGACGCCCGAGACGATTGAGCTGCGTATGGCAAACGCCGCCGATGAGCTTGCCCTTGCCGACCGCTACGACGACGTCGTGGTTAATGACGATCTCGACCGCGCGACCGATGAGCTCGTTCGCGTTCTCGATATGCATGAAAGGATCTGAGGTCCGTGTCCGTTGTAAAGCCTTGCATTGACGATCTTCTGGAGAAGACCGATCACAACCGCTTCCTGCTCGCTTCGCTTGCCTCCAAGCGCGCCTGCGACATCAATAGCATGCTGCGTGGCCAGCACAACCGCGTGCTTGCCGTCCAGGATGTCGATGACATCACCATCGGGCTTTCCGGTGCCGATACCATCTCGATGGCTATGGACGAGATTGTCGACGGCGACATCTCTTACGACGAGGCCCGTTACGAGAAGGCGCTCGGCCACAAGGTTGCTGAAGCCTAAATGGCGGCTCGCGTCTGCCTGGTCCACTATCACGAGGTTGGACTGAAGGGCAAGAACCGCGCACATTTTGAGCATATCCTCATGGATAACATTAAGGCGGCTTTGGCCGCCTTTTCCGTGAACGCCGTGTCTCGAATTTCCGGTTATATCCTCGTGACCTTTAACGAGCATCAGGCCGATGATGCGGCGCGTGTTATTCGCACCGTTCCCGGCGTTGCTCGTGTGTCTTTGGCGTATCACACCAACCGCGACCCGCAGGAGTACTGCGCCGCCGCCGTCAAGGCGCTGCGCGAGTTTGGTTCCTTCGATTCGTTTAAGGTGCACGCTAAGCGCTCCAATACCGACTATGAGCTCACCTCGATTGACATCAATCGTCAGGTGGGCGAGGTGTTGTGTGAGGCCTTCCCCGATAAAAAGGTTCAAATGCACGACCCCGATGCGATGGTGCACGTACTGGTGGTCCAGGGTAGCGTTTATGTGTACGCGCGCTCCGAGCGCGGCGTGGGCGGTCTGCCGGTGGGTTCTGCCGGCAAGGTCGTGACGCTGCTGTCGTCAGGTATCGATTCTCCGGTGGCGACCTGGATGCTCGCGCGTCGCGGCGCGGTGTGCGTGCCGGTACATTTCTCCGGTCGTCCGCAGACGCCCGATACGAGCGAGTATTTGGTGCAGGATATCATCCGTGCGCTTGAGCCGGGTGTCCAGATCGGCCGCCTGTACGTGGTGCCGTTTGGCGACTGCCAGCGTGAGATTTCGGTCACCTGTCCCAGTAACCTTCGCGTGATCATGTATCGCCGCATTATGTATTCGGTTGCCGAGCGCATCGCGCATATCGAGGGCGCTAAGGCCATCGTTACGGGCGAATCGCTTGGGCAGGTTGCCTCCCAAACGCTTGAGAACATCATGGCTGTCAACGAGGCCGTGAAGATCCCCGTGTTCCGTCCTCTCATCGGTTCGGACAAGCAGGAGATCATCGCGCGCGCCGAGGAGATCGGTACGTTCGATATCTCGACTGAGGCCGCTCCCGACTGCTGCACGCTGTTTATGCCGCGCCGTCCCGAGACGCACGCTAAACTCGATGCCGTGCATGAGGCCTGGGAGTTGTTCGATCACGAGGAGATGATCGAGCGCCTGCTCAAGCAGACCGAGTACATCGACTTCGAGAGCAACACGTATAAGGCCCCTAAGACCTTAAAACGCAAACATTCGGAGCTTGCTCCGCGTGAGATTTACCAAGATCACGAGTAATTTTGTGCATAGACCGACGATGCGTCTGCATCGTCGGTCTTTTGCTATCTGGGCATTTTGCGGCTAAGTGTTCATTTGCTGACGTGTGCCTGAATAAATGGACAGTATTTCGCAAGGTTTTGGTCGGCTTTTGGTTTGACCGCGAAAACCGGTTTTGGAGAATGGCTGTTGCAGGACTCTTTTCCTGACACGATGTTGTTGGGAGGTTTTGCTATGGCGCAGCGCGAACAACACGAACGGGTCAAACGGATGGACCGCTTGGCGGACAAGCTGCTCGGTCATAAGGCAGTGGTGATGGCGATACTGGTCGTCATTGCGATGGCGAGTGGACTGGCGATGGCGAACCTTGGCGGCGGTGCCGGCAGTGTGTCGTTTGAGCACACTGATGGTTCGGGTTCGTTAGTGGAGCCGGGATCCGGCGATGCCTCGAGCGGAAAGACATCCGAAGGCTCTTCGCCTAAGGCGTCTGCCGCGGCAGAGGTTTATGTCGATGTTGATGGCGCCGTTGTGTCGCCCGGTGTATATCGTCTCAAGGACGGCGCGCGGGTTGCTCAGGCGATTGATGCCGCCGGCGGGCTGGCGCCCGAGGCAGACGTTACGGGGCTCAATCGGGCATCTAAGGTCGTCGATGGACAGAAGATTCACGTTCCAACGGTAGGGGAGCAGCAGGCGTCCATTGCGGAAGCTGGTGTTGATGGTGGGGCTTCCGCATCATCGGGCGTGAGTGGCGTAACAGGCCTAGTAAATATCAATACGGCAAGCGCGGCAGAGCTGCAGACGCTCTCGGGCATCGGTCCCTCCATGGCCCAGTCGATTATCGATGAGCGGACAAAGAACGGTGGTTTTGCCTCGGTTGACGATCTGATGCGTGTGTCGGGAATCGGCGAGAAGAAGCTTGCCAAAATCAAAGATTCCATCTGCGTATGAGTGCGACCGAGCGCGAGCATGTGATGCCTCCGCGGCCTCTGATGCCGTGGACGATGGCCCTGTGTGCCGGCATGTGCATGAGCTGCGCCTTGGTGCTCAACGTGGCCGCCGATGCGCTGCTGTGGGAGCGGGCTTCGGCGGTCGGGCCGCTATGGGCCATTCCCGTTACGGCGGCGGTATTCGTTGTGCTGGCTCAATCTTGTGCGCGGCTTGCCCCTTGGAAGCGGTGGCTGTATGCCGCGTCCGTCGGTCTCGTGGCGGGAGCGGTCGTCTCGGCGTGGTGGGCTGTGGGCGTGCTAAGCGCCTCGAAGGCGCTCGACGGTCGAGCGGCAAGCAGCCTTGAGTTTGTCGTGCAGGGTGACCCATCCATAAACGACGACGTGTATTCCTATACCTGCGAGGCACGCACGGACGGTAAGAACTTGGCAATGGTTCGCCTATCGTGCGACCTCGAGCTCAAGGTCGGGGCGCACGTGCGTGTTATCGGTCGCGTTTCACGTTTTGAGAACGATGCGTATGGACGATCGCGCGTGCTCCGAGGCGAGGTGCGCAAGGTTAAAGTCGTTCGGATTTTGTCGGTCGATGAAGACTCTCCGGGGCCGCTGCTTCGGCTGCGAAATGGGCTGCTTGCGTCCATCGCGCCTGCGACCGACCCGGCGCGTGCACTCATAGCCGGTGTCGTCTGCGGTCGTTCGGCCGAGCTGCGCGCCCAGCCGGCGGGCGACTGGTTTTCGGTGACGGGAACGGCGCATCTTATCGCCGTCTCGGGCAGCCATTTGGCAATCGTGGGGTTTGTAATCGAGGGTGTATTGCAAAAGACTCGGTGTTCACGCGGTCTTCAACGGGCGATATTGGCGATAACGCTTGTGGGCTACGCTGCTTTTACGGGCGCGTCTCCCTCTGCCGTGCGCGCGTGCTGCATGGTGTTCGCGACGCTTGTCGTAAACGGCGCGGGGCGGCGCCGGCACGGCGCATCGGCACTCTTCGTTACCATGTCCATCTTTGTGTTGCTGCGGCCGACGGTTCTGTTCGAGATGGGCTTTCAGCTTTCATGTGCCAGCGTCTTAGCCATTCTGTGCTTTTGCCCCTATGCGACCTACGCTTTGGGTGAGCTGAGTGTTCCGTCGGGCGTTGCCAGCATGCTTTCCGTCACGCTGTGCTCGCAACTGGCGACACTTCCCATTACCATTCCTGCCTTCGGTACGTTCTCGCTCATTGCTCCGCTCGCAAATGCGGTCCTCGGTCCGGTGGTGAGCGCACTGCTCGCCGTGTCGATCGTGCTGGTTCCCTTTTCGCTCCTGGCGCCGTTGCGGACTTGGGCGCTCGTTGTGCCCATGATTGCCGCCCGTTGCGCGCTGTTCTTTGAGCAGCTGTTTGCCGCCGTGCCGGGTGCATCCGTGAGCGTGCCGCCCGATAGCATGTGGATTTACCTAGTGCCGTGTTTGCTGGCGGTTCTGCTTGTCTGGTGGCCGCGTCCCCGTGCACGTCCTATGGCGGTGGGGCTTGCATGCCTGGTGCTCTTGGCTGCGATTCCGTACGTCTACTGGGATCGATTCGCTCCGCCTTCGGTGACGGTGCTCGATGTGGGCCAGGCCGATGCGATTATTATTCGCCAGGGCGGCGCAGTGGCGCTCGTCGACTGCGGGCTCGACGAGCGCGTGGTGGCGGCGTTGGTTCGCAATAACGTGCACCATATCGATGCCGTCTTTGTGACGCATTGGGATGAGGATCACTGGGGTGGTCTGCCTGCCGTGCTCGAACAGTTTTCGGTCGGTACGATTGCCGTGGCGGCGGATGCGCTGGAGGATGCTCCTGCCGAGGTATTGAACCGACCTGGCGTGGAGTATCGGCAGGTGCGCCGTGGGGATACGGTCGATATCGGCTCATTTTGCGCCCGCGTGATGTGGCCATTCGAGTCCGTGGATGGCGAGGGAAATGAGGACTCGCTTGTCCTGCTGCTCTCATATGTTCAGGAAGGCAAGGGCCTGCGTATGCTCCTCACCGGTGATGCCGAGATCGACCAAGAACGGGAATTCGTGCAGGAGGTGGGGGATATCGACGTACTTAAACTTGGGCATCACGGCTCTAAGGTTTCAGTCGATGATGAGTTGCTGGACGTCCTGAAGCCCGAGCTTTCCCTCGCGAGTGCGGGCGAAGGGAATCGATACGGCCATCCGTCCGATGCCTGCATCGATGCCGTTAAGGAAGCGGGCGGCGTGTTCGCGTGCACTATCGAACACGGCGACATTACCGTCACGCCGGCTGCGAATGGCTTTGCGATGCGATGCCAGCGACCGTGACGACGTCGTTGGCGTGTGGTGGGCCCCTGGGCTAGAATGGCACGGAGCGAATACGAAGGCCTGCGGGAGGGGAGCGCAATGTCCGAAACCGGTCTGCTGCCGGCATATCTGATCGTCGGTACCGACGGAGTCAAGCGCGATCACGCCGTCTCGCGTATGAAAGCGCGTCTGGAAAAGTCGGGCATGGTCGAGTTCAACCTCGACGAGCGCGATATGACCAAAGACCCCGATATCGAGTCGATTATCGGATCGCTCAACACCTTTCCCATGGGCAGTGAGTTTCGCCTGGTAATCCTTGATGGCTGCTCAAAGCTCGCCAAGTCGGTCTCGGAGCCGCTCGTCGAGTATCTGGCGAGTCCCAGTCCCACAACGGTCTGCCTCATCATCGCCGACTCGCTTGCCAAGAACACGCGCCTGTATAAGGCGATCGCCAAGATCGACAAGAAGGCTGTGATCGATTGCTCCGGCACCAAGCGCTGGGAGCTACCGCGCCGCGTGCAGCAGATGGCGACGCAGCACGGCAAGTCGATCACGACGGCGGCCGCCGAGGAACTCGTCTCGCGTTCGGGTGAAAACACTCGCATGCTCGATAACGACTTGGCTAAGCTTGCCCAGATGGTCGAGGTGCCCCAGATTGAGCTTGTCGACGTTGAGCGCTGGATTGTACGTACGGCCGAGGTTCAACCCTGGGACTTTCTCAATGCGGTCTCGGCCCGTGACATGCGACGCTCGCTCGAGCTCTTCAATCTACTGCCCGCCAAGAGCTACGTGTGGACTTACACATTGCTGTGCGGCCGCATCCGCGAGCTTATCGTTGCCAAGGCGCTCGATGCGCGCGGACAGGGTCGTGAGCTGGCTGCAACACTTAAGCTCCAGTCCTGGCAGGTCAAGAATCACCTGACCTGGGCACGTCGCTTTTCGATGGCAGAGCTCGTTGCCGCGCTCGAGGGCGCGGTCGATGTGGAGCTCGCACTGAAGGGTTCGGCCGATTCTCAGACCGCGCTTTTGCTCTGGATTACGAACATCTTGAGAAAATCGTGATGATACCTGCCTATTTGACAAATTCGTTCTATCCCTTTGAGGGGGAGCGTGCTATAGTAGGCGCTTGCATGACCTCACCGTGTCTCAGAGGTGTCATACATTTTTTGCAAGGAACTCGAAAGGAACTCCAGAAGTGGCAAACATCAAGTCTCAGAAGAAGCGTATCCGCACCAATGAGGCAGCTCGCATGCGTAACAAGGCTGTCAAGTCCGAGCTCAAGACGCTGACCAAGCACGTCCAGTCCGCCGTCGCCGAGGGCGACGCCGAGAAGGCCCAGGCTGCCCTCAAGACCGTCACCAAGCGTCTCGACATGGCTGCCGCCAAGCATGTTATCCACAAGAACCAGGCTTCCAACCGCAAGTCCGGTCTTGCCAAGCTCGTGAACAGCATCAACGCCTAAGTTGTAAATTTCACACCACACAGATTACGCGCATAAATGGAGCCTGTTTTATGGAACAGGCTCCATTTTTTGTACCGCTCGGGTAAGATAGTCCGCATGAATACTTCAATTGACATTTCCCACATCCGCAACTTCTCGATTGTTGCGCACATCGACCATGGCAAGTCCACGATCAGTGACCGCATTCTCGAGCTCACCCATACCGTCGACGAGCGCGACATGGAGTCGCAGCTGCTCGACACCATGGATATCGAGCGCGAGCGCGGCATCACGATCAAGTCCAATGCCGTTCGCGTGTCCTATGACGCCGACGATGGCGAGACGTATCAGTTCAATCTGATCGATACGCCGGGCCACGTGGACTTTACCTATGAGGTCTCGCGCTCGCTGGCAGCCTGTGAGGGCGCGGTGCTCGTTGTCGACGCCACACAGGGCGTCGAGGCACAGACCGTCTCCAACGCGACGCTTGCCATGAACGCCAATCTGGACATTGTGCCGGCCATCAACAAGATCGACCTGCCCTCGGCTCATCCCGACGAGGTTAAGACCGAGATTGAGGATGACCTGGCGATCCCTGCCGATGATGCCGTGTGTGTCTCGGGCAAGACCGGCGAGGGCATCCACGATCTGCTGGAGTCCATTGTCTTTCTGATCTCTCCGCCCAAGGGCGATGCGAATGCGCCGCTCAAGGCACTCATTCTGGATTCATACTTCGACGAGTATCGTGGCGTCGTCGCCACGGTGCGCATCTTTGACGGCTCCATCAAAAAGGGCGATACCTTGCGCATGATGCAGGCAAAGGGCGACTTTTTGGTCGATGGCGTGGGCGTCAAGCGTCCCGCCGAGACGCCGGTCGACGCGCTGACGGTCGGCGAGGTCGGATACGTGGTCACGGGCCTGAAGGACCCCGAGGCCGTTCGCGTGGGCGACACCCTTACCTGGGCGTCGAACCCCTGCCCCGAGCCGCTTCCCGGTTACCGCGAGGCTAAGCCCATGGTCTATACGGGCCTGTTCCCGATCGATAACAAGGACTACGAGAGCCTGCGTGACGCGCTCGATAAGCTGCATGTCAACGACCCGTCGTTGGTGTGGGAGCCCGAGACCTCGGTGGCGCTCGGCTTTGGCTTCCGCGTGGGCTTCTTGGGCCTGCTGCATATGGAGGTCGTCAAGGAGCGCCTGGAGCGTGAGTTCAATCTTGACCTCATTGCCACGAGCCCCTCGGTGGACTATCACGTCTACAAGACCGACGGCGAAATGATCGATGTCCGCAGCCCGCAGGACCTTCCCGAGGCCACGCGCATTGAGCGTATCGAGGAACCCTACCTCAAGGCAAAGATCATCTGCCCGCCTGAGTACACGGGTGCCGTTATGCAGCTCGCCATCGAGCACCGCGGCGTAACGACCGACATGATTCACCTCACGAGCAAATCGGTCGAGATGCGCTTCGATATGCCGCTCGCCGAGCTCATCTTGGACTTCTTTGACCAGCTCAAGAGTCGTACCAAGGGCTATGCCTCGCTCGACTACGAGTTCAACGAGTACCGTCCCTCCGAGCTCGTGAAGCTCGATATCTTGCTTTCGGGCGACGAGGTGGACGCGCTGTCGTTTATCGTCCATAAGGACAAGGCCTATGGCCTGGCCCGTGGTCTGTGCGACAAACTTAAGGAGATCATCCCGCGTCAGCTGTTCGAGGTTCCCATCCAGGGTGCTATCGGCAACAAAATCATCGCCCGTTCTACCGTCAAAGCGCGTCGCAAGGACGTTCTTGCTAAGTGCTACGGCGGCGATATCTCGCGTAAGCGCAAGCTGCTCGAGAAGCAGAAAGAGGGCAAGAAGCGCATGAAGGCCATCGGCTCGGTCGAGGTCCCGCAGGAGGCCTTTATGGCGATCCTCAAGGTGGACGAGTAGGTCTATGGCGCTTTCCGAATACAGCAAGCGGCTGCTGGGCGCCTATGCCGAGCAGCCGTTCCTTATGGCTCCCATGGCGGGCGTAACCGATCCCGCTTATCGCATCATGTGCCGCCGCCGCGGTGCCAATCTCGCCTATAGCGAGATGGTGAGCGTGGCGGGCCTTGCCTATGCCAGCAACAAGACCTGGCGCTTGGTGCTACCGGCCGACGAGGAGCAGCAGATTTGCGTGCAGCTCTTTGGCTCCAAGCCCGAGCAGTTTGCGAGTGCCGTCGCCGCCGTCGAGGAGCGTGTGGGCGATCGCCTGTCATTGATTGATATCAACATGGCCTGTCCGGCTCGCAAGGTCGTTACTAAGGGCGAAGGCTCGGCGCTTATGCGCACGCCCGACCTGGCCGAGAAGATTGTCGAGGCAGCGGTGGGCGCGGCGCATGTTCCCGTGACCGTGAAGATCCGCAAGGGTTTTTATGCCGAGGACCGCAACGCCGCAACGTTTGCCCAGATGCTTGAAGGGGCGGGCGCCTCTGCAGTTGCCGTGCACGGTCGTTGTGCCACGCAGCTCTACACCGGCCAGGCCGATTGGTCGGTTGTCGATGAGGTTGCCGACGCCGTCGAAATTCCCGTTATCGGTTCGGGCGATGTGTTCTCGGCCGAGGACGCTGCTGAGCATCTGCAAGGCTCGGGTGCCAGCGCGGTGTTTATCGCGCGCGGCATCTACGGCAATCCGTGGGTGTTCGGTGATGCTCGCGCCCTTGCGCTCGATGGCACGCCGGTTCCTTCTCGCTCCTCGGTCGAGCGCCTGGAGGCTCTGCGTGAGCACCTGACGTTGACGCACGAGCTTCTGCCGCTTATGTCGCGCGCCCGTACGTACGCGAGCTGGTATCTAAAGGGCATGCCCCATGCCGCCGCCTGGCGCGCTCAGGTGGTGCGCTGCTCCACGTACGAGGAGTTTATGGCACTGGTCGATGATATCGAGCGCGATGTGGTGGCCTGCGAGGCTGCCCTTGCCGCCGGCGAATCGGTGCCCCCTCATCCGCTGGAGGCTTAAGGGTGGCCGTTACCGCGCTGTACGTGCACGTGCCGTTTTGCGCCCAAAAGTGCCGGTACTGCGACTTTGACTCGCGCAGTTTTTCTCCGTGCGACCTGAGTGCTGCGCTCGATGTCTATTTTGAGCAGTTGTTCGCGCGCCTCGATGCTTTTGGCAAGGCTGGGGCCCTTGACCATATCCGCACCGTCTATGTTGGCGGCGGTACGCCGTCGCTGGCGGGGGAGCGCCTGGTGGAGCTGGCGCGGCGTATTCGTGCGTGGTGCGCCCCCGTTGAGTTTACCTGCGAGGCCAATCCCGAGTCGCTGACCGCCGAGCTTGCCACTGCGCTTGCCAAGGTTGGTGTCACACGCGTCTCTCTGGGCGTGCAAACGCTCGATAACACCGAACTTACCGCCATCGGCCGTATTCACGATGCCGATCGGGCGTTTGCCGCCATCGCGACGGTCAAGAACTCTGGGCTTGACGTGTCGTGCGACCTTATGTGCGGACTTCCCGGGCAGACCGCAGCGAGTTGGAAGCGCACGCTCGATGGCGTGCTGGCGGCGGCTCCGCATCATGTGTCGGTCTACCCGCTCACGCTTGAGGAGGGGACTCCCCTTTATCGCATGGCGTGCCGCGACGAGTCGGTCGAGCCCGACGAGGATTTTCAAGCTTCGTGCATGGATGTGGCGCGTGAGCGTCTGGGTGCGGCCGGCTATCACCCGTATGAGGTGGCAAGCTATGCGCTCGACGGACATGAGTGCGCCCATAACATTGCCTACTGGACCGGCCAGGGCTATTTGGGCCTGGGTCGTTCCGCCGCGGGCATGCTCGACGCCGAGGATTTCGACCGTCTTGCAGGTTTGTTCCCCGGCGTGTCTTCTCGAGGCGATTCGTACCGCGTGCGTCTGGTGCAACGTGACGATGACGCGACGGCGTTTGAGGCCGAATATCTGTCGCAGCGTGAGGCTGCGGCTGAAGACCTGATGCTGTCTTGTCGCATGACGGGCGGTGTTGCGTCCGACCTGTTGGTTCGTGCAGCTTGCGTCATCCCGGCCGATGAGCTGGCAGCTGCCTGCGATCGCGCGCTCGAATTGGGTCTTGCCACTTGGGTGCCCGAGACGCTCGGGGTCCATGAGGGACCTTTCACTTCGGCAGATGTCGTCGCGGGCTATGTTCGAGCTCGTCTGGCGCCGACACACTTGGGCTGGCTCGATGGAAATGTTCTGTTCGAGCTGTTTTGGGATCTAGCTTAGGCCGCTCGGGTAGAATTACCGGAATATATACGCTGCTGTGAGCAGGAGGTTGCCGCGCATGGCGACGATGAACGAAAAAGATTACTACGAGATTCTGGGTGTCTCCAAGGACGCCACCTCGCGTGATATTCAAAAGGCCTTTCAGCAAAAGGCCCGCAAGCTCCATCCGGACGTCAACAAAGAGCCGGATGCCGAGGAAAAGTTTAAAGAGGTTTCCGAGGCCTACGCCGTGCTTTCGGATGAGCAAAAACGTGCGCGCTACGACGCCATGCGCTCGGGCAATCCCTTTGCCGGTGCTCCTACGGCTTCGCCCTATGGTGGCGGCTACGCCGGCAACACAGGCTATGGCAATCCCTTTGAGGGCGGTTTTCCCTTTGGCGGCGCTTGGGGCCAGCAGCGTCGTGGGCAGGCTGCTTACAATCCCGAGAACGGCGCCAATGTGGTCGTCGATATCAAACTCGACGCCAAGGAGGCCAAGGGCGGTGCCCACAAGACCGTCCGCTATACGCGCTTCGATACCTGTGGTCACTGCGGTGGTTCGGGCTCTGTTTCGTCCGAGCATGCACATACCTGTCCGAGCTGCGGCGGTCGCGGTCACATCGATGTCGACCTGTCCTTTCTGTTTGGTGCCGGCACGTTCCAGTCGGTCTGCCCTGAGTGCGGTGGCTCCGGTAAGGTCGTCGCCGACCCCTGTCCCGATTGCGGCGGCAGCGGGCGGACCCGTGTGACCTCCGAGCAGACGATTGAGTTTCCCGCCGGCACGCACGATGGCGACGAGGTACGTATTGGCGGCATGGGCCACGCCGGCACCAACGGCGCCTCTGGCGGTGATCTGGTCGGTCGCGCCCATGTTGAGGCCGAGCGCCTGGAAGGCAAGGCCCGTACCGGTTTTTACCTGATGGGCATCGTGGCGCCGTTTTTGGTGCTATCGGCCATCTCGGGCGTGTTCTCGGCCTTTGCCGTGATGTGCTTTATTCCGTTTGCCATGGGCCTGTTCATGGTGCTCTCGGACGGCGTGCTGCACCGCAGCCTGCTGTGGTGGAAGCGCGGCGCGATGCAGTTTGCCAACGGTTTTGCCAACGGATTTATGTTTGCGCTCGTGTCGGTTTGGTTTGCGAGCTGCTCGCAACGTGCCATGCTTTCACCCTACGCAATGCAATAACATCAAACCCTCTGTTTGCGGCCGGCCCAGCTTGGGTATAGGACGCACTGTGACAATAATGAAAGTCGGAAGGATTCGGTCGTGTCGGAAAATAGGGATTACTACGAGGTGCTTGGCGTCGACAAGGATGCCGACGCGCGGACGATTAAGCGCGCGTTTCTAAAGAAGGCCCGTACCGTACACCCGGACGTTTCGGACGACCCCGAGGCCGAGGCCAAGTTCAAAGAGCTCAACGAGGCATATTCCGTTCTTTCCGATGAGCAGAAGCGTGCTAACTACGACCGTTACGGCACTGCCGACGGCCCTGGTGGTTCGGGCTACGTCGACATTAACGATATCTTTGGCGGCATGGGCATGGACGACCTCTTCTCGTCGTTCTTTGGCGGCGGTGCCGGCGGTGGCGCCCGAAATCGCCGTGAGCGTCGTCGCGGCCGCGACATGGCCATCTCCCTTTCGGTGACGCTCGAGGAGGCGGCACTCGGGTGCAAAAAGACGATCAGCTATGACCGCCTTGCTCCCTGTGAGGATTGCAATGGCACCGGTAGGGCCGAGGGCGCGCAGGAAAAGCAGTGCAGCCGCTGCCACGGCACGGGCTATGTCACGACGGTCCAGCGTTCGTTCCTGGGCCAGGTTCAGTCCTCTTCGCCTTGTCCCGACTGCCACGGCGAGGGCACGGTCATCGATCATCCCTGCGAGACCTGCGACGGTCAGGGCCGCACGCCTTCACATGAAAAGATCGACATCGATATCCCCGCCGGCGTTTCGACCGGTCGCCAGCTGCGCGTGAGCGGCTTTGGCGAGGCTGGCCTTCGCGGCGAGCCCTCGGGCGACCTGATCGTCAACGTGCGCGTCGCCGACCACGAGCGTTTTAAGCGCAACGGTGACGACCTGTACCTCGTGAGCGATATTTCGATTGCGCAGGCAGCGCTCGGCTGCGAGATCGAGGTCGAGGGCATTATGCCCGATGAGGTCGTCAAGGTGACGGTCCCTGCTGGTACACAGTACGGCGACACCGTGAGCGTCAATAATTACGGCATGCCGCGCATTGGCGGTGGCGGTTCGCGTGGTCGCCTGATCGTGCAACTGCGCGTGGTCGTTCCCACCAATCTTTCCAATAAGCAACACGAGCTGCTCCGTGCTTTTGCCGATGAGATGGGCGATGACGTCGCTTCCGGTAAGAAGTCGGTGACCGACCGTATCAAGAGTGCCCTCGACGATATCCTCGATTAAGGAGCCCGCGTGCTCGCACCCCATATTTCCGTCGTCAACCTCGGCTGCCGCGTCAACCGGGTTGAGTCTGACCGTATCACTGCCGATCTTATGCGCCTGGGCTTTGCTATTGTGGATCCCCAGGATGCCGATCTGATCGTCATTAACACCTGTGCCGTTACGGGCGAGGCCGAGGCCAAGACCCGTAAGGCCGTCCGTCATGCGCTGGCCCATCCTAACGACCCTTACGTGGTCGTAACCGGCTGCGTCGTCAACCTGCATCCCGAGGAGTTGCTGGAGCTCTCCGATCGCGTGATCGCCGAGCCGTCCAAGATTGACGTCGCCGAGCGCGTCTGCGAGGTGCTGGGTGTCGAATCCGATAGCGTTCCCGCCTGCAGCGATGGCGAGGTGGTCGATGCGCTCGGTCGCTCTCGCCTGGGCGTGAAGATTCAGGACGGCTGCAACCATCGCTGCACCTATTGCATTGTGTGGAAGGCACGCGGCCCCGAGCGCTCCGTGCCCGTCGAGTCCGTGCTCGAGCAAGTTCGCGAGGCCCAGGAGGCCGGCGTGCCCGAGGTGGTGCTGACCGGTGTGAACCTGGGTGCCTACGATGGCAAGAGCGCGACCGACGAGCACGTCGAAATCGATGAGCTGCTCGAGGCCATCATGGAGCGCACGTCTATTCCGCATGTGCGCATTTCCTCGGTCGAGCCCATGGATATCTCTGAGCGCCTGCTTAAGGTTATGGCGCGCTATCCGCAGCGTATCGCCCCGTTTTTGCACCTGCCCGTGCAGTCCGGCTGCACGGCGACCCTGCATCGCATGGGCCGTCCCTATAGTGCGGAGGCCTTTGAGGACACGGTGCGTATGATTCGCGCCAATCTGCCGCAGGCGTCACTTTCTTGCGACGTTATTGTCGGCTTCCCTGGTGAGACGGACGAGGAGTTCGAGGAGTCGCTGGCGCTGTGCCGCCGTGTGGGTTTCTCGCGTATGCACGTGTTCCGCTACAGCAAGCGTTCCGGTACCCTTGCTGCCGACATGCCCGACCAGGTTCCGCCCGAGGTTATGGCCGAGCGCAGCCGTCGTATGCGGGCCGCTGCACAGGAGCTCGCTATTGCCGACGCTCGCCGTCGCGTGGGCACGGTCGAGCGTGCCGTGCTCGAGTATGGCGACAACCTGACGCTCGGCTCGTTCCATCATGCCCGTCTTGACGATACCTGTGGACTTACAGCCCCGTGCCTGCTCGATGTTGCTATCATCGGAGTCGATGATTCCGGCTTGGTCCATGCACGCAGGGAGGTTCATGGAAGCCTCGAAGATTAGACTTACCGTTCCCGAGGGAATTGATCCCTCGTGCGTTTTGGGCGCCGGCGACGGCGTCCTTCGCGTGCTCGAGAGCTTGGTTCGCGCTCACGTGGTCGCCCGTGGCGATAGCATCGCCGTGAGCGGCGACCCGGACGAGGTCGAACTCGTGGTGCGTTTTTTCGAACATGCCTTTCGTGAGGCTGCTGCCGGGCGCACGCTTTCTGCCGACGATGTCTCGCGCTGTCTGGCCGTTCTGCGCGACGGTGAGCACGAGGCTACGTCGCTTCGCGATGACGTGCTGCTTTCGTATCGCGGCCGTGTCATTCGTCCCAAGACGCTCGGGCAAAAGCGCTATGTGGATGCCATTCGCTTGCATACCATCACCTTTGGCTTGGGTCCTGCCGGTACCGGTAAGACCTATCTGGCCATGGCGCTCGCCGTTGCCGCGCTCAAGCGTCACGAGGTGGGCCGTCTGATCTTGACGCGTCCGGTTGTCGAGGCGGGGGAGAATCTGGGCTTTTTGCCCGGTACTCTTGAGGAAAAGATCGATCCCTACATGCGTCCGCTCTACGACGCCCTTTTTGACATGATGGATTGCGAGCGCACCGATGAGCTTATGGAGCGCGGCGTGATCGAGATCGCCCCGCTTGCCTACATGCGCGGCCGCACGCTGAGCGATGCCTTCGTGGTGCTCGACGAGGCGCAAAATACCACGCCCGAGCAGATGAAGATGTTCCTGACGCGCTTGGGCTTTAACTCTAAGTTCGTGATTACCGGCGACCTGAGCCAGCGTGACCTGGTGGGTCGTCGTGGTGGCTTGACGGATGTCGAGAAGATTTTGGGCCGTGTTGACGATGTGGCGTTTGCGCACCTGGAGCGCGCCGACGTGGTGCGCCATGCCCTGGTGGGTCGTATCGTCGAGGCATATGAAGCTTATGATGACGTGCGCGAGCAGCGCCCGCGCGACCGAAAGGAGTCCCGTTGAGTGTATTGATCAGCAACGATGCCGAGCTCGATACGCTGCTCGACGCGCAGGAGGTGGAGCACATCTGCGAGGTTGTGCTTGCCGCCGAGGGCGTTGAACGTGAAGTCGAGATTTCCCTTTCGTATGTCGACGAGGACGAGATGCACGAGCTCAACCACGAGTGGCGCGGTATCGACCGCACCACCGATGTGCTCTCGTTTGAGTGCGATTCGGCCTTTGACGATGACATTCCCGCCGATGAGACGCTCGAGCTCGGCGATATTATCCTTGCCCCGCAGGTTATTGCCCGTCAGGCCCCCGGTTTTGGCAATAGCCCCGCTGACGAGTGCCGTCTGATGCTCGTACACGGAATGCTGCACCTGCTGGGCTATGACCACATCGAGGACGACGAGGCCGAGGTCATGGAGGCCCGCGAGGACGCCATCCTGCGCGATCTGGCGCTCGAGCGCGGCGAGGACCCCAAGCTGGTCCACGTCGGCCCCATCACCAACCACGCCCACGACTAGGAGCCGTCTATGATTCCCGGATCGAACAAGGACCATCCGTCCTTCTTTAAGTCGTTTTCCTACGCCATGGAGGGCTTCGTTACCGCCGTCAAGACCGAGCGCAACATCAAGGTCATGCTCGTTGCGGGCGTGTGTACCGTCATTGCCGGCTGCATCGTGGGACTCGACATTGCCGAGTGGGCCACGATTATCATCTGTTGTGGCCTGGTGATTCACGGCGAGCTGTGCAACACCGCTATGGAGGCCATCGTCGACCTGGCGACCCAGGAGCTCCATCCGCTGGCCAAGCGTGCGAAGGACATCGCCGCCGCCTCTGTATACATTCTTTCCATCACCGCCGCGATTGTGGGCGTGCTGGTATTTGCCCACGCGCTCGGCTTTATTTAGAAAGGGATTCCCATGTCCGACAATATGCAGCCTATCGATGAGATTTTGGATGACGAGGCCGAGGAGTTCGACCCGTTTGAGGGCATGAGCGACGAGGAACTCGACGCCCTGTGCGACGAGGATGAGAACCTCGCGGGCTTTGGTGACGTGGAACCCGGTTTCCGCAGCGGCTTTGTGGCCCTGGTCGGACGCCCCAACGCCGGCAAGTCCACGCTGCTTAATGCCTGCTATGGCAAAAAGGTCGCCATCACCTCGCCGGTGGCACAGACGACCCGCCGTCGCATGCGCGCCGTCGTCAACCGTCCCGGCTACCAGCTGGTCTTTGTCGATACCCCGGGTATTCATAAGCCCAAGGACGGCCTGGGGTCCGAGCTCAACAGGAGCGCACTGTTCGAGTTAAACGATGTCGACGTCGTCGCGTTTTTGATTGATGCCACCAAGCCGATCGGCAGGGGAGACGCCTGGGTTGCCGAGCGCGTCAAGAGCGCTCGTTCCAAGAAGGTCCTGGTGCTCACCAAGGCCGATGAGGCCGACCCCGCACAGGTCATGGAGCAGCTTAAGGCTGCCCACGAGCTTATGGAATATGACGACGAGATTGTGACGTCGTCGGTCAAGAACTTCAACGTCGATGCCTTTATAGAGACCGTTGCGCACTTTTTGCCCGAGGGTCCGCGTTGGTTCCCCGAGGACATGGGTACTGACGCTTCCGATGAGACGCTCGTTGCCGAGTTTGTGCGCGAGAAGGTCTTGCGCCGCACCCGTGATGAGATTCCGCACTCCGTTGGCGTGATCTGCGATGCGCTCGAGCAGACCAAGAAGGTACTGCGCGTGCACGCCACCATTTACGTCGAGCGCGAGGGCCAAAAGGGCATCATCATCGGCAAGGGCGGCGAGATGATCAAGCATGTCGGCATTGATGCCCGTCGTGACCTTGAGCGTATCTTTGGCACTCAGGTCTTTTTGGAGCTCGACGTGAAGGTCAAGGCCGGCTGGCGCGATGACGAGGCGCAAATCCGCCGCTTTGGCTATAACGCCGAAGATTAAGCCTCGGCGTTCATGGCAGGCTCTCGCACATATCGCACGAAGGTGCTCGTCCTCGACAAGACTAAGCTCAAGGAAACCGACCTGATCTTGACGATGCTCGACGAACGGGGGCGGCAGGTGCGTGCCGTGGCCAAGGGCGCACGTAAGCCTGGCGGTCGCCTTGCGGCCCGCTGCGAGCTCTTCTGCACCGTTGATATGCTGTTGGCGCATGGACGGTCGCTCGACGTGGTTTCTCAGGCCGAGCTTATGGAGGCGCCGCTCGGTGCTGCTCCTGACTACGAGACGACCTGTGCCGCCAGCGCGATTGCCGAGGTTGCGCGCGTGTGCTCGTTCGAGGATGCCGAGGATCCATTTACCTTTGCCATTACACAGCGGGCGCTCACGCTTGTCGGCAGCGGGCTCGACTCGGCACATATGGACCTGCTCGTGGCGGCCTTTGTCTTTAAACTGCTGTCGCACGTTGGTTACCGACCCGATTTCTCGGCATGCGTGCTATGCGGAGACCCCATGCTGTCGTATTTTTCGCCCCAGGCGGGCGGCCTCATGTGCGGCTCATGCGCGTCGAGCGTTCCGGGCGCCGAGTTGGTCTCAACCGGCGAGGTCGCATGGCTTCGCGCCCTCATGTCCATGACGTTCGATTCCCTTATGGACGAGCGGATCGATCCGCATACGGCTGCGTTTTTGCTGGGGCTTTCGCATGTTTGGGCCGCCACGCACACCGATCAGCGGCTCCGTGCGATGGAATTCATGTTGGGTCGGTGATGATGCGCAGGCGCGCGTCGCTTGTGGTAACATACCGACCTGTTGGTACCTCGACCTTGGATGTTCGCTCCACCGGCGGCTTCTCAGTCCGAGGCGAATAGAGTCGCCCACGGGCGACGCGAAACGAAAGGTGAAACAATGACTGTTTCCAAAGAGCGCAAGGCGGAGCTGACCGCCCAGTTCGGTAACTCCCCGGTCGATACCGGTAACCCCAAGGTTCAGGTCGCCATCCTGTCCGAGCGCATCAAGGAGCTGACCGAGCACATGAAGTCCCACCAGAAGGACTTCCACACCCGTCGTGGCCTGCTCATGCTCGTTGGCCGTCGTCGTCGTCTTCTCTCCTACATCAAGAAGAACGACATCGTCGAGTACCGTGAGCTCATCAAGGCTCTGGGCATCCGCGACAACATCCAGTAACGGATTTGTACATGCTAAGAGCGTCCTGCGCAGCGGGGCGCTCTTTTTGTGTAAGGGCGTGAACAATCACGCTCTGAAGCGTGGCGGGGGCAGGGGGCCCGCGTCACATGAGAAGCCCGCAGGCAAGGGGCCTGTGGGGTAAAGGAGAACAATGACACTCGTATCCAAGACCTTTGAGCTGTACGGCAAGACCTACACCTTCGAGTCCGGCGAGCTTGCCAAGCAGGCCACCGGTGCTTGTCTGGTCAAGCAGGGCGACACCACGATGCTCGACACCGTGGTCGTCTCCAAGGAGCGCAAGAATTACGACTTCTTCCCGCTGACCGTCGACTTCAACGAGAAGATGTACGCTGCCGGCCGTATCCCGGGTGGCTACCTCAAGCGCGAGGGCCGTCCCAGCGAGAAGGCCACGCTCACGGCTCGTATGATCGACCGCCCGATCCGCCCGAGCTTCCCGGACGGCTTCCGCAACGAGGTCCACATCGTCGCCACCTCGCTCGTCGCCGACCAAGTTAACCCCTTCGACGTCATCAATGTCATGGGCGCCTCTTTGGCTATGACGCTCGGCGGCGTGCCCTTCGAGGGCCCGCTTGCCTGCGTGCGCATCGGCCGTAACGTGGAGACCGGCGAGTTTATCGTCAACCCCACCTATGAGGAGCGCGAGAACTCCGACCTGGACCTGGAGCTGGGCGGCTCTGCCGACTTTATCTCGATGGTCGAGGCCGGCGCCGAGGAGATCTCCGAGGACGACATGCTCGCCGCTATGAAGTTTGGCCAGGAGGCCCTCGCTGCCTTCTGCCAGGCTCAGGACGAGTTCGTCGCCGAGTGGGAGCAGGTCAACGGCGCTATCGTCAAGAAGGAGTACCCGCTTGACCAGCCCGTCGAGGAGGTCCAGGAGCGCATCTTCGCCCACTACGACGAGATGGCCGCTGCCCTGCGCGACGCCGACAAGCTTTCCCGCATCGGTAAGGTCGAGGCTCTGAAGGAGTCCATCCGCGCCGAGTTCACCGACGAGGAGCAGGCTGCCTGGGAGCGCGAGATCCCCGTGGCACTCAAGAAGCTCGAGAAGAAGGCCATGCGCACCATGGTCGTCGAGACCGGCGAGCGCGTCGACGGTCGTGCCGCCGACGAGATCCGTCCCATCATGGTGAAGGACAACTACCTGCCGCTCGTTCACGGTTCCGGCCTGTTCCAGCGTGGTCAGACCCAGGTGCTCTCCGTCCTGTCGCTCGGTATGCTCAACGAGGGCCAGCGTCTGGATACCATCGAGCCCACCGAGGGCAAGCGCTACATGCACCACTACAACTTCCCGCCGTTCTGCACCGGCGAGACTGGCCGCATGGGCAGCCCTAAGCGCCGCGAGATCGGTCACGGCAACCTGGCCGAGCGCGCTCTGCTTCCGGTGCTTCCCGACGAGAACGAGTTCCCCTACGCCATCCGTGTGGTCTCAGAGGTCATGGAGTCCAACGGCTCCTCTTCGATGGCTTCGACCTGCGGTTCCACGCTCGCCCTTATGGACGGCGGCGTGCCCATTAAGCGCCCGGTCTCCGGTATCGCCATGGGCCTGATCCAGGAGGAGGGCAAGACCGTGGTCCTGTCCGACATCCAGGGTCTCGAGGACTTCCTGGGTGACATGGACTTTAAGGTCACCGGCACCACCGAGGGCATCACCGCCCTGCAGATGGACAACAAGGCCACCGGCCTCACCTTCGACATCCTGGCCCGAGCCCTGCAGCAGGCCAAGGAGGGCCGCGCCTTCATCCTTCAGAAGATGCTCGATGTGATCCCCGAGCCGCGTCATACCACGCGCAGCACCGCTCCGCGCATCGTCTCCATCCAGGTTCCGACCGATAAGATCCGCGACGTCATCGGTTCCGGCGGCAAAGTCATCCGCGGCATCCAGGACGAGACCGGCGCTTCGGTCGACATCCAGGAGGACGGCACCGTCTTTGTCGGCGGCACCGGCGAGTCCGTCGATCAGGCCGTCGAGCGCATTAAGCTCATCATCAAAGTTCCCGAGCCGGGCGAGGAGTACACCGGTCGCGTTGTCTCCATCCAGCCGTTCGGCGCTTTCGTGAACCTGCTGCCCGGTAAGGACGGCCTGCTGCACATCTCCCGCGTCGCCAAGGGCCGCGTGGAGAAGGTCGAGGACGTCCTCAACGTGGGCGACGAGGTCAAGGTCGTCGTCATCGAGGTCGACGATCGCGGCAAGATCTCGCTCGATCGTCTTGACAAGCCCGAGGCCCCGGCTCGTGCCGAGGGTGCCTCCGAGGGTGACGGCGAGCACTTCCAGCGCCGTGAGCGTCCGCGTCGCGAGCGCTCTGAGCGCAGTGACCGTCCGCGCCGTCCCGGCGACAACGGAGGCCGAAAGCCTCGCCGTCACCACGACGCCGAGTAACAGCCGTACATAAGCAGCTCAACAAGGGCGACTCCTAAGGGGGTCGCCCTTTTGCTATTCTCGGCGGGGCCGCAGGTAAAGTTTCCTGCTCTACAGTCCTGCTCGCACGGAGAGCATATTAAGTGCTTTCCTTTGCGTGCGGAACTCGCGATAAACTTCATATGCGTCCCTCCCGGGCGCAAGCAAAAGGGCTGGTTAATGCCGCTCGCTATTTAGTTAGACAGTCTATTCAGTAGTCAGATTACAGATCTGTAGATAGCCGCAGCAGCATCTTCCCAGATAAAACCGACCAAAATAAACCTGTCTCTATTTGGCAGGTTTCCCGTGGGGCGGGCACTGATGAAGTTTATCGCGAGTTCCGCACGAACAGGAGGCCACTTAATGTGGCCTCCGTCGTGAGCAGGACTGTAGAGCAGGAAACTTCATCAGTGCCCGCCCCACGGGAAACCGGCGGGATGGACCAGTTCAGATGGGGCTTTGATGCATGGGTGGTCTGTTGGTGGGCAAATGGGTATCATACTGAGGTTACTGCGTCGACTCTATGATGCATGTTTGTACGTTCCCGACGGTCGGTTTGCCAGAAGCGCCCCGTCGGTTGTTTCAGACCCGTTTCGAAGAAAGGAAACAACACTAACCTATGGCAGCTAAAAAATCATCTCCCTTGAAGATCATCCCGCTCGGCGGCCTTGACGGCATCGGCAAGAACATGACGGTCTTCGAGTGCGGCGACGACATGGTGCTCGTCGACGCCGGCCTCATGTTCCCGGATGACTCCCAGCCCGGTATCGACCTGGTGCTTCCCGACTACACCTATGTTTTGGAGAACGAGGAAAAGCTCCGCGGTATCGTCGTCACCCACGGCCACGAGGACCACACCGGTTCGCTTCCGTACCTGCTGCAGGACCTCAACAATAAGGTGCCCATCTTTTCGAGCAAGCTGACGCTTGGCTTTATCGAGGGCAAGCTTTCTGAGTTCCGCATCCGCGCACCCAAGTTCCGCGAGGTCAAGGGCGGCAGCCATGTCAACCTCGGCGGCATCTCGCTCGACTTCTTCTCGATGACGCACTCCATTCCCGGCGCTCTGGGCGTGTTCATCCGCACCAACCAGGGTACCGTTATGCACACCGGCGACTTTAAGCTCGACCAGACGCCCATCGACGGCGTCACGCCCGACTATGCCGCTATCAGCCGCTTTGCCAAGCAGGGTATCGACCTGCTGCTTTCTGACTCCACCAACGCCACGGTTCCCGGCTTTACCAAGTCCGAGGCCGAGGTTGGTCCCAACCTGCTGCACGCCATCAAGAACGCGCCGGGTCGCGTGTTCGTTGCGTCGTTCTCGAGCCACATCCATCGTTTGCAGCAGATCTGCGATGCCGCCCGCAAGTGCGGCCGTAAGGTCGTTGTGACCGGTCGCTCCATGCTCACTAACACCCGCGTGGCGCGCGAGCTTGGCTACCTCAACATCGACGACGCCGATATCATCGATGCCTTCGATATCGACAACCTGCCTGACGACAAGATTGTTGTCATGTGCACCGGTTCGCAGGGCGAGCCGCTGTCGGCCCTGTCCCGCATGGCCAATGGCGAGCACAAGACGCTCTCCATCCACGAGGGCGATACCGTTATCCTCTCGGCAACTCCTGTTCCCGGCAATGAGAAAGCCGTCCAGCAGGTCGTCAACAGCCTGGCCAAGCTCGGCTGCGACGTGTGGGATAAGAACCGCGCCCTCGTTCACGTTTCCGGTCACGGTAGCCAGGAGGAGCTCAAGCTCCTGATGGCCATGGCCAAGCCCACGTACTTTATGCCGGTTCACGGTGAAGCCGTGCATCTGCGCGCCCATGCCCAGCTGGCCCGCAAGATGGGTCTCAAGGACGATCATATCTTTATCCTCGACAACGGCGACACGCTCGAGATGCGCGGCGGTATCGTTAAGCGCGGTACGCCCGTCGAGTCCGGCGTCGTTTACGTCGACGGCCTGCGCATCGGCGATACCGACCCCATCGTCCTGCGTGATCGTCAGAAGCTCGCCAACGACGGTATGGTTACCGCTGTTGCCATCGTCTCGCTCAAGCACAAGAAGATCGAGGCCATCGAGTTCTCGGGCCGCGGCGTCTCGTTTGCCATCGACGACCAGTTCTCCGAGGATGCCTCCGCGTCCATTATGAAGACGATCGAGAAGGGCAAGTTCAGCTTTACGAGCAGCGGTTCCGATGCCATTCGCAAGGCCGTGCGCGATTCGCTCTCTAACTTTATCTGGAGCCGTACTCGCACCCGTCCGATGATCATCCCGGTCGTCATGGAGGTTTAGTTTGGCGCGCGGATCTGCACAAAACGCCAAAGGCAATAAGGCCAATAACCAACCGGCATCTGCTAAGGGTGCCGGTTCCCATCTGCGTGCCAATAAGGGCCACGAGTCCGAGTTCGATGATTTCGAGCCCTTGGTCGAGCCCTCGGCCAACCGCGATATCGCCGGCGTGGTCATTGCCGTTTTGGCGATTGCGTCCTTTATTGCCGTGATTTCGCCGGCGACTGCGCCCGTTACGGCTGCGGTTGCCGGTTTCTACCACTTGGGCTTTGGTCTGGGCGCCTACGTGCTGCCGATCGTCATTTTGCTGTTTGCCGCCACGCTCTTTTTAGGCGAGGACTCGCCGCTCAACGTGCGCTCGGTCGCGGGCGGAGCCGTGGTCTTTATCACCGTTGTCTCCATTCTTTCGCTGATGGTGCCGGGTACGAGCGACTCGTGTGACCTTATGTTCACGCCGCAAAATCTGTCCGCCTCGGGTGGCTACATCGGTGCGTTTATTGCGAGTGCGCTGCAGAATGCCCTGGGTAAGCCTATCGCGATGGTGGTCCTGTTGGGTCTGGCCGTCGTTGGTTTTGTCATCATCGGCTTTTCGGTGGGTGGCGTGCTGCGCTCTGCTCGCGACCGCGCGGCCGATTTTGCCGAGCGCCGTCGTGCCGATGTTAACGCGAGCCCGTGGGGTGACGACGAAGCCCTGTCGGTGCCCGGCGTTGCCCGTCCGCACCTGAGCATTCTTCGTCAAAAGGGCTCCGATGCTGCCGTGACCACGGTCATGGGCAACGATGTGGACCCGGTTTTGGACGATGACGACGAGGACGAGGATCCGTTTGTCGACGTATCCGATGCCGTGGAGGCCGAGCGCGCTAAGACGACGCTGCTGCCGCGCCGTCATGTCAAGAAGGGCAAGGCCACGCCCAAGTTGAATACAAGCGAGCCCGGCCCGTCTTGGTCCGATAGCGAGATTGAGCTTACCGAGGGCGATGACGAGGACGACGAGGCTCCGATTGAGACCGCAAAGACAACTTTGCTGCCGCGTCGCCATGCTAAGCGCGAACAGGTAACCGGCCAGCTTTCGATGGAAGACGACCCCGATAAGATCGACGAGTCCGAGCCGCCGTTTGCCGTGAGTCCTGTCTCGGCAACACCTCAGATTCCCGACTTCTTGAAGCATCCCAAGGTTGCCGATACGGCTGTCGCGGGCGCTGCCGAGGCGCCTACTCCTAGCGATGGGGGAGCGGTCAATGCCCCCGCGGATAACGAGGGCGAAGAAGAGGACGGCCTCAAGCTTCCGCCGCTCGAGATCCTGCACGCCAACCCGCAGTCGGCGTCCTCCGCGTCATCTGACAAGGAGCTGGAACAGACTGCCGAGTCACTGCAATCCACCTTGCTTGAGTTTGGCCGCAGTGCCCGCGTGGTCGGCTGGATCGCCGGCCCCACGGTGACGACCTTTAAGCTGCAACCTGGCGAGGGCGAGCGCGTGAGCAAGATTTCGAGCCTCGAGGACGATATCGCGCTTTCGCTCGCTGCTCAGTCGGTGCGCATCTTTGCCCCGATCCCCGGTACCTCGCTTGTGGGTATCGAGATTCCCAATCGCAAGCGCCAGAACGTCAACCTGGGCGACGTGCTTCCCTATGTGAAGGGCGGTCCGCTCGAGCTGGCCATCGGTCGAGATGCCGAGGGCACGCCGGTCGTCGCTGACCTCGCCAAGATGCCCCACCTGCTGATCGCCGGCACGACCGGTTCTGGTAAGTCGGTGATGATCAATTCCATCATCACGACCCTGCTCATGCGAGCCCTTCCCGAGGACGTTCGCCTGATCATGGTCGACCCCAAGCGCGTCGAGCTTGCGGGCTATAACGGTTTGCCGCATCTCTATGTGCCCGTGGTGACCGAGCCCAAGCAGGCCGCGAGCGCTCTGCAATGGGCCGTGTCCGAGATGGAGCGTCGCCTGAAGGTCTTCGAGCGTCTCAACGTGCGTAAGATCTCGACCTACAACGAAAAGCAGGCCGCCGGCGAGTTTGAGCATTACGACAACCCGCCCCAAAAGATGCCCTATCTGGTCATTATCATCGACGAGCTTTCGGACCTGATGATGGTCGCCGGCAAGGATGTCGAGGCCTCGATCGTTCGTATCGCCCAGCTGGGCCGTGCCGCCGGTATACACCTTATCGTGGCTACGCAGCGCCCCAGCTCCAACGTGGTGACGGGCCTCATCAAGGCCAACATCACCAACCGCATCGCCTTTAACGTCGCCACGGGCATCGACTCGCGCGTCATTATTGACCAGATGGGTGCCGAAAAGCTCACCGGTTTGGGCGACATGCTGTTCTCCAAGGTCGACTGGGGCAAGCCTCGCCGTATCCAGGGCTGCTTTGTCTCGGATGACGAAATCAACGAGATTGTCGAGTTCGTCAAGTCGCAGAGCGAGCCCGACTACCACGAGGAGATTCTGTCTGCCGTGGCGCCCGCTTCCATGTCCATGGCGGGTGGCGGCGGTATTGTCCGCACCGGAGTAGCCGAGCCGCAAGACGATGATCCGCTCATTTGGGAAGCCGCCCATATTGTGGTGGAATCGCAGCTTGGCTCCACATCTGGCCTGCAACGTCGTCTGAAGGTTGGCTATGCGCGTGCCGGGCGTATTATGGACATGCTGGAAGAAAAGGGTGTCGTCGGCCCGCCCGACGGTTCCAAGCCGCGTGAGGTCCTGTTGGACGAGGAGGGGCTTGCCGCGCTGGAATCTGTCGACGCCGAGATGGCACGTGAAGATCGTGAGTTTGGAGGATTCTGATGGCTGCACGCTTTGGTGACATGCTGCTCGAGCAGCGTCGCCGGATGGGCCTTTCCATTCAGCAGGTCGCCAACACCATCAAAATCAGGCCGCAGATCATCGAGTTTTTCGAGACCGGTAACTTTGCTTCGATGCCGCCGCGCGGCTATGCGCAGGGCATGATTTCGAGCTATGCTCGCTTTTTGGGCCTCAATCCGCGCGAGGTCGTCAATGCCTACTTTGACGACCTGATGGCATACGAACGCGAGACGTCGCAGCAGGGCGGTCGTTTTCAGGACGCCGCCGGCTACGTCAATTCGCGTTCCTCGGTCGATAACGGGCGCTTCCTGATGGTTCAGGGCGGTCGTTCAACCCGCTATGGACAGCGTCCTCAGCAGGCCGGTTATATTACTGAGACGGGTTCGGGCGAGGAGATTCGCTCACAGCGTGACCGGTTCCGCAGTACGCCGATGCCCGAGGACCGTGCACTTCCCGCTGCCCGCGGCGTGGCGCGTGACCCTCGTGCCGGCTACGGCGACGGCGGCTATTCCGATCGCGGTTACCGTGGTGCCTCTATGGGACGCTCTCGCGGTGGCTATTCGGATGCCGATACCACGCAGGTGACGCCGCGTCTTCGCTCTCAATCACAGCCGTATGGCCAGCGCTCTTCGGCTCCGCGTTCGGTCCAGCGTGGCTATCAAGGCCGCGGTGAACTTGCGCCCCGCTCGGGTCAGCGCAGCCTTCAGGGCCAGGGCGGCTATCGCGGCCGTTCCGATAGCAATCGCGGTCGTATGCCTCAGGGAAGCGGCCGCAGCAGTTCCGGTCGTGGACGCGGCGGATCACGTACTCCTCAAAACAACGGGCTCGATCCGCGTATCGTCTACGCCGGCATCGGTGCCGTTGTGCTGCTGTTGATTGTGCTCATCGTGGTGCTTCTACGTGGCTGCGCATCTTCGGCGCCCGAGAACACGCCCGAGACGCCCACTGCTACCAAGATGACGACCAAGAAGTCTTCTAAGAAGACCGAAACGGTCGACGAGGACGATGACACCGATGAGGCGACGGATGAGTCGACTGATTCGGACGCTACCAAGACGACGGCCAAGAAGGAAGAGAACGAGGTCACGAAGGTCAAAGTCTCCGTTGCCAAGGGAAAGACCGCGTGGATTGAGGTCAAGGTTGACGGCAAGTCGGTCTATGGCGCCCAGGCGACTGGCCCCTTTGAGCAGGAGTACACGCCCGAGTCTTCGATCGAGATCACCACGTCCAAGCCTTCCGATGTCACCGTTACCAAGAACGGTGAAAAGGTTCGTTACGATACCAAGACCTCGGGCGTGGCGCGTGTGACGATCACCGTTCCCAAGAAGGAGACGTCTGATTCCGAGAATGGTGAAAGTTCTGATGGTACCGACACCACCGATGGTACCGATGCCACCGACGGTACCGATGCCCAGTCCACGGATGGCGCCGATACCGCAACTGACGGTCAGACACCCACCGATTCTACCGACAATTCGTACGATAGCTACTAGGCCGCTCGTACGCGAAAGGAAACATCATGGCTAAAGATTCCAGCTTCGACGTCGTGTCCGAGGTCAACATGCAAGAGATCGACAACGCCTTCCAGCAGACCACGCGCGAGATTTCCCAGCGCTATGACCTTAAGGATTCCGGCGCCACGATCGAGCTTTCGAAGGGCGACAAGCTCTTTACGATCAACGCCCCGGCCGACTTTGTCTCCAAACAGATTGTTGACGTGCTGAGCTCCAAGCTCATCAAGCGCGGCATCGACCTCAAGGCTGTCTCGTGGGATGCTCCGCAGGCGGCATCGGGTGGCACCGTGCGCGTGCTCGGCCATATCGTCGAGGGTATCGACCAGGCGACCGCCAAGAAGATCAACAAGGACATCAAGGATCAAAAGCTCAAGGTCAAGGTGACCATCGAGGCCGACAAACTGCGTGTTTCCTCTGCTTCGAAGGACGCGTTGCAGACCGTGATTCAGTTCCTGCGCGACCAGGACTACGGCCAGCCGCTGCAGTTCACCAACTACCGCTAATATCAATCGAAAGGACCGCTCTCCAACATGGATACACCGTTGGGCTCCGTGCTCTACATCACCCTCGGGTGCGCTAAGAACGAGGTTGACACCGACCGCATGCGTTCTCTTTTGACCGCCGCGGGCTACGAGGAGGCATTCGACCCGCAGGATGCCGATATCGCCATCGTCAATACTTGCTCGTTCCTCGCCTCCGCAACGTCCGAGAGCATCGAGACCACGCTCGAGCTCGCCAACGAGGTTCAGGACGGCGTTCGTTCTTGTCCCATCGTCATGTGCGGCTGCGTGCCGTCGCGCTATGGCGATGACCTGCCTGACGAGCTGCCCGAGGTCGCTGCCTTTGTGAAGGCCGACGAGGAAGATGGCATCGTGGCGGTCATCGATGGCGTGCTGGGTGTCGAGCGTGAGATTGCAGCCTATATCCCGCAGGTCAAACGTACCGTCGAGGGTGCTGTCGCTTACGTCAAGATTTCCGATGGCTGCAACCGCTTCTGCAGCTTCTGCATGATTCCCTACATCCGCGGCCGCTATCATTCGCGCAATGCCGAGAGCATCATCTCCGAGGTGCGCGACCTGGTTTCCGGCGGTGTGCGCGAGATCGTGCTGATCGGCCAGGACACGGGCATCTGGGGTACCGACTTTGCCGACGAGGACGTCGCCGATGGCTCGCCGCGCAATCTGGCGCAGCTGCTGCGTGCCGTCGCCGAGGCCGTGCGCCCGCACAACGTCTGGGTCCGCGTGCTCTATCTGCAGCCCGAGGGCATGACTGACGAACTCATCGAGACGATTCGCGATACGCCCGAGGTGCTGCCCTATATCGATATCCCCGTGCAGCACTGCGACGCGCGCATCCTTAAGGCTATGCGCCGTTCTGGTTCGCGCCAGGAGCTCGAGGACCTGTTCCGCGATCTGCGTGAGCGTATCCCCGGCATCGTGATCCGTTCCACGGCCATGGTCGGCTTCCCGACCGAGACCGACGACGAGTTCCGCGACCTTATCGACTTTATGGACACCGTCGGCTTTGACTACACGAGCGTCTTTGCTTACTCGCAGGAGGAGGGCAGCCTGGCCGCTAAGATGGAGGGCCAGGTCGACGAAGAGGTCAAGCTCGAGCGCGCCCAGGAGGCCATGGACCTGGCCGAGTCGCTCGGTTTTGCCGCCACCGCCGCACATGTGGGCGAGCGCGCCCAGGTGATCGTCGACGGTATCGAAGAGACCGAGGATGGCGCCGAGCTGATCGGCCATGCCTGGTTCCAGGCGCCCGATTCCGATGGCGCGGTGCATCTGGACGCCAGCGAGGCGTCCGTGGGCGATATTCTGACCGTCGAGTTTACCGATAGCTTCTGCTATGAGCTTATCGGTCATGTTGTGGAGTAGGAGAGCGTCGTGGCTAACGAGAGCAATAAGGAACTGACGAGTGTCTGGACGCCCGCCAACATCGTGACGTGCGTTCGCATCGTCTTTATCCCGGTGTTCATGATCGTGTCGGCGCTTTCTCACACGAGTGTTGCCGGTACGGATTGGAGCACCTTCGACGGCCCGCTCGCCGCCGCTGCCTTCATTCTGTATGTGATCCTGTCGTGCACCGATAAGGTCGACGGTTATCTGGCGCGTTCGCGCAACGAGATCACCGACTTCGGTAAATTCTTGGACCCCATCGCCGATAAGCTGCTCGTGTTCTCGGCCCTGCTGCTGTTCTTGGATTTTGGTATGGTGACCGTGTGGTCCGTGTTCATTATCCTGTTCCGCGAGCTGCTGGTGAGCGCCCTTCGCATGGTCGCGAGTGCGGCCGGTGTGGTCGTTGCGGCCGATAAGCTCGGCAAGTACAAGACGGCAACCACGATGGTCTCCATTTGCGGTTACCTGTGCGTTTTTGCTATGGCCGGCTTGCACCTTGGCCCGGTGGCGCTGACGCTCGGCATCTACTCGGTGTCGCGCTTCCTGTACGCCGTTGCCGTTGTCCTGACCGTTATCTCGGGCGCCCAGTACTTCTGGAACTGCCGCAAGATCGTCTTTTCGGTCTAGGTCCTAGTGGGTATGACGGACTCTTTTGAGCAGATTTCCGCACATAACGAGGAGCTGGCGCGTGATATTGTCGAGCGCGCGAGCGCTCGGGGCGTGACGGTTTCGACGGCTGAGTCGCTGACGGCGGGTATGATCGCCTCGACGATTGCCGATATCCCGGGCGCCTCGGCGGTGCTGCGTGGCGGTGCGGTGACCTATTGCGATGAGATTAAGCATCGTGTTCTTGGTGTTGAGCAGGAGACGCTCGACCGCTATACCGCGGTGTCGCATCAGACCGCGCGCGAGATGGCGGTGGGTTCGCTGGAGCTGTGCCAGAGCGATATTGCAGTGAGCGCAACGGGTTATGCCGGCCCCGGCGGTGGCACTGAGGACGATCCGGCGGGCACTTTCTATATTGGCTGGGCGCATCGTTCCGCCGATGGGGGCGTGCCGGTCGTGGACTCTGTGCGCTGCCACTATGAGGGCGACCGTTCGTGTGTTCGTGCCCATGCGGTCACGGAGGCATTGGGTCGCATTGCCCTTGTGCTCAACTCTATGGAATAGACGTGTTTTAAGGGGCCTCCGAGCCCCTTAATTGTGGAGATAGGGACCTTAGGCTCATTTGGCGTTTGTGCTGGTTGTAGATGTATTTTTGCCTGCCTTGTTCATATTTGGTCCTTTGTGGTCAAGCATTTGGTCAGTGTTTGGTCGGCGTTTGGTTGGGTTTTGGAAAGACCGCCTGCATATGATTGGCCTGAACGGTTGACCACGAACAGCCGTTCGTTTATTATCGATGCAGGTTGTTAAGAGGAGGGCTATTCATGGCCAAGAATTCAGGTCCCGTACGTACCGTTCATGCTCGCACGACGGGTAAAGAGCGCGATGAGATGATCGCCACCACCAAGGCCGAGATCGAGAAGAAATTCGGCCAGGGTTCCATCATGAGGTACGGCGACGGTGGTCCCGAGCTCGAGGTCGAGGCCATTCCCACGGGCGCCCTGGCCCTCGATGCCGCGCTGGGTATCGGCGGCGTGCCGCGCGGCCGTATCGTCGAGATTTACGGTCCTGAGTCCTCCGGTAAGACGACGCTTTCGCTCGAGATCCTGGCCGAGGCCCAGGCAATGGGTGGCGTTGTGGCATTTATCGATGCCGAGCACGCGCTTGATCCCACGTATGCCGCGCGCATCGGCGTGGATATCGACGAGGTGCTCATTTCCCAGCCCGATACGGGCGAGCAGGCGCTTGAGATTGTTGACATGCTCGTGCGTTCCGGCGCCATCGATGCCATCGTCGTCGACTCCGTCGCCGCGCTGACCCCGCGTGCCGAGATCGAGGGAGAAATCGGCGATACTACGGTCGGTCTTCAGGCTCGCCTAATGAGTCAGGCGCTCCGCAAGCTCGCCGGCTCGCTGTCCAAGTCCAACACGACGTGCATCTTCATTAACCAGCTGCGTGAGAAGATCGGCGTCATGTTCGGCAACCCCGAGACTACGACGGGCGGCCGCGCCCTTAAGTTCTTCTCTTCGGTGCGTATCGACATTCGCCGTATCGACAGCATTAAGCTTAAGGACGAGGTTATCGGTAACCGCGTGCGCGCCAAGGTCGTTAAGAACAAGGTGGCAGCTCCGTTCCGTTCTGCTGAGTTCGACATCATGTACGGTACGGGCATCTCTAAGGAGGGCTCAATTCTGGACATGGCTGTCGAGTGCGGCATCTGCAAGAAGATGGGCTCCTGGTTTGCCTATGGCGAGGACAAGCTTGGCAACGGTCGAGAGGCCGCCAAGGCTTTCCTGCGCGAACACCCCGATTGCGCCGACGAGATTGAGCATAAGGTCCGCCTTGCCTGCGGACTTGAGTTTGATGACGATGCTCCGTCCGAGGTCGAGCTGACCGATCAGCCTGCGCCTGAGGAGTTTGACGAGCTTTACGCCATCGATGGTTCCGCCATGCTCGATGATGACGACGAGTAGCGGTTACGCTCATGTCGTATACGGTGACCGAGGCCACGGCCTTCTTTCCCGATAAGAAGGCGGCTTCCTCGTTCTCGAGCGGGTATGCGTCCAAAAAGCCTTGCGCACATATCGATTGTGAGCTTGAGGGCGGTTTTGAGCGGTCCATTTGGATTCCCGTGCGGGTCGCGCGGCTGTATGTCAAAAACCGCCCCGATCTTCCCTGTGATTGGGACAACTTTCGTGAGGCGGTGCAGCTCATCGAGGGTAAATGTGCACTTACCATGGTGACCGAGATGCTATCGCGCCGCGACCATGCGACGGGTGAGGTCCGTGACAAGCTGGCTCGCTACGGCTTTCACCAGCCCGCGATCGATTTCGCCGTCGAGCGCGCCACAGAGTATCACTTTTTAGACGAGAACCGCTTTTGCTCGTACTTTATCGAGGAGCGCAAGCGGCGCGGTTGGGGACAGCGCAAAATCGAGACCGAGCTCAAGCGCCGTCATGTCGTGCTCGATGACATTCCCGGTTATCCCGAGGATTATTTTGCCGTCGAAGACGATTTGGCGCGTGCGTCAGCCCTGCTCGCCAAGCGGCGTGTTCCAGAGACGCGCGGATTCGAAAAACTGGTTCGGTTTTTGATGGGCAAGGGCTTCTCGTATCACATCGCCGCCGATGCCGTTAAGGCACGTCTCGATGCCGAACGCGAGAAATGTGCGGTTTAGGCGTATGCGCTTTGTGGCCCTGCCGTTCACCGCGTTTTAGCCGCCGCGCTGGGGCCATTTATTTGACAGTTGTTGTGGTTCAACGTACGATAAACACTGTCATTTGCTTTGTGATATGTGCTCATCTGTGATGAGTTTGTTTATATGTTTACCTGTATCCGACCCGCATAAGCTGCGCCCATATTACTCAAATGTCGCGAGCCGTTCGTAAGGACGGTTCGCTTTGTTGTGTAACGAATCCATAAAAAGGAGTGAGCATGCCTATCATCGCAGCGCTCGTTGGCATCGTTTTGGGTGCCATCGCCGCCATTGCCTACATGCGCACCGCCAAGCAGGGTAGTCTTCACGAGGCCGACGAAAAGATTCAGTCGGCACACGCACAGGCTGAGTCCCTGATCGGTGATGCTAAGCGTCAGGCCGAGACCCTCAAAAAAGAGGCTCTGCTCGAGGCTAAAGAGGAGATCATCAAGAACAAGCAGGCCGCTGAGGCCGAGGACAAGCAGCGTAAGAACGAGATTCGTACGCTCGAGAACCGCGTGATGCAGCGCGAGGAATCCCTCGATCGCCGCAACGACGCTCTCGACAAGCGCGAGCATCAGCTGTCCAGCCAGGCCGGTCAGGTCGAGAAGCGCTCCCGTGAGCTCGAGGAGCTCTGCGCAAAGCAGACCTCCGAGCTCGAGCGTATCGCCGACCTTACCCGCGAGGACGCCCACAAGGAGCTCCTCGATAAGGTTCGCGGCGAGGTCACCCACGAGGCCGCCACGATCATTCGCGAGTCCGAGCAGCAGGTTCGCGCCGAGTGCCACAAGACCGCCCAGGAGATTCTGTCTCTGGCGATTCAGCGCTGCGCTGCCGACCACACTGCCGAGGTTACCGTTACCTCCGTGCACATTCCCTCTGATGACCTCAAGGGCCGTATCATCGGTCGCGAGGGTCGCAACATCCGGACCTTCGAGCAGGTTTCCGGCGTCAACCTCGTGATCGACGACACGCCCGAGACCGTCGTTCTTTCGAGCTTCGACCCGGTCCGTCGTGAGACCGCCCGTGTCGCCCTCGAGAACCTCATCGCCGACGGCCGCATTCACCCTGCCCGTATCGAGGAGATGTATCACAAGGCCGCCGACCTGGTTCAGCAGCGCGTGCGCGAGGCTGGCGAGCAGGCTGCCTTCGATACCGGCATCCACGACCTGCACCCCGAGATCGTCAAGACCCTTGGTGCCCTGCGCTACCGTACCTCGTTTGGTCAGAACGTGCTTCAGCATTCCCTCGAGGTCTCTGATCTGTGCGGCGTGATGGCTTCCGAGCTTGGCCTGGACGTTGTGACCGCCAAGCGCGCCGGCCTGCTTCATGACCTGGGCAAGGCAATCGACCACGACGTCGAGGGCCCGCATGCCGTCATCGGCGCCGAGCTTGCCCGCCGTTATGGCGAGAAGCCCGTTATCGTCCACGCTATTGAGGCTCACCATGCCGATGTCGACCCCAACACGGTGCTCGATGTCCTGGTGCAGGCCGCCGATGCTGTCTCTGCCTCTCGCCCCGGTGCCCGTCGCGAGTCTGCCGAGAACTACATCAAGCGTCTTGAGAAGCTCGAGGAGATCGCCAACTCTCATGACGGCGTCGAACGTACCTATGCCATGCAGGCCGGTCGCGAGGTCCACGTCATGGTCCAGCCGGACAAGATTTCCGATGCCCAGTCCACGGTTCTGGCTCACGATATCGCCCATCAGATCGAGGAAGAGATGGAGTATCCCGGTCAGGTGCGCGTCGTCGTGATTCGCGAGAGCCGCGCTGTCGATATCGCTAAATAACATGAGCGACGCGAACGAGCTCATCTCATTTATCGCGTCGATGTCGGGGGAGGGCAACCTTCGCGTCGAGGAGAACCTTGGCGAGGGGTATGTCCGCCTCCGCGTTTCGGAGGCCGAGCGGCGCCAGGCTAAGCACGACATTCAGCATGTCGAGGACATCGTCATCGAAATGCTCCGTAATGCTCGCGATGCCGGCGCCGACAAGGTCTATCTCGCCACGACCAAGGAAGATGGCGTCCGCACGCTTGTCTTTCTGGATAACGGTTCTGGCGTTCCGCAGGATATGCAAGAGCGAATCTTTGATGCCCGCGTTACCTCCAAGCTCGAGAGCATGAAGATGGACCGTTGGGGCGTTCACGGTCGTGGCATGGCATTGTTTTCGATCAAGCAGAACACCGACGAGGCCCGTGTGGTCACGTCCGGCGTCGATCTTGGTTCAGCCTTCAAGGTGAGCGTTGCGGCCGACCGCCTCAGTGAGCGTGCCGATCAGTCCAGCTGGCCCCAGGCCGTCAAGGAAGAGGACGGACGTTATGTCTGCGCTCGCGGCCCACATAATATTATTCGCGCTGCTTGTGAGTTTGCGCTCGAGGAGTTGCGTGGTTGCGATGTCTATCTTGGTTCTCCGTCTGAGATTGCCGCGACCCTTTATGCTCAAGCGTCAAGTCGGCTCGATACGTCTCGTCTCCTGTTCATTGATGACGAGAGTGAGCTTCCGGTTGTCGATCGTTTAGGCCTTGCTTCTGATGCCGAGGACTTTATCCGTATTTGTTCGGGTTTGGGTCTTGAGATGTCCGAGCGCACGGCCCATCGCATTTTGGCAGGGCAGATTAAGCCCGTTCGCGGTGTGACCGCGCGTCTGCTGCGCGAGCGTGATTCGTCCTCGCATGCGCCGGCTCCTGTCGATCTCGCGAAGGATCGTCGCGGGCTACGTATTGCCAAGGATGACATGGCACAGTTTTCGCGCGCTGTGGAACGCGACTTTAATGACCTTGCCGCCCGATACTATCTCAACCTTTGCGGCGACCCAAAGATCCGTGTTTCGCGTGATCGAATCACCGTGACCTTTGATCTTGCCAAAGAGGAATAGTGCCTTTACCGAGTCCACTCGGTACGATACAGTTATTGCAGTTAAAACGTACTTTTAAATGCAGGAGTTTCTTCATGGATTGCCTGAAGGTATCAAGCAAATCATCGCCCGCGTCCGTTGCCGGCGCCATCGCCGGCATGGTCAAGGATGGTGTGCCCGTCAACATCCAGTGTGTCGGCGCCGGTGCCGTCAACCAGGCCATTAAGGCCGTTGCTATCGCGCGCGGTTTTTTGATTCCAACCGGTTTTGATATTTCCTGCGCGCCCGTGTTCTCCGACATCCTCATTAACGGGGAGTCGCGCACGGCCATCCGCCTTTCTATCTACGTTCACCAGATCAATCGAGCTGCTATGGATAACGTCGTCATGGATGATGTTAAGCCTGTGGCATAGCTTCTGCTTGCCTTGTTTCGCTCCCCATCGTTAGGACTTATGCACATGGACCAGCGTTCCGTACGCGATATTCTTGCCGGTAAAACCTACTTTATCCGCACCTTTGGCTGCCAGATGAATCAGCACGACTCCGAGCGTGTGAGCGGTCTGCTTGATTCGTATGGCTGCCTCATGGCGCTCGATCCCGCGCATGCCGATATCGTTGTCTTCATGACGTGCTGCGTGCGCGAGGCCGCCGATACTCGCCTGTACGGTCAGTGCAATTCCTGCAAAAGCCTGCCGCCTTCGCCTTCGGGCAAGCGCGTGGTTGCCGTTGGCGGTTGCATCGCGCAGCGCGATGGCGAGGGCCTGCTCACCAACGTCGATAACGTCAATGTCATCTTTGGCACGCATTCCATTGCACATGTGGCCGAGCTCATTGCCGAGGCGTTCCTTGATGGTAAGCGTCATATCCGCACCAATGAGCATGAGGATGCGGATGCTATGAGCATGCCGTGGCATCGCGAGACTCAGTATCACGCCTGGGTGCCCATCATGACGGGCTGCAATAATTTCTGCACCTATTGCATCGTGCCGTACGTGCGCGGTCGCGAAAAGAGCCGCCCCTTCGAGGAGATTGTCGACGAGGTGACCGGTTTGGTGCGCCAGAGCGTGCGTGAGATTACGCTGCTGGGCCAAAACGTTAACTCATATGGTCGCGATCTGTTTGGCAAGCCGCGTTTTGCCGATCTGCTGCGTGCCGTGGGCGATACGGGCGTGGAGCGCATCTTCTTTACGTCTTCGCATCCCAAGGACCTGTTGCCCGAGACCATCGACGCCATGGCCGAGACGCCTGCCGTTATGCCGCAGCTGCACTTGGCCGTCCAGTCAGGTTCGACGCGGATCCTCAAAGAGATGAATCGCCGTTATACACGCGAGGACTATCTGGGCCTTGTCGATCGCATTCGCAACCGCATGCCCGATATCGCGCTCTCGACCGACATTATCGTTGGCTTCCCGGGTGAGACTGAAGAAGACTTTGAGCAGACGCTCTCACTTGCCGAGACGGTCCGCTATGCTCAGGCCTATACCTTCATCTATTCCAAGCGCGCCGGTACCCCGGCCGCCGAGATTGACGATCCTACGCCGCATGAGGTTATTCTCGAGCGTTTCAACCGTCTGGTTAAGGTTATCGAGACCACGGCACACGAGTATAACCAGGGTGAGCTTCATACTGTGGTTCCGGCGCTCATTGAGGGAACGAGTAAAAAGAACGACGCGGTCCTGCTGGGCAAGAGTCCCAAGAATCAGACCGTGCATGCGCCTATCCCCGAGGGTTACAGCATCGATCAGCTTGTTGGTAAGATCGTTGATGTTGACGTTGACGTTGCCAAGACCTGGTATTTGTCCGGCTCCGTTGTGGGCGAGCCGCGCTAATGGTTTCTCCCGGGGCAGGTCTTTCCGCCGTTGCGATCGTCGGTCCGACGGCGGTTGGTAAGAGTGATGTTGCCGACCGTTTGGCAGCTCGTCTTTCGTCCGAAGTGCTGTCGTGCGATGCGATGCAAATCTATCGCGGCATGGACATCGGTACCGCAAAGATGGCGCCCGATGAGTGCGCGGCGCCGCTGCGTCTCGTCGACATTGTAGAGCCGGGTGTGGCATATTCTGCTGCGCTTTATCAGGCCGACGCTCGCGCGCATGTTGAACGTCTCCTTGGTTCGGGTTGCCTGCCGGTTTTTTGCGGAGGTACGGGGCTGTATCTCAAGGCCGCCCTCGATGAGATGGACTTTCCCTCGGGTGAACTTGAGGACGATCGTCGTGCGGGCTATCAGGAGCTTGCCGAGCGTATTGGCGAGGAAGAACTGCATGCCTTGCTTGCCGAGCGCGATCCAGAATCGGCTGCTGTTATTCATCCCCATAACGTGCGCCGTGTGATTCGTGCGCTCGAGATGCATGATGATGGCGTCTCCTATGCGCAGCAAAAGTCGCAGTTTAGTGTTCCGCACGAGCATTATCATGCCCTATGGTTTGGTCTGACGCGTAATCGCGAGGTGCTCTACGAGCGCATTAACCAGCGCGTCGATCTGATGTTTGAGCAGGGTCTTGTCGATGAGGTCCGCGGTCTTATGGGCCAGGGGCTGGGAGATGCCCTGACGTCGATGCAGGCAATTGGCTATAAAGAGATCATTGATGCTTTCAATGGCGTGATGAGCATGGATGAGGCTCGCGAACTCATTAAGATGCGTTCGCGTCGTTATGCCAAGCGTCAGCTTTCGTGGTTTAAGCGCGATGACCGTATCGTGTGGTTTGATATGGATGAATGTACGATCGATGAGGTCGTTGAGGATATCCTGCATCGTATTGAGGCTGCCTAATGCCCCGTTTCCTCCTTGTTCCCACGGCACCCGAGCCCGAGCGTGCCATTTTAGTTGGTGTTGAGTGGCGCGACAATGCATGGCCGCTCGATCGCTCGCTTGATGAGCTGGAGCGTCTTGCCCACACAGCTGGTGCCCAGTGCGTGGCACGCTTGTCGCAGCGTTTGGTAAAGCCGTATCCTAAATCGTTTATCGGTTCCGGTAAGGTTGAAGAGCTGTCCGGCCTGGTGCATCGCATGGATGCCGATGTCGTTATTTTTGACGACGACCTGACCCCCTCGCAGCAATCCTATTTGGAGAAAGCCGTGGGCGAGCCGGTAAAGATTATCGATCGTACTGCACTGATCCTGGATATCTTTGGCCTGCATGCTCAGACGCGTGAGGGACGCCTGCAGGTACAGCTGGCACAGCTTCAATATTTGTTGCCTCGCCTGCGTGGCATGTGGAGCCATCTCGCTAAGGAGCAGACGCGCGGCGGCATCGGCTCACGTTTTGGTCAGGGCGAAAGTCAGCTCGAGGTCGACCGTCGCCTCATTCGTAATAAGATCGCTGCGCTTCGTCGTGAGCTCAAGCAGGTTGAACAGCGTCGCGATGTTCAATCCAAGAGTCGCATTGAGTCCCCGGCGTTTCGCGTCGCGTTAGCCGGTTATACCAATGCCGGTAAATCGACGTTACTCAATCGTCTGACCGGCTCTACGGTACTTTCGCAGGACAAGCTGTTTGCTACGCTCGACCCGACGACGCGTTCGTATCGTCTGCCCGGCGGTCGCGGCATGACGATTACCGATACCGTCGGCTTTATTCAAAAGCTGCCCCATGGTCTGGTCGATGCCTTTAAATCGACGCTGTCCGAGGTTTTGGGTGCCGATCTAATTCTCAAAGTCGTAGATGCGTCTGACGAGGACTATGAGCGGCAGCTGGAGGCTGTCGACCGCGTGCTTGATGAGATCGGCGCCGGAGAGCGTTTAACGCTTACCGTATTCAATAAAATCGATCTTCTCGATAGCGTCGATCGATTGAGTTTCCGTCGTCGCTATCCGGAGGCCGTTCTGTTCTCGGCCCAAACGGGCGAGGGGCTCGACGATCTCGTCGACCGGATTGCTCGCGAGGCAGCTGCCACCGATGTGTTGCTCTCCGCTGATATCCCGTATCGTGAGGGCGCTCTCATCACGCTGGTACATGAGCAGGGAACCCTTCTGCATGAGGAATATCTCGAGGATGGCGTTCGCATTGTGGCGAAACTGCCGGCTCGTATTGCACCGCGGCTCGAGCGTTATCGCACCGAGTAGACGATCTCCAAAATGCCCAGAATGATGGGCTGATGCAGCAGATAAAAGGGGAGTGCATGGCGTCCAAGGCTAGCGAGCGCCGGGACGGGATTGGCGTAGGCCCAGCTTGGGGCGGGATGTTCACATCTTTGAGCGGTACGCGCAGCAAAGTATCCTGTGAGGTACATGAATATAAACGGGATGATTGGATAATAGTCGCCTGAAACAAACCTTGGGTCGGGAAATCCTAGCCACGCCAAATAGGGGAATGAATAGGTCGATTTCGGAATGCCCCATGTCGCTGCGAAGAGAGCGAGGCATATCGCAATGCCCAATGTGCTGGGAAATTTCTGAAGCATCGGTCGTGCTACGGCTGCCACAGCGGTACACGCCGCCATGCAATAAATGATGCCAAAGTTCACTGAATCGTCGACGGATACGAGCGTTGTTACGATCCAGACGACCAAAGCTGCGGCAGCGTATTTGGCCGCTCGTTTAGCATTGTTGCGTGAGAGCGTGCACATCCAACCCGCGATAAACAAGAATACCCAGCTGATGCTGGCACGCCAGATGTCTTGAAAGACAGTCTGTGTAAACCAGGGCATATCCCAACCGTACAGGTAGGCGAGATCGTAACAAGCGTGAAAACCTGCCATTGAAATCATCGTAAACCCGCGGACGGTATCAAAGATGGTGATGCGTTTTTGCATTACGAGAACCGGCGCATCAAGCCGACGACTTTGCCCAAGATAACGGGATTCGTTGCATAGATAGGCTCCATGGTGTCATTCTCGGGCTGCAGGCGTACGCGTCCCTGCTCCTTGTAGAACGTCTTGACGGTCGCTGAACCATCAATCATGGCCACGACAATTTCGCCGTTCATGGCACTCTTTTGTTCACGGACAATGATGTAATCGCCATTGAAGATGCCGACATTGATCATTGAGCTCCCATGCACCTCAAGGATAAAGGAACCCTGATCGGTGGCGATTTCGGTCGGGATAGTAAAAGTGTCTTCGATATTCTGCTCGGCCAGAATGGGAATCCCAGCCGCGACGCGACCAACGAGCGGTAGCGAGACCGTTCCGCGAGGTGCAGTGGGCTCGTCAGATTTAGAAATTGAGACAGAGGAACCGTCCTCGTTAAAGAGTTCCAGGGCGCGCGGTTTGGTGGCATCGCGCTTGAGTAGCCCGCGCGCCTCCAGGGCAGATAGATGGGCGTGCACGGTGCTGGGGGAGGAAAGGCCCACGGCAGAAGCCATCTCGCGCACGCTGGGCGGATAACCCTTCTCCTGCTGATATTCCTTGATGAAGTCGTAAATTTGCTGCTGACGCTTGGTAATTTTGCGAGCCATCAGGGCATCCTCTCTACCCATGTCAAACAAATGTTCGAATTTTGCTTGACAGGAACAACTGTTCGAAGATAATAATAACCGAACATTCGTTCTCGCGCTAGACATTTTTGTCCGCGCGGCTTGATAAAACTGTTCTCAGCAAAACACGCGAGAGGAGAACATGATGAACGTAACGAATATGGTCCAGGGAAACCTCGCCCTTAAGCTCGAGACGCCTGCAGAACCCACTTTTACGGTTGTTCAGGGTGGCCGCTCCGGCTTTCAGCCTTTGACCGTAAAGCCTGCGCGCAATCAGCAGGCTGTAGTCGCGCCGGCCCGCGTTGCCCTGAAGGTTCCGACGATTGTCGCCGTCGCCGTTGCGCTTACGCTCTTCTTTGTCCTCGCTATGTCGGTCTTTAGCGCTCGTCACGCCGCGTATGCCGAGTCCGTTTCCAACATTACCTACGAGACCATTCGCGTTCAGCCTGGCGATTCTCTTTGGTCGCTTGCCGAGGAATATCCAATCGAAGGCCTTTCCACGCAAGAGACTTCCGACATGATCCGTAACGTCAATCATCTGGAGCATGGTTCGCTCGCCGCCGGTGCGCATCTTAAGGTTCCTGCTCGTTCGTAATCATTATCGTGCTGCGCATGGTACCCTTGTTATCGTTTAAGAGGAGGTACCATGCGCTGTCCCAAATGCGGCAAGGCACATACCCGCGTCGTTGATTCTCGTGTGCAGGAGTCAAATAACACCATTAAGCGCCGTCGCGAATGTTGCTCGTGTAACTACCGCTTTACAACGTTCGAGCGATGCGAAGACCCAATCGAGGTCATTAAGTCAGACGGAACCAAGCAGCGGTTTGATCGCAATAAGCTGCTCGTCGGCTTGATGCGCGCCACCATCAAGCGCGATATCGACACTAAGAAGCTCAATGAGATTATCGACGATATCGAGGTTGAGCTGCGTTCTCGCACGCTGACGGCCGTCACGTCCCATGAGTTGGGTGACATGGTGCTCAAGCGCTTGGCCAAGATCGATAAGGTGGCCTACATTCGCTTTGCCTCGGTCTACCGCGATTTCAAAGACGTCGATGAGTTTCTGCAAGAGCTCGACAAGCTAAGGTGATTCCATGTCCAACATTACCGTCAACATAAAGCGTCTCGACCCCACCGTTGAGCTTCCCAAATACGCCCATCCCACCGATGCCGGCTTGGATTTGCGCTCCAACGAGGACTGCGTCCTGAAGCCCTTCGAGCGCCGTCTGGTCTCTACGGGGCTGGCCATCGCCCTGCCCGATGGCTACGCCGGCTTCGTTCAGCCCCGCAGCGGCTTGGCCATCAAGCAGGGCCTGTCTATAGTCAACACGCCGGGCCTCATCGACGCCCACTACCGAGGAGAACTCAAGGTTATCCTCATCAACCTGGATCCCACGAACAACATCCAAATCAACAAAGGCGACCGCATAGCCCAACTCGTCATCCAAGAAGTCCCCACGGTCAACCTCATAGAAGTAGACGAATTAGACGAAACCGACCGAGGCAAAGGAGGCTTCGGCTCCAGCGGCGTCGCCTAGGGACGCACATATCCCTCCCGCCCGCCTCGCACACATATCATTCCATGCTCAAACATTCTCGCTTCGCTTCGCTCGCTGCGAAACTGCGCGTGGAACGATATGTGAGAGAGGCGGGCGGGCGGCTACTCGCTTGAAACAATATTTACTTTTCTAGTAAGCCGATTCGACAAAGGGGCTGTCCCTTTGTCGAATCGGCTTACTGTATTTATATTTTCCTGTTTTACCTTTGCAGGTTCTAATGGAGGGGATACCGAAGTAGCTGCTAGTAAGTAAACGCAGCCGCTCTGCCGGAGCCGCCCTTATATCGTTCCACGCGCAGTTTCGCAGCGAAGCGAGAATGTTTGAGCATGGAATGATATAAGGGCGGCTCCGGCAGAGCGGCGGACATTCGACTAGCGGATATGCGCAGGTTTTCCGCCCCAGTAGAAGCGGCAGAAGGCTCTTTTGCGCTTTTGGGGTTTGCCTACGAGCTCCATGGCGGCGATGGCTATGTCTTCGGCTGCGTGGGGACGGCGCAGCACTTCGCCATTGATGAGCAGTGCCTTGAGCGACTCAGGATGATCGTGGAGATGGCGCAACGTCACGATGAGCTCTCGTGCGGTGGTGACATGCATGCTGGCGCCCATGTCGGTGAGCATGGTGGTGTTGGCCTTTTCCTGGCCATAGGACTTGCCCAGCAGGATCATCGGCAGGTGTGCGCACAGGCATTCGGTGACGGTGAGTCCGCCCGATTTGAGAATTGCCAGGTCGCAGCCGTGCATAAGCGCTGCCATATCATCGACATAGTCCAGAACCGTGACGTTTTCGAGCTTCATGGCGTCGAAGAGCGTTTTGAGGCGGGTGGCATATTCGGTGTCTTTGCCCGGCAAAAAGACAAAGTGCATGTCTTCGAAGCTGCGTAGGAAGGGGAGGGTGCGGTCCATCTCCGCGCGAAAGCGAACGTACGGTTGAGGCAAGCTGGCACCGGCCATTACCAGCACGACGGTCTTCTCGGTGGGGAGGTTGAACTTAGCTAGCTCTTCCTCGCGATCGTAATCCGTGTCGAATCCGGCGCGAATAGGAATGCCGGTAATGCGAATCTTTGTCTCGAGCACCTTGCGCGGACGCAGCGTTTCGGCCATAAATTCATTGGCAACACAGAATAAATCGGTGTCCTTGTGGGGCCACCATCCCTCGACTTCGTAGTCGGTCGGTACGCAGATGACCGGATAATCGATACCCGTAATTACGCGGGCGCCCACGGCAACATTGGCTGCTGTGATGTGCGTTGCAACCACGGCTATGGGCCTGCGGCTACGAATATATTCGTTGAAGGCGGGGAACATAATTCGCGACCATGCCGTTCCGCCACCCCAGAGAAGATGTCCCGTAAGCGTATATCGCCAGGTCAGGTCGTAAATGGGCCGCGTGGCTCCCGTAAAAGAAGCCGCGGTCTTATTGCCGTCGAATTTAATACGTCCAAAATCAAGGATATCGAGCACTTCAATCTCAATATCCTCGGGGATGCCATTGGTGCCGCGGATGAGGTCGAATGCCTGCGCTATCGCATTTGCGGCGGCCTTGTGGCCCGAGCCAACGGAGGCGTGCACGATGGTCACGAGAGGTTTTTGCTGAGCCAGGAGCGTGGTTTGCTCCGATTGGGGAGTGCTGTGCGTGAGCAGGGGAGCGTCGTCACTCGTCTGCGCCTGGTCCATCGATAACTCCCCTTCAGCTTTGTAATACGGATTTATCATTGTAGTGCATGAGTGTCACGTTCACGTAAATTTGGGTACGAGCGCAAAGAACGACAACGTTTCGACGAAAGGACGCTTCATGACTACCGATAAGCCGATCGATGTTGCGATTATCGGTGGCGGCCCCGCGGGCTATGCTGCCGCCATTTATGCTGCGCGTGCCAACCTGACGACGACCGTGATTGAGCAGGGCATGTCGGGAGGGCAGATCGCCACAACCAATGAGGTCGAGAACTATCCGGGTTTCCCGCTCCTGAGTGGCGCCGAACTCGGCGAGCGTTTTCAGCAGCATGCAGAGGGCCTGGGAGCACAGGTTACATGGAGCATGGTTACGGGTATCGATTACGATGCCGATGCAGCGTTGTTTACGGTGCATCACGATATGGGCGATACGCTGGCCTCGAGCGTTATCGCTTGCATGGGTGCCACGCCGCGTCCGGCAGGTTTCGCAGGCGAGGATACGTATCGCGGTCGTGGCGTTTCATATTGCGCAACATGTGACGGCATGTTTTTCCGCGGCAAGCAGGTTTTTGTAATCGGTGGTGGCAATTCGGCATGCGAAGAGGCGCTGTTCCTGTCCGACATTGCCAGCAGTGTGACCATCGTGCTGCGCCGCGACCAGTTCCGTGCGCCCGATGGTGTTGTTCAGAAAGTACTCGCAAAGGACAATATTACAGTTAGGTACCAAACTAGTATTGTGGAGCTATCGGGCGAAGCCATGCCAACGACGATTACCTTTAAGGACAATGCATCTGGGGAAACTCATGCCGAGTCATTTGAGCCCGGTTCGTTTGGCATCTTTGTCTTTACGGGGACGCAGCCACATACCGAGCTTGTTGAGCATCTAGTCGACCTGGCTCCCGACGGCGGCATTGTCACCGACGATTCGATGGCCACCCGTACACCTGGTCTATTTGCCGCTGGCGACATCCGTTCCAAGCGCTTACGCCAGGTTGTGACCGCCGTTTCTGATGGAGCCATAGCGGCAACGAGCGCATACGCGTTTCTCCGTGGATAAGTACGATAATATATCTTATGTAAGCTTGCTATCAATTAACTAAATGGCGGGACGATGCATCAGTGCACTGTCCCGCCAATTTTCTTAGCGGATATGTGGTATGCAAAACTAGATAACCTAGAATACAATATAGAAAACGAACGGAGGCCTCTTATGAACCACGTTAAACACGTTATTCCGATGTCCGATTCGTCGGTCAGCATTAAGCCCGAGGATATTCAGCCGACGGTGCTGCCCGATGCATTTATTCAGTCCGATATCGTGCGGAAACTCAATACATTGAGTCTGCCGCGCTATGACCAGTTGCCCAATGTGACGCTCTACCGCGACCAGGTCATTGAGTATGTTGCGCTGTGGATGGAGCCGCTGTCCATTTGCGTTGAGCAACCTGTCATTACGCCATCGATGATCAATAACTACGTGAAGGTCGGCCTGGTGCCTGCTCCGGTCAAAAAGCAATATGGCCGCGAGCAGATTGCCCGTCTGATCGCTATCTGCATCTTTAAGCAGGTGCTACCTATTGCTGCGGTCCAGGCGCTCTTTAACATTCAGCGCTTGAGCTACGATGCCCCGACGGCCTTTGATTATGTGGTCGATCAGCTTGAGGCATGGATTCGTGCGGCTTTTTCCGTCGAGCAGACGCCGGTTCCCGATACCGCCCATCAGGTCACGCGTGAGTCGTTGCTCGTACGCAGCGCCGTTTCGTCCTTCGTTTCGAAGGCGTATCTGATGAGCTATCTTAAGTTCAACGGGTTTAGCAGCTAGCGACCTGTGAGGTGGTGGGACAAAATAATCAGTAGTATTTGTCCCAGGTATGATAGCGAGTTCAAGCTAGCTTCCGCTATCGACCCTGGGACTAATACTACTGATTATTTTGTCCCACCAACGTTGCAGCCTTAGCGTCCTGAGGAAACGCCCATGCCATAGCCGATAATCAGGCCGTGCATCTCGGCGTAATAGGAATCAAGGCCGTTGCAGGGCATGATGATGGCCTTAGAGCCTGGCCAATGCTCAACAATGTGATCTGCTAGCGCCTGGGCACCCGCTTCGTTCTCAACATGATCGATGACAACCTCGCCGCCGGTAAAACCCTCCGCTTCCATGGTGTCGATAATCTTGTTGAGCATCTTCTTTTCACCGCGCGTGTGCCCGACGAGCTCGATCTCGCCTGCTTCGCTCGCGGTGCCCAAAATGCGGATATTGAGCTTGTTGGCAATGACGCCGGCGGCCTTAGGGATTCGTCCGGCCTTCGCGAGGTTCTGGTAGTTGCACAGGCTAAAGAGGATCTTGCTGTTTTGCTCTAGGGCATCAAAATAGCTGCAAGCATCGTCAAAGGAAACATCCGGATTGCTTGCAAGATAGCGATCAAAGAGTAAGAAGATCAAGTCCATCTTGCCACCCGCGGCTCGCGAGTTAACCAGGTGAATCTGGCGCTCGGGCTCTGCGGCAAGGACCATATCGCGTGCCGTAGCGGCGGCGTTGTAGCTACCCGAGACACCCTCGGAGATGGGCATGCAAATCGTCTTATCGGCCAGCTTAAAAAGCTCTGCCCACTCCCCTACACTGGGACATGCGCTCGACGAGGCGCTTGACTCCGCCTGTACGTCGCAATTGAGCTCGTGGACATCGAGTGACAAATCATCGACAAACTCACGCTCCCCCACTCGAATTTTGAGGGGCGCAAATGCAAAGGTGGTATGGGGCGCGGTCGGTTGCCAATCGCGGAGGTTGCAGCTTGAATCTGAGATAAGTGCCCAGCTCATAGAGGGTCCTTTCTAATTGTTCCTCAACAATTATAGCCATCTTGCAAACTGAATGTACGGCTATCTAGTTTTGAATACTAGCTAGCCGTACAAGATTAGAGAAAAAAAGAATGGACCTCGCGACTTGAAGCCACGAGGTCCACATTCACACGCTGTGTAAGATGACTTAGTAACGCACAAAGATATAGTTATTGTTCATGCCGGCGGCAACGGAGCTGATGATGACACCCGTGTTGTAGTCGGAAGCATGAATCATCTGACCACCACCGATGTAAATGCCGGTGTGGTACGAGTTGACCACAACGTCACCGGGCTGCGGATCGGACACACGCGTCCAGCCCATAAAGGTACCCGTGGTGCCCAGGCGGCAATAGCGACCAGTGAGGCAATAGCTAACAAAACCAGAGCAGTCGAAGCTGTTCGGGCCAATTCCGCCCCAGGAATAGGCGCAACCAAGCTTACTGTACGCACGCGAGACAACAGAGCCGCCATCGACGGACTGGCTCGGAACAGAAGGCGTCGGAGCTGGAGCGGGCGTGGGGGGCTGCGGCGTCGGAGCAGGTGCCGGCGTAGGAGCCGGAGTGTTGCCGCCCTGGTTGTTGTTATTGCTGGTCTGGCCACCGTTGTTGGTGTTTTCGGTCGTGCCGGCGGTCTCGGTGTTCACCGTGGCCTTCTCGGCAGTACTGGCGTTAATGCCGGCCTGCAGTGCGGCATTGGCCTCGGCCTCGGCGGCAAGTTCGGCCTTCAGCTGGGAGTCCAGAGAGTTCACAACGTTTTGAGCCTCGGCCTGCTGAGCGTTGAGCTCGTCGACCTTCTTTTGCGTGGCGGCGACGTTCTTCTCCTGCTCGGCCTGCTTGTTGGTAAGTTCCTGCTTAAGCTCCTTGACCTCTTGAATGGTCTGAGCTTGCTTGTCGGAAACTTTTCCGTAGTAGAACAAACGGTTGAGCATATCGCTCAGATCATCGACACCCGTCAAAACCTGAAGCAGGCTCAGACCGCCGGTTTTGTACTCGCCGGCGACATAGGTCGAGAGCTTGGCCTGACCATCGGCGATCTCCTGCTGCTTTTGCGTGATCTCGCCGGCAGTCTGATCGAGCGCCTGCGTCTGCGTGGCAAGCTCATCGTAAATCTGCTGAGTTTGGGTACCGATCTGCTCGAGCTTCGTACGAGCAGCGGCAAGGTCGGATGCGGTATCGGCGTAGGCAGGAGCCGCGAGGCCCAAGCCCAAAACACAAGCGAGGGTTGCCGTAGCAGCGCAGCGTGCCATGTTTTTGTGCGTGTTTGCTGTGCGCATGTAGCTTCCTTTCCAGTAACTAAGGGTAACGGCTACTCCACCGTCACCAGGCTAAAGAGCTCCACATCGTCATCAGACGGCGTGAGCTTCTCGCGCGGGTTGAGAAACGCAAGCTCAAGGATACACCCGTAGCCCACAAGCTTTGCGCCCATATCTCGCACCAGTTTACCTGTTGCCTCGACGGTTCCGCCCGTCGCGACCAAGTCGTCCAGAATCAACACGGTATCTTTAGAGGTAATGGCATCGGCATGGATTTCGATAGAGTCGGTGCCGTATTCGAGTTCGTAGCTCTGGCTCACCGTCTTGCGGGGTAGCTTGCCCGGTTTACGTGCGGGAACAAAGCCGGCACCAAGGGCCACAGCCACCGGTACGCCAACCATAAAGCCGCGAGCCTCGGGACCCACGACCTTGGTGATTCCCATGCCGGCAAAGTGCTCGGCGAGGGCATCGGTCATGGCTTTGAGCGCCTCGGGATTGCCAAAGAGCGGCGTGATATCTTTAAATATGACTCCGGGCTCGGGATAGTCGGGGATGTCGACGATTTGAGATTCGAAGTCGTACATTGCATGACCTTTCAATGGGTTGCCGAAATATCAGCAGCGGTTATTTGCCCGCCGTGGCGGTGCCGGAGTGCGAAGGGGCGACGACCTTGAGTGGCTTTACGAGAGAATCCTCGTGCGAAGCCGGCGTGGCTATCTCTTCGTTTTTGGCTTTGGTGGACTCGGAGCGAGTGATTTCCTCATCGAGTGCATCGATGTCGGCGTCCTCGACCACGGCATTGAGCGACTCAAAAACGCGGTTCTTGAGCAGCGCAGTGTGCACACCCTCGGTCAGGTCGTGAAGCTTCTTAAACGCACGCTCAAGCTTGGCGTCGCGCTCGTCATCGGAGGTATCCATTCCGAGCATGCTCACGAGCACCTGCTCAAACATCGAGGACTCGCGGTTGGCGGAAGACACGTACTGACGCAGGTTGCGGGGCTCGATATGGAAGCGTGACAGCTCGGAGCAGTAGCGGATGATTGGAAAATCGCGACCATCGACGAGCTCACGATTCTGCGGACTCTTGATGATGCGAATGAGGTCGTTCTCGGCGAGCGAGCGTATAAACGAAATCTCGACGCCCAGCATATCGGGAATGGTCTCGATGGGATGCAGCTTTTGCTTAGTCTCCTTGGGCTCCGTCTTGAGCGGAACATCGGACAGCAAGCCCACCTCGTAAGCGAGCGTTGACAGGTCCGTGGCGTTTTCCAAGCGCTGCTTAATCACGTTGAGCGGCATGTAGCGGGTCTTCTGCAAATGCAGGATGACCTCCAGGCGATCAACGTCCTCCTTAGAGTACTGACGGTATCCCTTAGGCGTACGATGAGGGGTAATGAGCCCCTCATCCTCTAGAAATCTAATTTTTGAGTTCGAAAGATCGGGGTATGCGCCTCGAAGTAGGTTGACGACTTGGCCGATACTCAGATAGTTGCGTTCGGCCATGCCCTACTCACCGGTTTCGATGCGCTCCGGCGTGCTCTCGTGGTAGATGAGCGTAAACGTACCGATCTGGACGGAAGAACCGTCGTGCAGCGGGGCCGCGTTGACGATGGCACCGTCGACCCAGGTGCCATTGAGCGAACCCAGATCCTCGATGCGAGCGCCGAGGCCCTCGCGAATAATGCGCGCGTGGCTGCGCGAAACGGTCATGTCATTGAGGAAGATGCCGTTTGCAGGATCGCGGCCGATGGTGGTCACGTCGTCCTCGAGCTCAAAGGCGGCACCAGTCTGCGGACCCTTGACGATGGACAGAACGGGGGCGGTGATGCGCACGTTGGCCATGAGGTCGGGAACGGTGACGTCGCTTGAAGGCACGCGGAATACGCAGGTAGCGTCAGCAGTCTTATCATTCTGAGGCATATTGTTAACCATGTTGTCCATGACAACCCCTAACTTATCGCGGACGTGCCGCAAATAATGAACCGTACGTAATCATACCCCAACGAATCAGTCTTCGATTTCAGGGTTCAGAAAGTCGATGTCCTCGTCCTCGGGATGCGCGAGAGCCTGTTTAATGGCCACTCCGCCCTTAATGGAATAGATGACAGCCGTGAGCATGGAGAAGATCACGCCGCCGTACACAAAGAAGATGCCGAGGGGCACCGAGCTTCCGTTGAGGCCCGGGAAGGCCGTAAGGGTTGAAGGTAAAAGATGCAGGCCGTCAATAACGGGGAACCCGAGCAGCATGAGTGAGAAGCCGGTCATGAGCAGTGCAGTGGCAATCTTTCCGGGAAAGACGACATCGATGGGGCGACGGTGATAATGACGCACGATAAGCGTGCCGATGCCCAGATAGATGTCGCGGCCAATAATGAGCACGCAGACCCAGATGGGCAGCTCTCCGCGGACCACCAGCCCAAGTACGCCGGTGAACAGCAGCGCACGGTCGCAGATGGGATCCATGACCTTGCCGAGCCACGAGACCGTCTTGGTCATGCGGGCGATCTGACCGTCCATCCAGTCGGTAGAGGCGGCAACGGCGTAGATAACGATGGCGATGACGCGGTTGTTATCCGTCACAAACAGGTACAGAAATACCAGGGTGAGGATCAGGCGCGTAAAGGTGATGAAATTGGAGATCGTAAAGATCTTATTCGACGGGTAATCGGAAGTGCCGATAAGCTCCTTTTTGATCTTCTTTTTGATGCCCACAGGACTCCCCCGCTGGTTAACGACAAAACTTTCGCTACTATACCCGTTCCGGCGATGTCTATCCAGCGTAAGCATAGAGAGTCCAGACATATGGAGGATGCTACTGGGTTGTGCGGGATTCTGCATTTGTGTACATCAGCCTCCAAATATGACATTTTTCGGCATCTTTGATGGCTGATGTACACGTTTTGATTCGGTGATTACATCGATCGGGAAAGTTGTTGCTTTAAGCAAATTAATCATGATGTGCGGGTCGAGAAGGGTTGGCGCCAAAAGAACTCAACGGCCGTTATGGCTTCGTTAGAAACGCGCCCCACCATGGATGGTGAACCCGAAAGGTAAGGCGCGCGGGCACGGTGACTCGGCCCGCGCTCCCGGAAGAGAAAGGATAAACCCATGGGTTACATGCTCGAGACGCGTGGGCTCACCAAGCGCTTCGGCCGCGGCGACCAGGCGCAGGACGCCGTGGCCGATGTGAGCCTTCATATCCGCGAGGGCGAGGTGTACGGGCTGCTCGGTCCCAACGGCGCCGGCAAGTCGACAACGCTCAAGATGATCTGCGGGATGCTGCGGCCGACGGCCGGGGAGATCCTCTTTGCCGGGCACGCCTGGCGCCGCGAGGACCTCTACGCAATCGGCAGCCTCATCGAGGAGGCGCCGCTCTACCCCAACCTCACCGCGCGCGAGAACCTGCGCGTGCGCACCACGCTGCTGGGCCTTCCCGAGAGCCGCATAGATGAGGTGCTCGCCGCCGTGGACCTCGCGGACACCGGGAAGAAGCGCTCCGGGCGCTTCTCGATGGGCATGCGGCAGCGCCTGGGGCTCGCGCTGGCGCTGATCGCCCGGCCACGCCTGCTCGTGCTCGACGAGCCCACCAACGGCCTCGACCCCATCGGCATCGAGGAACTGCGCGACCAGATCCGCGGCTTCGCGGCGGCGGGTACGACGGTGATCGTCTCGAGCCACATCCTCTCCGAGGTGCAGCAGATGGCGGACACCATCGGCATCATCTGCGGGGGGCGCCTCGCCTACGAGGATGCGCTTCGTCCCGGGCAGGACCTCGAGGAACTCTTCATGAGCTTCTGTCGGGAAGGGCGACAAGCGCGCGGGGAGGTGGCGGCATGACGGGTGAGAAAGGCGGCCTGCTCGCGGCCCTGCGCGCCGAGGCCCTGAAGTCGCGCCACGCGGCACCGGTTCGCCTGGCCGTGCTCATGGCGCTGCCGATGCCGCTGCTCGGCGCGATGCCCTACCGGGGCGTGCAGATCTTCAGCGCGTGGAACTACTGGTACGCGCTCTTCCTGCCCGTGGCTCTCTCGCTCGTGGTGGCGTGCGTCGCGCGGGCGGACGCTCGCACGCGGATGCGGGGGCTTCTGGGCCTGGGCTTCCCGCTCGGGCGCGCCTGGTGGGCCAAGGCGCTCTGGTGCCTCGCGCTCTGCACGCTCTCGAACCTCGTGGTCTTCGGCATCTACCTCGCGGGATCGGCGTTCTCCTCGCAGGGCCTCACGGCCGCGGGCACGCTCACGATGCTCCTCTGCGCGCTCGCCAACACGGTGACCGCGGCGTGGATGATCCCCGCAGGGCTCTTCCTCACGGCGCGGCTCGGCATGCTCGCGGGCATCTTCTGCCCGCTCGCCGCGCAACTCGTAGGTGGGTTCGCCTGGTCGCTGATGCCGCTGCCGCAGCTCTTTCCGCCGTCGGCGAACATGGTCATCCCCACGAGCTTCATCCCCGTGCTGCCGAGCGGCGAGCCACTCGCGGCGGACATGGCGCTCGGCGAGGCGCTCGCGTCGGACGGCATGCTCACGCTGGCGGGCCTTGCGGTCTGCGCGCTCGCGTTCGCCGCGCTCACGGCGGCGGGCGCGGCCTGGTTCGCGCGCTCCGAGGAGAGGTGATGGCCATGACACGACTCTCCGACCCGATGCCGCGCATGACTCTCCCGCGGGCCCTGCTCTCCGAGGCCCTGCGCCTAGCGCGCTCCCCGCTCACGGCGGTGCATCTCGTCTGCGGCCTGGCAGCCGGTCTTGCCTGCGGCGAGTACTTCTCCGTAACCCGATGGGACCCGGCGCTGGGCGCGGACGCCTACGCCCAGTTCCTCGGCGCCCTCATGCCGCTCATGTCCGCCATCGTCTGCGGGCTCGCCGTGGACGAGGAGCGCGCTGCCGGGCGCCTCGCCAACCTCATGGCGGTCCCCTCGCGCGGGCGCGCCGTCGCGGCGAAGCTGCTCGCCCTTGCGGCGCTCGGCGCGGGCGCGCTGGCCGTGGCGCTCGGCGTGTTCGGGGCCGTGCTCGCCGTCGCCGGGCGCCTGCCGCTCGGGCCCACTCCGCTTGCGGCCGCCTGGGCGGGCATCGTGCTGGGCAGCCTGCCCCTCTACGCGCTGGGGCTCGGCGTGGCCCTGCGCCTCGGCCGCAACGCCGCCATCGGCACCGGCGCGGCGGGGATGCTCCTCGCGTTCTTCTCGGTGGGCGGACTTGCGCACGGCCTCATGACCGGCGAGCTCACCGGTGCCCTGGCGACGCCCCTGAGCTGGGTGCCGCTCGCCTGGCCCGCGCGCCTGGGGTCGCTCGGGGTTGAGGCCTTCATCGACGCCGCACGCGCGGCGGGCCCACTCCTCACGACTGCGCTCGCTGGCCTCGTGCTCACCCTGGCAGCCGACGCCGTCCTTCTCGCCTGGTTCTGCCGCTTCGAGGACGGGAGGGCAGATGCGTAGGAGGCCGCTCGCCGCCATGCTCGCCCTCCTCTCCGCAGCGCTCCTTCTGGGCGGGAATGCCCTGCTCGACGCCGGCTGGGGGTCGGTGCTGCGCTCGATCGCCGACCGCGTGCTGCCCAACCCTGAGATCGCCATGTTGGCGCCCGCGCCTGAGCCCTGCAGCCACGCGAGCTCCTACGCCGACGCCACCGGGGCGGGGACAAACTATGTCTACCTGGTGGACGCGGCGGACGACAGGGGCAATGTCCGAGAGCTCCAGCTCATCTTCTTCGAGCGGGAGTCGGACGGCGAGGGCTGGCACGGGATCGAGGCGCGCGGCGGCTCGGGCGTGCGCTACCGCGCGTGCGACGCGGCCGAGCCGCCCGCAGCTGCGCGCAGGGCTCTGGACCGCTGAGTGCGGCGCTAGTACAATTCCGACGAGAGTTTCAGGAGGTCAACATGGCGAGGATACTGGCAGTGGATGATGAACGGGCGATCCTCGACGCGCTCGCGCGCGTCCTCGGCCGCGACGGCCATGAGGTCGTTAGGGCGGCGGACCCGACGGCGGTCCTGGGGATGGACCTCTCGCGCTTCGACCTCGTGCTCTGCGACGTCATGATGCCGGGGCTCGGCGGCTTCGAGCTCGTGCGGCAGATCCGCCCGGACTTCGACGGGCCCATCGTCTTCCTGACCGCGCGCGTGGCCGAGGAGGATGCCGTGGCCGCCTACGGCCTGGGCGCCGACGACTACGTCCGCAAGCCCTTCGGGGCCGCGGAACTGCGCGCCAAGGTCGCGGCCCATCTACGCCGTGAGCGCCGGCCGCGCTCGCACGCCCTCTCCTTCGGGGAGGTGCGGATCGACCTCGGGGCGCGCGACCTCGCCGTGGGCGGCGAGACCGTGCCGCTCACGCCCACCGAGTACGCCATCTGCGAGTACCTCGCGCGCCACCCCGGGCAGGTCATGAGCCGCGCGCAGATACGCGAGGCGGTGCTCGGCTGGGAGAGCGACGCCGACGACGCGGCCATATCCATGCAGGTCAGTCGCGCCCGGAGGAAACTCTCCGAGGCCGGCGCCGATCCGATCGCGACCGTCTGGGGGATGGGGTACAAGTGGCAGCTCTAAGGACCGGGGCGCGAGGTCGCGGGGGCATGCCGCTCTCCTTCGTCATCGCGCGCTACTTCGCCTACGCGTTCGCGGCGGTCGCCACGGCGTGGCTCGCCTCGTTCATGGTGCTCTCCGTGGCGATCAGCGCGGGCTTCGTCTACGAGGCAAGCTGGGGGCCGGCCAATGCGCGCGAGGTCGCGGAGGGCCTGGCACGCGACGGCGTCTGCGGGCAGCAGGACGTGCCGACGGCGTACCGCTACCTCATCCTGAACAAGGACGGAAACGTGATGATGACAGACCTCGAGGGCACGCGGCTCGAGGACGCGACGGAAATGGCCAGTACGGCACTCGCCGCGGATCCGGGCACAGTGGAGATCGAGGGCGGGGGCTCGGGCCTCACCTACGCCGCGTTCCCGCTCAAGGGCGGCGGAGCCTGCGCACTCGTCAGCGAGTACCTGCCGCAGTGGGTCTCGCGCGATCTCGCCAGCCTGCTTCCCAACCCGCAGAACCTCATGCTCGTCGGCGCCGCTGTGGGAAGCGCGCTCGCGCTCGTGGCGCGCCGTGCGAGCCGCGTGATCTCGCGCAAGATGGCGCCGCTCGCGGAGGCGGCGGGGCGCGTCGGCGCGGGGGAGCTCGACTTCGCGGTCGGCAGCACCAACGTGCGCGAGGTGAACGACGTCCTCGCCGCGATGGACGCCATGCGGGCCTCCCTCGCCGAGTCGCTCGAGGCCCGCTGGGCCGCGGAGCGGGGGCAGCGCGAGCAGATGGCGTCGCTCGCCCACGATCTCAAGACGCCGCTTACCGTGCTGCGCGCCAACGCCGACTTCGTGGCGGAGGAGCTGGAAGACGAGAATGACAGCGACCTCTCGGCCGCCGCGCGCGACATAGCCGGCGGTGTCGAAAGGCTCGACGGCTACGTGCGCCTGCTCATCGAGGCCTCGCGCGGGTCCGGCGGGGCGGAGAGGGCCCCCATGCGGCCGGCCGAGCTCTGCGAACAGGTCCTCGCCGAGGCCGCCCAGATCGCCCGGGCGCGAGGCGTGACGCTCGACGCGGCCACGGGCCCCGCTGTCGCGGACGCGCCCGAGGCCCCGCTCGACCGAACCGCCCTGGCGCGAGCCGCCGCGAACCTCGTGGCCAACGCCGCCGAGCACGCGCGCTCGCGTGTGGCGGTCTCCTGCGACGTCGCGGGCGGACACCTCGTCATCGAGGTGGCCGACGACGGACCGGGCTTCTCTCCCGCCGCCCTCGAACGCGGCTGCGAGCGCCTCTTTACAGACGACTCGTCCCGCTCCTCGCGCGACGGAGGCCGCCACTACGGGCTCGGCCTCCACGTCGCCTCCGAGGCCGCGAGCGCCCACGGGGGCTCCGTCTCGCTCGCCAACAGCCCCTCGGGCGGCGCGGTGGTCACCATCGCGGTCCCCCTGTGCGGGGCCTGACGAATCAGGCCCTCACACTGGCATGCCTCGCAACCAAACGCCTCCCGGATAATTCATGAGGCCGTACTCGTATTCGAGCCTGTCTATCTCCGCGGCGAGGGCCTCGGTCATGTAGAAGGTTTTCGTGCGGCCCGTCGACTTCGCCAGGTGGTCGTACCTGTTCGAGAGGTCCTCGGGGATTCTCAGGACTGCGGTGGCGGTTGCCATGATGCACCTCCGATCGCGTCGAAAATGTTGGTGTAAGGGTGACGCCCTAGCGTCCGTTTAACGAAAAAC
>NZ_JAQEKC010000020.1:0-41362 GCF_027679495.1 Collinsella aerofaciens
CTAACTGCGGGAATGGCCTATTCGCTCAATGTGTTCGGCTGAGATCGGAAATCAACCGAAATATCTGCCTAGTGATACAAACCCGGCTGGTAGTGATACTCATTGCTCACGTGCGGGCACAGCTGCCAAAAGGCGACGGCGCTCGCCGCGGCCACGTTAAGCGAATCGACCCCGTGCGCCATCGGAATGCGCACCGCGTGGTCACAGCCGGCAATGGTCTTGGCGCCCAAGCCGGCACCCTCGGTACCCATAAAGATTGCCAAGCGGTCAATCTCCTGCAGCACGGGATCGTCCAGCGATACGGAATCGTCCGTCAACGCCATAGCGGCACACGAAAAACCGGCATCGTGCAACGCGCTCAGACCATCATGCGGCCACACACGAGCCTCGCTGCCAATGCGCGTCCACGGCACCTGAAACACGGTGCCCATGCTCACGCGGGCCGAGCGACGGTACAGCGGGTCGCAGCACGTCGGGCTGACCAAAATACCGTCAACGTTCAATGCGGCAGCCGAGCGGAAAATAGCGCCAACATTGGTGTGATCGACAATACCCTCAAGCACGCACACACGCACCGGACGATCCCCCGCCGCCTCGACGACACCGCCCAAGAACTCATCAACCGGAATCTGACGCGGGCGACGGAACGCCGCGAGCGCACCACGCGTCACGTTAAAGCCCGTCAACTGCTCCATGAGCTCCATGGAGGCCACGAACACGGGAACCGGACCCGCTCCCTCGCGCACGACAAGCTGGTCAAACAGCGGCATCATCTGGTCGAGCCAGCGCTCGCCCAAAAGAAAGCTCACCGGCTCATATCCGGCGCGAACCGCACGCTCGATGACCTTGGCACTCTCAGCGATAAAAATGCCCTTCTGCGGCTCCAGCACGCAGCGAAGCTCACGCTCGGTCAGTCGCACATAGGCATCGAGCCGCTCGTCATCGAGCGAATCAATTCGCAGAACCTCAACGGCATCAGTCATAGCAGCCAGCCCGCACCCTTCTTTACAGCACATCTATACCAAACGAGGCGACGCTAAGCGCCGCCCCATGCATTCAATCAACCCGATGATACCGTTCACGCCAGACGATTTACGCCTCAACGCGATGATACGTCACGAACTCATAATCGACGCCCTCGTCACCCTCACCGGCGGCAATCGTCGCGACCTCGCTACGCTGCGCAATCTCCCACGCGGGATCGGCGTCCAAGTCGGGAAAGTACGTGTCCACGGGATGGACGCAGTGGTTATGAGTGACCTCGGCCTCCACGCAGTACGGCAAAAACTGCCGATAGACATCGCCGCCACCGATCACCCAGGCAACGGGCTCATCGGCAACCGCAGCGAGCGCTTCGTCAACGCTATGCACCACGTCGACGCCCTCGCGGGTAAAGCCTATATCGCGCGTAAGCACGATATTGCGGCGGTTCTTGAGCGGACGCCCGCCGGGAAAACTCAGCAGCGTCTTGCGTCCCATGATAACCGGGCAGCCCTTGGTGCAGGCCACAAAATGGCGCATATCGGCGCGATTGGACACCACCATATCGCCCTCGCAGCCAATACCCCAGTCGTCACACACGGCGACGATGGCAGAAAGCTTACACGTCATGCGCGTCACCTACACCGCAATGGGGATGTTCTTGACCTGAGGGCCGTGCTCATAGCCCTCGACAATCAGGTCATCGGTCGTAAACGCATAGAAGTCATGCACATCGGGGTTGAGCGTTACCTTGGGTGCCGCAAACTGCGGACGCTCGATAAGCTCGCGGACGATATCGACATGACGATCATAGATATGAGCGTCGGCGATCACGTGCAGCAGCTCACCGGGAATCATATCGACCGACTGCGCGACCATCATCAGCAAAATGGCGTACTGGCACACGTTCCAGTTGTTCGCGGCCAAAATGTCCTGGCTGCGCTGGTTGAGAATCATGTTGAGCGTCGGCTTGTCGTCCTGAGGACGCTGCGTCACGTTATAGGTCACGCTATAGGCGCATGGATAAAGGTGCATCTCGGACAGATCGCTAAACACGTACGTATTGGTCATAATGCGGCGACTATACGGCGTGTGCTTAAGGTCGTACAGTACACGGTCCATCTGGTCGAAGTCGCCCTCGGCGTAATGGCTCTTCTGACCAATCTGATAGCCGTAGGCTTTACCGATGGAACCGGTCTCATCGGCCCACTCATCCCAGATATGGCTGTTGAGGTCATGCACGTTATTGGACTTCTTTTGATAGATCCACAGAATCTCGTCCATGGCAGACTTAAGCGCCGTACGACGCAGGGTGAGCGCGGGGAACTCCTCGCGCAGATCATAGCGCGCCGTGACACCAAAGTTTTTAATGGTATAGGCAGGGGTGCCGTCCTCCCACACCGGGCGGACCTTTTGGCCCTCGGTGGTGGTGCCATGGTCCAAGATATCGCGGCACATGGTTACAAACTGTTGATCAGCTTTGCTCATTGACCCTCCTGTCAGTCGCCTATAAGCGAGATTTATTGTAGCCCAGGCGCGCGCGGCCCCACAGCCCAAACATAAGCCCTCATTTTCTGACATATGCCAGAAATTCCTTGCGCAAATCCGCACGTTCGCTATTCTATTGTTGACATATGTCAGATTTGGAGTGTGCATGGCAGGAAGACGCGAAAAACTGCGCCGCGTCGGGATCATCCCCGAATACCGCGGCTTTACCCCCGATGGCCTGGCCAGCGGTGATGCCATCGACATGACCGTCGACGAGCTTGAGGTGCTGCGCCTGTGCGACCTGGAGGGTCTCAACCAAGAGGCGGTCGCCCAGCAGATGGGCATCGCCCGCGCAACGGTGGCGGCCATTTGCAGCCGCGCGCATCGCAAGGTGGCCGATGCGCTGGTCAACGGACGGGCGCTCGTTATCGAGGGCGGCAATATCGCATACTCCCCCATCACCACGACAACGGCCGCATGGCCAGCAAAGGAGGTCGACACCATGAGGGTGGCAACGACGTACGACAACGGCAACATCTTTATGCACTTTGGCCGCAGCGAGCAGTTCAAGATCTACGACATCCAGGATGGCAAGGTGCTCAACGAGCAGGTCGTAGGCACCGGCGGCACCGGCCACGGCGCCTTGGCGGGCCTGCTTGCCAACGGTGGCGTTGACACGCTCATTTGCGGCGGTATCGGCGGCGGCGCTATCAACGCGCTTGCCCAAGCCGGCATCACGGTCTATGCGGGCGCCCAGGGCAGCTGCGATGCCTGCGTCGAGGCCCTCATTGCCGGCACGCTCGCACAGAACGGCGAGGCCACCTGCGACTGCCATGGACATGATCACGAGCACATCCACGAGCATGGCGAGTCCTGCGGCTGCCACGGTCACCACGACCATGACGGGCACGAAGGCTGCGGCTGCCACTAGCGGCAAGCACCTCGTCGAGAACGCGCTTCCACGCGTGCGACAACCAGCGAACAAACGGCGAAGGCCGCCTGGAATACCATCCAGGCGGCCTTCGCCATACACGACTCAACTAGTCGTTACTTCTTGTTGCGCATCTGCGCTTCCATCTGGCGCAGCAGGTCCATATCGGACTTGGGGCCGCCCGTTCCCAGGCCGCCCATGCCGCCCAGCCCCATGGCATCCAGACCGGGAATATTGGGCATGCGCATCTTTTTGCCCTTCTTACCCTTCTTGCCCTTCTTGCCGCCGGCCTGTGCCTGATTGGCCATCGTGCGCATGCGGCCCATCATCTTGTTCATCTCGCCCCACTGCTTCATAAGGCTATTGACCTCGGTGGGGGTCACGCCGGCGCCCTTGGCGATGCGGGCACGGCGCTGGCCGTTGATGATGGAGGGGCGAAGGCGCTCCTCCTTGGTCATCGACATGATGATGGCCTCGTTCTTATCGAAGATACCTTCGTCCAGGTTGCCACCCATCTGGTTAAGCGCACGCTGGCCACCGGGGAGCATGCCCAGAATGCCCTTCATGCCGCCCATCTTCTTGACGGCCTTCATCTGGTCGAGCATGTCGTTCATGGTAAAGCCCTCGCGCAGCATGCGCTCGGCAGCCTCGAGCTGCTCGGCGTCGGCTGCCTCCTGGGCCTTCTCGATGATGCCGACAACATCGCCCATGCCCAAGATGCGCTTGGCCATGCGGTCGGGATAGAACGGCTCCAGCGAATCGGGTTTCTCGCCCATGCTAACAAACTTGATGGGCTTGCCGGTCACCTGGCGCACGGAAAGCGCGCCGCCGCCACGGGCGTCGCCGTCGAGCTTGGAGATGATCACGCCGTCAAAGTCGGTGCGCTCGGCGAAGGTCGAGACGACGTTGACGATGTCCTGGCCGGTCATGGCATCGACGACCATCAGCACCTGATCGGGCTTGACGGCCTTCTTGATGTCCACGGCCTCCTGCATCATCTGCTCGTCGATCTGCAAACGACCGGCGGTATCGACGATGACCACGTCACGCAGGTGGTCAACGGCCTCCTGAATGGCGCCCTTGGCGATGTCAACCGGGTGCTCGCCATCGCCACGGAAGACCGGCACGCCAATCTCTCCGCCAAGCGTGGCCAGCTGGTCGGCAGCGGCGGGACGGTAGACGTCGCACGCGGCGAGCAGCGGTGAGCGGCCCTGCTTCTTGAGCAGGTAGGCCAGCTTTACGGCCGCCGTGGTCTTACCGGAGCCCTGCAGGCCCACGAGCATGATGACATTGGGAATGCGATTGCTAAAGACGAGCTTGCTCTCGGTTGAGCCAAGCATCTCGGTGAGCTCGTCGAGCACGATCTTGATGACGTTTTGCGCCGGCGACAGCGACTCCATGACCTCGGCGGTCATGCAGCGCTCCTTGGTCTTGGCGACGAACTCCTTGACGACCTTAAAGTTAACGTCGGCCTCGAGCAGCGCCATGCGAATATCGCGCATGGCCGAAGTAATATCGGCCTCGGTCAGCTTGCCCTTGCCGCGCAGGCGGTCAAATGTGTCGTTGAGGCGATCGCTCAGGGAATCAAACACTAGTCACTCCTTAATTGGACTCGCCCACCAGGGCGCGGCAGAAATCTTTGGCATTGAACTCCTGCAGGTCATCGACCTGCTCGCCCACGCCGATGCGCAGGATCGGGAGCTTGAGCTTCTCGGCCACGGCCATGGCGATGCCGCCCTTAGCCGTGCCGTCGAGCTTAGTCATGATAATACCGTCCAGGCCCAGCGCCTCGTTAAACTCGAGCGCCTGGTTCAGACCGTTTTGGCCCGTCGCGGCGTCGATCACAAGCACGACCGAAACCGGCATGGGACCGGCGGCCATATTGGCGGCGCGCTTACGGGTCACATTGACCACCTTGGCAAGCTCGCGCATGAGCTCAGGGCTCGTGTGTAGACGGCCGGCGGTATCGATAAGCACCAGGTCGCTGCCGCGCTTGTCGGCCTCGTCGAGCACGTCGTAGCAAACACTTGCCGGGTCGGAGCCGCGGTCGCGCTTGATGACGGGGACGCCAGCGCGCTGGCCCCACACATCGAGCTGCTCGATAGCGGCAGCACGGAAGGTATCGGCCGAACCGATCACGACGTTCTTGCCGCGGGCGGCCATGACGCTCGCGATCTTACCGACCGTCGTGGTCTTGCCGGCACCGTTAATGCCCACAAACAGCACGCAGCTCGGCGTATCGGAAAACGGATCGCGCTCGATGGGCACAAAGTGCTGCTCGAGCTGCTCGGCCAGGGCACGGCGAAGCTGCGGAGCGGTCTTGAGGTTCTTCTTGGCCGCGGCATCGCGCAGGTCATCGGAGACCTTGATAGCGACCTCGGCGCCCATGTCACCCATGACGAGGGTGTCCTCCAGGTCCTCCCAAAAATCCTCGTCGACCTCGCCGCCAAAGTAGAAGACCTCGTTGAGGGCCTCGCGGCTGCGCTCAAGTCCGCGCGAGAGAGCATCGAAGAATCCCATTATGCATTCACGACCTTTCCGGTTTCGCGATCGAGTTTTTGCGAGACGACGCGACTGACGCCGTCGGCTTGCATCGAGACGCCGTAGAGGACGTCAGCGTCCTCCATAGTACGGCGCTGATGCGAGATAACCAAGAGCTGCGTATCGGAACGCAACACGTCGAGTGCGCCGATGAGCTTGGACAGGTTGGCGTCATCGAGTGCCGCCTCGACCTCGTCCAGCACATAGAACGGCACCGTGCGCGTGCGGTACACAGCAAAGAGCAGGGCGAGCGCCGTCAGGCTCTTCTCGCCGCCCGACATGAGCATCATCTTGGTGATGCGCTTGCCGCGCGGCTGCGCCACGACCTCGATACCCGTCTCGGCAGGATGCTCGGGATCGGTCATCTCCAGATGAGCCTGACCGCCCGGGAAGAGCATGGCGAAGATCTCGCGGAAGTTCGCATCGACCTTCTCAAACGTCACCAGGAACGCCTTGCGCATCTTACGGTCGATAGCCACGGTGATCTTGGTGAGCGCCTTGCGCGCGCTCTCCAGATCGGCCAGCTGCTCCTCGATGTAATCGGCGCGGCGCTTGAGCTGCTCGTACTCCTCCATGGCAACTTGGTTAACGGGACCAAGGTTGTTGATCTGGCGCACAAGCTGGTTGAGTTCGCGCTCGGCGGCATCGCGGTCCGTGGGCGCCGGAAGCATGAGCGCTTCCTCGAGTACCGTGGTGCCATCGGCGGTAATGGCCTTAATGGCGGTCTCTACCTGCACCTCGAGCTTGCCACGCGCGACCTTGAACTCGTTTTGCGCGGCGGAGGCGGTATCGACTCGCTCCTTAGCGCGGGCAACCTCTGCCTTGGCATCCTCGATGGTCTTCTTGAGCGAAGCGGAGTCCGCCTCCTCCAGAGAGGCCTGGTCACGCAGGCGCGCTGCCCAATCCGACGCGCGTTCCAACAGGGCAGAATAGCGTTCGTGCATGGGGTCGACGCGCAGGCGCAGCAGCTCGAGCGAGCGCGAAGCCTGGCGTGTTCCGCGGATACGACGGTCGATGCCCTCAAGACGATGCTCAAGGTCGGGCACGCGGCCCTTCAGCGAACGCAGGCGCTCGCTCGTCTGGGCCAGGCGCACCTTGGCATCGGCGAGCTTACCGGCGGCCTCGGAATCGTCACGGCGAACGCGATCGAGCTCATCGTTGGCCTCGGCAATCTGGAGACCCAGGTCGCTTGCCTGTGCACGCGCCTCGTCACGCGAACGGGTGAGCTCGTCAACGCGCGGGCGCGCGGCACGAACGGCCTCGGCAGCCTGCTCGCGGCGCTTGGAGATGCGCACGCGCTCGACCTCGGCATTGTTGGCGCTTTGCTCCAAGCGGCCGATCTCGGAGAGCAGCGAGCGGCGCTCGCCCTCAAGACGGGCGATCTCACCGGCGGCATCGCCCTCGGCGGCACGGGCCTCCTCGACGGCAACGTTGGCCTCGACGACCTGATCCGACACATGCTCAAACACGGCAGCCAGATCGGGCTCAAGCCCCTCCAGCTCGCGAATGCGACGCTTACGCTCCAGAGCACCCGACGCCTCGCCGGCATCGAGGCCCACACGCACCAGGCCGCCACAGCTTACGCGGGCGCCATCGGGAGTCACATAGGTCACACCGTCAACGACAGGCGCAGCCAGCGCGGCAGCCAAGTCATCGACCACGTAATAGCCGCCGAGCAGCGCCTCGACGACGGGTCCGTAGCCTGCACGCACGGACAGACGATCAACCAGGCGGGTACCGGCAGCGCCCTCAGCGGCGGTAGAGCCGCTCACGCCGCGCGTCACCAGCAGTGCTTCGCCCGAGGCCTTCTTTTGGTCCAGAGCCGCACGACCGGCACGCTCAAGCGTGGCGGCGTCATCAAACAGCAGCGCATCGATATCGCCGGCGAGCAATTGCTCAACCAGGCCCTCAAGCTCGCGCGGGGCCTCCAGCACGTCGCCCAGACGACCCAAGACATCGTCGCCCAGCGCACCCACCAGACGGCTCACGAGCGGCGAGCTGTCGGCCATGCGGGCATCGAGTTTCTTTTGGCTGGCAAGCTCCGAGCGCACCTCGGACAGTTTGTTGCGCGCCTCACTCTCACGATTACGCAAGTCCTTCAGGGCTGCACGGGCGACCTCGGTGGCCTCACGCGCATCGGCCTGGGCCTGGCGCGCTTCCTCAAGAGCACCCTCAAGCTCCTCTGCGCGGTTGCGACGGCTCTCGAGCGAGGCCGTGACCTCCTCGAGCTGCTCGTCAATCTGCTCCAGGCGCGAGGCATACATGTTGTCCTCGACCTCGGCATTGCTCAGCGAGTCCTTCACCTTGGCGAGCTCGAGCGCGGCGTTGTCGGCCACGCGCTGCACATCGCGTTGCTCACGCGTAAGCTGCGAAATCTGATTGTCGAGCGCCACGCGCCGCTCGTGGAGCTCTGCGGCGGCAGGACCAGCGGCGTCAACGTCCTCCTGGGCCTGCATGTGCGCGCCGGTCACTTCCTCAAGCTGCGCACGCGCGTCCTCGAGCTCCTCGACCACGCGACGACGCTGATGCTCGGAGCTCGAAATCTGCCCGCGCATGTCAGACAGGCGCGACACCATGTTGTGGCCCTTTTCCTCGAGCAGGCGCATGTCAGAGTTAATGCGGCCGACCACATCTTGCATATGGCGGCGCTGCTCGCCCAGATCGCCCACAAACAGGCCCTTTTCCTCGAGCATGACCTGGAGCTTCTCGAGCTCGCGCTCCTTTTCGCCCATGCGGTACTGCGCAAGCTCCAGCTCGGCGGCACCTTCCTTGGAGCGGCTCTCCAGGTCGTTCCACTGCGACTGCAGCGAACGCAGCTCGTCGACAGCCAGCATCTGCGTAAGCTCGTTCGCGCGCGAGGACAACTCTTTGTACTTGCGCGCACGATCGACCTGACGCTCCAGCGGTCGCAGCTGACGGGCGATTTCCTTATTGATGTCGCGGGCACGCGTCAGGTGCTCGTCCATCGACTTAATCTTTTTGAGCGCACGCTCCTTGCGGCGCTTGTGCTTGGAGATGCCGGCGGCCTCCTCGATGAGGGCGCGGCGCTCCTCGGGGCGGCTCTGCAAAATGGCGTCGAGCTTGCCCTGGCTGATGATGGAATGCGTATCCTTGCCCAGGCCCGAATCGTGCAAGATGTCCTGAATGTCCATCAGGCGGCACGGGCTCGAGTTGATGAGGTACTCGCTTTCGCCCGAGCGATACATACGACGGGTGATGGCGACCTCGTCAAAATCGACGGGCAGCATATGGTCCGAGTTATCGAGCACAAGCGTGACCTCGGCGACACCCACCGGCTTGCGCGCTGACGAGCCCGAGAAGATGACATCCTCCATGGCCTGGCCGCGCAACTGCTTGGCGCTCTGCTCGCCCAGGACCCACAGGATGGAGTCGGAGATGTTCGATTTTCCCGAGCCGTTGGGACCGACGATGACGGTCAGGCCCGGCTCAAACGTCATATGGGCGCGGTCGGCAAACGACTTGAACCCTTTGAGCGTGAGGGACTTGAGATACACGGTTCCTCGCTTACACGTGCTTCTTATTGAGAATCACGCCGTTGGTGGTGTAACCCATACGGTCGAGCGCCTCAAGCGCGGCGGCTCCCTCGGCTTCCTTCTTAGAGGAACCGGAGCCGCGACCCTGGCGAATACCATCGATCAAAACCACAGCGGTAAAGGTGGGCGCATGCGCCGGGCCCTCGGAGCCAACGAGCTTGTACGCCGGAGGTTCGTGACCGTCGGCTTGCACACACTCCTGCAAAAACGACTTGGGGTTCGCGGGGTGCTCGGCACGCTCGGTGGCCAGGTGCGGCTTAAGCGTACGGTGAATGAACTCCGCCGCCGTATCCCAGCCGGCATCCAGGTACAGCGCGCCCACGAGCGACTCATAGACGTTCTCGAGGGCCGAATGCAGGCCGCGCGCACCGGTACCGGTCTCGGAGGCACCAAAGATGATGATGTCGTCAATGCCCAGCTCGTGAGAAACCTCGGACAGCGTAGCGCCCGAGACAAGCGACACCTTCAGGCGCGTGAGCTTGCCCTCGTCAAACTCCGGATAGGACTCAAACAGGGAGCGTGCGACCACAGCGCCCAAAATGGAATCGCCCAAGAACTCAAGGCGCTCATAGCTGGCAGAAACCGGCTGGCCCTCGACTGCCGAGGGATGCGTAAGCGCCGCGCGCAGCAGCACCTTATTGTTGAACTCGTGGCCCAAGATTTCCTGGGCGCGCGTAAGTCGTTCGGATAAAGCCAAGACTTAGGCCTCCTTGGCAGCTTCGATAGCGTCGACGGCGTCGGCGACAGAGTTGAGCGAGAGCAGAGTCTCGTCATCGATCTCGAGGTTGAACTCGTCCTCGATAGCCGTAACCAGCTGCAGGCGCTCGAGCGAGTTGGCATCGAGGTCGTCAAAGGTGGTCTCCTCGCTAATTTCGGCAACATCGACGCCCAGAACGTCAGCAGCGACCTCGGCGATCTTGTCGAAGATTTCGGAGCGGTCCATAGCGCTTCCTCTCGTATTGCGTGAACATCAACGCGCTGGCGCCGCAAGCGCAGCGCCAAGACACGGTTTTGATTCTACCCCACGACGAAGGCCGCGAGGCACATAACAGCGCTCTAACTCGCTCCTACAAAACGATGCCGTCCATAGAGTTGGCGACGTTCTCGACCAGCCCGGCGCGCACGGCCTCCGCCGCGGCGAGTGTACCGTTTTTGACGGCCTCGACCGAGGTGGCACCGTGGCCGATAAGGACCACGCCACGCAGGCCCAACAGAATGGCGCCGCCCTTAGCATCGCCCGAGAGCTTTGCCTTGATCTCGCGCATCTGCTTTTTGATGAGCAGCGCGGCAATCTTGGTGCCAAGCGAAGCCATAAAGGCACCCTTGAGCTCTTGCAGCAAAAACTTAGCGGCGCCCTCGGTCGCCTTGAGCGCGATGTTGCCCGACATGCCATCGGCAACGACGACGTCAAAGTTACCCGAGGTCAGATCGGTACCCTCGCAGTTGCCCACAAAGCCGGGAACCGCGGCCTTCATGGCCGGGAAGCACGCCTTGGTAAAGTTGGAGCCCTTCTCATCCTCGGTACCGTTGCCGAGCAGACCGACGCGGGGATGCTCAATGCCCAAGACGACGCGCGCATAGGCACTACCCATCTGGGCAAAACGTACCATGTCGTCGACCTCGACATCGGGGTTGGCGCCCATGTCGCACAGGACCGTCAGGCCGCCGGCGCGGTTGGGCAGTGCATTGGTGAGGCACGGACGCACCGGCTGCTTCTTGCCCTCGGCCTGATACCTAAATGGCGTCACGTAGGCGGTAGCGGCAGCGGTCATGGCGCCGGTGGAGCCGGCAGAGAAGAACGCGTCCGCGTTACCCTTCTTGATAGCGCGGCAGGCAAGTACGATCGAGGACTTACGCTTGGTCATCACGGCTCGAATGGGATCGTCATCCATGGCGATGACATCGGGCGCCTCCAAGGCCTCAACGCGAGCGTGAGCCGCGGCAAAGGGGTTCACGATCTCTGCGGGACCGACGGCCAAGACCTCGATATCGGGATCTGCCGCAAGCGCCGCCTCGATACCGTCGAGGACAACCTGAGGCTTCTCGTCTCCGCCCACAACGTCTACACAAACGCGAACGTTACTCATATACATGCTCCTTATACAAAAATGGCCGACTCATTGAGCCGGCCATTGTGGTTCCAGTTGGAACGGCATCGCATCCAGAGTATACAGTTACTCGGTAACGATAACCTCGCGGTCCTTGTAGAAACCGCAGCTGGGGCACACGTGGTGCGGGAGCTTGACAGCGCCGCAACGGGGGCACGTGGACTGAGCCGCAGCCGAGATCTTCATGTTGGCGGAACGGCGGGTGTGAGTGCGGATACGACCCTGCTTTTGTTTAGGTACGGGCATAGTGACCTTCCTTATGAACTATCCAGTGTGGCGATTACGCGCAAGTAGCGATACTACCACAGTTTTACTCGTCAAGCTTGAGATTCTTCAATGCTGCAAATGGATTTTCCGTGGCAGCGGCCCATTCGGCCTCTGCTTGAGCGGCGCAATCGCATTGCTCGACGTTGAGATTGATGCCGCAGGTGGGGCACAGGCCGCGACAATCGGGCTTGCACAGGACAACGAACGGCGTGTCCATGACGACCGCGTCGTTGATGGGCTCGCCCAGATCGACGATGCGATCATCGCCCAGCAGCTCGTAGCCGTCTTCGTAGGCCTCGGGGTCCTCAGGCTCGTTAAAGAGATAGAATTCCTCAATCTCACCGGCGATATCAAACGAAGCGGGCTCCAGGCAACGGTCGCACTCACCGGTTGCGTGCGCGCGGACCATGCCCGTAAGCAGAACACCGGTGCCGGCATTGGTAAAGACCACGTCGTAGTCAATGCCGTCCTGCAGCTGGTACTCCTTCTCGCCCACCGTATAGGCGGCGACATCGACCTTGCCGGTCAGCGGATATGAGTCTCCGGGAAACTCGAGCTGCTCGGAAAGATCGACGGTAACGTTCGGGAACTCAGCCATTACCACTGACCATTCTGCTGGGCGGCACCCTCGTTAAGCTGCTGGCGACAACGGGTGACGGTACCGGTCAGGCTCTTGAGATTCTCCTCGAGGTGCGTAAAGACCTGCTCGGCGTAATCCTCGGCGGCATAGCGAGTCTCGCGCTCATACTGCTGGGCACGGTCGCGGATGTCGTCGGCCTGCTGCTGCGCTAAGCGGACGATCTCCTGCTCACCAGCAATGGTGAGGGCCTGCTGTTGAGCATCGGCGATGATGGAATCGGCCTGAGCGGCGGCGGAAGCCATAAGCTCCTCGCGCTCCTTGAGGATACGGCGGGACTTCTGCCATTCCTCGGGATAGCTCATGCGGATCTCGTCGAGGATGTTAAAGAAGACGTCGGCGTCGATAACCTTCATCTGGGCGTTCTTGCCGAACGGCGTCTTAGCCTCTTCGATGAGCCCCTCGAGCTCGTCGACAAGACTCACGATCCTGTCGCCAGGAAAATTCTCGCCCGGCATCCGGTCTCCTTTCATAGGTAACATATCATCGAGTTAGTTTACCACATGCCACCAGGCATTAAAAAACGTCACGAAAAGCGATGTTTGAGCGCCTTGACCACATTGGACGGAACAAAATTAGAGACGTCGCTACCGAGCGAGGCAATCTGGCGAACCACCGAGCTCGAGATATAACCGTACTGCGGCGCACTCATGACAAAGATGGACTCCAGCTCGCTATCCAGGCGGTAGTTGAGGTCTGCCTGCTGCAGCTCGTACTCAAAGTCGGTCATGGCACGCAGGCCCTTGACCACGGCTCCTGCTCCCTGTTCGCGGGCAAAATCGACCAAGAGCCCGGTGAAGGGCAGCACCTCGACGCCGTCAATATCACCGAGCGCCTCACGGGCCAGCGCCACGCGCTCGTCGAGCATAAACGTGGTGCCGACGCCGTTTTTGCCCTGCGACTCGGCAACGGCCACGATCACGCTGGGAAAGATGCGGCGGGCGCGGCGGATGACGTCGATATGGCCAAACGTGATGGGATCGAAGGTGCCCGGGACAATCACGCGGTTGATGGTGTCATTCATGGGCGTCCTCCAAAGGCGCATCCTCGTCATTGTCGCTGTCGTCGGCGTTGTCGGCCTCATTCGTGGCCGACCAGCGCAGCAAGTCAACCGAGGTTATGCCGTAGCGCTTCTCGCGCACGGTCTCAAAGCCGGCCGGGTGAGCGCCCGTATCGGCCGCGGCGTGCTCAAAGAGCGCGTAGGCGCCCTGTGCCAGCAAGCCTTGCTGAGCTAGGTTCTGTAGCAGCTCCTCGACCGGCTCGGCGCCAAAAGCATAGGGCGGGTCGAGCAGGACCAGGTCAAAGGGACCGCCCGGCATGCGGCCGCGCGAGGCGCTTGCCAGCACGTCACCCGTCACCACGCGCCAACGCGCACGGTCGCGGCAGAGCGATTCGATATTCTTGGTAATCAGACGAGCAGCGTTGCGATCGATCTCGAACGTGGTGAGCGAGCGGGCACCGCGCGAGAGCATCTCAATGCCCAAGGCGCCGGAGCCGCCAAAGGCATCCAGCACGCGGACCTCGTCCAGATCGAAGTCGAATGCCGACATGACCATAGATGCGCACGCCTCGCGCACGCGATCAGTCGTGGGGCGGGTGACATCGCGACCACGGGGCTCTTCGATCTTGCGACCGCGCCATTCGCCGCCGATGATTCTCATCCTCCGCTGACCTCCTTAAAGATGTGTCGATACCGCATGGCGACCGCATCGCGTAGAGGGCGCGTCGCCACAGAGTCAAGGTTGCAAGCATACCGCAAGAGCTCGACCGCGTCCAAATGGGCCCACTCGATCAATTCCTCGTCGGCATCAAGGTCAACAAAGCGCAAGGTCACGCCGCCATGCTGGCGGTAACCCAGGATTTCGCCCTCGTGGCGCAGACGCAGGTCCATCTGGGCGAGCGTAAAGCCGTCCGAGGTCTTCTCGAGTGACTGGAGGCGGTCTTGTGCCGCCGACGCGCCGCCGTTGCCCTTGGAGTGCGTCATGACCAGGCACGTACCCGACACGCTGCCGCGGCCTACGCGCCCGCGCAGCTGGTGCAAGGCCGCCAAACCAAAGCGCTCGCCGTTCTCGATGACCATGACGGTGGCGTTGGGCACGTCAACGCCCACCTCGACCACCGTGGTCGAGACGAGCACATCGATCTCGCCACGCTTAAAGGCATCGAGGACCCGGTCCTTCTCCCCCGCCGACATGCGGCCATGAAGACGCTCGATGGTAAGCCCCGGTAATGCCAGACGAAGGCGATCGAGCTCGGTCGCCGTGTCATGCAACGGCACGGGCACGGTCACGCGGCCCTCGTCGTCGCGAGCGATGCCGGGTACGTCTTCGAGCTCATCGGCCGAATCGCTCGGCTCCACGAGCGGACAGATCACGTAGGCCTGCTGCCCCTTTTCGTGCGCCTCGCGAATGGCGCCATAGGCCAGGTCGCGACTCGACTCAGTGAGGACGCGCGTCTCAACGCCGGCACCCGGAACGGGACGATGGCGGATGATGCTCGTATCCAGGTCGCCGTACACCGAAAGCGCCAGCGTGCGCGGGATCGGCGTGGCAGTCATGACCAGCAAGTCGGCACCCGGGCCTTTTGCACGTAGAGCGTTTCGCTGGCCCACGCCAAAGCGGTGCTGCTCGTCGATCACCACAAGCGACAAATGCTTGAACGTGACGTTCTCCGAAAGCACCGCATGGGTACCAAAGAGCACGTCGAGCTCGCCAGACTGGAGCCGCGCATGAATCTGTTCACGCTCGGCCGCCGGCGTGGCGCCCGTCAGGAGCGCCCAGGTCATGCCAGCCTGCGAGAGCAAGGGGCCGGTCTTATCGGCATATTGACGCGCCAGCACGCCCGTGGGCGCCATAACGCAGGCCTGGGTGCCGCTATCGGCCGCGACCGCCAACGCGCAGGCGGCAACGGCGGTCTTACCGGTACCGACGTCGCCCAGCAGCAGACGGTTCATCACGCGACCGCCATCGCACATATCATGCAGGATGTCTTGAAATGCAGCCTCCTGCTCATCGCTCAGCGAAAACGGCAGGGCCTGTTTAAGCGCAGCCAAATGCTCGCCCGCGTCATGCGCATAAGGCACTACGTCGACCATACCGCCATCGTTGCGCAGACGCAGCGCGAGCTGCAAGCAGAGACACTCCTCATAGGCAAGACGCCGGCGCGCGATGTCGCGCTCGGCCATGCTCGAGGGAAAGTGGATCGAACGCAGCGCACGGGCATTGCTCATGAGCTTCCGCTTTGCGCGCAGCGGCGCGGGAATGGGATCGAACGGATTGGCGACCACTTCGAGCGCACCGCTCACGATACGGCGCATCCATGCCTGGCTCACGCCGTCACTTACGTAGTGGACCGGCAGGATGGTGCCGGCGGCGCGCCCGTCCTCAAGCTTTTCAAAGTGGGGCGAGGCCATCTGCTTAAAGCCATAGGCAAATTCGACCTTGCCCATAACGGCCAGGCGGTCGCCCTGCTTGAACTGCTGGGCAATCCAGGGCTGACGAAAAAAGGCGACTTGCAGCACGCCCGTCTCGTCCACGAGCGAGACCTCAGTCACCTGCATACGCGGACGGGGCTGCTTTTGGACAATACGATCGACCGTGGCGATGATGGTGCACACGGTACCGATGGGCGCCATCTCGATGGACCACGAGCGAGTAAAGTCCAGGTAGCGATGAGGAATATGGAGAAGGAGGTCCCCCACCGTCCGAATTCCCAGACGGCGAAGGGCCTCCTCACGTTTACCCGAAACATATTTGAGTCGCGCGATGTCCTCGTCGAGCGCATTGCTCTGGGCAAAACGCTCCGAGACGCGCGGCACGGAGCACAGCTCGGACATGGGCAGAGCCTACTCGATCGAGAAGATCACGGGATAGAGCGGCTGCTCGCCACGATGGGCGTCGATCTCCAGATCGGGCTGAGCCTCCTCGATAGCGTCGACGATCTCCTGGAAGGCCTCGTCGGACAGCTCCTCGCCGGCCAGAATCGTCAGCGCGTCGCCCTCCTCTTCCTCCTGCATGCGGTTGATACAGTCGAGCGTGACCTGCTTCACGTCGGAGCCGACCACGTCGATGGAGCCGGCGATGATGCCCATGACGTCACCGGAGTGAATCGGCGAGCCGTCAGAGGCGCTGGAGTCGCGCACGGCGCGAGTGACCTCGCCATCGCGAACCTCGCTGATAGCGTCGACCATAGCGGCAACAGCATCCTCGAGCTCGGAATCGGGCAGGACCGCGAACAGCGCGGAGAAGGCCTGCGGGACGGTCTTGGTGGGAACGACGGCGACCTTCTTGTCGGTGCAGGCAGAAGCGGCAGCCTCGGCAGCCATGCGGATGTTGCCGTTATTGGGAAGGATGATGACCGAGGTCGCGTTGACCTGGTCGACGGCGCCCAGCAGGTCGGCGGTCGAGGGATTCATGGTCTGGCCACCCGAGACGATCACGTCAACGCCAAGGGACTTGAGGATGTCGGCCTCGCCGGAGCCGGCGGCAACGGCGACAAAGCCCAGGGCCTTCGAGGGCTCGGCGGCCTTCTCCTGGTCCTCGTGAATCTTAGCGGTACGGTCGTGGGCCTCCATCTCCATGTTGTGGATAAAGACCTCATAGATCTGACCGAGCTGAAGCATGTGCTCGAGCACCAGGTTGGGGGTGTTGGAGTGTACGTGGATCTTGTAGTCGGGATAGGCACCAACGAGCAGCTCACAGTCGCCCATAGAGCCCAGGAACTTCAGACACTCGTCCTCGTCAAACGGGGCATCGGCCTTAAAGAGGAACTCGTTGCAGTAGCGGAACTCCGAGCCCTCCCAGTCGTCGTTGGCCTCGATCTCCACGCGGTCAAGAGCGGCGTCACGGGCAGAGCCAGCGGAATCGAACGTAGCGGAGAAATCCTCGACCACGGTGCTGCGGCCAAGGGCAGCGGCAACAAAGTTCTCCAAGAAGATGGCAAAGCCAAAGGCGCCGGAGTCGACCACGCCGTTCTCCTTGAGGACGGGCAGCAGGTCGGGCGTGCGGGCGACGGACTGGTAAGCCTCGACGACGATGGCGTCGAGAGCATCCTCGGCAGAGAACTTCTTCTTCTCGCACTCGTCTGCCTTCGTCGAAACATCACGCAGGACCGTGAGGATTGTGCCCTCGATGGGCTTACGAACAGCCTGGAAGGCAACCTTGACGGCTCGACGGAAGGCGAAGGCGATATTGGCGGACGTAATGGGCTCATCGGCAGAGACAAGGCCCTCGGCCACGCCGCGCAAGATCTGCGAGGTGATGACGCCGGAGTTGCCGCGAGCACCCATCAGGGAGCCGTGGGTAATGGCGCCAGCAATGGCCTCCATGTCGGCATCGGCGGGAAGGGCGGAAAGCTCCTTGGTCACCGAGGCGAGCGTGAGCGACATGTTGGTGCCGGTGTCACCGTCGGGTACGGGGAAGACGTTGAGCTTGTTGATCTCCTCGGCCTTTTCGGAAACGGCAGCCGCAGCGATCGGAAAACAGGTGCGAATGGTCTTTGCAATCATGAGTGGTGAAATCTCCGTATTCGGATGCTAGTTCAGACGGCTCTTGAGCGCGTCGATGTGAATGCCGATCTTAAGGCTGGCGGGATCGATTTGGGCGATCTCCTGCAGGGTGAAGGCGACGGAGCTCGAAAGATTGTGGCAGACGGACTTCATGTTGACGCCGTTCTCGAGCACGACGTGAAGGTCGACCGTAAGGCCGTTCTCGTCGGCGGAAACAAGCACGCCCTTGCGGAGGCGCTGGCCGGCAAGCAGGCGCACGCTCTCGGCGCCCTGCAGCTGTTCGGCCATACCGACGACGCCGTAGCACGTCATCGCGGCATAACCGGCAATATCGGCAATAACGTCGTTCGAGACGCTCAGGCTGCCGTTAATGGTCTCAGACACAAGAATCTCCTTTTCTTGGTGCTCGCGGCACCATGTCGTGGGAGCAATCATTCCAACATTTTACAACGACCGCGCCATGTTAAGGCCATGGGGTTCGCGATTACATCCTCGACACGAAATGTTGATACGGTAACGTTCGCCACCGGCGATCGCGGCATGAAAAAACCCGCCGCATAAGCGACGGGTTTTAAAGCCTGGCTCCCCGGGTAGGACTCGAACCTACAACAGCGCGGTTAACAGCCGCGTGCTCTACCATTGAGCTACCGAGGAATTTAAAAGCCCAGCGAAATGGGCTGAGAAATTCTGGCTCCCCGGGTAGGACTCGAACCTACAACAGCGCGGTTAACAGCCGCGTGCTCTACCATTGAGCTACCGAGGAATAGGTGCGTGCTCTCAAGCAACGAAGTTAATTATACGGACGATTGGACGAAGGGCAAGAACTTTTTTTAGAAATTTTCCGACCTAGTCATTGGGCCTTGTCATTGGGTGTTCTTAAACGACTAGTCATTCAAGAACGTCCCCAACGACTACATGAAAGCGCCCCCAGGCAGATGTGCTTGAGGGCGCTTCTTGCTTGACTAGCTCTCGATATAGTCCTTGAGCTTGCTCGAGCGGCTCGGGTGGCGGAGCTTGGCCAGAGTCTTGGACTCGATCTGGCGGATACGCTCGCGCGTGACGCCAAACTCGCGGCCGACTTCCTCGAGCGTACGGGGATGTCCGTCGACGAGACCAAAGCGCAGCTCGATAACCTTGCGCTCACGATCGGCAAGCGAATCAAGCACCTGGGTGAGCTGCTCCTGCAGCATGGAGAAGCTGGCGGCATCGGGCGGAACGATAGCCTGGGAGTCCTCGATGAAGTCGCCCAGCTGGGAATCCTCTTCCTCGCCGATCGGGGTCTCGAGCGACACGGGCTCCTGCGAAATCTTCTGGATCTCGCGGACGCGATCGGCGCTCATGTCCATCTCGGCACCGATCTCCTCGGGGGTCGGGTCGCGACCCAGGTCCTGGAGGAGCTGGCGCTGCACGCGGACGAGCTTGTTGATGGTCTCAACCATGTGCACGGGAATACGGATGGTACGGGCCTGGTCGGCAATAGCGCGCGTAATGGCCTGACGAATCCACCACGTGGCGTACGTGGAGAACTTGAAGCCCTTCTGGTAGTCGAACTTCTCGACGGCGCGGATCAGACCGAGGTTGCCCTCCTGGATCAGATCCAGGAACAGCATGCCACGGCCGACATAGCGCTTGGCGATGGAGACGACCAGACGCAGGTTTGCGCTGATGAGCGCTTGCTTGGCCTCAAGACCAACGTTCTCAATACGCGTAAGACGACGCATCTCGGAGCGTGTGAGTTCAATCTCGCCTGCATCGGCAGCCTCGAGCTTCTCGGTAGCCTCGAGACCGGCCTCGATCTTCATGGCCAAATCGACCTCTTCAGATGCGGTCAGCAGGTCGACCTTACCGATCTCCTTAAGGTACATACGAACCGGGTCGCCGGTCAGCATCACCGTGGAGGCATCGATGCCGCGCACGCGCGAACGCGAACGAGACGTGCGCACGGTGCGCTTCTTCTTGCTCTTGGAAGAGCCCATCTCGGCGTCGGCCTGGCGGGCCATCTTAAGCTCGTGATGGTCAAGCGAGCCGGAATCGTGCTCGTCATCGTCATCGTCATCGAAATCGTCGGTATCGTTATCGTCATCGTCGACGCCCATCGGGGCGTCGTCGTTTCCGCTCGCGGAGATAATCTGGATGCCGCTGTTGCGCAGCGCGGAATACACCGCGTTGAGCTGCTCATCGGAGACATCGATATCCTTCAGGGCGACCTGAATCTCGTCCTCGGTTACCGAAGTCCTGTTTGAGCCGTTGCCCATGAGCTTTGCAACGTATGATTCCAGCCCAGTACCCGTGCTCTCAGTCTTTTTTGGCACAGATTCTCCCTTCGTAGTCCACAGGACTCAATACTTTAGCACACACATGGACGTCTATACCCAAAATAAAGACAGGATATAGGCGAGAATACGCTGGTTGACCACAACATCTAGGCCTGATCGGCACCTGCGGTCTCCAAACCGATCAAACGGAACGGGTCGGCCACGCCACCGATCGACTTTTGGAGCTCGCGCTGGCGCTGCGAATCTTGCATCGCCTGCATCGTCAGCACGCGACGGGCCTCATCGTCGAGTGAACGGTCCTGGCGCAACTTGGCCTGCGCGGCTCGCATGCGACGTTTGATGGTGTAGAGCTCGAGCGTATCGAGCATAAAGACGATGTTCGTCTCGGTCGGGTGCTTACTCGTTGCCGAGATGCGACCGGCGCTGACAAGCGACGCCGCCTCGGGACACACCGCGCGCGCCGCATCCATGCAGGCCGCGGGATCGGTTCCCGGCGGCGTTGCCAGCACGGCCCACGCAATGGACTCGTGACGCGGGTCGACCCACTCGATAGAACAAATGCGATCGGCATACGTGCGGAACAGATCGGGGTAGCTCGTGAGCATCGTCAGCAGCTCGCGCTCCCCCGCCAGGGTTTTCCGCTCCAGATCGGTCAAAACAATCGGCATCGACGGAGCTGCCGTCGCGCTTGAACTATCGGCAACGGGCGCAGCGCTTTCCATCCCCGCTGGCACATCGATTGGCGGCAGATCCTCGTCGACCTCCACCGGCGCGGCCCCATAGGCATCAAGCGGAACGTAGTCGTACGGGTCCTCCTCGACCGGTGCGGACACCGGCGGCGTCGCGCCCGCGGCCCAGGCACCGCGACCGGCACCGCGCGCACCAGCCGCACCGCCGCCCGAGCTTCGTCCCTGCGAACCGCCCGCGCGCTCAGCTTGCGCGCGTTGACGCTCGTAGCTCTGCTCACGACGTCGTTCCGCATCCTCGCGCTTGGCGACATCGCGAAACACACGACCCGAACTCGCGCGCACGGTCTCCAGGTCCAAACCCAACAGGTCGGCAATCTGGATAAAGTACGTGTCGATCATATAGCTGTCACGTAGCGGATAGATGAGCGTCAGCGCGTCCTCGAGCGCTTTGGCGCGACCGCCCGGCGTGGTAATGTCGCTCGACTCCTGTAGCGAGCGGTACACAAAATCCATGAGGGGCTCGGCCGCGTCAATGCGCGCCTGAAGTTCCTGGCCGCCATGCGCCGTGATGAACTCCATGGGGTCGTTGCCGTCGGGCAGCACCACGCAGCGCAGGTCCATCGAATCCTGCTCGATAAACTGAATCGCGCGGCGAGCGGCCTTTTGACCGGCGGCGTCGCCATCGAACATATATACAATGCGCTTGGCAAAACGGGTGAGCGTCTTTACGTGATGCTCCGTGAGCGCCGTGCCCAGCGTGGCGACGACGTTTTTGATCCCTGCCTCCCAGCAGGCGATGCAGTCGGTATAGCCCTCCACCACGATGGCGGTATCCTGCGCGACGATAAACTCCTTGGCCCAGTTAAAGCCGTAGAGGTTTCGCTTTTTATGAAACACGCTCGTCTCGGCAGTGTTGAGGTACTTAGGCTGGCCATCGCCCATGATGCGCCCGCCAAAGGCGATATTGTGACCCTGCTCATCAAAGATGGGAAACATCACGCGGTCGTAAAAGCGGTCCGCGAGCTGTCCGCGCCCGCGGCTCACGGCCACGTTGGCGTCAATCATCTCCTGCGGGGTAAAGCCCGCTTGAGACAGATGAGAAACCAATGCGTTGCGACCCGGCGCAAAACCCAGGCTGTAGCGTCGACAGACATCGCCACCCATACCGCGGCTGGCAAAGTACTCGCGCGGACGGCTGTCCTTACCGCGCATAAGCATGGTGTGGTAGAACTGGGCTGTCTCGGCGCACAGGTCATAGATGCGGGCACGCTTGGTGCCGCGATCGCGCTGCGCGCCGGTATCGTGCAGTTCAATGCCCGCACGATCAGCCAAATAGCGGATCGACTCGGGAAAACTCAGGTTCTCGCGCTTCATGATATAGGTGAAGACGTCGCCGCCCTCGCCGCAGCCAAAGCAGTGCCACACCTGCGTAGCAGGGATAATGTGAAACGATGGGGTCTTTTCGCCATGAAAGGGGCAGCAGCCCCAAAACTCATGGCCGCGGGGCTTGAGCTCAACCGTTTCCTGCACGATGGCAACCAGGTCCGACGCCGCGCGTACCTGATCTTTTTCCTCATCGCTAATCACGGATACTCACCCCCTGCTCACCCAAGTTATGACGGATATCGTCGATATTACCCTCGACGGTCGCGATCAACTCGTCCAGGGAATCGAACACGCGAGACGGACGCAGCCAGCGCGTAAACGCCAGCGACACGAAAGCGCCATACAGGTCGCCCGCATAGCCGATCAAGTTGGCCTCGAGATGCGCCGAGGCGGCATCATCGGCATAGGTCGGCGGCAGCCCTACGTTGACGGCAGCAGGCCATACGGTATCGTCGACCAGCACCAGACCCTCATACACGCCATCGGCTGGCACCTGAATGCCGTCGGGAACCTGCAAGTTTGCCGTGGGAAAGCCCATGCCAGAACCCTCGTGACGGCCGCGAATAACACCGCCACGCACCATATACGGACGGCCGAGTAACCCAGCAGCAAGCTCCACATGGCCCTGTCCCAGCTCATGACGAATGCGGGTGGCGCAAATGGCCTCACCGCCCTCGCAAAGCAGGTCGTGACCATACACGTCAACGCCGTGCTCGGAACCCCAGGCGCGCATCTCGGCAACGCCCGAAGCGCCGCCGCGGCCGAGCCTAAAGTCGCTGCCGACACGAATGGAGCGAATGTCGACAACGCGCGACAACAACGCCAGAAACCCGACATGGTCAAGTACCGCCACGGCAGGCGTAAAGGGAACGGCCACCACCGCATCGACCCCGGTTTGAGCCAGGGCATGCAGGCGGTCGGCCGTCGTCATCAATTTTTGAGCGGGCGATGGACTCACCACGACGTCCGGGTCAGGATCGAAAGTAATCACGACCGCTTTGCTGCCGTGATCATACGCATCGCGAATAACCGCATCGATCAGCTCTTGGTGCCCACGATGTACGCCATCAAACACGCCAATGGCGATTGAAGCGGCACCCAAGAACTCGCACCCATCAAATGCATCGGCAGAAACGATAGGGGCCTCATCCAACTCACCCGCGAAAAAGATACGCGCGAGCTCGTGGGGCGCCAGCATCATCGAACACCGCCGATCGCCTGCGGAAAGACGTGCTCCATCACAAAGCGGCCGCCCTCGATACGAGCAAGCGCCTTCAATCCCCCATCGAGCACGAGCGCGAACGGCGCCTTCGCCATATCGAAATCCGCAAGCGCGCGTTCAACGGGAATGCGGCGACCACAAAGCAGGTCGTCTGCAAGATTACCCGGCAAATCGACACGCGTGGCACCAAGGGCGGCGATGGGATCCAGAGCGAAGCCGACAGCGGACTCGGCAGAGAGTTCCTCAACCGCATGACAGGCGCCAATGGAAACCACGCCGGAGGCCGTACGGCGCAGCGCGGAAATATGCGCAGCACTATCGCAGGCGCGACCCAGATCGCGAGCAAGCGCACGAATGTAGGTGCCTTTGCTTACCGAAAAGGCCACGGTCCAGACGCACGTTTCGCCCTCGCCGCTCACGGCGATCAGGTCGGCGGCATAGACCTCGACGGGGCGCGGAGGCAAGTCTACCGCATTGCCCTCGCGAGCACTCTTATAGGCACGAACGCCATTGACCGAGATGGCCGAAAAAGCTGGCGGCACCTGCAACTGCGGGCCAAGCATAGCGGCCAGCTGCTCACGAGCGTAAGCGAGATCGTGCAGCTCGGGGGCAACGGGTACCGTGCGGACGGCCTCGCCCTCCGCGTCATCGGTATTGGTCTCGACGCCAAACGAAATGTCGGCGACATAGCTTTTGGTATCGAGGGTTAGCATGCCCAGCAGACGGGTCGCCTGGCCGACGCCCACCACCATGACACCCGAGGCCATGGGGTCGAGCGTACCGGCATGGCCGACGCGTCGCTCATGGAGGGCGCGCCGGCACTGCGATACCACGTCGTGGGACGTACAGCCCACCGGCTTATCGACGGCGAGCAGCATATTCAATTGAGAAGGCGTACGACGAGCCATGTACCATCCAAAATGTTAGAGCTCGACGGTCACCGAAGCGGGATCCTCCCCCACCAGCTCGGCCAGCATGGGAAGTGCCACGGCGAGCGTCTCGCGAATCGTTCCGTTGTTGGAAAAGCCGGCGGCGGCATGATGCCCGCCACCGCCAAAGTTGGCAGCGATCTCGGACACATCGAGGTCACCCTTGGAGCGCAGGTTGCCGCGCACCTTGGTATCGCCCTCGATGCCCTTTAGGAACAGGCAGACCTCAACGCCCATCACCGAACGCACCACATCGACCAGACCGTCGCACTCATCCGAAGTGACGCCGCAGGCCTCGAGGTCGCTCTGGTACGCATAACTATATGCCACACGACCGTGCGCCACGGTCTTGATACGACCCATAACGATGGACTTGAGATGCAAGAACTCTACGCGCATGCTCTGGTAGACCTCGAGCGCGACGCGCGCCGGATCGGCACCGTGCGCGACCAGGCGCGAGGCGGCATGGAACGCAGCAGCATCGGCGTTTTGGTACTGAAAACGACCGGTATCGGTCACCAGGCCGCACAGCAGGCAGGTCGCGACACCGTTGCGAGCCACAATGCCGCAATTGTCTAAAAAGCGGTCGATGATCATGGCGCAGGCCGCGGCGCCGACGCACCTCAGGCTCAGCTCGGCAAATTCCTCACGCGCCGGATGGTGATCGAAGCACACCACATGAGACGAGCGGCGGAGCACCTCAGCGGAGTTGTTCAGACGCTCGACGACCGGCACGTCCACCGAGATGAAAAGGTCCGGATTGCCGGTATACGCAGATGCGGGCACCAGACGGTCGGCGCCCTCCATAAAGCGGTAGATGCGCGGAACCGGGTCATCGTCTGCCAGCAGCAGGGCAATGTCCTTGTTGGGGAAAAACTTCATAAGCGATAAGCCCAGACCCAGCACGGAGCCCAGGGCGTCACCATCGGGAGACGTATGTCCCGAAATCGCAATGGAGGACGCACCCTCGATGAGCTCGAGGATGCGTCGCTGAATATCTGCAGACTCGCACGATGCGAGGTCGGCGGAATTACTCATCTAAAGCTGCCTCCTGGGCGGCATCCGCTATGGGATAGCCGTCCTCGTCCTTTTCGATCGCAAGCGTGGCGGGAACGTTTTCCAGCGCGCGCGTGATGCGCTCGGCCTCATCGGTCGAGCGATCGATGCGAAAATCGAGCTCGGGCGTGACGCGCCAATCGAGCGAGCGGGCCAACAGGCTACGAATGCGGCCCTTGGCGCTGGCGAGCGCCTCCATGACCTCCTCGTAGCGGCTCGCGTCGCACGACACGTACACGCGCGCGAACGAACGGTCCACCGCGACCTCGACCGCGGTCAAGGTGACCAGGTCGAGACGCGGATCGGAAACCTCAAAGAGCAGGATATAACCGAGCTTCTCGCGAAGCTGCTCGCCCAGACGGCGGGTTGCCTGCGTTTGCTTCATAGCGCTACCCCCCTACTCGGTACGGGCAACCTGGTCGATGCGGTAGCCCTCAATGGTGTCGCCAGGCTTGATGTCCTGGAAGTTCTCCAGGCCAATACCGCCCTCGGAGCCGCTCTTGAGGCTCTTGGCCTCGTCCTTGTAGTGGCGCATCGAGGCGATTTTACCGTTGAAGACCACGATGCCGTCGCGCACCAGGCGCACAGAATCGGTCGCGGCGATCTCGCCCTCTTCGACGCGGACACCGGCGGCGATGCCGACCTTGGGCACCTTGAAGGTGTCCAGAACGGTCGCAGTACCCGTGGAGACCTCGACCTCGGTGGGCTTGAGCATACCGATGCGAGCAGCGTCGAGGTCCTCGAGGCACTTGTAGATGACGTCGTAGCAACGGATCTCGACGCCCTCGCGCTCGGCAGCGGAGCGGGCCTTGCCGTCGGGACGGACGCCAAAGCCGATGATGATGGCGTTGGAGGCGTCGGCCAGGACGACGTCGGTCTCGTTGATGGCACCAACGGCGGAGTGGATCGTGTTGATACGCACCTCGGACTGATCCATCTTGTCGAGAGAGTCCTGAAGGGCCTCGATGGAGCCCTGGACGTCGGCCTTGATGATCAGGTTGAGCTCCTTGACCTCGGCGTCGGCGATGGTCTCGAAGAGGTTCTCGAGCGTCACGTGCTTCACGCGGCTCTGCTCCTCGATACGGGCCTTGAGCGAACGCTCGTCGGCCAGCGCACGCGCCTCGCGCTCGTCCTCGAACACGCGGAACTCATCGCCGGCGTTGGGGACGGACTGCAGGCCCAAGATCTCGACGGCGTCGGAGGGACCGGCCTCGGTGACGGCGTTGCCCTTGGGGTCGAGCATGGCACGGACGCGGCCATAGGTGAGGCCGGCGACCAGCGTGTCGCCCACGCGCAGGGTACCGCGGGTCACGAGCACGGTGGCAACCGAGCCGCGGCCCTTGTCGAGCTTAGCCTCGAGGACGTTGCCCGATGCGAACGTATCGGGGTTGGCCTTGAGCTCGAGCACGTCGGCCTGGAGCAGCACGGTCTCGAGCAGGTCGTCGATACCGATCTTCTGCTTGGCCGAGATGTTGACGAACATGTTCTGTCCGCCCCACTCCTCGGGGATGATGCCGTACTCGGTGAGTTCCTGGCGCACGCGGTCGGGGTTGGCACCCGGCTTATCGATCTTGTTGACGGCGACGACGATGGGAACGCCGGCGGCCTTGGCGTGGTTGATCGACTCGATGGTCTGGGGCATGACGCCGTCATCGGCGGCCACGATCAAAATGACGATATCGGTCACCTTGGCGCCGCGGGCACGCATGGCCGTAAAGGTGGCGTGACCGGGGGTATCGATGAAGGTGATCTTGCGGTCGTTGATCATGACCTGCGAAGCGCCGATGGCCTGGGTAATGCCGCCCGCCTCGCCGGCAGCGACGCCGGTGTGACGGATGGCATCGAGGAGGCTCGTCTTGCCGTGGTCGACGTGGCCCATGACGGTGACGACCGGGGCACGCGGCTTAAGGTCGGCGGGATCGTCGTAGAACGAGAAGGTGTTCTCCTCCTCGGGGGTAATGATCTTGATCTGGCGGCCCAGGTCGTCGGCAACGAGCTCGACGAGGTCGTCGGACATGGACTGCGTCATGGTAAGCGGCGTGCCCAGCAGGAACAGGCGCTTGATGATGTCGTTGGCAGGAACGTCGAGCGCCTCGGCGAGCTCCTGGACGGTAACGCCCTGGGAGACCTTGATGGCGTCGAGGTCCTCGGGGTTCACGCCCTGGGCCAGCGCCTCCTCAATCTTGCGCTCCTCCTGAGCCTTAGCGGCCTCGCGCTGGCGCTTCTCCTTGCGCTTTTTGCGGCGACCAGTGGACTCACGAGAGGCCTCCTCGACGGCGGCACGAGCCTCCTCGAGCACCTTCTCGCGGCTGTACTCCTCGGCCTCGCGAGCCATGCGGCTGTAGTGGTCCTCTTCGTTGTTGTGACCGCCCTTGCGCTTCTTGCCCTTGCCCTGCTTGTCGGGGTTGGGGAAGTCCATGCCGGCAGCGACGTTGTTGCTGGCATTAGTGCGATGGCTGTGGGGACGGTTCTCGGAGGCATTGCGCTCGGAGTTGTTGTCGGAGGCGTTGCGATCGTTGCGACGGCCACCGCGACGGTCGTTGTTGCCGCCACGACGGTTGCCGCGCTCGGCAGCGCGCTCGGCCTTGGCCTTCTCCTCGGCGTCTTTCTTCTCCTTGAGCACAGTCTCCTGCGCGGCGATCTGGTCGAGCAGAGAGCGGAAACGCGAACCGGAATCGGAAGCGGGAACGGCGCGGCGCTGGGCCTCGCGGGCAGCCTCCTCCTTCTCGCGGGCAAGGCGCTCCTGCTCGGCCTTCTTCTTAGCCTCGGCCTCGGCGCGGGCGGCCTCCTCGGCAGCCTGGGCGGCGGCGAACTGGCGGCGCTCCTCCTCGCGTGCCTTCTCGGCGGCGATGCGCTCGCGCTCTGCCTCGGCAGCGCGTGCTGCCTCCTCGGCGGCAGCGGCCTGCTCCTCGGCCTGTTTAGCGGCCTCGACTTCCTGGGCGCGGGCCTCGATCACCGAGGCGAGCTGCTTGCGGACCATAGCGACGTAAGCGTCCTCCAGAGCGGAAGAAGCGGACTTAGCGGGAATCTTCATTTCGGCGAGATGACCCATCAGTTCCTTGGAGGTCATGCCGAACTCTTTGGCCAGGGTGGACACACGGACTTTTGCCATATGACTTCACCTACCCTTTCTGGCACCTTGGGTGCCTAGAGACTGAACGAGCGTGGGATATGCGCTGGGACCCGCCCGGCGCGACCGCGCGCTAGATCAGGTCCTCCGCATCATCGAAGGCGTCGGTATCGTGGACACCGCAGAAACGGGAGCCGGGACGGGCCTGGTTGCGGCACTGGATGCCGTCCTCGGACACGAACTCGCAGCGACGGACGTCCTCGTCCTCCTCGTCACCGATCAGGTCGGCGGCGGGCTCCTCGTGAACGGGAACATTCTTGAGGATGTCGGCGGCAAGGGTCTCGGACTTAATGTCGATGTGCCAGCCGGTCAGGCGCGCGGCGAGGCGGGCGTTCTGGCCCTCCTTGCCGATGGCGAGCGAAAGCTGGTCGTCGGGCACGATAACGCCGGCGTAGGCCTTCTCCTCGTCGATGAGGACGCGGGTGACCTTAGCGGGCGAAAGGGCGTTGGCAACGTAGACGGCAGGATCGGCATCCCACAGGATGACGTCGACGCGCTCGCCACGGAGCTCGCCCACGACAGCGCGAACACGGCTGCCCTTGGGGCCGACGCAGGCGCCCACGGGATCCAGACGGTCGTCGAGCGAGTGGACGGCGACCTTGGAGCGCTGGCCGGGCTCGCGGGCGATCGACTTGATCTGGACGGTGCCCTCATAGATCTCGGGCACCTCCTGCTCAAACAGACGACGCATGAGCTCGGGGTGGGTACGGGAGATGACAATCGGCGGACGGCTGTGCTCGCCACGAACCGGCTGCAGGTTGGAGTTGGGGTCGCGAACGTCGATGATCACGGCCTTGATGTGCTGGTTGTGCAGGTAGCGCTCGCCCATCGGACGCTCGTTGCGCTCGTTCTCGTAACGGCGCTGGTCGAAGTGCGGCAGCTCGGCCTCGACGCCCTCGCGGATCTTGACAATCGTGAAGTCGGGTGTGGACTGCAGCACGGTACCGCTGATGAGGTCACCGATGCGGCCGGAGAACTCCTCGTAGATCTGCTCGCGGGCGGAGTTGCGCACGATGGCGTTGATCTCGGCCTTGGCGTGCTGGGCAGCGATGCGGCTCGTGTTCTTGGGGGTGACGTCAATCTCCTCGAACTCGGTGAAGTTGCCCTCCTCGTCCATGGAATCGTCGATCGGCTCCAAGCGGTAGACGTAGATCTTGCCGGTGGTGCGGTCGATGGTTACCTTGGCGCCCCACTCAAGATGCAGGATCTCGGCATAGCTCTTGGCGAGCGACTGCTCCAGGCGGTCGATCAGGTAGAGCTGGTCGATGTGCTTCTCCTGGCAAAGCTCCATCAGGGCGGACATCATGTCGGATGCTGCCATCTTACTTTCCTTCCTTCGCGGGCTTGAAGTCGTAGGTGGGCTTCAACTTGCACTTTTTAACATCAGAGAAATCGAGGGTGACGGACTCGCCGTCCTCGAGCTCGAGGGTCACGTTCGTCTCGGTGGCGGAGGCAATCTTGCCGGCGTACTTGCGACGGCCCTCGGTGGCGGTGGAGGTGAGCTCGCAGTTCTCGCCCACAAAGCGGGTAAAGTCGCACGGGCGGCGCAGCGGGCGCGCCATACCCGGGCTCGACACCTCGAGCGTATAGCTCGAAGAGATGGGGTCGAGCTCCTCAATCACATCGCCGACCCACTTGGTGTTGGCCGTGACGTCGTTGAGCGAAAGGCTCTGACCCTCGGCACCCTCGATACGCACGCGCACGCAGGGGGCCTTGGTGGCACCCACGAGCTCGACGTCGACGATGTCGACATCGTGCTGGGGAGCGACGGCCTCGAGCGCGTCGATGATCGCCTGCTCGGTCTTGGTCTTGACCATTGCGGCACCTCCATCCATACAAAAAAGAAGCGGGGCCGAAACCCCACTTCTTTCAATTACAACTTCATTTGCAAGCAAACTATACCAATAGCTGCGGAAACGTGCAAGCACAGTACGAATCTGCAGGTCAGCGTGCGCACAGCTTCTCCACAAGAATAGGACAATTGACCGAAGACACCATGGCAGGTACATGCAAAACGAGGGACGGCCCAAACGGACCGTCCCTCGTTTATTGCATGTCAGCTTTGCGCGCAGCGCTTACTTGACCACCAGGTTGACCAGCTTGCCGGGCACGCAGATGGCCTTGACGACCGTCTTGCCCTCGAGCCACTTGGCGACGGCGGGCTCGGCGGCAGCCTGCATCTCCTCGTTGGAGGCATCGCGGGCAACGTCGACGCGGCCGCGGACCTTGCCGAGCACCTGGACCACGATCTGCACCGTGTCCTCAACGGACTCGGCCAGGTCGAACTCGGGCCAGGCGGCGGTGTAGGCGTTGCCCTCGCAGCCGAGGGCCTCGTGCCACAGCTCGTCGGCCCAGAACGGGCAGATGGGGGCAAGGACGCTCACGATATCCTTAGCCACGCCGTAGCACAGCGCCTTGTCGCGGGCGGTACCCTCGGTGGCGTTGAGGTAGGCGCTCGCCGCGTTGACGAGCTCCATGACGGCCGAGATCGCGGTGTTGAACTGGCCGCGATCGAAGTCCTCGGTGCACTTGGCGATGGTGCGGTGACGCTCGCGATAGAGCTTCATCGCAACCTCGTCGAGCGCGGACTTGTCGAAGGCCACGTTGGCGTCACCGGACTGGACGAGCTGCCAAACGATACGCCAGGCGCGCTTGATGAAGCGGTTGGCGCCCTCAACGGCCTTGGGATCCCAGTCGAAGTCCTTCTCGGGCGGAGCGATAAACAGGATCGCCAAACGCATGGTGTCGGCGCCGTAGGGCTCGATGACCGAGCTCGGGGGCACGACATTGCCCTTGGACTTGGACATGGTGTCGCCGTTCTCGTCCTTGACCATGCCCTGGCACAGCAGGTTGGTGAAGGGCTCGTCCACGCTCAGCAGGCCCAGGTCGCGCAGCGCCTTGGTAAAGAAGCGACTGTAGAGCAGGTGCAGAATGGCGTGCTCGATGCCGCCAATGTAGTTATCGACGGGCATCCAACGGTCGGCGGCCTCTCGGGAGAAGGGCAGCTTGGTGTTGTGCGGATCGGTATAGCGCAGGTAATACCAGCTGGAGCAGGTGAAGGTGTCCATGGTATCGGTCTCACGCTTGGCCGGGCGGCCGCACACCGGGCAGGTGGTCTCGTAGAACTCCTTGCACTCGGCAAGGGTCTCGCCGGCGCCCAGGTCAAGGTTCTCGGGCAGCGTCACCGGCAGCTGATCCTCGGGCACGGGCACGATGCCGCAGTGCTCGCAGTGGATGGCCGGGATGGGGTTGCCCCAATAGCGCTGGCGGCTGATGAGCCAGTCGCGCAGACGAAACTCGACCTTGCGACGACCACAGCCCATGGCCTCGAGGTCGGCCACGATTGCAGCCTCGCCCTCGGAGTGCTTACCACCGCGCATGCCGGTGTACTTGCCGGACTGGACGAGGGTGCCCTCGGCAGCGTGAGCGCAATCCCAGTCGACGGTCTCGGCATGGAAGGTATCGATGGTCTCGCCGCTGGCCTCGACGGCAGCGCGATCGTCATCGTCTAGGATGATCGGCACGATCGGCAGGTCGTACTTACGGGCAAACTCAAAGTCGCGCTGGTCGCCACAGGGAACGGCCATGACGGCACCGGTACCGTAGTCGGCGACGACATAATCGGCAACCCACACGGGGACCTTCTCGCCGTTGACGGGGTTTACCACATAGCGGCCCGTAAAGGCACCGTGCTTCTCGAGGGTGCCCTGGGCACGCTCGACGGCAGAGATATGCTTGGAGTCCTCGACGATCTTGGTGACGGCCTCCTCGTACTCCGTGCCCTCGACGAGCTCATGCAGGCCGGCGTACTCGGGAGCCAGGACAAAGAAGGAGACGCCAAAAAGGGTGTCGGCACGCGTGGTAAAGACGGTGATCTTGCCCTCATCGCCCTCGATGGGCTCGCCATCCTGGTCGCACAGGGTAAAGTCGACCTCGGCGCCCTCGGAGCGACCGATCCAGTTGGCCTGCATCTGCTTAACGCGCTCGGGCCAGCCGGGGAGCTTCTCCAGGTCGTCGAGCAGCTCCTGAGAGTACTCGGTAATCTTGTAGTACCACTGCTCAAGGTCGCGCTTCTCAGGCTCGGTGCCGCAGCGCCAGCACTTGCCCTCGGTAACCTGCTCGTTAGCCAGAACGGTCTTGCAGGTGGGGCACCAGTTGACCGGGTTCTTCTTGCGGTAGACCAGGCCCTTTTCCCACATCTTCTCAAAGATCCACTGGCCCCAGCGGTAATAATCGGGGCTGCAGGTCTTGACCATGCGATCCAGATCGTAGGAGAAGCCCATGCGCTTCATCGTGGCGAGCGCCTGGTCCATGTTCTTATACGTCCAGGCGGCAGCCTGCGTGTTGTGCTTGATGGCGGCGTTCTCGGCAGGCAGGCCAAAGGCGTCAAAGCCGATGGGGTGCAGCACGTCAAAGCCGCGCATGCGGGCCTGACGGGCCATGGCATCGCCGATGGTATAGTTGCGCGCGTGGCCCATGTGCAGGTCGCCCGACGGATACGGGAACATCTCGAGCACATACTTTTTGGGCTTGCTGTCGTCGGTGTCGACGGCAAAGAGGTTGGAGTCCTCCCAGGCCTTCATCCACTTGGACTCAATGGCCTGCGCGTCGTAGGCAGGGATCTCGTCCTTATGATCTGTGCAATCGCACATATCAGCTCCTTTAATCTTAGCTGGGGTCGGTCGGCTTAGCTTTATTCGCTACTGCGGACAGTCCTGCGCAAGACGAAGAGCACATTTAGTGCTCTTCTTTGCGTGCGGAACTTGTAGCGAACAAAGCTAAGCCGCCCGACCCTAAGGTTGACTCGACTGATAATAGCAAATACAACAAGCGAGATGCCTGCGACTTGCAGGCATCTCGCTTTATCTAAATAACGTGGTTGATGCTCAACCTTTGATATGCAGCTCTTACCTTATCGATAGGAAACGCTCTGCTGGGAGTCCTTGACGACAACGTCGTGGGCGCCGCCTTCGACGATCGAGGTCGAGCTCACCAGGGTCAGGCGTGCCTTTTCCTGGAGCTCGGGGATCGAGAGGGCACCACAGTTGCACATCGTGGACTTGACCTTGTAGAGCGTGCCGCCCACGCCGTCCTTGAGGGAGCCGGCATAGGGAACGTAGGAGTCGACGCCCTCGACGAAGCTGAGCTTCGCGGCACCACCCAGGTCGTAGCGCTGCCAGTTGCGGGCACGCGCAGAACCCTCGCCCCAGTATTCCTTCATGTACTGACCGTTCACATTGACGCGCTCGGTCGGGCTCTCGTCGAAGCGGGCGAAGTAGCGGCCTAGCATCATAAAGTCGGCACCCATGGCAAGGGCGAGCGTCATGTGGTAGTCGTAGACGATGCCACCGTCGGAGCACACGGGCACGTAGACGCCGGTCTCCTCGTAGTACTCGTCACGGGCGCGGCAGACGTCGATCAGCGCGGTGGCCTGGCCACGACCGATGCCCTTGGTCTCGCGGGTGATGCAGATGGAACCACCGCCGATACCGACCTTGATGAAGTCGGCACCGCAGTCGGCCAGGAAGCGGAAGCCCTCGGCGTCGACAACGTTACCGGCACCGACCTTGACGTCCTCGCCGTAGTTGGCGCGGATCCACTCGATGGTGCGCTTCTGCCACTCGCTGAAGCCCTCGGAGGAGTCGATGCACAGGACATCGGCACCGGCCTCGATGAGCAGCGGCACGCGCTCGGCATAGTCGCGGGTGTTGATACCGGCGCCGACCATGTAGCGCTTGTCGTTATCGAGCAGCTCGTTGGGGTTAGTCTTGTGACTGTCGTAGTCCTTGCGGAACACAATGCCCATGAGGTGATCGTTATCGTCGACGATGGGCAGGGCGTTGAGCTTGTTGTCCCAGATAACGTCGTTGGCAACCTTGAGGCTGATGTTCTTGTCACCCACGATGAGCTGCTCACGCGGGGTCATGAACTCGGAGACCTTCGTCTGGTGGTCATCGCGGCTGGGGCGATAGTCACGGCTGGTGACGATGCCCAGGAGCTTACCCTTGGGAGTGCCGTCGTCGGTGACCGGCATAGTGGAGTGACCGGTCTTCTCCTTGAGCTCGATGACCTGCTCCATGGTCATGTCGGGGGTCAGCGTGGAATCGGACTGAACGAAACCGGCCTTGTGATCCTTGACGGCCTTGACCATAGCGGCCTCGGACTCGGCGCTCTGGGAACCGTAAATGAAGGACAGGCCACCCTCGGTAGCGAGCGCGACACCCATATCGACGCCCGAGACGGACTGCATGATGGCGGAAACCATGGGGATGTTCAGGGTGATTGCCGGCTTCTCACCGCGCTTAAAGCGGGTTAGCGGCGTCTTAAGAGAGACGTTGTTGGGGATGCACTGCGAGGACGAGTAACCAGGGACCAGCAGATACTCCGAAAACGTGTGGGACTCACCGGGAAAGAACGTAGCCATGTTTCTCCTTTTTCCATGCGACCGGTCGGCTGCAGGCCTCGTAGGACCCAGCCCAACCTTGGGCGCCCAATACTGGGGAAGTATCTTAACGCACTTTGACTGCTACAATGCATGATTTAAGAAGAGCACACGAGGGTTTGACGCAGGCTTTGCGTTTGCCCAGCAAACACTTTAGCGGGGAGACGTGGAGCACATGGAGTACAAGACGACGGCAAAGCTGGTCATTCAAGCGTGCGACAAGGATCTGCCGGGCGTGTTCGGCCACGGCTGCGTCCTGCTGCTGCAGGGGATTGCCCGCGAGCACTCGCTCAACCGTGCCGCCAAGAGCATGGGCATGGCATATTCCAAGGCCTGGCGCATCGTAAACGAGGCCGAAGGTCAGCTGGGCTGCAAGCTCATCGAGCGCGACGGCGCCCGCGGATCCACCCTCACCCCCGCCGGCGAGCGAGCCATCGCGGTCTACGAGGAACTGCAGGCCGACATCAACAACATCATCGCCAACAAAGCAAGCGACCTCATCGCCAGCATCAACGCAGGGTAGTCCTTTTGGGGCTGAATTGTTGTCCTCCGCGCCCTCGGATTAAGGCTCGCGCCACAAAAAGGGTCCATCTACTACGTTTAGCTGAATACCCTCGACCATACCGGAAATTATGAAATTAAAACCGCTGGTAGACAGCTTGGTAATTTTCAAAATAGGCGGGTATGGTCGACCCTTATTGCTTAAACGTAGTAAATAGGCCGTTTTCGAGACACAGACCCCGATTAGTTACTTGCGAAGGGCGTTATCGAGGGTGGCAGCCACCTGCAGGGGGTCGTCGGTGCCGGCGAAGAGATGGATGGCGCTCCCCTGCTTGCCACGTGGGGCTGAAAGACGCGTCGTTGCGCCGCCGGCGGGCGATGTGCGAAACTCCCCCGGCAAAGTATCGAACAGGTCATCCGCACTGCGCTCGATAAGGTCAAACTCAACTGCCGGACCAAAGCCGTGCTCGAGGATTCCCGTTGCAACCGCATGGTCGGGATGCGAGCTCAGCCCGGGATAGCGCACGTTGCGCACCATCTCATTCGCAGCCAAGTACTCGGCCAGCGCACGGGCGTGGTCGAAATGCGCCTGCATGCGGGTATCGAGCGAGTCCAGCCCGCGCTCCAGCACACCGGCCTCGCCAGCAGGCAAATCAAGCTTAGCCAAGCCACGGCCCTCAAGCAGAGCATGCGCGCACGCAGCCGCGGCATCCATACGATGGCGCTTGAGCTGCGAGCGCGCCATCGAAGCGGCAACGAGCTTGCGCGGAGCCTTACCAGCGCACACACGGTCGAGCGCCTCAAGTGACAGCACGGCACCCAGCCGCAGCGGATTGCAGCCAAAAGCCGACGCCACGGTGTTGTCCACAACCAGCAGCGCGTGGGCCTCACGAGCCGCGCGGCCCAGAGCACGAAGTTCGGGCACACGAAGACCAAACCCGCCGATAGAGTTGACGAACCACCACAGATGCGGTCCCTCGGCATCAAACGAAGCATCAAAATCCTCGGACGCGGCAGTAAACGCCGCAACCGACGGCGGGTCCACAAGCACAACATCACAGCCTACAAAGCCGTGCGCAAACGCATCGGCAAAGTCATCCGCAAAGGCCACCAAGCGGTCACCGGGACGCACAATCCCCAACAGCGACAGCGCTGCCGGAACATGCGGGGCCGCAACAAGACGCGCCTCCCGCGCGCCGGCCCTCAAAGCCCAGGTCTCTTCTAGCTGTTGCACGTCCACGCGGCACCATCCCTTCAGAAACAAAAACCCACGATGCGGATGTTCCCCGCATCGTGGGCAACGGCAGCAGTATAGCGCCGATATGCGACGACTCGCCTAGATGATGAGCGTGTGATAGTTCACGCTCGCACCCGGAGAGTCAACGGTCACGCCATAGGCCTCGGGATAGATGCGCGTTGAAAACACAAGCGCACCATCATTCACAAACACCTCGACCGACGAAACATCGCCAACAATGCGCACATTACGAACCTCATCGACGGGCTCCCAACGCACGGTACGACCGCAGCCGGCAGAAGCGCGGCTCTCATCGGTAAATCGCATCTCAAAGCGCGAGGGCAGTTCGCCCTCTGTGGGCACATACGCCAGCCTAAGCTCGCCATCAACGGTTGCGGTAAACGCGCCGTCGACACCGTCGGCAACAACGTCAAAGCAGGTATCGCCGGCAACCTCCAACGAGCCCTCCCCTACACGCACCGAGGCATAATGGTGCTCAATCTCGCGCGCCGGCTGCTGCAGCACCACGCCGGCGTCACCGGCCGTAAGCTCGCGCGGCACCGTCATGCAGTGCTGCCAGCCGCACACCACAGTGGGGTCGTTGCCATAGGTCGGCTCATCGGGCATGCCCATCCAGCCGATCAGGATGTGGCGACCGTCCTCGGCCGTGAACTCCTGCGGAGCATAGAAGTCAAAACCGGCATCCCACAGGCGGAACTCGCCCAGCTCATAAGCGTCATTGCCACCCGTAATGTCGCCCGTTACAGGCATGTAGCCCGCGGCGTACACATTGCCGCGGTCCCAACGACCGCCCTCAAGCCCCTGCGGCGAGAACGAGAGATACTTAGCCTGTGCACCGCTGTCCGACGCGAACTCGATATACCCCGGGCATTCCCACATAAAGCCAAAACGCTCGGGCGTAGACACACGGCTCTCGAGCTCCCAGCTCAGCATATCGGCCGAGCCATACACCAAGATCTCGCCCACATCGCGACCGGCGCCCTCGCCGTGCATAGCGCAAAATCGACTATCGACATGCGGCCCATCCACGCGACGACGCGCGCCCAGCACCATGTGATAACGCCCGTCCGCGTCACGCCACACCTTGGGATCGCGCACGTGGCAGGTCAAATCCTCGGGATAATCATCGGACGCCAGCACCACGCGCTTTTGGCTGAACTCCCGACCGGCAAGGCCATCAACGCTCTCCACATAGACGGTATCGGCGCGGCGGCCAGTATTGACGTAGTCGTACGTATCGTCAGCATCGGAAAGCTTAACGTTGCCCGTATAGAGCACGCGAATGCAACCGTCTTCGGCAAGCGCGGAGCCCGAATACACACCATGGCAATCGAACGGCTCGTCGGGCAGCAGTGGGGCGCCAACGTAATCCCACGTCATAAGATCGCGACTCGTCGCATGGCCCCAGACCTTAACGCCGCCCTCGACATCAAACGGCGCATACTGAAAATAGGCATGGAACACGCCGCCTGCCTGGCAAAGACCGTTGGGGTCGTTGAGCCAGCCCGCCGGCGGCATAATATGGAAGCGCTGGCCATACGCGCCATGGCCGCACTCAGAGGCGGCAGCGTCAACAGCGGCGACCAGCTTTGCAAGGTCGCGGCCAAGTGCATTAGACATATCAAAGTCCTAACGGATCGAAAGTAACAAGGCGCCAGAGATCGACACCAGATACGGGAAACGCCCGCGAGCATACAACCCGCGGGCACCCTTCAATCAAAAGCTCTTAGGCCTGCTCGGAAGCCTTGGGCTCGTCCTTGTACAGGACAAACGAGACGCCAAAGGAAACCAGCGCGGCGACCGCAAACATGATCGCGTACTGCACGGGCTGGGCCAGGCACAGCAGGATACCGAAGATACCCGTAACGCCCGTACCGGAAGCGGCAAGCGAGGTGAGCGCGCAGACCAGGGCGCCGCAACCGCCGCCGATGCAGCCGGCGATGAAGGGCTTAAAGAAGCGCAGGTTCACACCAAAGATGGCCGGCTCGGTAATACCCATGAAGGCGGACAGGGCCGAAGGAAGTGCCAAACCCTTGATCTTGGCATCGCGGGTCTTAAAGGCAACGGCAAGCGCGGCGCCACCCTGAGCGATGTTGGCAGCGCTGGCGATGGGCAGCCAGTAGGTCACACCGTACTGGGCGAGCTGACCCAGGTCGATGGCGGTGTACATCTGGTGGATACCGGTAACGACCGTGGGGGCATAGAACAGGCCGACGATAAAGGAACCGATGCCGAAGGGCAGGGTCAGCAGGGCCTGGATCAGACCGAGGATGGCGTTCTCGGCCCAGACAAAGATGGGGCCGACGGCAACGAGCGTCACGAGCACGGTCACGAACACCGAGACGAGCGGGGTCACAAAGAGGTCGAACATCTCGGGAACGATCTTGTGCAGGCGCTTCTCGAGGAAGGCCAGAATGGCGCAGGCGATAACGATGGGGATCACGTGGCCCTGATAGCCGACCCACTCAAAGCTGTACACGCCGGGGATGACGGTGACCATGGTCTGAACGCCCTCGGAGGCAACCGTGTAGGCGCTCTGCAGCGAGGAGTTGATGAACGCACCGCCGACGACAGCACCCAGGTACGGGTTGGCGCCAAAGGCCTTGGCGGCGGAGTAGCCGATCAGGATCTGCAGAATGCCAAAGGACGTTCCCGAGACCAGGTCGGCGATCTTATAGATAAAGTTATTGGTGTCGAGCGCGATAAAGCCGTTGGAGGCCATAAAGTTGAGGGCGCTCATAATGCCCAGCAGCAGGCCCGAAGCCACGATGGCAGGGATGATAGGGACAAAGACGTCGCCGAGCACCTTAATGGCACGCATAAAGATGTTCTGCTGCTGCGCCGCGGCCTCCTTGACCTCGGCCTTGGTGGCAGCCTCGACGCCACTGAGCGCGATGAACTCCTCGTAGACCTTGTTGACGGTGCCGGTGCCAAAAATAATCTGCAGCTGGCCCTGGGCCTCAAAGACGTCCTTAGCGCCATCGACATTCTCGATGGCCTCCTTGTTAACCTTAGTGTTATCGGCAATCACCAGGCGCAGGCGAGTGGCGCAGTGCGCGGCCGAAACAACGTTGTCGGCGCCACCGATGTTGTCGAGCACCTCTTGGGCTGATTTGCGGTAGTCCATGACTTCCCTTTCCTCCAACGGGCGCATTTGCACCCGGCCATCTTTGACACTTACACTGTAATCGATTTCAGTTTCATATGTCTGCAATCGTTTTCATATAGCGGTAAACGGTAGGAAAAAGCCGGCGAATGGTAGTTTTACGGAAAAACCAGGCGACTCAGAGGCAGGCAGACGTGCCCAAGACCTAGACATTCATAAGCTGATGGCCGAGCTTGAGTGTCTTGAGACCGCTCTCCCCCTCCACGCCATCGAGCGTGTTGAGCAACATATTGGTCGCCTCGACGCCACTGGTCAGGTAGCCATAATGCACGGTGGGAATGCCGCCCGTCAGCGCGCGCAAAAACGCGTTGTCGCCAAAACCGCTCACGCGGTGTATGCCCTCGCCCATGCCGCGGACCTCATCGATAGCACGCAGCGCGCCCGCCGCCATGGTGTCGGTCGCGCAGGCGATAAACGAAACATCGGGAGTGACGGAAAGCAGTTCACGCGCCGCACCATAGCCCGAGTCGAGCGTAAACGAGCCCAAACGAATCAAGGCGGCATCGAGTGGGTTACCCGCGGCGCGCAAGCCGGCCTCAAAACCGCGACGGCGGTCATAACCGGCCGCGCGGTCCTCTTCGGTAACTCCAATATAGGCAATCTTGCCGTCCACGCGACCCGCAAGTGCATGGCCCAGCTCAAAGGCGGCCTCGTAATCGTCGTGATAGACGCACGCCGCGCCCTCAACATTCTGACCGATCAGCACGATGGGCACGCGGCACGATTCAATCGCCCGACGGTGCTCGTCGGTAATCATAGTTGCCACCAGCACAATGCCATCGACTGGGTGGTTTTGGAATAAATCGAGGTATTCGAGCTCACGATCGGCCGCGTTGTCAGTGTTAGCAAGCAGCATCTGGTAGCCACGGCGACCGAGCACCTGGCCAATCCCGGCGGTAATGCGGCTCACGGACTCCGAGTTGATCTTGGGCACGATGACGCCGATGAGCTTGGTGGAACCGGTGCGCAGCGCGCGAGCTTGGCTGGACCGCACGTATCCTGTCAGCTCAATCGCCTTCTTAATGCGCTCGGCCTTGTCCGCCGAGATATATCCACCGTTGAGGTAGCGCGAGACGGCGGCGCTCGAAACGCCGGCCAGCTCGGCCACATCTTTCATCTTTACCACGAGCACCCCTGACAACGAATTCACAAGCACCATGATAGCTGCCTTGCCAGCAAATTGAGTAAATAGAATTCCTGGTCGAGCAAACGTCAGACACTATGACCCAATCCGAGGGCACGGAAACGACAGGAGCCCCCGCTCGTGACCGCGGGTCGGGGCTGCGACAATGTT
>NZ_JAQEKC010000021.1:0-41239 GCF_027679495.1 Collinsella aerofaciens
CGTTTTTCGTTAAACGGACGCTAGGGCGTCACCCTTACACCAACATTTTCGACGCGATCCGGATACTCATTTAAGTCTGTCCCCAATGAGTGGGTTAAAGGTTGCGGGTTCTTTACGGGAATGTAGTGTGGGCTGCGGAAACGCGGTTCTTTCCGTACAATAGTTCAACTCGTGTAAACGCAGGGAAGGGACATTCATGGCAGACATGATCGAGATCAAGCATCTCAACAAGTACTTTGGCGACCTGCATGTGCTCAAAGATATCAATCTCACCGTCAAGCGCGGCGAGAAGCTCGTAATGATCGGGCCTTCCGGTTCGGGTAAGTCGACGCTCATCCGTTGCGTCGATTATCTGGAGGAGCCCACGTCGGGCGAGGTCATCATCGACGGTACGCCGCTCACCAAAAAGAATCACCTGGAGATGGCTCGCAAGTATAGCTCCATGGTGTTTCAGCAGTTCAACCTGTATCCCAACATGACGGTGCTGGGCAACCTGACGCTCGCGCCCATCAAGCTGCAAAAGAAGAGCAAAGAGGAGGCGACCGAGATCGCCATCGCCGCGCTCAAGCGCGTCGGCATGGCGCATAAGGCCGGCGAGTATCCGCAGAATCTCTCGGGTGGTCAGCAGCAGCGCATCGCCATCGCCCGTGCCCTGTGCACCAAGCAGCCCATCATCCTGTTTGACGAGCCGACCTCGGCGCTCGACCCCGAGATGGTCCAGGAGGTTCTGGACGTTATGATTGAGCTTGCGCAGGAGGACATCACTATGATCTGCGTGACGCACGAGATGGGCTTTGCACGCCAGGTGGCCGACCGCGTCATCTTTATGGAGGACGGCCGCATCCTGGAGGAGGGCACGCCCGAGCACTTCTTTGATAACCCCGAGAACCCGCGCTGCCGCGAGTTCCTGTCCAAGATTCTGCACTAGGCGCGGTGATGGACATGACGGATATGACGAGGGCGGCCGTGTCGCGCCGTCATTTTTTGCAGCTGGCTGGCGCCGGCATGCTTGCGCTGACGGGGACCGCGCTTACCGGTTGCGGCAACTCCACCAGCGGCGAGGGCTCCGACAAGGGGTCTAAGCTTGCGGCTATCAAGTCGCGTGGCCATCTGAATGCCGGCGTTAAGAAGGACGTTCCCGGCTATGGATATTACGACACTGCCAAGGGTCGCTTTGAGGGCATGGAAGTCGATTTGTGCTACCAGATCGCCGCTGCCGTCTTTGGCGTGAGCTACAAGGAGGCCCGTGCCCAGGAACTTGTCGAGTTTACCGACGTAACGCCCAAGACGCGCGGTCCGCTGATCGATAACGGCCAACTCGACGTGGTCGCGGCGACCTACACCATCACCGACGAGCGCAAGAAGAGCTGGGATTTCTCGACGCCGTACCGCACCGACTACGTGGGACTCATGGTCAAGAAGCGCTCGGGTTTTACCTCGATTGAGGACCTGGACGGCAAGGTCATTGGCGTAAGCCAGGGTGCCACCACGCAGGGCCTGATCGAGCAGATGATCAAGGACAACGGCTTTAGCTGCAAGCCCGAGTTTAGGGCCTTTAGCGGCTACCCCATCATCAAGAGTTCGCTCGACGCCGGCAATATCGACGTCTTTGCCATGGACCGCTCCACGCTGGCCGGTTACATGAACGAGACCGTTGAGCTGCTGCAGCCCGAGGTCAAGTTTGGCGAGCAGGGCTACGGCGTGGCGACCAAGAAGGGCTGCGACCTTTCGGCCGTGGTCGATCAGGTGATTTGCGATCGCCTGGCCGACGGCTGGCTCGACCAAGAGGTCAAGACCTGGGGTCTTGTATAGGCGCATCGTCCAAGGAAGGAATCAAATGCTCGAAGGATTATTTGACGCCGACCGTTGGTCGACGACATTTCAAAACATGGGGCCCTTCTGGGAGGGCTTTGGCGTGACGCTGCAGGTGGTCGTTGCCGGTCTGCTGCTGTCGCTGGTGCTGGGCACGCTGCTGGGCGTGTTCTCTACCACTCGTTCGCGCGTGCTGCGCGCCATAAGTCGCGTGTACGTGGAGTTTTACCAGAACACCCCGTTGCCCGTGCAGGTGCTCTTTATGTACATGGCCGGTCCGCAGTTTTTGCAGGCCATAACCGGTGCCGACCAGCCGGTGCGCATCGCGCCATTCGTGCTGGGCTTCTTGGGCGTGGGCCTGTATCACGCGGCCTACATTTCGGAGGTCATCCGCACTGGTATCGAGGCGGTTCCGCGCGGTCAGATGGAAGCGGCCCAGAGCCAGGGCTTCACCCGTGCGCAGGCGTACTGGTACATCGTGCTGCCCCAGACGTTCAAGATCATTTTGCCGCCGCTGTGTAACCAGGCGCTCAACCTGGTCAAGAACACGTCGGTGCTGGCGCTTGTCGCCGGTGGCGACCTTATGTACCGTTCCGACAACTTTGTGAGTCTGTACGGTTACCTGCAGGGATACATCGTCTGCTGCCTTATGTACTTCATCATCTGCTTTCCGCTCGCCATGCTGGTGCAGTGGCTCGAGCGCCGCTCCAAGGAGCGTCCGCGCGGCGTGAGCCTGGCCGAGCTGGGGCTCGACAACGTAGAGGAGGCCTAGCGCATGGAAATCTTCAACGCGACCAACCTGCTCTACATTTGGGGCGGCTTTGTTAAGACGATCGAGATCTCGGCGCTGTCGATCTTTTTCTCGCTCATCTTTGGCACGGTGCTGGCGCTTGTTAAAAGCTATGCGCCACGCCCGTTCCGTATTTTGGTGAGCGCCTATATTGAGCTGTTCCGTTGCACACCGAACCTGCTGTGGATCCTGTTTATCTACTTTACGGTGCAGGGTTTGGACATTGTGATTTCGACCATCGCCTTTACGCTGTTTACCAGCGCTGTTATGGCCGAGATTGTGCGCGGCGGCCTCAACTCGATTCCGCGCGGCCAGTTTGAGGCGGCGCAGAGCCAGGGCTTCGGCTTCTTTGCCACCATGCGCTACATCATTTTGCCGCAGACGTTTAAGACGATCATTCCGGCGCTGTTTAGCCAGTGCACGACCGTCATTAAGGACAGCTCGTATCTTTCGGGTATTAACGTGGCCGAGCTCATGTACACGGCAAACGTCGTGATGGCCCACGCGATCGACCTGTCGCAGGTGCTTATGCTCTACGGCCTGGTGTTTGCGATGTACTTTGTGCTCAACTTTGGTATCTCGCTGCTGGTGAGGGCATATCAACGCCGTATCGTAGCCGCATAGTCCTGCTTCCCCAAGCACGGCACCTTGCCCCTCAATCGTCGCTTGCGTACATTTAGTACGCGGCGCTCCTCTTTCGGGGCAATCTGCCGCACTTGGGAAACCAGGACGAAGGTGGGGACAAAATGGGAATCAGGGATTGCCTATTTCTCATTTGTTAGAAAGGAATCGCGATGAGCGATCTGGAGAATAAGAAGAATCCTGTGGTCATTACCATCGCGCGCGACTTTGGCGCCGAGGGCCACGAGATTGGTCGCATGCTTGCCGACGAGTTGGGGATTCCGCTGTACGATAACGAGCTGCTGGTGCGCGCGTCGCTGCGCGCGGGCGAGTCGCTCGACAAGATGGCTGCCTACGACGAGCGCCTGGCCGTGGAGAATATGGCGTTTCTGCCCGACCGCTACGATGCACGTTCGTACTCGGACAAGTTGTTCCAAAAGATGAGCCAGGTGATTTTGGATCTGGGCGAGACCGAGAGCTGCATTATCGAAGGCCGTCTGTCCGATTACCTGCTGCGTAACAATCCCAACCACATTGCCGTGTTGGTGACCGCACCCTTTGAGGACCGCGTCGAGATCGTGCGCAAGAAGCGCGGCCTTAACAAAAAGAAGGGCGCCAAGCTGGTCAAGCAGCAGCAGAAGGCGCGCGAGGCGTTCTATAAGCGCTACAGCGCCGGAAAGTGGAAGATGACGAGTGGCAAGGACATCGTCGTCAACCGCGCCAAGCTGGGCCGCGAGGGCTGCAAAGATGTCATCGCCGCTGCCTACCGCTACAAGGTAGCGCAGCTCGAAGGCTAGCCGATCAATAACCACCACAAAGGGGACAAGCACCTTTGCGGTGGTTTTTGTTTTAGGCCGAGGGGAAGGCCTTGGTGAGACCGGCGTGCGTCTGCGTGTCGGTCTTTTGGTAGATGGAGCTCAGGTGGCGCTGTACCATGCGCATCGAGATACCGAGTTCCTCGGCAACCTGCTTGAGCGGGCGTTCATCCTGGGTCACGGCTATGAGCACGTCGACTTCGCGCGGGGTGAGAGCGTGGTTGGCGATGAAGGCCTGGCGTTGCTCCTCGATGGTGGGGGCGGCGAGTGCTTCTTCTGCCAGCTGCTCGCGCTCGCGCTCCCGCTCGGTTTGGGGCAGGCGGAACAGGCCCGCGGCTACAAACGCCGCGCAGGCGGCGACGAGCAAAACGAGCGCACCGATCATAATGAGGGCAACGTTATCCGAGGTCACGAGAGCAAGCGAGATGCCCGATGTGGTGAAAGCGCATACATTGTTGGCGGCGCGGCCCATGCCAGCCCAAAGGGCGGGCGCATGCATGTGCGGTGCCAGCTGTGTAAAGGTGGCGGTAAAGAACGTGACGAAAAAGCCCGAGCTCAGGTAAAAGACGACAAGGCCTAGGTTGGGATCGGCGCCGGCCTCCACGGCCAGGATGGAAATGGTCGAGAGCACGGCGATGCCGAGCATGACAAGTCCCATGTAGCGGCGCTCGGCAAGGTCAAAGATAAGACCGGCGGCAAGGCCGCTTGCCGCCAAAAAGAGGCGCGGCCAAGTCTGCACGGCAATGGTGCCATGGGCGTTGGAGAGTGTGACCACGTTGTCGAGGGTGGAGAACAGACAGGCAAGAATCATGACGAGCGCGATGCTCCAGCATGCCTGCTTGGCGAGGGCATGAGAGGACTCAGCAAAGGGATTGATGGCGGGGCTGGAGCTCTCGGCAGCTTTTTGGGGAACGACGCTGAGGGCGGATATGGCGATAGTCGCTGCGCCAAGGACGATGAGCTCTGCGATACCGCCGCAATTGAGCAGGTTGACGGCGAACTGCATCAGGATGCCCGCGGCATAGGCTGCTCCCGCACCGGTGGCGAGCTTGGGATCGTCTTGAAACGCCAGTGAAAAGGCGTGGTGCGCAGCGGCGCCCAGCAGGCCGAGTCCGAGGAATGCGAGGCAGCCCAGAATCTCGAGGGCAAGCGAACCCGTGGGGGACTGGATCTGGGTCAATCCCAGGATGGCGATGGGAACGGCGGCGCTGACAACTGCCTGGGGCTGGCCTTTGCGTTGGGCGAGACCGAGCAGTGGTGCATATCCGATAAAGCCGAGCACGCTCGCACCCAGAATAAAGCCCTGTGCGATTACAACGCGTTCGGCACCGGCGAGCAGCCCGACGTTGACGTCGAAACGAAACTCGGCGGCAAGGAAGGCGAAGGTGAAGAGCGCGAGTGCCAGAAGCGCGTTGATTTTAGGCCTGCTCAGGTTCAAGGACGGTCCTTTGGGTGGACGAATAATCGTGTCCTCGATTGTAGCGTTCCCGGGACGAGTGTGGCGATGGCGAAATCATATTGAATTAAACCGCAGGTAGAGGCCTAGGTTCACATCTACGAACCTAGGCATATGGAGTCATTTGGCACATCTTGGTGGTACAGGACCACCACAAAGGGGACAGGCACCTTTGTGGTGGTATGTCCCTACGACCAAGGAGGCCGTTATGAACGTAAGCCACTTTGACAAGCAAGCTCAACGTGAGTCCACCTGCTCGCTGGTTCACGGTACCTGGCGTTGTGTGGGTGCCAAAATAGCTTGCGCCGGCGCGTGTGCGCTTATGGTCGGTCAGTTGCTGCTGCCGAGCGTGGCGCTGGCGACGGAATGCGCCGATCCCGCCGCTGGGACGGATGAGGTTGCCGCGGCTCCGGTGACGCCGACGGTTGCGGAGGATACGGCTGCAACGACCGCGCCAGCTGCTTCGACCGCGCCTGCAACCGATGCTGCTCCGGCGGCGCAAGCCACCGTTGAGCCTCAGCAGACAATCCCAGCCGATGCCGCCAATGAGCCTAGCGGTGCTGCGCTCGCTGGGCAAAACGCTTCTGGCGACGACAACGCCGCCATGCCGGCGAGCAACGCCATCATGCCCTGTGGCGTGACCGATGTGACAGGCGGGGGCGGCGTTAGGGTCAATACGACCGTGGTCGATCATTATACGAACTGCGAGCTTTCGGACAACATCACGCTCGAAAAGGGCCAGTCGTATACCCATGATTTTCCCGATGTTGAGGGTGGCATTCCAGAAGCGCTTGCGAGCGAAGTTGTCGAGGTTAAGTACTACAGGGCCGATGCCGCTTCGGGCACTCTGGTCGAAGTTCAGGATGCGTCCATGTCCGACGTGACGGCTCGCTTCGAACCCGTTGGCAATCACATGAGGCTGACGCTGACCTTTACGGGTGGCGCGGCAGGCGGCTCGTATCGACTCACGCGCAATGAGGCTCTCTATATTGGCTCGGCACTGGAGTATACCGGAACTGACTATGAAGGCAGCTCGACTATCCTCAACGAAACCAGGTACGATTATTACCTCCGCTACGCCATCAATAGCGAAATTACGCTCGTTGCGTCAGAAAACGAAGCCCTCCATAACCTGAACGTCAACGACGTGAAGACCAACTACGCGCCCGGCGAGGCGCCCCGCGCGACCGCGACGATTCCCGCTGCTGACGCCGACAAGTACGAGATCGCCTACGAGTGCTGGGAGGAGATGGATGGCAGCGACCCCGCGGAGCTCACGCCCGTTGCCTTCTGGTATTCCGACCCCGCCAAGTATCCGACGGGCGCGAGGAGGATCGAACACTTCGAAGAGGGCAAGTTCTACATGTATTCCGTCGAGCTGAGGCTCAAGGGCGACAATACCGTGGGCAATGACTGCATGATGTACGTCAACGGCCATTGGACGCACCACATCAAGACCGTCAACGGCGTCTTCGCGCCAAACGCTGACAATATGCTGTGCGAGCAGCCGATCGACGAATGGCGGGCCATCGACGTTATCGAGATCAACGGCGCCACGACCACCTTCAAGGCAGGCGATAAGCCGGTCTTTACGGCGAATGTTCCGACGGGCTCCAACTTCCTTCCTCAGTGTGAGTACTGGACGGGTAGCGACGGCAGCGAAGTGAACTCTCAGGAGTTCTGGGATCAGAACATCACGAACCACATCGACGCCTTTAAGCCTGGCGTGACCTATCGCTACGGTATCTACCTCAAGCCCGCGCGCGGATTCTACTTTACGCCCAACACCAAGCTGGTGATCAACGGCCAGGAGGGCGGCTACCAGATGGGCGAAGCGAGTGTAGTTGATCCCGAGAGCGGCTGTATCTTCACTCTGTGGCTCAACACCGATTTGACCTTTACGCCTGAAGCCACGCCGACTCCCGATCCGCAGCCTACGCCGGATCCCAATCCGACGCCGCAGCCCGAGGTCAAGCCCGAAACCAAGCCTGAGACGAAACCCGAGACCAAACCCGCGGCTAAGCCGGCCACGACAACCGCCACGACCAAGACGGTTGAGAAAGCCGCGCCGACCAAGAAGGGCGATGCTGTCCTGGCTACCACGGGAGATACCACCGTAATGACGGTCACCGCCCTAGGTATCGCTGGCGCAACCGTTGCCGCTGCCGGCATCGCCGCAACCAAGCGCCGCAAGCGTTAGGTTTTGGCGGCGGCGCCCATCCTCGGCTTTAGCAAAATCTCAATCTGTAACACCAAGCCAGTCAAAACGGCTCTAGATGTTACAGATTGAGATGAACCGAATGGCCGCCAACCTAACGTCTCGATCTGTAACACGTAGCGGGGAATTTGGTCTCTAACTGTTACAGATTGAGACAAAGCGGGGGCGGCTGGAGCAATATCTCGATCTGTAACAACTACAAGGCTCAACAGGGCCTAACTGTTACAGATCGAGACAAACATCGGAATCGGTTCGCCGACCAGACCCCAAACCGCCACAAAGGTGCCTGTCCCCTTTGTGGCGGTTTGCGCAGGTAGAACGGTAGGTTCGTATATATGAACCTACCGTTCGCTTTGTTTTTGGACGACGATACGCTGGATGACTTTTGGTTTCAGGAAAGGAACGACCATGAGGTGGACCACTGTTCGAGCGCTTTGCCGCCGCCTGACCGTTGCCGCGGTGACCCTCACCATGGTGACGGGTTCGTTGCCCGCGGGCGCGTTTGCCGAGACCCTCACCACCGATAGCACCTTTGTGCAGACGGATGTCGAACAAGTAGACGATGCCGATGCCGCCGACCCCGCGCCCGATGCCGCCGACGCCGCGCCCGATGCCGGCGTTGCCGACCCCACAGTGCCCGCCGCCGATGACGTCCTTACGCCCCCGGACTCCGAGATTGCATTGGCGGCAGGCCTGACGGGCGCCGGGCAGACCGAGAGCACACCTGCGGGTACGCTCGCCACCGATCTTGTCGAGGGCAAGGAACTCGCCGAGCAGCAGAAGCAAGAGGAGGCTTCCGGTGCCGAGGCAACCTGGAACGAGGAACTTGAACTCTGGGCAACCTCGAAGGGCGCCACGGGCGTAAAAGGCGAATACGATGATGGCTACGTGGCCGGCGAGCAGACTCCCGCGCAGTACTACTTCTCGATTGATAGCCTCACCAACGAAATTTCTATCGAGTATGGCGACGCGGGCATTACCACGTTGGAGGTGCCCTCGACCATCGACGACAAAAATGTCGTAAGCCTTACGGGTATGGGAAGCGCTGCGCTCACATCGATCACCTTCGCCCCTAATTCGCATGTCCGCTCGGTTGGAGGCTTGGGCGGCAGCAGCATCAAAGAGATCGCACTGCCCGATTCGGTCGAGGAGCTCAAGAGCTATGCATTCTACAAAAGCAAGACGCTCCAAACGGTAACCTGGCCCAACAACGCGGCCTTTACCACGATTCCCGAGCAGGCCTTTAAGGAATGTGAACAACTTGACGACAAGGTGGTGGCAACGCTGCCGCCTTCGGTCAAAACTATCGACTATCTTGCATTCGCCTATTGCGGCGTGCCACAGTTCTATGTCTCGGACACAACAGTGCTCACCTTTACGCAGATCAATGTGCCGGGCACGGTGGAGCGGATCGGGCACTATGCCTTTGATGGGTGCTCGCATGTGTCGTCGGTGACGATCGGCGATGGTGTCAAATCTATCGGGGCGCTCGCGTTCGCCTCTCTTGATCCTGCGATTGCCGGCAAAGAGATTGTGCTACCCAAAAGCGTGGAAATGATAGAGTGGGGAGCTTTTGAGAACACGAGATACGGAAACGAGACGAACCATAATGCCGTTGCCCTGCGCGTGATGAACCCCGATCTTCAGCTTGGTGAGGCGGGCTATCCGGGCGACTATAATGAGCGCGTGACAATCGATGGCGTAACGTATGCGATTCCCTTTAGTGAAGGCCAGACCATCTATGCCTATGCGACCGATTCGGCTGGCAACCCCTCGATGGTCAAAAAGCTTGCCGATGCCGTGGCCGATCGCAAGGACTCCGTCGATTCCTCGAAGCCTGCCTACACGTTTGAGTGGATGGGCGAGGCGGCCCAGATCACGGGCAAACTTCCCCAGGGCGCGGCGGCCGTGCTCGTGCAGGCGGGGCAGTCCACGCCGCTGGCGGTTGGCGATGACGGCAGCTTTACAGCGGACGCCCTCTCCAAGACGGCAGCCACCCTGCGCATTTCGCTCAGCGGTTACTATGACATGGTGCTGGCGCGCCCGGGCGACCAGATGACGGGCACATGGAATATCGGAGACATTAAGGCGGAGGACTTTACCAAGATTCCGGCTTCGCGCGCGATTGAGCTCAACGTGGGCTTTCTTGAACCGATTGTGGGCCAGGATAAGACCGAACGCATTGAGCTCGATAGTCTCGATAACATCGATCTGACGGTGAAGAGCGGCGGCAAGACGCTTAAGCCTGCCAAGGGTGACAAGGAAAACGACTTCCGTATCCAGGGTACAGCGCTCGTGGTGTCGCAGGCCATTGCCGATGCAGACCAGGATCTGGAGATAACGCTCGAGCCCAAAGACAGCCTCAAGCTGGGTGGGGCGACGGCGACGGTGAAGCCTTCGGCCGGCAAGGTCGATATCGACTTGAAACCCTGGGGCACGGCGACGGTCACGACCAAGGGCGACTACCAGGGCGCCAACCGCGTGCTGGTGTTCCGTACGTCCGACGGCAAGCTAGTCGCCGACGGCGTCACCTATTTGATGGGTTACGAAGACGATGGCACCACGCCTATCATGAAGGCCGAGACGCCGCGCCTTAAGGCCGGTTCGTACACCATCGTCGCCTTTAACAAGACGAGCTACGACATCCAAGCGACGAGCTATTCCACGTTTAGCCGCCTAGGGCTGACCGTGGGTAAGTATATCGCGCAAAAGCAGGTGAAGATTGAGGACGGCAAACAGCTCGACGTGACGCTCGACGTCCCCACGTTTGACGTGGAGACGTATCGTGCCGAGCGCGGGCTGACGGCGGGCTCGGTTATCGCTGATTCGTCCGCGGTCGTTGGCGCGGAGACCGAGCTGCGCATTCATTACGAGCTCAAGGACAGCCAGGCTGCCAAGATTGAGATTCCTCTGGCCAAGGATGCCGTCGAGGATGTGTCCGCAGGCGCTCGCGAAGCCGGCGCCAGCTCCGATGCCATGTGGGCTGCCACAACTTGGGAGGGCGACAACCTCGTTCTCGATATGAAGAAGAGTGCGGGCGCCGATGTGTTTGTGCGCTTTAAGCCTAAGGCCGCGGGCATCTATGCCGTCTCGCCGCTTATTACGCTGGGCGAGGTGACATTGCCGCTGGGAAGCACCACACTCGAGGTTAGCGGATCGCGCATCGAGGTCGACAACACCGACGTTCACAGCCTGCTGGGCAATGTGGCCTACGTGTATGCAGCGCCGGGCAAGAGCGTGCAGCTCACCGTGGGGACGGGCTCGTCGGCTGCAAAGTACACCGGCAAGACCAATAAACTCGGCCGTGCCAAGATTGAATACGAACTGCCGCAGGATACGCTTGCCGCCGAGCGTGTGACGCTCGAAGCGCGCGTGGGCTCGACCGATGTCGCCGCCGCTGCCGCAGAGGTGACGGCTCGCAACTATGTGCGCTATGTTCCGGGTGCTTCGGTCTGGAACTTTGATGTGACGTATCGTGGCGGTACGCAAAACCTGGTCAAGGACGGCAAGGACACGGGTAAGAGCCTGTGGACCTTCCACCATCTGCCGCAAAAGAAGAACGCCTACTGGACGTTCGATATTACGCTCGAGGTGGGAAACGAAGAGGCCGCCGATACGCTCGACCTGTACGTGGACTGCGTGGATGGCAAGACGGTGACGATTCCTCTGACTCAAAAGTCGCGCGAGGGCACCCGCGTGCGCTATGCGGCGGAGTATGTGGACGAGGGTTACCTTAAGCTGCTTAATGAGTTTAACAAGGCGAATGACTCGACCTATGTGAACTGCGGCAACTTTGAGCAAATCTTTATGCCGCAGACCTACCGCATCTCCAATGCTCAGCTTATGACCATGCTGAGTTTTGACGCCAACGCTTCGGCCAAAAAGCATTCCGCCGCGGCCGAGGAGCGCCAGCGGGAGTTCTCGAATGCCGTGCAGCAGTGGCACGAGTATATGATGGATAACTCGTTTAATGATGTCGACGAGGCCTTTAACGACGCGATTGACCAGATGGTCGCCGATGCGTTTGCCGAGGAGGACAAGGACGGTAAAGAGGACGAAGCCCAAGGTGGAGCTGCCCGTAAGGCTCGTCGCGCCCCTGCCGCCAGCGACGGCGAGGGTGATGGTACTGGCAACGACGAGGCCGCGCAGTTTGCGGCTGAGCTCAAGGCCGCGGTCGGCGGGTCGTCGGCGCTGCTGACCCAGCAGGGCGACAGCTATGGCGTCAATGTGGACAAGATGATCTTTGAGGATGCTTACGGCACCAGCGAGGATTGGTATCAGGAACTCGCGGCGGCCCAGGGCGCGAACGCTGCGGATGCGGCCGCCATCAAGGAGCTCGTCGACCATGCATCGCGAGCGGAGTTTATTGCCCAGCAGGCCGAGGATCTGGTGGGCCAGTCGATGGGTATCGGCCAGCTCAACCAATATGGAAGCTGGAATGACGCAACCGCTGCGGCGCTCAACAAGTGTGCGGGCATTAAGGCCAGCGAGTACAACGGCCAGTCGACGAGCGGGTTTAACGATTTGGGCCAGGCGCTCGGCAGCTCACTGAGCTACAAGGCGGCTGACGACGATACCGTCAAGGGCTTTAAGGTCGCCGCGCCCGATGGCGAGCAGACGGCCTATATCGAGTCGGAGTTTATCGAGAACTCCAATAACAACAAGAACCAGGCGCTTCTGTTTAACTCGATCGCCATGCAGTGTGACATTCTGGACAATCTGTACGATAACTGGAATGTGGTCCATAGCCTCAATAACTCTACGATTCGCGGCTGGCTTATGGCTTGGAAGCGTAACGGCGACGTGAGCGCCCATATGAAGCTCATCCGCACGATTCGTTCGCTCAAGAGCTATAAGATCGAGTGCGAGATGTTCGGACAGGTCTTTAAGACCGATGCGTGGAAGGCGGCCGGCCAGGCGTTTCCCGCGGCGACCCAGGGCATCGGCATCTTTACCGGCATTTACGGCGTGAACGATGCCAGCAAGAACTGGGAGAACGTGAACGTCCGTATGCAGAAGGTGAAGGGCGAGCGCGAGGGCTATGAGCTTCAGCATACGCGCCTGCTTGCCAAGCCCGAGAAGACCGAGGACGACTGGAAGTGCATTTACGCGCTGCGCGACGCCATGGAGAAGGCGCGTGCGTTTGAGGATCTGCTGCATCGCCAGCTCTGCCACGACAGCACCGATGTGGCGGTGGGCTCCATTATGACAATCGCCGGCGTGCTGACGGCCGGTTCGGCGGGTACCGTGGTGGGCGCTGCCTATGACGCGGCTTCGACCAGCGTAGGTTCGGAGCGCGCGATTAAGCTGACCAATGCCGAATGCGCCTACGATGTTGCCTGCGAGCAGGTGGAGCGCGCGTGCCAGAATCGTATTACGGTCAACTGGGGCGAGCTGACTGATACCGAGGTCTACAAGGCCAACAAGGACGGCTTGATCTCGGACGAGAAGATGCAGTCGATCTTCGAGGCGCGTTATCGCAATGTGGCTGCCAAGGCTGCACCCGACCCTGCGGGCGTGGTGTACGAGGGCCTGCTGTCCAATACGGTTGAAGGCGCGACGGTTGAGCTGTGGAGCGCCGACGATGCGGCCGGTACCAATGCAGTGCGTTGGGATGCCGAGGAGTATGAGCAGGACAATCCGCTTGCAACGGGTGCGGACGGTGCGTACAACTGGAATACGCCGACCGGCTGGTATCAGGTGCGCGTGACCAAGGACGGGTATGAGGAGGCGCGTTCGGCCTGGCTGCGCGTGCCGCCGATTCAGACTGAGGTGAACATTGGCTTGGCGTCGACGGCGGCGCCCGAGGTGGCTTCGGCCCATGCCTATACCGATTGCGTCGAGGTTGAGTTTGCGCAGTATATGGATGCGAGTGACGATACCCTGGCCGCATTGTGCGCGCAGGGCTTGGGCGACGTGACGTATACGTGGCTCGATAAGCAGGACGATCCCAATGGCAAGCCGCTGTCGCGCGTGCTGCGTATTCGCTATGCCGATGCGTGTGAGGTGGGCTCGACGGTGTCGTTTGAGCTCGACGGTGCTCGCAACTACGCCGGCACGGCCATGGCGCGCTGGGCAAGCGGCGAGCTTGTCGTGGGCGTTCGTGCCGACAAACTCAAGCTCAACGTGGAGCAGGCCGTGACCATGCTTGAGGGCAGTGACTTTGAGCTGGTGGCGCACGTGACCGATAAGGCGGGCAAGCCGTTTGCGGGCGCCAAGGTTAGTGTTGGGCTGGAGTCCTCGGCTATCTGCTCTGTCGATGCCAACCAGGCCGTGACGGGCGAGGACGGCGCGGCGACGTTTGTGCTGCATGGTGCTCTGCCCGGTTTGACGACGTTGACGGCGGCGGTGGACGGCACGGCGCTGTCCAAGCAGGTCGACGTTCGCGTGTCTGCCGAGGCAGTGCGACCGGCGCGACCGGTGGCGACGATTGGTGCGACGACGTTTGGTGCATGGTCGCCCAAGGAGAACTACATTACGGTGCCCAAGGGCACGAAGCTGGAGCTTTCTGCCGAGGATGGCACGACGATTTGGTACACCACCAACGACACCTGCCCCTGCCGTGACGAAGGCCGCGTAAAGTACACCGAGCCTATTGCGCTCGATAGCAACATGTATGTGCGCATTGCGGCACAGCGCCCTGGCATGTCGTACAGCGAGTATTCCGAGCGTCTGAACATTACGATTACGGTGACCGATGAGCCGGCGCCTGAGCCGACGCCCGAGCCGGACCCGACGCCTGGCGACGGCGAGCAGGGCGGCGGTGCGGATGGCTCTAGCGGCACCGGGGTACCTGCGGGCGGCTCGGCTTCGACGACGACCACGGTGACGACGCACAAGTCCAGGGGTAAGGGCGAGAACGGCAAGAAGTCCGGTGGCACGGAGCTTGCCGGCACGGGTGACGCCACCGCGATGACGGTCGCGGCCCTGGGCATCGCCGGCGCAACCGTCGCCGCTGCCGGCATCGCCGCGGCCAAGCGTCGCAAGCGCTAGGTTTTGGTGGCGGCGTCCGTCCTCGGCTTTAGCAAAATCTCAATCTGTAACACCAAACTGCCCAAAACGGCTCTAGATGTTACAGATTGAGATGAACTGTTTAGCCGCCAACCTAACGTCTCGATCTGTAACACGTAGCGAGGAATTTGGTCTCTAACTGTTACAGATTGAGACAAACGTCGGAATTGGTTCGCCGGTCAAGTCCCCGACCACCACAAAGGCGCATGTTCCCTTTGTGGTGATGGGTTGGCCGGCATAGAAAAAGTCCCCGCCGGGCGTGTGCTCGACGGGGACTTTGCCGTTTGATGGCTAACGCTGTAGGTGATTACTCGCCCAGCAGGCTCTTGGTGATGGAAGCGGCGGCCTTCTTGCCGGCGCCCATCGCCAGAATGACCGTAGCGGCACCGGTGACGATGTCGCCGCCGGCCCAGATGCGGGGATCGGTGGTCTGGCCGGTCTCCTCGTCGGCGACGATGTAGCCCCACTTGTTGAGCTCCATCTTGCCGCCGATCTTCTTTGCGAAGGGGTTGGCGTTGGTACCGATAGCCGAGATTGCGACGTCGCAGGGGATCTCCTCGATGGCGCCCTCGATGGGCACCGGGCGACGACGGCCGGACTCGTCGGGCTCGCCGAGCTCCATCTTCTGGACCTTGACGGCGCACACGGAGCCGTCCTCGCCAGCGACAAACTCGAGCGGGGAAACGAGCGGCAGAACCTCGACGCCCTCGGCCTTGGCGTGGTGCAGCTCGGCGCGACGGCAGGGCATCTCGTCCTCGGTACGACGGTAGGCGATGATAGCGTGCTCGGCGCCCAGACGCTTGGCGGTACGGACGGCGTCCATAGCCACGTTGCCGCCACCAAAGACGACGACGTTCTTGCCGTGCTTGGTGGGGGTGTCGTACTCGGGGAACTTGTTGGCCTTCATCAGGTTCACGCGGGTGAGGTACTCGTTCGCGAAGAAGACGTTGGGCAGGTTCTCGCCGGGGACGTTGAGGAACTTGGGCAGGCCAGCGCCGGTCGCCACGTAGATGGCGTCGAAGCCCTGCTCGAACAGCTCCTCGGCCGTGGCCATGTTGCCCACGACGGAGTTGTACTCAAACTTGACGCCCATATCCTCCAGGCCGTCAATCTCGCGCTTGACGACCGCCTTGGGCAGACGGAACTCGGGGATGCCGTAGACCAGCACGCCGCCGCCGGTAAAGAAGGCCTCAAAGACGGTGACGTCAAAGCCGTTGCGGGCGAGCTCGCCGGCGCAGGTGATGCCGGACGGGCCGGAACCGACGACGGCGACCTTCTTGCCGTTCTTGGGAGCCATCTTGGGCGTGGAGGCGAGCTCGGGGCGGTCGCCCAGGAAGCGCTCGAGCTGGCCGATGGCCACGGGCTCGGACTTCTTACCACGGATGCACTTGCCCTCGCACTGGTTCTCCTGCGGGCAGACGCGGCCGCAGATAGCGGGAAGCATGGAGTCCTCGCGGATGGTATCGAGGGCGCCGCCGAAGTCCTTCGCGCGGATCTGCTCGATAAAGCGGGGGATGTTGATGTTGACGGGGCAGCCCTCAACACAGAACGGCTTCTTGCAGTTGAGGCAGCGCTCGGCCTCGGCCAGCGCCATCTCCTCGGTGAAGCCCTTGTCGACGGGGCGGAAGTCGCAGGCGCGCTCGGCAGCCGGCTCCTCGTTATCGGGGGTGCGGGGCGACTTCATATCGGCAACGAAACGACCGTTAACTAGTGGCATGCGCAGCTCTTTTCCTCATAGGCCTTGAGGGACTCGCCCTCTTCGGAACGGTAAGCGGCCTGGCGGGCACGAAGGTCATCCCAGTCGACCAGGGTGGCATCGAAGTCGGGGCCGTCGACGCAAGCGAACTTGGTCACGCCGCCCACCTCGACGCGGCAGCAGCCGCACATGCCGGTGCCGTCAACCATGATGGGGTTGAGGGACGCGGTGATGGGGGTGTCGTACTTCTGGGCGGTGAGGGTCGAGAACTTCATCATCGGAACGGGGCCGACGCAGAAGACCTGGCTCACGGCCTTGTCCTGCAGCAGGCGCTCCAGCGGAGCGGTGACAACGCCCTGCTCGCCGTAGGAGCCGTCGTCAGTGGTGATGTGGATGTGGTCCTCGTCGAGGAGCTCGCGGAACTGGTCCTCCATGAGCAGGAGGTCCTTGGTGCGAGCGCCCATGATGGCGTGGACCTCATGACCGGTCTCGACCAGGTGCTTGGCGACCGGGAAGGCAATTGCCAGGCCGACGCCGCCGCCAATGACGGCGCAGGGGCCCTCGGCCATCTCGGTGGGAACGCCCAGCGGGCCTACGACGTCGCGCAGCGACTCGCCGGCCTCGTAGGTGGACAGCATCTCGGTGGTCTTGCCGATCACCATGAAGATGAACTCGACCCAGCCCTCGTCACCGTTCCAGCCGGCCAGGGTAAACGGGACACGCTCGCCCGTCTCATTGGCGCGAACCATGAGGAACTGTCCAGCGTGCGCATGCTTGGCGATTGCGGGCGCCTCGATGCGGAACTTGAACACCTTCTCCGAGAACTGCGTCTTCTCCAGGATCTTATACATAGAACCCCTCTCTTGTTAGGGCCGCCGAACCGTGCCTCCACGGAAATGGACGGTAGCCCGAATAAAACCGTACGCGCACAGGCGTTGTGCAGACATACGGTGCAAATTATACCCTCATGGACATGTCACTTACGTGTGTCTTCGGCTGTTGAGAGCAGGGTTTATCCACTTTGGCCTACCAAAGGGGGAGAGGTTTATTTTGGTCGGTTTTATCAGGTAAAACGGCAAAGGGGGCCGGCCTCGCGCTTCGGTGAGGCCGGCCCCCTTTGGAGCGTTGCATATGTATGGCGGCACAGGGTTTATTGCGACGCGGCATCCGCGGCGTTTCCGCATATAAAACCTGCCAAAATAAACCTGTCCCTAAATGGTAGGTTTTAGTGCTTGCCGTTGGCGGAGGCGGCACCGTTGACGTGGTCGCGGGCATAGACCACGCCGTGCACGATCGCCAGGCCGGCGGCGTCGGCCGCGCGGGCGCAGGTGTCCTGGAAATCCTCGGCCTCGCGGGCGCGCAGCTGCTTAAGAACGTAGTCGGCGACGGCCATCTTGCCGGGAGGGTTGCCGATGCCGGTGCGGATGCGGCTGAAGTCGCGGCTGCCCATCTTGTCGATGATGGAGCGCAGGCCGTTGTGACCGGCGTGGCCGCCGCCCACCTTAACACGTACGTCGCCGGCGGGAATGTCGAGCTCGTCGTGGATCACGAGCAGCTCCTCGACCTTGATCTTGTACTCGCGGCAGAGCTTGGAGATGGGGCCACCCGAGGTATTCATATACGACTGCGGCTTGACCAGCACAATCTGGCGCTTGCCGCCCTCTTCCTCGGGATCGTTGATGTTGATGAGCGCGACCTCGGCGCCGGCCTGGTTTTTCCAGTACGTGACGCCGGCCTGACGGGCCAGCTCGTCGATCGCCTTAAAGCCGGCGTTGTGGCGGGTCTCGGCATATTCCTCGCCAGGGTTGCCAAGCCCGGCAACCATGCGAATCTTAAGCGGCTGTGCAGCTGCCATATTTGTCCTTCCGTTACATAAAAAGTTTAATCAACGACAAAGGCTACCACGCCCGCCGAAGGCGAGGCTTTGCTTCAGCGAAATCCCACCAGACAAAAGCGCGGCCGCGGCAGAGCGAGCCGTCGGAACAGAAGAAACCCCCGCGCGACCTTTGCGAAGCAAGGGGGAGCGCGGGGGTTTCTTCTGTTCCGACGGCGATGCGCCGGGTTGCAAGGACGATGCGACTACAGCGCGAAGTCGCCGCCGACGAGCGTGGAGACGGGCTCCTCGTGGTAAACGGCGGAGATGGCCTGAGCGAACTCCTCGGCGACCGAGATGGTCTTGATCTTGCCGCCGACCTCGACGGGAATGGCGTCGGTGACGAGGCACTCGACGATCGGGGCGTCGTTCAGACGCTCGATGGCCGGACCGGAGAAGATACCGTGGGTGGCGCAGACGTAGATATCGCCAGCGCCCATAGCCTTGAGCTCCTTGACGTTGGCGCACAGGGTGCCAGCGGTGTCGATCATGTCGTCGTTGATGATGCAGGTCTTGCCCTTGATGTCACCGATGATGCCCATGACCTCGGCGGCGTTGTGGCGCGGACGGCCCTTGTGGGCGATGGCCAGGTCGCAGCCGAGCATGTCGGACAGCTTCTTGGCGGCCTTGGCGCGACCCACGTCGGGGGAGACGACAACCAGGTTGTCGGTGTCGAAGTGCATGTCGTTGTAGTACTGGCCAAACAGCGGCAGCGCGGACAGGTGGTTAACCGGGATATCGAAGAAGCCCTGGATCTGGCCCTGGTGCAGGTCGAGGGTGATGATGCGGTTGACGCCGGCGCGCTCGAGCAGGTTGGCGACGAGGCGGGCGGTGATGGGCTCACGCGGGCCGGCCTTGCGGTCCTGGCGGGCATAGCCGTAGTGGGTGATGACGGCGGTGATGGAGCGGGCGGATGCGCGCTTGGCAGCGTCGGTGGCGATGAGCAGCTCCATGAGCATGTCGTTGACGTTGCCGCCGGCCACGGACTGAATCAGGAAGACGTCGGCGCCGCGGACGGTTTCGTCGTAGCGGGCGTAAATCTCACCGTTGGCGAACTGCTTTAGCGTAAGGCCCGAAAGCTCGACCCCAAGGTACTCAGCGATCTTCTGAGCGAGGGGACGGTTGGAGGAACCGGAATACACGCGGATGGACTTGCGCATATTCTCCGACTTCTCGGGATCATTAATCGGCATTACCCTTCTCCTTTATATCGAATGCCATATAGATGCCTTGTTGCATTGTAACCGCGCGGCGGGGTTTATCGAGTCTTGATAACGTCTTTACCGCCAACGGACACGAACCGACCACTCATCCGGCCGCGCAGGTCACGATAGAAAAAGGAGCCGCCCCCCATGGAACAGCTCCTTAGATGCTTGGTAAAACGTTATGCCTTGTCGTCCTCGTGCAGGCGGCGGCGGTAATTGGCGGCCCAGCCCTCAATATTTACCTGACGGGCGCGGCCCAGACCGAGTGCGTCTGCCGGGACCGGCTCGGTGATGACGGAGCCGGCGGCCACGAGCGCGCCGTCGCCGATCTGGGCGGGCGCGACCATCATGGTGTCGGAACCGATGAAGGCGTCCTTGCCGATGACGGTCTTGTGCTTGTGCACGCCATCGTAGTTGCAGGTGATGGAGCCCGCGCCCACGTTGACACCGGAGCCCATGGTGGTGTCGCCGATGTAGGACAGGTGCGGCACCTTAGAGCCCTCGCCGATCGTGGACTTCTTGATTTCCACGTGCGTGCCGGCCTTGGAGCCGTCGAGCATGTGGGTGCCCGGGCGCAGGTAGGCGCGCGGGCCGCAGTCGACGCCGTTCTCGATGACGGCCTCGATGGCGATGGTCTCATCGATGGTGCAGCCGCTGCCGACGGTGGTGTCGGTGAGGCGACTGTTGGGGCCGAGCTGGCATTCCTCGCCCACGGTGACGTGGCCGATCAGATGCGTCTGCGGCCACACGACGGTGTCGCGGCCGATAACGGCGTCGGGGCCGATCCAGGCCTGCGTGGGATCGATGAACGTGACGCCCTCGGCCATCCAGTGCTCGTTGATGCGGTCGCGCGCGATGGCGGTGAGCTGCGCGAGCTGGATGCGGCTGTTGACGCCCAGGCCGTCGCGGTAGTCATCGCAGTGGAAGATGGAGACCGCCTGGCCGTGACCCTTGAGGATTTCGAGCATGTCGGGCAGATAGTACTCGGACTGCGCGTTGTCGTTGCCGATCTCGTTGATGTGGGCGGCGAGCTGCGCGCCGTCGAAGGCGTAGCAGCCGGCGTTGCACTCCAGCAGCGTGGCGGCCTGCTCGGGCGTGCAGTCCTTCTGCTCGATGATGCGCTCGATCTGGCCGTCGGCGCCCAGCTTGATGCGGCCGTAGCCAAAGGGGTCGGGCGGGGTCATGGTCATGACGGTGCAGGCGAGCTCGCCGGTGGCGACGGTCTGCGCGAACTTGGCGACGGTGTCGGCGGTGATGAGCGGCAAGTCGCCGTTGAGCACGACGACGGGGCCTTGCGTGATGCCGCAGGCCTCGAGCGCGACCTTCACGGCGTGGCCGGTGCCCAGGCGCTCGGTCTGCTCGACGCACTCGACCTTGGTGGCGCTGCTGGCGTAGGCGCCGTCGATGAGGGCGCGCATCTCGTCGGCGTGGCTGCCGATGACGACCACGACGCGGCTGCAGCCGGCCTTGATGGTGGCGTCGACGATCCACTGAACCATGGGCTTGCCCAGGATCTTGTGCGAAACCTTGCAGTGGTTCGACTTCATGCGGGTGCCCTCGCCGGCAGCGAGGATAATTGCGGTTGCGTCCATGTGATCTCCTGTTACGTTATAGAGACGTGTGTTTGGAAACGATACACGGCGCAATATGATACCGCAGGCATATGTTGAGCGCGTAGCGATTGGCTCATGGCGGCCGATGTCGGTGCCGCCGGCGTGGCGTTTGCGCTGCTTGCGTGCGGCGTTGGCGGTGCTGCGGAGCTGTCGTTTGAGCGAGGGGACGGGGGTGCCCGTGGACAACATACAAGAGGAGTTTGGCGGCGAGCCCGTCGCGGCATTCTCGATGTCGCATCCGGCTGTGCCGGCCCTCTACATGGTGCTGACGCTGGGGCTCACCATGTTCTCGATGCAGCCGGTGCTGATTGCGCTGTCACTTGCGGGCGGGCTGGCGTATGGATTTGCGACGCGCGGGGCTGCCCGCACGCTGGGCGCACTCCGCTGGCAGCTGCCGGTGATTTTGATTATCGCGCTGGTCAATCCGCTGTTTAGCGCCTCGGGCTCGACGGAGCTGTTCCGTATTGGCATGCGCGCGGTGTATCTGGAAAGCATGGTATACGGCCTGTGCATGGGCGGGCTGTTTGTGGCGAGCGTGCTGTGGTTTGAGGCCGCGGCGTCGATGCTCGAATACGACAAGGTGCTCGCGCTGCTGGGCAATGCCGCACCGGTGATTGCGCTCATGATCTCGATGTGCATGAGGCTTATCCCACAGTTTTTACGCCGCGGTCGTACGGTGCTGGCGGTGCAGGATGCGATTGATGTGCCGGGCCGCGCGCCCACCGATCCCGTGCGATCGCGCCTGCGGGCGTCGAGCGTGTTGATGGGCTGGGGCATGGAAGATTCGCTGGAGCGCGCGGACGCCATGCGCTCCCGTGGGTGGGGCGCCGCGACGCGTCGAACGACGTATGCGCGGTATCGGCTGGGGCGCGGCGATGTTGCCGCGCTGGTCGGGCTTGCGCTGTTTGGTGCTGCCGCGGTGGCCGTGGCGGCGACCGCGACGACGCAGTATTCGTTTTATCCGCAGCTCTCGGTGCCGGCGCCGTGGCTGGGCTATGTCGTGTACGCTGCCTGGATGATGCTGCCTTGCGCATTGCACGCGATTGATGAGAAGAGGTTTGGCTGATGGCTCGGTTGGACAGGGGCCCGGTGTCGGGCGCTGCGTGCGGCCCGGATATGCCAGCGATTGAGGTGCGGAGCCTGAGCTTTGCCTACCCCGATGCTGATGCTGCGGTGCTCGAGGGGCTCGACTGGTCTGTTCCCCAAGGTGCATTTGCGCTGCTTGTTGGCGGTACCGGATCGGGTAAGTCGACGCTGCTGTCGCTGCTCAAGCCCGAGATCGCTCCGGTGGGCGAGCGCACTGGCGATGCGCGCGTGCTGGGCGAGCCCGTCGCCGACATGGATGTGCGGGCATCGGCGGAGCGCGTGGGTTATGTGTTCCAGGATCCCGAGAACCAGATCGTGTGCGAGGCCGTGTGGCACGAGATGGCGTTTGGCCTGGAAAACTTAGGCATGTCGCGTGACGAGATGCGCCGTCGCGTGGCCGAGACCAGCTATTTCTTTGGGTTGGAGGATTGGCTCCACCGCGATACCGATACGCTTTCGGGTGGCCGCAAGCAGCTGCTGTCGCTTGCCGCCGTTCTGGCGCTGCGCCCGCACGTGCTGCTGCTCGACGAGCCCACGTCTCAGCTCGATCCCGTTGCCGAGAAGAATTTCCTGCACGCGCTGTTTCGTGTGAATCGCGAGCTGGGCTGCACGGTTGTTGTGGCGACGCATCAGCCGCGCCCAATGCTCGAATACGCGACGTGTGCGTACCGGATTGAGGATGGCCGCGTGCACGAGGCGGCGGATATGGCATCTTTGGGACGCCGAGAATCGCTGTTTTCCGATGACACGTTGGGGTGGGGTGCCATCCGATGTGCAAAAAACGGAGTATTCAGCAGGCGTGAGGACAATTTGGGCTCTCTGGAGCCGCCCGGGGACGTATCGAGCGCGAAAAAAAGTTCAGAATTGGACAAATTGTCCGAATTTGTGGCGCAAACGTCGCTCGAGAACGGCTTGGAAGCCTTCTCGCGCACGGATGGAAGCAGAATACTCCAAAAAATGCACGTTGGGTCGGCTACCACCCTGTCGGAAGGTTGGTTTCGCTACGATCGAGCGTCCGGCTGGGTGTTGCGTGGGCTCGATGCGTCGTTTTCGGCCGGTGCGGTGCATGCGGTTGTTGGCGGTAACGGCTGCGGCAAGTCGACGATGCTCTCGGTGCTGGCGAAGACCGCCAAGCTGCAGCGCGGCCGCATGGTGCGCGGAGCGGCCTCGGCGGCGCTGCTGCCTCAGAATCCCAAAGCATTGCTGGTTGCCGAGACGGTTCGCGATGAGCTGATGGAATGGGCCTCGACCTGCGGATATGACGAGAACTTGGCGCGGGAGCGTGCGGCGAGCTTGGGGTTGTCGGGTCTGGATGGACGCCATCCGTACGATCTTTCGGGCGGGCAGCGTCAACTGCTTGCATTGGCAAAACTGCTGCTAATCGGCCCCGAACTGCTATTGCTCGATGAGCCCACCAAGGGTCTAGACCTGTTCAGCCGCCGCACCATCGCCCGCGCCCTGCGTGACCATGCGAAGGCTGGCGGCACCATCATCATGGCTACGCACGATTTGGACTTTGCCGAGCAGGTAGCCGACGACGTCGCCATGATGTTTGACGGCGAGATTGCCTGCATGGAGTCCCCGGCCGACTTCTTTGCCGACAACGTGTTCTATAGGGCGTGATGGGATGACGGACTGTCGTTTCTCGCGTTTGCTTGCAAAACTGGAGATCCCGCTGTTGTTGGCGGTGCCGGCGGTGATGGCTGCCGCGTTGCTGGCGGGTGTTGAGCAGGCGGCGTTGGCCATGCTGATTGTGGTGGCGCTGGTGCTCGCGCTGTTCTTTGCGGGTTACGAGGCATCTCGTCCGGGCTTGCGCCAGATTATGCCCACGCTGGTGCTGGCGGCACTGGCGGCGGCGGGGCGCATTCTGTTTGGGCCCATTCCCGACTTTAAACCGGTGAGCGCCATCGCCATTATCGCGGGGGCGACGCTTGGTCGCCGCAATGGTTTTATGGTCGGTGCGTTGGCGGCGCTGACCAGCAATTTCTTTTTTGGGCAGGGCATGTGGACGCCGTGGCAGATGTATGCCTGGGGCCTGGTTGGCTATGTTGGCGGCGCGCTGGCGTACGCGGGTGCGTTCGACCGCGCCGACGGCACCGTGCGATTGCCGGCGCTGATGGCGTATGGCTTTGCGTCGGGCTTGCTGTACGGCGTCGTGATCAATGCGTATGACATCATCGGTTTTGTGCAGCCGCTCACCTGGGCAGGCGCCGTAGCGCGTCTTGCCACGGCGGTGCCATTCGATATCACGCACGGCTTTGCGACCTGCGTGTTTTTGGCCGCCTTGTACAAGCCTTGGTGCCGTCGCATTAACCGTGTCGTCGTGAAATACGGACTGTAGGGCATTTCGCGTTCCCACACGAACTTGCGGTGGAATAGTTCTCGTTTTTGGCTATTTGCTGCCCAAACAGGAACTACTCCACCGCAACTTATAGGGGGAGAGGGGTCACATGATCTGTTTTCCTCTGTCCCCCAGGAATTGCTTGGCGCTAGAGCTCTAGCGTGAGGGTGACGGGGCAGTGGTCGCTGCCGAAGATATCGCCGCGGATGCCGGCGTCGCGCACGTTGCCGGCGATTGCGTCGCTCACCAGGAAGTAATCGATGCGCCAGCCGGCGTTGTTCTTGCGGGCATTAAAGCGATAGCTCCACCAGCTGTAGACACCCTCGACGTCGGGGTTTGCCGCGCGCCAGGTATCGGTAAAACCGGCGTCGAGCAGCTCGGTAAACTTACCACGCTCTTCGTCCGAAAAGCCTGCGTTGCCGCGGTTGGACTTGGGGTTCTTAAGGTCGATCTCTTCGTGCGCTACGTTAAAGTCGCCGCAGGTCACCACGGGCTTGCCGGTCTCGCGCTCAAGCGCGCTCAAAAAGCCGCGATAGGCATCGTCCCAGGCCATGCGCACATCGATGCGCGCGAGCTCGTTTTGGGCGTTGGGCGTATAGACATCCACAAACCAGAACTTGTCGAACTCCAACGCGCAGACGCGGCCCTCGGTTGCGGCTTGGGCGACGAGCTCGGCCGCCTCGCCCTCGCCGGCGTAGGGTAACAGCGCGTCGGCGTGCAGCACGCGCAGCGGTTCCTGGCGGCTAAAGACCGCAGTGCCCGAATAGCCTTTACGCTCGGCGTAGCTCCAGGTTTGGCGATAGCCGGGCAGGTCAATATCAACCTGGCCTTCTTGCAACTTGGTCTCTTGCAACGCCAGGATATCGACGTCGAGTTCTTGCGCGATCTGGATAAAGCTCGGGTCCTTTTTGAGCACGGCGCGCAGGCCGTTGACGTTCCACGAGGCGAAAGTGTAAGTCTGAGGCATGGTGTCCTTTCGACGGGGTTGGCAGGCTTAAGATTAGCGCAACAGGGGCGGTGGTGGGCACCGCGCGTGCTGACCCAAAGGCCGCATGCTGGGACATCGCCCGACGCTGCCCGACCAACAAGGACGGAGGACTCATATGACGCAGGCGATAACGGACTCCAAACAGGCCTCCGCCGCGCTGGCGGAGCTGTTCGGCACCCACAAGCGCGTGGTCTTCTTTGGCGGCGCGGGCGTTTCCACGGCGAGTGGCATCCCCGATTTCCGCAGCGTGGACGGCCTATATCACCAACAGTTTGCCTGCCCGCCCGAGACCATGCTCTCGCATAGCTTTTACGAGGCGCATCCGGCCGAGTTCTTCGACTTCTACCGCACCAAGATGATTGCGCTTGGCGCCAAGCCCAACCGCTGCCACACCAGGCTGGCCGAGCTGGAGCGCGCCGGCAAGCTGAATGCCGTGGTGACGCAAAATATCGACGGCCTGCATCAGATGGCCGGCTCGCAGCGCGTGTTCGAGCTGCATGGCTCGGTCCACCGCAATGTCTGCCAGACGTGCGGCGCAGTCTACAGCGCCGAATGGATTTGCTCGCGCGAGCACGAGGACGCCGCGGGCGTGCCCGTGTGTCCTGCGTGCGGCGGGCGCATTAAGCCCGATGTGGTGCTCTACGAAGAGCCGCTCGACGAGCATGTGTTGACCGGTGCCGTTGCCGCCATCGCCGCGGCCGATGCCCTCATCGTGGGCGGGACCTCGCTCGTGGTGTATCCGGCGGCGGGCCTTACGCGTTACTTTACCGGCGATACGCTGGCCATTTGCAACCTTGCTCCCACCGATCAGGATGCAAATGCCGACCTGCTGATTTCTTGCGACATCGCGGCCGCGTTTGCGTTCTAGCCCGCGCGCGCGGATACAATAGAAAGACTGAGTGCAAAGCGACCCCGCCGCCAGCTCCCCAAGCTCGGCGGCGTGGGCATTTTAGGAGGATGTTCATGGCGAACGACAGCAAGACATGGCGGTGCGGAAAGTACGAGCTCAGCTTTGACCGTCCGCGCATCATGGGCGTCCTCAACGTGACGCCCGATTCGTTTAGCGATGGCGGGGAGCACTTCGACCCGGATGCCGCCATCGAGTACGGCCTGGCGATGCTCGACGCCGGCGCCGACATCATCGACGTGGGCGGCGAGTCCACGCGCCCCGGCTTTACCCCGGTCAACCCCGACGAAGAGGCTCGCCGCGTGCTGCCCGTGGTGCGCGCGCTGGCCAAGGAGGGCGCCATCGTCTCGATCGACACGCGTCATGTGGCGGTTGCCAAGGCGGCCGTGCGCTGCGGCGCCTCGATCGTCAACGACGTGACCGGCTTCACCGATCCCAAGATGGTCGAGTTTGTTAAGACGAGCACCTGCGGCGTCATCGTGATGCATGCCGGCGAGGTCGCCGCGCCCACCCGCACGCACGCAACGGTGCAGCTCGATACCTCGGCAGCGGCGTTTGTTGCCGAGAAGGCGCGCGAGGCGGCTGCCGAGGCCGCGCGTGAGGCCGAGAAGCCGGCTCGCCGCCGTCGCGGCAAGCTGCTGGGTGAGCCCAAGGTTGAGGCCAAGCTTCCGGGCGGCGTGGTGCAGCCCTCGTTGCCGTTTGGCGAACCGGAGCCCACGTCCGAGCCCGCAACCGAGCTGGGGCAGGAGACGCCGGCCGCCGAGCAGGTTGCTGCCGCCGAGACCGTCGCGCCCGCGCCCGAGGCCGCGCCCGCAGCCACCGAGGTCGCATCGGAGTCCAATGACCACCTGGCAGCCATGATGCGCCGCAGCGCCCGCCGCGAGGAAGCCTACGTGCCCACCTCGCAGCTCCGCCGCTTCACCCTGCCCGATTCGGCGCCCATCATGCGCCGCGTTATGGGCTTTCTGTCCGACCAGGCCCGCACGCTCATCCATGCCGGCGTGTCTCGCGACCGCATCTGCATCGATCCTGGCCCGGGCTTTGGTAAGACGGCCAACGAGGACATCGTCATCCAGCGCGAGACCGCCAAGATGGCCTCGCTGGGCTATCCGCTCATGTGCGCCGTGTCGCGCAAGCGCTTTGTGGGCGCTGTCTCGGGCGTGACCGAGGCCGCCGAGCGCGATGCCGCCACGTTTGGCGTGTGCCTGGGCGCCATCCAGGCCGGCGCCAACATCGTGCGCGTACACGATGTCGCCGGCTTCGCGCAGTTCCTGAACGGTTATTGGGCCGTTGCCAAGCCGCAGCCGCGCCGCGCGTTTGTGGCCGTGGGCTCCAACCTGGGGCATCGCTGCGACAACATCCGCGCCGCGCGCGACATTATCGCCGAGATTCCGCTCACCTGCGTGTCCAACTGCTCGCGCATCTACGAGAGCGAGCCGGCCTACGAGACGCGCCAGGACGCGTTTGCCAACGCCGTCATCGAGATTAAGACCGAGCTGGCGCCGCTGGTGCTGCTCGACGAGCTTATGAAGATCGAGGCCGAGCTGGGCCGCGACCGTTCCAAAAAGGCCAAGGCCAACGGCCCGCGCACCATCGACCTGGACCTGCTGTGGATGGACGGCGAGACCCACGGCGGCAAGAAGCTGCGCCTGCCGCATCCGCTGATCGGCGAGCGCGACTTTGTGCTGGTGCCGCTCGAGGACCTAATGCACGACCCGGCGCGGTTCTTCCGCTACAACGGCGTCGAGGTCAAGGAGCCCGAGGACCGCGTGGGCCATATCGTGGGCGAATTGGGGCGTATGTAGATGATCGAGATGAATGCTGTTGCCGCCGGTACCGAGCTCGACGCGGCGCGTGACGCGGGCCGCGAGGGCTTGTCCGCGGGCTGGTGCGCGTGGAGTGCGGGCGATGCATCGCTGACGTTTTCGCTGGTCGTGCGCCCCGATGTGAACATGCACGCCTTCCACGGCCTGCCGTTTGTGGCCGCGATGGGCATGATGGACGCGCTCGTGGGAACGGCTGCAGCATCGGGGCTGGGCCTTGCCGGCAAGGTGGGCATCCAGTGGCCGAGTGACATTGTGTGCGGCGCGCCTGCGTTTGAGACGTCGCTCGCGCGCGTCGCCGTCAACGGCGGTGCCGGTGCCGCGGGCATGTTCGGTGCCGTGACGGTGGATATTGAGCGTTCGGCACTGAGCGAGCTCGGTGTAGATGATGCCGACGAAGTGCTGGTCGAGGCGCTGGCCGCGGCGGCGCTCGCTCGCGTTGACGCCTGGGCGGCTGTTGCCAACACGCCGCAGGGTGCCGCTGGTCCGCTGGCCCCGGTGCTGGGCGAGTACTTCGACATGGTGCCGCTGCTGGGCCGTCAGGTCGCGGCGGTATCGCCCAACGGCCTGCCGCTCGCAGTCGGTGTGTTTGCGGGCCTGGACATCTGGGGCCGCGCGACCATCAAGACCGACGCCGGCGAGCAAGAGTTTCCGCCCGAGGCCGTACGGATTCGCGGGCTGTAGCGCGAGGCGTTCGCGCCCAAAGACAACGATGACAACAAGACCCTCCTCGGCCTGCACCGGGGAGGGCTTTCGCGTGACTGCAGGGTGGCATCTCGGTTCTATTCCTCAAAACTGAAAATCTTTCGATTTTGAGGAATAGAATTAAGCCAGCTCGGCCTTTAGCGAGGTATATTCGTTACAGAGTCTATTCCTCAAAACTGAAAAATTTTCTTTTTTGAGGAATAGCGATAAAAGACCGCAGGGAGGCGTCAATGAAACTCATCAATAGAACGTCATATATGGACACGTTGACGAGCCTTATTGGCGTGCCGGACATCAAGGTCATAACGGGCATTCGCCGTAGCGGTAAGTCAAAATTGCTCGAGGCCCTCCGCGATTACGTGGAGGCAAATCTGTCCAATTCGAATGTCATCCATATCAATTACAACCTCGACGAGTTCGAGGGCCTGCTCGAATATCATGCCCTGCTCGCCTATGTAAAAGAGCATCGAGTGCCCGACAAGCAAAACTTCCTGCTTATCGACGAGGTTCAGATGTGCGACGGCTTTGAACGTGCGATCAACAGCCTCCATGCATCCGAGCAGTACGACATTTTCATTACCGGATCGAACGCCTTTTTGCTGTCGAGCGATCTGTCGACGCTCTTTACGGGGCGCACGTTCGAGATTGAGGTGTTCCCGTTCTCGTTTGAGGAGTATCGTTCTTACAGCGATGGAGGCGAGGTCGACCGCGACTTCGATGAGTACGCGAGGACCGGCGGCATGTCCGGCTCCTACCCTTATCCGTTGCAGGAGCAGCGTTATCAATATCTCTCCAATGTCTTTAAGACCCTTATTGTGAGAGATATCGTGCAGCGACATAACGTGAGAAACGAATCGGCGCTGCTGCGCATTGCCGATTACATGATGGACAACGTTTCCAACATTACGTCGGCACGCAACATTACGGATGTTTTGAATGCGGATGGGCTAAAGATAACGAACAAGACGGTCGGCGCGTACATGGGGTACCTGTGCGATGCGTTTGCCTTCTATAAAGTTCGTCGATATGACATTCGCGGCAAGAAATACCTTAAGAGCGGCGAGAAGTATTACCTGGCAGACCATGCGTTCAAATACGCGCTGCTCGGTACACGCGATATGGACTGGGGTCGCGTGTACGAGAACATGGTGGCCATCGAGCTGCTGCGCCGCGGATATGAGGTATACGTCGGCGTACTCTATAAAAAGGAAATAGACTTTGTAGCAATCAAGCGAAGCGAGAAGCTCTACATTCAGGTGAGCGACGACATCAGCTCGGATAAGACATTTGAACGCGAGATTTCACCACTGCTGAGCATTGGCGACGCGTACCCCAAGATGATTCTCGCCCGCACGCATCACGAGGCCACGGACCGCAATGGGGTGCAGATCGTGGACCTGGCGAGGTGGCTGTGCGACGAGGCCTAGCAGAAAGCCCTATTCCTCAAAACTGAAAAATATTCGTTTTTGAGGAATAGGATCGATGCGTTGCCTAGTTCGCCCCTCGCGCTCGTGCTTAGGTCCCCGTCCTACCCCAGCTCCTGCATGCGGCGGTAGATTTCGCAGATACCCTTGATGGTGAGCTGGCCGTCGACTATGTCGAAGGCGTCGGTCGAATCGGCGACGATGCTGGCGAGGCCGCCCGTGGCGATAACGGTGGCGTCCTCGCGCCCCAGTTCGCGCTTCATGCGCGCGACCAGGCCCTCGGCCATGGCGGCGGCGCCCGTTACGGCGCCGACCTTGATGCACTCCTCGGTATCGCGGCCGATGGCGTGCCCGGGCGCCTCGAGCGGAACGCTGGCGAGCTTGGCGGCTCGGGCGGCGAGCGCGTCCATCGAAATGCGGATGCCCGGCGCAATCGCTCCGCCAATGTAATAACCGTCCTCGTCGATGACGTCGATATTGGTCGCGGTGCCAAAGTCCACCACGATCGCCGGCGCGCCGTAGAAGGTTTCGGCAGCGACGGCGTTGGCGATGCGGTCGGCACCAACGGCCTGGGGGCGCGCCGCCCGCAGCTTGGTCACCGCGGCCGTCTGCGGCCCGATGACGATGGCGTCCGCGGCAATGCGGTCGGCCACGGCGTGCCACTCGCGCGAGAGCTGCGGCACCACGCCCGCAAAGGCGATTGCGTCGACCGCGTCGAGCGAAAGGCCGTACATCTTAAAGAAACCCATCAGGCGCACATGGATCTCGTCGGCGGTATAGGAGCGGTCGGTGGGCATGCGCCACGACTGCACCAGCTCGTTTCCGTCAAACAGACCCATGGCCGTCTGCGTGTTTCCCATATCGATAGCGAGCAGCATGTCTACTCCCAGTGTTGGCATAAAAGGACGCGCACCATTGTATACGCGCCGCCGACGGCGCTCGGCTGCGATTCGTTTACGCTGATATGGACTGAGGGGTTTAAATATGAAGGAATTATGCTCTACGAGATTTTCCTTGCCGTTTACCGAACTCCCACGTAATATTCTTTCTTGCGCACATGAGGCGCCCAGACATTGCGGGGTGGAGCAGTCTGGTAGCTCGCCGGGCTCATAACCCGGAGGTCGTAGGTTCAAATCCTGCCCCCGCGACCAAGAACTTGCAGCTCGTCGGCCTAGCCGGCGAGCTTTTTTGTTATTCCGGGACTGTTTTCTCAGCCCAATTCTCAGCCTCCCAAACAAAATCTCGATCTGTAACATCTAGACCCGATTTGGACGGCCAGGTGTTACAGATCGAGATGTTTCGGCAGGACGGTCTTCGTTTGTCTAAATCTGTAACACGAGGGACGGATTTTGCCGAGTTGTTGTTACAGATTGAGATCTTTCGGCAGGCCAGATTGGTTTGTCTCGATCTGTAACAGTAAGGGGCCAAAAGTCGGTCTAGATGTTACAGATTGAGATGTTTGGTCGGACCGAATTTGTTCGTCTCGATTTGTAACATCTAGGGTCGTTTTTGGCCTGTAGGTGTTACAGATCGAGATTTTCCGACGGAACGCTTCCGTTTGTCTCGATCTGTAACAGGTGGAGGCCAAAAGTGGGTCTAGATGTTACAGATCTAGATTGTTGGGGATGGGTTGAGAGGAATGTCTCGATCTGTAACAGTAAGACCCGGTTTTTGCCGAGTAACTGTTACAGATTGAGACAAACCGACGGGCCGCCCCGCCCCATCCACCTGCCGCCACCTGATATTCGCCGATTTCCGTTGCGCTGCTGTATTCCCATGCCATATCCTCTAGACAACTACGCGGCAACATCGCCGCCGCGCCTACAAGAGAGGAATGTCCATGACCGCACCTGCATCCAAGCTGCTCCAGCCCATTACGGTTGGCCCCCTTGAGCTCAAGAACCGCATTATGTTCCCGCCGCTGACCACCGGCTACGAGGAGCGCGACGGTTCCATTGGCGAGCGCAGTCTGGCTTTTTACGAGCGCCTGGCCCGTGGCGGCGTGAGCTACATCGTCATCGGCGACGTCGCTCCCGTCATGACCGCGAGCCCCACGCCCAAGCTGGCGACCGACGCCCAGATCCCCACGTTTAAGGCGCTGGCCGACACCGTTCACAAACACGGCGCCAAGGTCGCGCTGCAGCTGTTCCACCCCGAGTACGACGTGCCCGGTGTCGGCCGCATGGTCATGGGCTCCATGGCCGCCGCCAAGGCCGCGCAGGAGGCCAAGGCCGCCGGCGACGAGGAGACCTTTGCCGCCAAGATGGCCGAGTCCAACGAGATTCGCAATCAGGCCTACGCCAAGCTGCACCACGACATGCAGCACTTTGTGAACGAGGCCAGCGTGGAGCAGCTCACCCAGATCAAGGAGGCCATCGCCGCCTCGGCCGCCCGCGCGCAGCAGGCCGGCATCGACGCCATCGAGGTCCACGGCGACCGCCTGGTGGGTTCGTTGTGCTCGGCTATCCTCAACCAGCGCACCGACGAGTACGGCGGCTCGTTCGAGAACCGCGTCCGCTACGCGCTCGAGGTCGTCGCTGCCATTAAGGAAGCCGCGCCGCAGCTGATGGTGGAGTACAAGCTCCCCGTGATCATGGAGAACCCCGACGGCACGCCGCGCGGCAAGGGCGGCCTGCAGCCCGACGAGGCCTGCGAGTTTGCCAAGCTGCTTGAGGGCGCGGGCATCGATATGATCCAGGTCGCACAGGCCAACCACACCGGCAACATGGGCGACACCATTCCGCCCATGGGCGCCATGCCCTACAACTGGACGCTGCCCGTGGCCGAGCGCGTTAAGGCCCTGGTCTCCGTGCCGGTGGCAACCGTCGGCCGCGTGGTCTCGGTCGAGGCCGGCGAGAAGATTCTGGAAGACGGCGCCGCCGACATCATCGCCTACGGCCGCTCGCTCATGTGCGACCCCGACATTGCGCTGAAGGCCGCCACGGGCGAGCCCATCCGCGAGTGCCTCAACTGCAACAAGGGATGCGTCGACGCGATTCAAAACCGCAAGTACATCTCGTGCGTGCTCAATGCCGAGAACGGCGACGAGGCGACCATCGCCATCAAGCCGGGCGAGGGCGACAAGAAGATCGCCGTGGTGGGCGCCGGTATTGCCGGCCTGGAGGCCGCACGCGTGGCGGCCAAGCGCGGTTACGATGTGACCGTCTACGAGGCGAGCGATCACGTGGGCGGCCAGATTGTGCTGGCGGCCGCGCCTCCGCGCAAGGACGAGATCATGCGCTCGGTGGAGTACTACGAGAAGATTCTGCCCGGCCTGGGCGTGAAGGTTGAGCTCAACCATGCCGCTACCGCTGAGGACCTCAACGCCGCTGACGCCGCGATTGTGGCCGTGGGCGCGCACGATGTGGTCATTCCCGTACCCGGCGCCGACTCGGAGAAGGTCGTCTCGAGCTGGGACGTGCTGGCCGGCAAGGCGGAGCTTACGGGCCGCGTCGCCGTTATCGGCGGTGGCCTGGTGGGCACCGAGACTGCCGAGTACCTGCTGCAGCACGGCTGCGAGGTGGCGATCGTCGAGATACTCGACAAGATTGCCGCGGGCGAGTCCGAGACCATTCTGCCGCTGATTATGAGCGACTTTGCAGAGCACAACGTGGAGCAGCATGTTAAGACCCGCCTGACCGCCATTACCGACGAGGGTGTGGAGGCCATTCGCACCACCGAGGACGGCGCCGAGGAACCGGTGAAGATCGCTTGCGATTACGTGGTGATGGCCGTGGGCTCCAAAGCCAACGCGTTTGATCTGGATGGCGTGACGGTGCCCGTGACCTGCGTGGGCGACTGCTCGGGCGAGCGCACCGCCGATATTGCGAGCGCCATTCGTACGGCATATCACGCGGCAAACGAGCTGTAGTTGAACACCGCGGCCAGGCGGGGCGGTAGCACGGATCCGTCTCGCCCGGCTGTGTCCCGTCGGGTGTCAACCGGTGCGGGGCCTGCAAGCGTAGCAGGTCCCGCCCTTTTTGTTTTGCTCCGGTGGATGGCAATGCGCGGTAATCATGAGGAGTGAGGACGTCTGCTGCCTTGCAGATCACTCAAAATTATTGGGGGAGGGGTTAATAACTATATCCTCTATACCAAAGGACATAAAGAGATGCCAATTTTGTTGACAAGCGAATGACGATTAGCTGCGAGTCAGCTACCAGCGTAAATAATCGATAAAGAAATGTCGTAATTTGGTGCCAAATGCCCAGATAACGCCGCGTCTATTTTAATTAACTGCTTTGAGCAAACAGTAAAATGCTACTATCTAACTTGCACGTAAGAAAGCAGATTAACGGTTAAGGCTAAGAAGTGGCAGGTATGTCGGAAGCAACAAGGACTCGCACGCATGCGCCTGAGGTCAGGCAGCGCGCCGTCGAGATCCTCCAAGAGGGGGTCGGTCATCGCGCCCTCGCCGCGGAGCTTGGCATTCCCCAGGCCACGGCTCGTCAGTGGGCCCGCGCGTATGCCGTGGGCGGTGCCGACGCCGTTCTCAACGCCGGTTCGCATCATCACACCTATTCATACGAAGTTAAGCTCGCCGTGGTCAAGGACCGCTTGGAAAACGGCTTGACGGTTCGCGAGGCCATGATCAAGCACAAGATTCCCAGCGAGTCTTCGGTCAAGGCTTGGTGCCGTCAGTACCGCGAGAGCGGTGAGTCCGCACTGGTCGATAAGCCGCGCGGTCGCAAGCCGCGCGTTAAAAAGGCGGAATAGCAAACGGGATGGTGCGCCCACAGGGCGCATTTTTCTTGCCGCGCCAACTTTTTGGACCGGCGCGAGCCTGTCGGGACATCCTCCAAAGTGGTCAATAAACTGCGCGCAGTGGCCCGCGCGCCTGTCGCTGCGATAGGGGGAGCGTCGCCTCTCTGCTCCAAAGCGGACGTGCCCTTGCCCCGTACGCCTAAAACTCCCCAGTTGACCGAAAACCCGCCGCCGCTACTCCTCAATTGAGCTATAACGTTAAACAATTGCAGCGTTTTTGCATGGGGGAGTGATGGTATGACGCTACTGTATTTCCTTACCCTGTTTCCGCTGGTACCGGCGCTGGGCATGCTGCTCGCGCGCGGTGACCGCGCCCGCGATGCGGTGGGGCTTGTAGGCTCCGGCATTATTATGGCGGTGACAGTTGTAGTCGCCGTCTTGTTTTTTGGCACGGGTCCGCAGAGCTTTGAGGTTGCCCCCGGCACCTCGCATGTGCTCTCGATCATCAGCTCCGTCATCGACGTAATTCTGTGCGCCGTCATCCTGTACAACGCGCACAAATATAAGAGCGTGCTTACCACGGTGCTCGGCATAGTCCAGCTGGTGGGCTCGCTCGTCTTTGCGGCCATGACGCTGCCTGCGGCCGAAGCCGTCACGGCGACGCCGCTCTACCTAGACTACATGAGCGTGATCATGGTCCTCGCCGTCGGCATCGTCGGCAGCCTTATCTGTATCTACGCTTTGGGCTACATGAAGGACTTCCAGGCCCATGATGAGCACGAGGCCGCGCTGCGCGGGCAGACCGCGCCCGACCGTCGTCCGCAGTTCCTGGCGCTTATGTTCCTGTTCCTCTCGGCCATGTTCGTCATCGTGACGAGCGACAACCTTGAGTGGCTATTCTGCGGCTGGGAAATCACCACCGTGTGCTCGTTCCTTATGATTGGCTATACGCGCACGCCCGAGGCCATCAAGAACGCCTTTACCCAGATCATTCTCAACATGCTGGGCGGCATCGCGTTTTTGGCCGGACTCATGTACCTGCACGTTAACGGCATGCCGCTGACCATCTCGGGCATGATCGAGCTTTCCGGCGCCGGAACCGCGCAATCCGCGCTGCTGGTGATGCCGGTCATTCTGCTGTCGCTCGCCGCCCTTACCAAGGCCGCGCAGATGCCGTTCCATAGCTGGCTGCTCGGTGCCATGGTTGCCCCCACGCCCACGAGCGCCCTGCTGCACTCGTCCACCATGGTCAAAGCCGGCGTGTTCCTCATGGTCAAGCTGAGCCCGCTCTATGCCATCTATCCCGTGACCGGCTTTATGGTCACGAGTGTGGGTGCCATCACGTTTTTGCTCGCTGCCCTCATGGCCATCTCGCAGAGCAACGCCAAACGTGTGCTCGCGTACTCCACCATCTCCAACCTGGGCCTCATCAGTGCCTGCCTGGGCGTCGGCGCGCCCGAGGCCGTATGGGCGGCCATCTTCCTGATCCTGTTCCACACGGTGGCCAAGTCGCTGCTGTTCCTGTGCGTGGGCACGGCCGAGCATCATATCGGCAGCCGCAATATCGAGGACATGGACGGTATGTTCAGCCGCATGCCGCATCTGACGCGTCTGATGATGCTGGGCATCATGGGCATGTTCGTGGCGCCGTTTGGCATGCTCGTGTCCAAATGGGGCGCCCTGGTGGCATTTGCCCAGACCGGCAACGTGCTCATGATCATGGTGCTGGCCTTTGGCTCGGCCGCGACGTTTTACTTCTGGGGCAAGTGGCTTGCCAAGCTTTCGGGCGTTGACCCCACGGCTCAAAACGTTGAGGTCAATGTCCATAAGACCGAATGGATGGCGCTCAACACCATCGCCGCGCTGCTGATTCTGTGCTGCGTGGCGTTCCCGGTTATCTCGAGCGGTCTGGTGTCGCCTTACTTGGCCATGGTGTTTGGCCGCGTGCCGTACGTTATCGGCAAGGACGCCATGTATCTGATGGTGGTTATCGTGGCGTTTATCGCCGTGGTGCTGCTGACTTCATTCCGCGTGAGCAATAAGCCGCACGTCAACGTATATCTTTCGGGCGTGGGAACCGACAATTACCGCCATTTCCGCGGCTCGATGGGACACGAGGTGAAGGCCGAAAAGCGCAATTGGTACTCGGAGGACGCCCTTGGCGAGAAGCGTATTGGCCCCGCGGGTAGCGTCGTGTGCTGCAGCATTATCGTGTTTGCGCTGCTGTGTTGCGCGTGGATTGGGCCCGAGCGGCTTGCCATGAGCGCGCCCTCGGTGCTGCGCGGCAAGTATTTTGAAGGCTCGGGCGTCGTGGGCATATTTATTGGTACCGTGGTGTTTGCCCTGCTAGCGCCGCTTGCGGGCGGCCTGATCGACGGCGTTGACCGTAAGCTTTCGGCTCGCATGCAGGGCCGCGTGGGCCCGCGCCTGCTGCAACCCTTCTACGATGTGGCCAAGCTCCTGCGCAAGGCCCCTGCCAGCGTAAACACCATGGACGATACCTACATGGCGTGCGCGCTCATCTTTACCGTGGTGGGCGGCGGCATCTTTGTGTCGGGCTCCAACACGCTGCTGTGCGCCTTTATGGTTACCCTCGCCGCGATCTTTGTGGTGCTGGCGTCCGCCTCGACGCAAAGCCCGTTTGCCCAGGTCGGCGCCGACCGCGAGCTGCTGCAGGTCATGAGTTACGAGCCCGCCGTTCTGCTGATGAGCGTGGGCCTGTACCTTGCCACCGACAGCTTCGATTCCATCGCCGTGACGGGGCAGTCGGCCCCCATCATCGTGTACAGCGCGCCCATTTTCCTCGCGCTGCTCGCGGTGCTTACCATCAAGCTGCGCAAGTCGCCGTTCGATCTTTCGTACTCGCACCACGCGCATCAGGAGATTGTCCAGGGCGTCGCCACCGAGATGAGCGGCGGCACGCTGGCCAAGATGACCCTTATGCACTGGTGCGAGACCGTACTGTTTTTGATGTGGGTGGGCATGTTCTTTGTTTGGGACAACCCCGTGAGCTGGCTGGTCGCCCTGGTCGTGATGGCTGCGACGTATTTTGTCGAGGTGCTGATCGACAACACCTTCGCCCGCAGCACCTGGCGCAGCTGCTTTAAGCTCGGCTGGGGCGTGGCGCTGGTGTTTGGCCTGCTCAACCTTATGCCCATCCTCGTCGACGTGTTTATTTAGGAGGCGGCGTTTATGGATTATAAAATGTCGCGCTCGCCGTGGGTTATTCATTACGACGGCTCGAGCTGCAACGGATGCGATATCGAGGTGCTGGCCTCGCTCACCCCACTGTTCGATGCGGAGCGCTTTGGCGTGGTCAACACCGGCAACCCCAAGCATGCGGACATCTTTTTGGTGACGGGCTCGGTCAATGCCCAGAACCTGCCCGTCGTGCGCCAGATCTACAACCAGATGCTCGAGCCCAAGTGCGTGGTGGCCTGCGGTATCTGCGCGTGTTCGGGCGGCGTGTTCCGTGATGCCTACAACGTGATCGGCGGCGTGGACCGCGCGATTCCCGTGGATGTGTACGCGCCCGGGTGCGCCATTCGCCCCGAGACCGTGATCGACGCCATCGTTGAGGCGTGCGGCATTCTGGACCAGAAAGAGGCCGTGATGCGCGCCGGCGGCGACCCGCTCACCGTGGGCGGTGCCGCCACCTGGGATGGTGGCGTTGAGCTGGGCGAGGACGGGTTTGTGGCTGCGGGGGTCGGCGACGCCCCTGCCGGGAAGCCTGCCGCGCCCGCCGCTGCAAAGGAGGCCGAGTAATGCAAAAGGCAATCTATACCACCGTCGGGATCGATGAGCTGTTGCCGCATGTGCAAGCGCTCAAGGGCGTCGGCGCGCGCTTTGTGCAAATGCACGCCGAGCGCAACGTCGACGACGGTTCGTATCGCTTGGTCTATACGTTTATCAACGTCCGCGCCGCGCAAGAGCAGATTGCGCGGGACGGAAACTATGCGATTGAGAACCTGGTAGTCGAGGGCATCGACCAGTACCAGGAGATTCCGTCCATCAGCTCGTACTATCCGGCGGTATTCCCGTTTGAGAACGAGGCACATGACCTGTTTGGTCTTGCCATCGCTGACATGCAGGTCGACTTTAAGGGCTTTTTCTACCAGGTCTCGACTGCCGAGCCCATGAGCGTCATCACGCCCGAGGTGAAGGCTGCGCGAGAGAAAGCCATGAAGGTCCGTGCCGCCGCCGAGGCCAAGGCGCGCAAGGCTGCGGCCGAAAAGGCCGCCGCTGCGGGGGAGGGCGCTGGCGATACTGCGGGCGCTGCCGTCGCTCAGCCCGCTGCGGCTGCCGGCTCCGATGCTCAGCACGATGAAGCTGCTGCCAAGGCCGCGCTCAAGGCCGCCGAGCTGGAAGCAAAGCTCGCCGCCATGGATCCCGAAAAAGCGGCCAAGGTCCGCGCGGCGCTTGCCGCCAAGGCTGCCCGCGACAAGCAGAAAAAGGAGGCGTAAGGTCCATGGCACATCGCTCCGTTATTCCGTTTGGCCCGCAGCACCCGGTGCTGCCCGAGCCGCTTCATCTGGACCTGGTGATCGATGACGACCGCGTCATCGAGGCAATTCCGCAGATCGGCTTTGTGCACCGCGGGCTCGAGAAACTCACCGAAAAGCGCGACATGCATCAGTTTGGCTACATCGCCGAGCGCATCTGCGGCATCTGCGCCGTGGGCCACAGCTGCGGCTATGCCAGCGCCTGCGAGCGCATGCTCGACATCGAGGTGCCCGGCCGCGTGCAGTACATCCGCACCATTTTGCACGAGCTTTCGCGCATTCACTCGCACCTGCTGTGGCTGGGCCTGCTCGCCGATGCTTTTGGCTTCGAGGCGCTGTTCTATCGTTCGTGGACCCTGCGCGAGCAGATTCTCAAGATCTTCGAGAGCACCTGCGGCGGCCGCGTGATCCTTTCGATTAACGAGATCGGCGGCCTTAAGCACGACATTGAGGACTCCGAGCTGGCGGGTATTGTCCAGACGCTCGACGCCATGCGTCCCGACTACGAGGCCCTGGTGCATACGTTTTTGGACGACAATAGCTGCGGCGAGCGCCTGCACGGCGTGGGCGTGATCAGCAAGAAAGACGCGCTGGAGCTTTCGATGGTCGGCCCGTTCGGCCGCGCCTCGGGCGTGGACTACGACGTGCGCATGTTTGGCGACGGTGCCTATGCGGATCTGGCCGCGTTTGAGCCCATCGTGGCGACCGACGGCGACTGCTATGCCCGCTGCCAGGTGCGTTGCGCCGAGGTCACGCAGGCCATGGACATCATTAAGGAGCTTGTGGGCAAGATTCCGCACGACGGTATCGGCGGGCGCACCAAGCTTACGCCGGCCGACGGCGCGCGCGGCGAGGTTGTGATTGAGCAGCCGCGCGGCGAGGCGTACTACTATGTGCGCGGCAACGGCACCAAGAACCTGGACCGTTTCCGCGTACGCACGCCGACGTCGCAAAACCTGGCGGGTCTGACACATGCGCTGCAGGGCGTGCTCCTTGCCAACGTGCCCATGATTATCCTGACCATCGACCCCTGCATTAGCTGCACGGAAAGGTAGGCGCGGCATGAGTTTACTGACATTTGCCAAGACGGCCTTGGGTTCTATGGTCAAGCAGCCGGTCACGGTTTGTTATCCGCAGGAGAAGCTGACGGCGCCCGAACGCTTGCGCGGGCATATCGTCAATGACATGGACGTGTGCATTTGCTGCGGCATGTGCGCGCGGCGTTGCCCGGCGGGCGCGCTCGCGGTCGATCGTAAAGGCGGTACCTGGTCGATCGACCCGTATGCCTGCGTGGTGTGCGGCGAGTGCATCGAAAGCTGCCCCAAGCACTGCCTGAGCATGGACACCGCCCGTATTCCAGTTGCGGCGGATAAGACTCCCACGGTAGAAACCAAGCTGGAATAGCGCTGGAACAGGGGCCGGTGGGGCAAAAATGCCCCACCGGCCCCGCGCGTGAACGCGCGGTTGGGCCGCCACGAACAAAACTATGCCGGTTTACGGAGCTGGATAGCGAACCTCCGACCATACGGAAAATCACAAAAACAAAACCGACGCTCCTATAAGTTGTCAAGAGGCAGTTTGCGGGAGCGCTCTCTCCAATTCGCACAGGAGCTCGTAATACCTCCTCTCCAGTTTCGTCGACCGCCGTC
>NZ_JAQEKC010000022.1:0-36534 GCF_027679495.1 Collinsella aerofaciens
TGGGACGTCAATTCCACTCTTCACAAGTCCTACACAACATATTGCTTTCTATAGGTAATAGAAAGACTGGTGCGGATCTTCCGCACGTATCAGATGATGACCCTTTGGTTCAGGAATATATAGAGATCGGTCACCTGTAAGTGTTTATCTACCCGCGCTTTTAGCAATGTAAACCGCGCTTCAGATAAAAAGAGGGAGCGCCGCGCACAACGCGACACTCCCCTAGCGATTCAAGAGAATCTATTAGGCCTCGAGAGCCTTCTTGGCGATGGTAGCCAGCTCGTTGAAGGACTCGATGTCCTCGTAAGCCATTTGAGCCAGGACCTTGCGGTCGAGCTCGATGCCGGCAACCTTCAGGCCGTGCATGAACTGAGAGTAAGAGATGTCGTTCAGGCGAGCAGCAGCGTTGATACGAGTGATCCAAAGAGAACGGATCTCGCGCTTCTTGTTGCGGCGATCACGATACTGATACTGCAGGGAGTGCTGGACCTGCTCTTTAGCATGCTTGTAAGTACGCGAAGCGGCACCGTAGTAACCCTTCGCACGGTGCATAACGGTACGGCGCTTCTTCTTGGCGGCAACAGCGCGCTTAATACGTGCCATGTTCTATCAACTCCTAGACGGTAAAACGAAAAACGGGAACGCGAACTTAGGCGAGACGTGACTTGATGACCTTGCGGTCGGCAGCGGCGATCTCGGTCTCCTGACGGAAGCCACGCTTACGCTTGGTGGACTTCTTGCTCAGGATGTGGCTCTTGAAAGCCTTGGCGCGCATAAGCTTGCCGGTACCAGTCTTGCGGAAACGCTTCTTGGTGCCGCTGTGGGACTTCATCTTAGGCATGAAATACTCCTTAATCGGTTACAGAACACTAGTTACTTGGTATCGCTTGCCGCTTTATCCTCATCGAAGGCGCCCTTAATCGGGGCGAGCAGCATAAGCATGTTACGGCCTTCCATCTTAGGCTTGGACTCGACCGTAGCGTAAGGCTTGAGATCCTCGGCGAGACGCTCGAGAACGTTAAGGCCCTGCTCCGGGTGAGCCATCTCACGGCCGCGGAACATGATGGTGATCTTAACGCGTGCGCCCTTCTTGAGGAAACGCAGAACGTGGCCCTTCTTGGTCTCGTAGTCACCAACGTCGATCTTGGGTCGGAACTTCATTTCCTTGACCTCGACCTTGGACTGGTTCTTACGAGCAGCCTTGGCCTTCATGGCCTGCTGGTACTTGAACTTACCGTAGTCCATGACCTTGCAGACCGGCGGCTCCGCGTTGGGAGCGATCTCGACCAGGTCGAGACCCTGATCGTCGGCGACGCGCTGGGCATCGCGGATGGCGAACAGGCCGAGCTGAGAGCCATCGACGCCAATCAAACGGCACGAAGATGCAGTGATCTCGTCGTTGATGCGGGTGTCATCAGACTTAGCTATTTTCCCTACCTCCATTCATAAAAAAATAACCCGGCACTTCTCAGCAACCAGGTCGTACACATAGACTTCCTCGATTTGAGGAAGGGAATCTAAGTTGTATGACCAGTCAGCTGCTCATTGGCGCCAAAAGGTGGGAACCCTCGGGTTCCTCTTTAGGGCATTGCGGGAACAACGCCTAGCGAATAATAACACGTACAGCGCGTTATCACATTACGTACACGAAAAAGGGGCCTTGACCCCCCTTGAACGCTCGCTTGCATGTATGGTGCCCGAGGCGAGACTCGAAGGGCCTTCGCTTCGCGAAGCCCCGGGCTTCGGACGCGCGGCGCCCTCGCCACGCTCCGCTACAAACAGGCCGCAGGCCTGTTTGCTTAACGCTTCGCGCGCTCACGCGAGTTCGGCACGAAAAAGGGGGCCGCAACCCCCTTGAACGTTCACTTGCATGTATGGTGCCCGAGGCGAGACTCGAACTCGCACGTTGTTGCCAACGGTGGATTTTGAGTCCACTGCGTCTGCCAATTCCGCCACTCGGGCACGTAATGCGTGAGTTAGTTTATCACAGCTTTCTACCGATTAGTCCGAAAATGGAACTTCGAGCATTTCGATGAGTTCGACTGTGCGGAGCATCTCGCGCTGACGGCATCCGCGACCGTCGACCGAAGCCTCACCCATCTGGTTATCGTAAGGGTCCTCGCGCATGCCGTCGAAAGAGGGCTCAAACTCTGCCTGGAATCGATTGTTGGCCACCATACGCCACGGGTCGAGATTGCCAAAGTAGTGACGGCGGCGCCACTCCTCCCCCATCCTGCGAGCAGAAGATCCAAATTACACGTCGGCGTTGAGCCAACCGGTCTGCGGCGTATAGAACTCTGCCCAGTCGTGCGACCCCACCGAATCGAGCGCAACGTACAGGCCGCTCTGCCAACGGGCAGGCACGCCCGCGATACGGCACATGGTGATAAACGTGAGCGCCATAACGCCGCAATCGCCGCGGAGCGAATGCGCGCAGTCATCGGCAATAGATCCCAAAAGCAAGTACGGCGGCTGATAGCGATAGTCGATATGCTGCGTCAGATAATCATAGATAGCACGAGCGCGATCGAGCGGATCCTCGAGTCCGTCAACAACACCGGCCGTCAGCTGCTGCAGATACGGCGTGAATGCAATGTGCGGACGGTCCTCAGAAATATCTTCGGGCAACGGCGCGACCATACACGGATGCGACGGAAGCGCACCCCCATAAATATCGCGATAAGCGGCATTGATTTGATAGCGATAGGTCACCGAGAATGAGCGATCACTCGAAGAAGACCACGAGGCGGTACGCGCCGAAGCGTTCGCGGGAGCAACAGCACCCTCCGGCGTCATATCGAGAACCTCGATATGAGACTGTTGACGACAGGCGGCGGCAACGGGTAGCCAAGCGCGAACGGTCTCCCCCTCTAGAGCGCCGGGGACAGACAAGGACGCCTTAAGCGTAATAACGCGAGTCAATCCGTTTTGCGACTCCATCTCCTTGAGCATCTCGTTGCGCAGTGCTATTCCGTCCGTAGAATCGGGACGCATGCCGGGGACCTCTTTGGGATATACGCGAAGCGAATCGAGGAAGTTGTCGAGAACGAACAGCTCACCATCGATAAAGCGCCAGTCAATACGCTTACGGTCAATCAGATCGTTAAACTGCTCCTCGGTAAACTCAGGCCACTCCTCGCGAATCATCGCAATAGCTCGATCGCGCGACACCGAAAAATGAAGCGGCGTCTCAAGCATGCGATACCGCTCGGCACGAACGCAGGCAGCAAGCGAGGGATCGGGATTCTGCCCCAAAAGACGATCACAAGCCGCAACAGTCTGCGTCAAATATCCGGCATCCTTGAGTCGAAGAATCTCGGGCGGCAGTCCAATATCGAGATGACGAAAGTCATTACAGCAAACATCAACAGAGCAACCAACAGGACCCTCGTCAATAACCTTCCCATCCGAAGGCAACACATTAACAACAGCCATACTAAAACTCCAAGTCACTAGAACGCTTGAAGTCCATTGTAGCGAGATAAAAAAGAAAGCCCCAACAAGGGAGCCATCAACACCACCGAACGGTAGTCAAAAAAATGAATTCAGCCCAGTAACCCTGCGGCGGTAAACGAAGGAAGCCCCGTCCCCCGGAACTGTTTCCTTGGCGCGACTTCTGGCGAAGCCAGGTGAGCGCAAAGGAAACAGTGTAGGGAGACGGGGCTTCCGGCGGGAAGTTTAGCGACGCTTACGCCTTGTTGACGGAGCCAAACTCCTCCATGAGCTCCTTGGTGCGGGCAACGATGTTGTCGCGACCAGGCTTGAGGAGCTTGCGGGGGTCAAAGCCCTTGCCCTGCTGATCCTTGCCGGCCTCGATGTACTCGCGAACACCCTTGGCGAAGACGAGCTGCAGATCGGTGTTGACGTTGATCTTGGAGATGCCCAGGGAGATGGCCTTCTTGATCTGATCCTCGGGGATGCCGGTGCCACCGTGCAGGACGAGGGGCAGGTCGCCGGTCTGAGCCTTGATCTCGCCCAGGCGCTCGAAGGAAAGGCCAGCCCAGTCGGCAGGGTACACGCCGTGGATGTTGCCGATACCGCAAGCGAGGAAGTCAACGCCCAGGTCAGCAATCTGCTTGCACTCAGCAGGATCAGCGAGCTCGCCGCTGGAGGTCACGCCGTCCTCGGTGCCGCCGATGCCGCCGACCTCGGCCTCGATGGACATGCCCTTGGAGTGGGCAAGCTCAACGAGCTCCTTGGTGCGGTCGAGGTTAAGCTGGAAGGTCTCCTCGTGAGAGCCGTCATACATGATGGACGTGAAGCCGGCCTCGATGCACTTGAAGCAGTCCTCGTAAGAACCGTGATCGAGGTGAAGGGCGACGGGAACGGTAACGCCCGTGGCCTCGACGGCAGCCTTGACCATGTCGGCGCAGACCTTGAAACCGCCCATCCACTTAGCGGCACCAGCGGTGCACTGAAGGATCAGCGGAGACTTGGCCTCCTCGGCGGCCTGGAGAATAGCCAGGGTCCACTCGAGGTTGTTGGTGTTGAAGGCACCGAGACCGTACTTGCCGGCTTCGGCCTTCTTGAGCATGTCTGCTGCGTTGACGAGCATAAAAGAAACCTCCTGTAAGGTTGCTCCGATAACGCCTGAGATTTTACCACGACATACCCGAGCATAAACGTTCGTTTGTTCACGAATACCATCCGATTGGACAAATTTTGACCGTTTGCCCCACAGAATCGACCCACTGGGGAAAATAGCTTGACGATTGAGCGGTCTTCGTGGTTCGAAAGACGGCTTCGAGCCTACATCTGCATAAACGGGTTCTGCATAAGTTCGCGCGCCATCGTGGTCGAATCGCCATGGCCCGTCAAGCAAACGGTATCGGGCGGAAGCGTCTTGGCAAGTTTGGAGAGCGAGCGCATAATCGCCGCCTCGTCACCGCCGGAAAGATCGGTACGACCGTGGCTGCCCGGGAAAAGCGTGTCGCCCACAAAGGCGATGTTCCCCTGCTCGGTCGCGGCGAACAGGACGATGCCGCCCGGCGTATGCCCCGGCGTCTCGATCACCTGCAGGCAGACGTCGCCCACCTCGATTGTATCGCCCTCGGCAAGCAAACGCGTCGGCTCACCCGGATCGGACGTCTCGATACCCCACATGACACGCTGCTCCTCGATATTTGCGCGAGGTACCGTCACGTCCTTAGCGCACAACTCATATAGTGCACTGTCGCCAACGACAGCTCGAACCCCGGCAACCCCGCCAACATGGTCGGCATGACCGTGCGTGCAGACAGAGCCGAGTACGCGCACCTCGGGATGCGCGGTGCGGATATGCTCCACAAGACGCTCGCCCTCCCACGCCGGATCGACGATTAAGCACTCGTCATTCGAAATAACGGCGTAACTGTTGGTCTGAATCGGGCCGTTGACGAGCGCCTCAATCGAAGCCGCACCTCGGGGTGTCAGGTCCAAAGTCATATCGTCCATGCGCATGCCCTCCTTCTAAAATACGTTCGAGGCACCAAACGATGCCTCGAACGTAACCAATATCTATGATGCTGAGAGGCTCTCGCACCTACACACGGCGCTTGAGCTGAGCTCCGCCTTCGCCGGGCATAAGACGGCGAGCGTCGTAGACCGAATCGACACTGCTGATGGAAGCCAGCAGCGGATCCAGGCCGCTCGCATCCGAAATCTCGACCATAAAGCGCAGGGTCGCAATACCCTCGCGGTTGGTCGAGGTGGCGGCGGAAAGGATATTGCCGCCTGCATCGCCAATGGCAATGGTGACGTCCTTGAGCAGGCCCATGCGGTCCAGGCACTCGACCACGATCTCGACCTGGAAGAGAGTGTCGGCAGCACCATCCCACTCTACGTCAATCATGCGCTCGGGGTGCTCCATGAGGCCCTTGACGTTGGGGCAGTTGGCGCGATGCACTGAGACACCTCGGCCACGCGTGATGAAGCCGACGATATCGTCGCCCGTCACGGGGTTGCAGCAATGAGCCAGACGGACCAGCAGGCCACTGTTGCTCTCGCCCTTAACGATAATGCCGTTACTTGCGCTCTTGCCACGCTTTTGCGGCTTGCGGTTGGAGCCGCGGGCCGGCTGTTTCACGACCTCGGCGATAGCCTCGGCCTTGGTGAGCTGTTCCTCGGGCTTGGGGTCCAAGATTTGCTCGACCTTATTACCCACAGCGCGCGGGGCAACCTTGCCGGCGCCGACGGCAGCAAACAGGTCCTCGAGCTGCTTGAAGTTAAACTGCTCCGCCACGGCGTTGAGCGCACGCGTGGAGCGCGGCGTGGAGATGCCATACCCGCGCTTGCGCAGGTCCTTGGCCAGCATATCGCGGCCGGCGGCAGCGTCGTCGTCCTTAGTCGCGGCGGCAAAGTAGCGACGGATCTTGGACTTGGCCGAAGGCGTCTTGACGATCTTGAGCCAATCACGCGACGGTTTGGAACTCTTGTTAGTCAGGATCTCGACACGGTCGCCCGTCTTGATCTCGTGCGTGAGCGGGGCCACAGCACCGTTGATCTTAGCGCCGACGCAGTGGTTTCCCACCTCGGTGTGAACGGCATAGGCAAAGTCGAGCGGCGTGGAGCCGGCACGAAGCGCCATGACCTCGCCCTTGGGCGTAAAGACGAAGATCTCCTGATCGAAGAGGTCGACCTTCAGCGAATGCAGGTATTCCTTGGCGTCGGTGATCTCATCAGACGCAGCCCAATCGAGCGAATGCTTGAGCCAGTTGATCTGGTCGTCCAAACGTTGAGCGTCATTGGTCTTGGAAGCAGACGATCCGCCCGACTTCTTATATAGCCAGTGGGCGGCAATGCCGTACTCGGCCTGCTCATGCATCTCATAGGTTCGAATCTGAATCTCGAGCGGGCGGGCCGTGGGGCCGATAACCGTCGTATGGAGCGACTGGTAGTTATTGACCTTGGGCATGGCGATATAGTCTTTAAAGCGACCGGGCATGGGGTGCCACAGCGTATGCACTGCGCCGAGCGTGGAGTAGCAATCGCGCACCGAATGGGTAATAACGCGCAGCGCCACCAAATCGTAGATCTCGGAGAATTCCTTGCCCTTGCGCTTCATCTTTTGGTAGATGGACCAATAGTGCTTGGAGCGGCCGTTGATCTGGAAGCCCTCCAGGCCAATGCGGCTGAGCTCGTCGGTGAGCGTCTTGATGGTCTCGGCCAGATAGCGCTCGCGAACCTCGCGCGACTCAGCCACCATGCGCGCGATGCGCTGGTAGGCGTCGGGCTCAAGGTAGAAGAAGGACAGGTCCTCGAGCTCCCATTTAATGGAGCTCATGCCCAGACGGTCGGCCAGAGGCGCATACACGTCCATGGTCTCGCGAGCCTTAAACAGGCGACGGTCCTCACGCAGGGCTGCAAGGGTGCGCATGTTGTGCAGACGGTCGGCAAGTTTAACGATGATGACACGAATGTCCTTGGACATGGCGAGGAACATCTTGCGCAGCGTGAGGGCCTGTTTCTCGTCCATGCTGTCGACTTCGATGTTGGTGAGCTTGGTCACGCCATCGACGAGCTCAGCAACGGTTTCGCCAAACAGGCCGGAAACATCGGCGAGCGAGGTCTCGGTGTCCTCGACGGTATCGTGCAGCAGCGCGGCACACACCACGTCGCAGTCCATCTTGAGGTCTGCCAGAATGATAGCCACCTCGACAGGATGGTTAATGTACATCTCACCCGAGCGCCGCTTTTGGTTGCAATGCTTCTCGGCAGCAAAGCAGTAGGCCTGCTCCACCTTGGAGAAGTCATCCTCATTCATATATTTGAGGCACAGACGCTCCAGCTTGTCGTAGCTGTCCGCCATAATCTCGGGCGGCAGCTCATCGGCATGCTTATAGTGCTCCATCTCCGAAAACGGCTGGAGGGTGGAATCATGGGCGGTACGGGCTGCGGCATCCATCGAGGTCCCCTTCCCCTAGGCCCGCGGTACGATCGGGCGGTTAACTTTGGCTAGCATATCAGAAGCGCACGAATCGAGCGCCCAGCTCCGGAAAGCCGAGAACTCCATGCGCGAGCGCAAGCCCTCCAAATAGCGAATTGACCTGCTCAATTGCACGCGGCCGGGGTTTTCGGCCATCGCGATGCGACGGGTGTCGTCAAACCCCGAAACTCGACAGAAACCAAGCTCTTCGAAGATTCCCAGGCCGCTTTCCACCGAACGCTCGTCGACCGGCGTGCGAGCATCGATGGCAAGGCACATCTGCGCGATGTCGATATCGCTCGCGCTAAAGGAATCGTCCCCGGTCTTGCCGCGGTTGGAGCGCCACATGGTCTGCAGCGCGCGATAGAGCGTGACGAGCTCGTCGCGCTCGGGCGCATAGCAGTCGAGCAGGCGCTCGTTAATGCGGGCGTCGCGCGACGAATAGAGCAGATGGATCACGGCGGGCTGGCCATCGCGGCCGGCACGTCCGCTCATCTGGTTGAACTCGATGGCACCAAACGGCATGTGGTAGAGCACAACATGGCGGATATCGGGCAGGTTGACGCCCTCGCCAAAGGCAGATGTCGAGACGATGCAGCTGAGGCTGCCGTCTCGGAATGCTTCCTCCACGCGACGGCGATCGGAACGCGCAAGCCCCGCGTTATAGAACGCGATATGGGTTGCGCAATCGGGCACACGCTTGCGCAACGTCTTGGCGAGCGCCACGGACTGGTCGCGCGAATTGACGTAGATGACGGTCTTTTCCCCCGTCGCCACAATCGACACCAAACGGTTCTCGCGACTTGCAAGATCGCGGTCGTCCTCGAGCCGCAGGTTCTCGCGCACCGTCTCGTCGACCACCGTGCGAGTGATCGGCAACATGCGGGCAAGCTCAGCCACAACCGGAGCCGTCGCGGTGGCCGTCGCAGCCATAACGACCGGGTCGCCCAGGGCTTTGAGGATATCGGACATGTCGAGATAGGCGCTGCGGTCGCCGCCCTTGGCAAGACCGGCATGATGCGCCTCATCGATAACGACAAAGCCGATGCGGCCCGAACGCGCGAAGCGGTCACGGTGGATAGATAGGAACTCGGGCGTCGTGAGCACGATACCGGTGCGGCCCGAAGCTAGGCCGGCGAACACGTCATCGCGCGCGGCCTCCACGGTCTCGCCGGTAAGCACGCCAACGCCAATGCCAAGCGATGCCATCGTCGACGAGAGGTGATAGGCCTGGTCGGCAACAAGCGCACGCAGCGGATAGACAAAGATGCTCGCACGTCCGCGAAGCACCGCCTCACGCGCGGCATGCACATGGAAGATGAGCGACTTGCCGCGGCCCGTTCCCATAACCGCCAAGACACTCTGGTGATCGGCCAAGGCGTCGAGCGCCTCAACCTGCGCGCGGTGCGGCTGGTTCGATCCGATAAAGCTATGGATAAGCGAGCGCGTGAGCTCGGTATAGGAAAGCTGGGCGAGCGTCTCGCGCTTGCGCGACTCCAAGCGCAGGCCGGAATCCGCCGGCTGCACGCCACGACGAAGCTCGCATGCCGGATCGTCGACGCTGGGCAGCGTGGTATCGCGGACCAGAACATCCTTGACCATGAGCTTGGGCTTCACACGACCCTGCCAATGCTCGGCAACGGCCTCGAACACCAAGTCGACAGCGCTATCGCAGTTGATGAGCTTATCGATTTGCGGCACGCGGAACATAATGGCCGGCACACTCGCGGCGCCATCGGTCGCCACAAAGCGCATGTGCTCGCCGGTCTTACCCACCACGGCGCGATCACACATCGTCACGCCCTCGGCAGCCAGCAGCGGCACCTTATTACCCTGGCCAAACGGCTCAAGGCGGGAAATCTGCTCGATGGTCTCGATATTCAATTCGGAAAGGTCGACCGTGGCGGCAACCTCGTCGGTGTCCTCAAAGTCCTCGGCGGGAAGCTCGGACAACACGGCGGAAAGGCGACGGCGAAACTCGTCGAGCTTGGATGCCTCGATAGTCACACCCACCGCACCGGCATGTCCGCCGCGACGAATCATCAGGTCGGAACAGCGCTCGATGGCGTCAAACAGGTTAACTTTGCCCACCGAGCGACCAGAGCCGCGCGCGATACCGTCCTCGATCGAGAACAGCAGCGCCGGCACGTGGTAGCGGTTGGTCAGACGGCTTGCCACGATGCCCTTGACGCCCTCGTGCCAGCCTTCGCCGCCCACGACGATCGCGCGTCCGCCGTCATAGGTCTCCTCGACCTTTGTCATGGCATCGCGCGTGAGCTCCGCCTCGATCTCACGGCGCTGGCGGTTGATTTCCTCGAGCTCAGCCGCCAGTGCGCTTGCTTCGATGGGATCGCGGGCAAGCAGCAGGTCGAGCGCCAGCTTGGGATCGGCCATGCGACCGGCAGCGTTTAAGCGGGGAATGAGCGAGAATGACAGGCCATCCGCCGTAATGCTCGAAAGGTCCGCCTTGGCGAGCGCGGCAAGCGCGATATAGCCGGGGCGAGCGGTTACGCGCATCTGCTGGATGCCCTCGGCAACCAGCGCGCGGTTCTCGGGCGTGAGCGGCATCATGTCGGACACGGTGCCCAGCGCCGCGACCTCGATTAGCGAACGCCAATACGACGGCTTGCCCAGACGTTCGCCCAGGACTTGCACCAACTTGAGTGCCACGCCGGCACCGGCAAGCTCACGCGAAGGACCATCGTCATCGAGCTTAGGGTCGGTCAGGGGTACGCCCTGCGGCACCTGATCGGAGGGCTCGTGATGGTCCGTGACCACCAAATCGATCCCCAGGCTCTTCAGATAGGAAACCTCTTCCTTGGCGGCAATGCCGTTATCGACGGTCACGATCAGCTGGGGGCGAGCGAGCTCGTTAACGCGGTCGAGCGCCGCGCGCGAAAGACCGTAGCCCTCATCAAAGCGATGCGGAATAAACGGCGTGACATCGGCGCCAAACGTGCGCAGCGCCTCGGTCAACAGGCAGGTCGACGTAATACCGTCAACGTCAAAATCGCCAAAGACTGCAATGTGCTCGTGGTTGCGAATAGCACGCTCGACGCGGTCGGCAACGACCGACATGCCCGGGATAATGAGTGGGTCGGCCCAGTCGCGATCGAGCGAAGGCGTCAAAAACAATTGGCCCTCTTTGATTGAGCCAATGCCGTGCGCGACCATAATGCGCGCCACCAGCCCGGGAATGCCCAGACCAGCCGAAAGCTCCTTTTCGAGCTCGGGTTTTTGCTGAGCGACCGCCCAGCGATGCGTCGTCTTAAGCGATGACATAGGCACCCACCCCCGATAGGGGCAGGTCGCCGCGATACCTCTCACGGTTCATAGCGATGAGTCCTCTGTGTATGCCCGCTTCGGCAGGCAGATCTGTTGAACGGATTTATTATACCGTGCGGCGCGGACGCAAATCGCCGCAGCATGCCGCGGTTTCGGTAAACGATGCCGGTAATAGCCTCGAAATAATCGAGCGTTTCTGACGCACGGACACATGTGAGCGTCTAGCATATCCAGTCAAAACGGATTCACGAGCAAAGGGAGTCACAAGAGCATATGAAGCAATGGGTTGGACTGGGCAAGTTTCTCGCGGGGCACATGCAAATCATCGTTCCGATTTGTGTGGCGCTCGGCGTGCTCTTTCCTCAACAGATCGGCGTTCTCAAGCCCATCGTTCCCACCTTGTTTGCCTTTATGACGTTCCAAGGTGCGCTCAGCAACACCTTTCACCAGGTAGCCGAGGTGTTCCACCGTCCGCTGCACCTGATTCTGGCGTTGTTGGTCTCGGCGGCGCTTATTCCCATCGCGGCCTACGCCATGGGATCGTTGTTCTTTGGTTCCAACCCCAACCTTGTCTGCGGCATCGTGCTCGAATACAGTGTGCCCGTGGCAGTCACCGCTTTTATGTGGATCAGCATGTTCGGCGGCAACGGCCCGCTCGCGCTCACCATCATCCTGACGTCCTCGGTCATCTCCCCTGTGACGATTCCGCTTACGCTCAAGCTCCTGCTGGGCGCCACCGTCTCGATCGACGTGCCGAGCATGATGCAGAACATGGCCTTTATGATCGCCATCCCCGCCGTGCTCGGCATCGTGATCAACGAGCTCACGCGCGGATGGGGGCACGAAAAACTCTCCCCCGCGCTCTCGCCCGCCTGCAAGTTCATGATGATGGGCGTTATCGCCTCCAACTCCACCGCCATGAGCGAGTACGTGCTGCACATGAACGCGGTGCGCTTGGAAGTCGCCCTCTTTATTTTGGTCTTCGCCATCAGCGGCTTTGTCGTCGGCATTCTGGTCGCCCGCGCGCTGCATCTGCCATATAGCGAAACGACCACCATGTGCTTTACCTGCGGTATGCGCAATATCTCTTCGGGCGCCGTCATCGCCACGCAATACTTTCCGGGCGAAGTTGTGTTTCCCGTCATGTGTGGAACGTTGTTTCAGCAGGTGCTCGCCTCGCTTATCGGGCACTTCTTTGAGCGTCTGACCGGCGAGGAGCGCGCCGCCCAGCGCAAGCGCGTCAAGGCCGGCCGCGATGCAATGGCGCGCTAAACCGTCCGCAGTGTGCGGGCGCTCACTTTACGATGTGAGCGCCTCCAGATGTGCGCGGAGTCGCTCCGCATCGACATCGAGCGTGGTCTCAGCATTGACCTGGGCCAAACGATAGCCGACAAAGTAGGGCGAAACCACCCAACGCGGCAGCGCCTTGGCAATGGTCCGACCGTCCATGTGGTAGAAGAACAAGTTGTACGACTCTGCGCGACCACCATGGTGCTCGTTCAGGATATAGCGCAGAGCTACCTGAATCGCATCGGCGAAGAGGTCCGTCTCGGCTTGGTCTCTCGTGTCATCGCTGCCGGCGATTCCCTGCGGGGCTGAAACGTTGACCTCAAAGAACCCCATGATCGGTTCGGTTGAGATGTCGACCGAGATTCTCCCCTGTTGCCAGACACTGATGCCTTCAAAGTTGGCTGAGGTCAGCGCCGCATAGCCGTCCTCCTGTTCCAGGCCCACAATCTGCATGTGTGGATGGACGAGGCTGCCGCCCGAAAGCGGGCCTTTGTTCTTGTACATGAGCACACTGCGGTACTGTTGGGAATCGATCATCTGCTGCCAACAGCCCAGGGCAAACCGCATCACATGATGCAGCTCATCCGGTTCATAGGTCACCAGGTCGGCGTCGTGATTGGCAGACTCGATCAATACGGTCTGACGTGTGGCCCGCAAGGTCTTGAACTTATTCTCGAGCCAGATGCAGTCACCATCGCGCTGGATGATATTGGCAAGTCCCTCCGTGTCGCAAAAGGGGCACGCGGTGCCAGGGCGACGATTATCGTCGGGCTTACCGCTCGCCTGCTGAACGTCAAATACCAGCGCCACGGGTTATACCTCCAGCGGCACGATCTTGGTGCCATGGAGCTCGGAGACGCCTAGCGCCGCCGCGACCGCGTCGCGATTTGCCGTAGTGATGCCGCCGCCGGGAAGGATGGTCAAACGATCACCCGCATACTCGATTAAACGAGCCAGGTAATCGAAATTATCCTCGATCGACGTACCGGCAGCGCCGCCATGCGTGAGGATGCGCGTAACGCCGCAGTCGGCAAGTGTATCAATCGCATCGAGCTGAGCCTCGGGCGAGAGCTGATCAAACGCCATGTGGAAGGTGATGTCGATGGGCTCACGCTTGCATTCCTCGGTCGCGCAGCCCGCGGCCATCACGAGAGCGCCCAACGTAAGCTCGTCGAGCGCCCATCCGCCAGCGCAGGGCTTGCAGCTGCCAAAGACCAAGCCGTCAACGCCGGCGCTTACGGCAAGGCCCAGGTCCATCTCCATCATGCGCAGCTCGTCTTGGTTGTAATGAAAGTCACCGCCACGCGGGCGAATCATGCACATCACTCGCGCGTCATGCTCGTGAGCATAGCTGACTGTAGCGCTGATAACACCGGCCGAGGGTGTAGTGCCACCGACGGCAAGGTTGTCGCACAGTTCAATACGCCTTGCACCGGCATCGATAGCCGCCGGCACCCGCTCAAAGTTCTCGGCACAAAACTCGTACAGCATAGATAGACCCCCAAAGACAGCAGATGTTTTCCGACGGGCATTGTCACACATCCCCATGAAGTTGCGGTGGAATAGGGACTCATTTGGCCTCTGGAGCCCGTATTCAGTCCCTATTTCACCGCAACTAAAAAGGGGCGCTGACTGAGATAGTCAGCGCCCCTTTTGTTAGGTGGGTTAGCCTCCGAGGTAGGCCTTGCGGACGTTGTCGTCGTGCAGGAGCTCTTGGCCGGTGCCGGTCATGGTGATCTTGCCGGTCTCGAGCACGTAACCGCGTGTGGCGATGGAAAGCGCCATCTGCGCGTTTTGCTCGACCAGAAGCACCGTGGTGCCGGCCTTGTGCAGGTCCTCGACAATCTGGAAGATCTGTTCGATCAGAATCGGTGCCAGACCCATGGAAGGTTCGTCGAGCATAAGCAGTTTGGGGTTACTCATAAGGGCGCGCCCCATAACGAGCATCTGCTGCTCGCCGCCTGAAAGGGTGCCGGCGACCTGGCGACGACGTTCCTTCAGGCGCGGGAACTGCTCGTAGACGCGCTCCAGGCCCGGAGCCACCGTGGACTTGGGCTGCGTATAGGCGCCCATCTCCAGGTTCTCCTCAACCGTCATCTGCAAAAAGGCGCGACGACCCTCGGGAACCTGAGCCAGGCCCTTACCAACCAGCTTATCAGCGGGCGTATGGGTAATGTCCTCGCCCATAAACTTGATGGAACCGGTCTTGGAGCGAAGCAGGCCCGAAACGGTCTTGAGCGTTGTGGACTTGCCGGCACCGTTCGCACCGATCAGGGCCACGATCTCGCCCTCGTTGACGTTAAAGGAGATGTCCTTGATGGCGTGGATGGCGCCGTACCAGACGTTGATGTTGTAGACGGAAAGCATCGGCTCTGCCATTTAGTTCTCCCCCTTATTCTGCTTGCCCAGATACGCCTCGATAACGGCATCGTTGTTCTGGATTTCCTCGGCCGTGCCCTTGGCGATGACCTTGCCAAAGTTAAGCACGCAGATACCCTCGCAAATATTCATGACGAGCGACATGTCGTGCTCAATAAGCATGATGGCGATACCAAAGGTGTCGCGAATCTTAACGATGTTCTCCATGAGCTCGGCGGTCTCGGACGGGTTCATGCCTGCGGCAGGCTCGTCGAGCAGCAGCAGTTTGGGGTTGGTGGCAAGCGCGCGGACGATCTCCAGACGACGCTGAGCGCCGTAAGGCAGCGATCCGGCCTGCTCGTTTGCCAGATGCTCCATATCAAAGATGGACAGCAGCTCCATGGCGCGTTCGTGAGCAGCCTTCTCGTGCTTCCAGTACGTCGGCAGGCACAGCACGCCCTCAAAACCGGAGTAGCGCTCCTGATTGTGCAGACCGACCTTGACGTTGTCCTCCACCGTCATGGTGTTGAACAGGCGAATGTTCTGGAATGTACGGGCAATACCCATGCGGTTGACCTGATAGACCGACTTGCCCGAGGTGTCCTCACCGTCGAGCAGGATGGTGCCGTGCGTGGGCTGATACACCTTGGTGAGCAGGTTGAAGACCGTGGTCTTACCGGCACCGTTGGGGCCGATCAGACCGGCGATCTCGGTCTTGCCGATAGTCAGGCTAAAGTCGTCGACTGCCTTAAGGCCACCGAACTCAATGCCCAGGTGGATGCACTCGAGTGCCGGGCGCTGACCCAGGTCGCGGTCGGGAACGATGGCGCCAGAAGGATACGGGACCATCTTGCCCTTGTTGAACTCAAATTTACTGGGCATCGGCTGCCACCTCCTTCTTGGAAGCAAAGCGGTCCTTGACGCGACCGAAGAACGCCTTGAGCTGCGGGTTGTTGGTAAAGATCATGACCAAGATCAGCACGATGGCGTAGATGAGCATGCGGTAGTCCGAGAACTGACGGAGCAGCTCGGGAAGCACCGTGAGCAGCGCCGCGGCGATAACGGAACCGCGCATATTGCCCAGACCGCCCAGGACCACGAACACCAGGATGAGGATGGACGTGTTGAAGTCGAACTTGGTGGCGGAGAGCTGCGAGAAGTTACCGCCGAAGAGAGCTCCGGCGGCACCGGCGAGGGCAGCGGAAACCACGAAGGCGATCATGCGGTACTGGGTGACGGAGATGCCCACGGACTCGGCAGCGATCTTGTTATCGCGCACGGCCATAATGGCACGGCCGGTACGGCTGCGAACCAGGTTGAGCACGATCACGAGTGCGACCATGACCAGGATGGCACCGGCGAGGAAGGTCGAATAGGTCGACACGCCCGATGCGCCCTGCGCGCCCTTGATGATGGCGGTGCCGTCCTCGAGCAGGTGCAGGTCGTCAATCGTGGAGTTGCCCGTGATGTTAAAGATCACATGCAGGCCGCGGGAATCGACGCCCACGATAAGGCAGGTGACGATCTCTTTGATGATCTCGCCAAAGGCCAAGGTCACGATGGCCAGGTAATCGCCGCTCAGGCGAAGAACCGGGATACCGATCAGGAAGCCCAGAATGGCAGCGGCGATAGCGCCGACCACAATGCTGATGATCAGGCGCATCGGATCGGACGGAACGGCACTCTCCAGCGCGACGGCGGTGACGATGCCCGTATAGGCGCCGACGCTCATAAAGCCCGCGTGGCCCAGCGACAAGTCGCCCGCGATGCCGACGACGAGGTTAAGGGAGATGGCCATGACGATATAGGCCGTGATGGGAACCAGCTGACCGGCAATCATGCGCGGAATCATGTGGTTAGACTGCATAAAGAACACGATGGCGAACGCCACGATGCACATGGTGTACGTGACAAAGTCGTGACGCGTCTGCCTGTCTTTAAGAAACTTCATAACGCTCACCTATACCTTCTCGGGAACGTACTTGCCCAAGAGGCCGGCAGGCTTGACGAGCAGGACGATGATCAAAACACCAAAGACGATGGAGTTGGCAAGGCTCGTGGAAATGTAAGCCTGCGCCATTGCCTCGATGATGCCGATGAGAATGCCGCCGACAAAGGCACCGGGGATGGAGCCGATGCCGCCGAAAACGGCAGCGTCGAAGGCCTTGATGCCAGGCATGGCGCCCGTGGTGGGCTGCAGGACCGGCGAGTAGGAGCACAGGAGCACGCCGGCGATGGCAGCGAGGGCGGAGCCGATGGCAAACGTCATCGAGATGGTGCGGTTGACGTTGATGCCCATGAGCTGAGCGGCGGCCTTGTCCTCGGACACGGCGCGCATGGCCTTGCCCATCTTGGTCTTACCTGTAAAGAACATCAGGCCGGCCATGATAACCAGGCAGGCGACGATGGTGACGAGCGAGACGGCGCTTACGTTAAACTTGGCCAAGAACTCCGGCACCGGGAAGGTGACGAGCGAAGTGAAGTTCTTGGGCGTGGCGCCCCACAGAAGCTGCGCGGCGTTCTGCAGGAAGTAAGACACGCCGATGGCCGTGATCAGAACGGCCAGCGGGCCTGCTTGGCGCAGTGGCTTATAGGCCAGACCCTCAATGAGAACACCGAGAACCGTGCAGACCACACAAGAGAGAACTACAGATGCCCAGCCCGGGAGGCCGAGATACGACGTGGCGCAGAACGAGACATAGGCACCGACCATGATGACATCGCCGTGAGCGAAGTTGAGCATCTTGGCGATACCGTAGACCATGGTGTAGCCCAACGCGATGATGGCGTAGACGCTGCCCATGGACAGGCCGTTGACCAGGTATTGGATAAAGACCGTCATGTTCCACATCCCCCTTTCGAATAGGTTTCCAGTTAATGTATGAAACAGGGACGTTACACTGTCCCTAGATACCAAGCAAGCAGGGAAGGCCAAAACCTCCCCTGCTTGGGATCAAAACCGCTCTATGTAAGGCGGCCAATTAGGCCTGTACGTACTTGCCGTCGGTGATGACGTACGCCGTGGGCTCTTTCTGGACCTGGCCCTTATCGTTCCAGGTGAGCTTGCCGGTCAGACCGTCAACGGTAATCTTGAGCATAGCCTTGGACAGCTTCTCGGCGACCTCGGTCGGATCGGCGTCGACACCAAGACCGGCCTCCTTGACGGCCTCGGCCACCGCGTGCACGCCGTCGTAGGCGTCAGCGGCAAACTGGTCGGGGGTATCGCCGTACTTATCCTTGTATGCGTTAACGAAGTCGGCGTTCTTCTCGTCGTCGGCGGAGAACGGGGTCATGAGCAGCAGACCCTCAGCAAGAGAGGTATCGAAGCCCTCAACGCCCAGGATGCCGTCCATGCCGTCGCAGCCCATCATCTTGACGTCGTAGCCCATGTCCTTGGCGTTCTTGAGCAGGACGGACGCCGGCGTGTAGTAGATCGGCGCAAAGATCATGGTGGCGCCGGCCTGCTTGGCCTTGGTCAGCTGGTTGGTAAAGCTCGTGGCGGAGTCGTCCTTAAAGGTCTCCTCGTCAACAATCTCGAGCTTGGACTCAGCGGCCTGGGCCTTAAAGGAATCTGCGATGCCCGAAGAATAGGCGTCGCCGGAGTTATAAAACAGCACGAACTTCTCGTCCGCATACTTCTGCGCCAGGAACTTGGCAGCGTTGACACCCTGGTTGGGGTCGGTGAAGCAAACCTGGAAGACGCAATCCTTGCCGTCGGTGACGTCCTCGGAGGACGCGGACGGGGTGATCATGAACGTCTTGGGGTCGTTACCGCACTCGGCGGCAACGGCAACCGACGCACCCGTGGTGGTCGGGCCGACGAGGGCCTGCATGCCCCAGTCGAGCAGGGTGTTGAAGGCGTTGACGGCCTTCTCGCCGTCGGCCTGGTCATCCTCGGCCTTGCTGGCAAGCGGCAGCTCCTTGGTCGAGAAATCCTTGCAGCCAAGCTCGACACCCTGGGTAACGGACTTGCCGTAGGACGCGTTGGCGCCGGTCAGCGGGCCGATGGTACCGATCTTAAACGAAGCGTCGCTCGAAGCGGAACCGCTGTCGCCGCCGTTGGAGGAGCAGCCAGCCAGAATGGACATCGCCCCCAGACCTGCTGCGCTCGCGATAACGCTCCTGCGATTCATAACAGGGTTCAATGACTTACCGGTGAGGCTCGACATGCGGCTCTCCTCTCAAATCTCGTCGGGTTTCGGTTACCCGACAGGCCATCCTTCGCCGTGTTCGGCGTTCGCAAAATACTAGACGCCTTAGTTAAGGAAAGTGGCGATTATTTCAACTTTTCTTTGGATTTGTTCATTTATCCATAATTCTGCGTATTTCTATTACTTTATGCAGTAATGCCACTTTATTGTGTGAAAGTAATGTTTCCGTTCTGTTACAGGCGTCCCTGCCCTGAATAAAACGGCCTCACCGGTCGCGCTTTATGCGCACTTAGGCGGCGATGTACTTGCCGTCCTGGATCACATAGGCTGTCCATGCCGTCGACACCCATTAGTGCCATGTCGTAGCTCATGTCCTTGGCGTTCTTGAGCAAAACGGACGCTGGGGTGTAATAGATCGGGGCAAAAATAAGCGTGGCTCCGACAAGGAAACTCCTGCGGTTAAGTACGTTGTTGATGCTAAACATGGTGTCCCCCTTTTTCGCTGGCCGCAGTGCGGCCGTCTTGCGGTACGGGGCAAACCTTATGGTGCAAACGTTGACAGTTTGTTACGGAAGTTCGTTTGTAGCGAGCATGTTTCCAATGTTTCCGCAGCGTTTCGGGGGTGCCGTTTTGTGCGACTCCTGTTGCCTAGCGAGCACGCGCCCTCGGTTCACGCTAGAATGCACTCAACCTTTAAGCGGTTAATCCATCCATAAGATGCACGAAGGAGCTATCTATGAGCGAACCCCTGCGCACCGTGAACGTCGGTCTGATCGGTCTGGGAACCGTCGGCGGCGGCGTGGCCCGTCTGATCAAGAGCCACCACGATGAGTACCTGGCAGCCTACGGCATCGACCTTAAGCTGACCCGCGCCTGCGCGCTTGCTTGGGAGCAGGCCGAGGCGGCAGGCATTGAGCGCGAGGCCTTTACGAGTGACTGGCACGACGTCGTCAGCGACCCCGCCGTCGACATCGTCGTCGAGCTGATCGGCGGTGAGCATCCCGCAACCGAGATCTTCACCACTGCCTTTGAGCACGGCAAGCACGTCGTCTCTGCCAACAAAGCCCTACTGGGCCGTCACGTCGAGACGCTTGCCGAGAAGGCACGCGCGTGCGGCGTGCAGATTAAGTGCGAGGCCAGCTGCGGCGGCGGCATCCCCATCGTGAGCACGCTTGAGCACGACCTGGTGGGCAACAAGATCCTGACCATCGCCGGTATTCTCAACGGTACCACCAACTACATCCTGTCGCGCATGGACGCCGAGGGTGCCGATTACGCCGACGTGCTCGCCGACGCGCAGGCCAAGGGCTATGCCGAGGCCGACCCGTCCGCCGACGTCGACGGCTTCGACGCCGCCAGCAAAACGGCGATCCTCGCCTCCATCGGCTTTGGCACCCGTGTGACCACCGACGACGTATACCAGCAGGGCATCCGTACCATCGGCGCCGAGGACATCGCCCAGGCACGCGAACTCGGCTACACCATTAAGCTGCTCGGCATCGCCCGCAACACCGACGCCGGCGTCGACGTCCGCGTGCATCCCACGCTGATCCCCGCCGACCACATGCTCGCCAAGGTCAACGGCGCCATGAACGCCGTCTACGTGGTGGGTGACGCCGTGGGCGAAACCATGTTCTACGGTGCCGGCGCAGGCTCCTTCCCCACCGCAAGCGCCGTCGTGGGCGATATCCTGTCGCTCTCCGAGCAGATCAGCCGCGGCGTGGCTCCGCTTCCCGAGATTGAGCCCTATGGTCACAACCTCGCCTTTAAGCCCATGGACGAACTCCAGACCAAGTACTATGTGCGTCTGAAGGTCGCCGACCGCGTGGGCGCCCTGTCCGAGACGGTCGACATCTTTGCCAAGCACAACATCTCGATCTCGCTCATCAACCAGGTCGAGGACGGCAAGTCGGGCGTCAGCGATGCCTGCTCGGTCATCTTCCTGACGCACCGCGCACTCGAGAAGGACGTCCAGGCTGCCGCCGCCGAGCTTGCCAGTGTCGACTGCGTGGCCGAGGTCGCCAACGTCCTGCGTATCGAGGACGTCGAGGCCTGGACCGAAGGTGTTATGGCCAACTAATCCAACGCTTGCCTAGCAATACACGCTTTGAGGGCTCCCGTCCGATGTGGGACGGGAGCCCTTTTGTCTCCTGCCCCAAGCACAACGGCAGAGTACATTTGCGCGAACCGCTCATCGGTAACGCGGGCTACCGTTCACCGATATGCAGACGCGACCGATTCCGGCTACCGCTACGCTGTGCTGCGAATGTCCGCCCGCGATGAGAGGAAGCACCATGTTGCTCGAGGGCAAGAAAGCAATCATCACCGGAGGCACGCGCGGTATCGGCTATGCCATCGCCTGTCGCTTTATCGAGGAGGGCGCCGCCGTCACGGTCTTTGGCTCGCGTCAGGAGACTGCCGACGCCGCCGTTGAAAAGCTGGCCGCAGCCTATCCCGAGGCCAAGGTCTGGGGCCGCACCTGCGACCTCACCTCGCTCGAGGCCGTAACCGAGGCCTTTACCGAGGCAGCCGCCGACATGGGTGGCCTGGACACGGTCGTTAACAACGCCGGCATCTCCCAGCGCTCGCCGCTTCTGGAGTACACGGCCGAAGAGTTCGCCAAGGTCATGGACCTCAACGTCGTCGCCGTCTTTAACGGCCACCAAGCCGCTGCCAAGATTATGGCCGAGGCAGGCCACGGCGGCACCATCACCACCACGAGCTCGATGGTCGCCAAGTACGGTCAGCCCTCCGGCGTTGGCTATCCCACGTCCAAGTTCGCCGTCAACGGTATGGTCCAGTCGCTCTCGCGCGAGCTCGCCCCCATGGGCATTCGCGTCAACGCTGTCGCTCCCGGCGTGACCAAGACCGATATGGTCGCCAACCTTCCCGAAGAGGTCATCAAGCCCATCATCGCCACCATTCCGCTCGGCCGCATGGGCGAGCCCGAGGACGTCGCCAACGCCTTCGTTTTCCTAGCGAGCGACATGTCCTCCTATGTCACGGGCGCCGTGCTCCCCGTCGACGGAGCCGCCCGCTCTTAAGGGACCACAAGCCTCAGCTCCCAGCCTCAACATAGTCCAACAAAGAAGGCGCGCCGTCTGCATCAACTGCAGGCAGCGCGCCTTCTTCTGTTTGAAAGGGAAGCTGTGTCCCGGAATTCCGACTCAGACCGGGACGCAGCTTCCCTCAGGGCCATGTTTCGGAAAGAGCGCCCCGTTTTGAACGCCGATTCTGGGATACCGTTTCCGCAACGGGTCTCTCGCGGAAACTGCATCCCACTCTGAGCGCCCATTCCGGGACACAGTTTCCCAACGGCCCCCGTTTCGGAAACCACATCCCGTTCCGAGCCTTCAAAGCAGGACGCGGCTTCCCCGAGAGAGTATCGACTACTTGCCGTCGTCGTCCTCGGCTTCTTCTCTTGCATAGAGCTCCAGCATGCGGCGGCGGTATTCGCGCACGGCGAGCTTGGCGCGCTCCAGGCGGCGACGCTCGCGCGGAGTCAGCTCGGACGGGTCGACCTCGTCTCCATAGGTCTTATCGGCAAGAAGATGTGCCGCGTCCACAATACGGGCATCGATATGGCCGCTCGCCGCCTCGGCGGAAAGACGCTCGGCAATCGTATCGAGCGTAGGCAAGCCCTCGAATACGCGACCATGGCCATGCGAAGTCAGCAGCTCGTGCTCACGTGCGAGCAGGCTCGCCAAATCGTGATGGGCGCGCAGGATGTCGAGCGCATCGGATGGATGCTCGGCAACTTCTGCCACGGCGGCGACCGGCGCGGCGTCGACCACGCGGTAGAAGAGCTGCGCGAGCAACGGCATCAAGAACACCGTGATGGCACCGGCGGCAACCATGACCGACGCAATATCTTGCGACAGCGCGCCCGCGTTGACGGCAACGCTTGTCACGGCAACGATGATCGGCAGGGCCGTGGTGCAGTACAGGGCCACGGTAATGCGACCATACGCCGACACATCGCGCGTCGCAGGACAAATGCTCATAGAGATGAGAATGGGAACGGCACGAATAATCAACAACGCCACGATAAAGCCCACGAGCAGACCCGGGCGCGACGCCACGGCCGTCAGATTGATCTTTGCGCCCGATACGGTAAAGAATACCGGAATCAAAAAGCCGTAGGCCAGGCCGTCGAGCTTGGTCTCGAGCGTATGGTTGCCCTCGGGGATGATGTAGCGCAGGACAAAGCCGGCGGCAAAAGAACCCAACACGATGTCGAGATCAAAGACAGCCGAGAACGCCACGAGTGTGACCAGGATGAGCACCGTCAGGCGCACGAAGGTCTGCGACGTGGTATCGGCACGTTCCTCGACAAACGCAAAGAAGCGGCTGCCGACGCGCTTGGAGCGGCTCGGGACCACGGCCAGCAACACGCAGACCACCGCAAACAAGCCAAGGATCACAAGCGTTTGGATGCCGGTGCGGGCAGACAGCAGCACCGACATGGCAAGCACAGGGCCGAGCTCACCCCAAGTGCCATACGCGAGAATCGAGTCGCCCACGCGCGTGCCGGTGAGCGAGCGCTCACGCATGATGGGCACGAGCGTACCGAGCGCCGTCGAAGTGAGGGCAAGCGTCACGGCGATACCGTCGAAATGACTGACCGAGAACCACGGGGTAAAGCGTACGGCAAGCCAGGCGATACCAAACGTGACGACCCACGTCGCCAAGCCGTAGCGCCCCTCGACGCCCGTGATGCTCTTGGGGTCGATCTCAAAGCCGGCAAGCAGGAACAAGAAGGCCAGGCCCAGCTCGGACACAAGCGAGACCTCGGCATCTACATGGATGACGCCGAGCATATGGGGTCCCAGCACCGCGCCGAGCACGAGCAAAAAGACCGTCTCGGGAACGGGTTTTCCGGGAATCGCCGAGGCGATAAAAGGACTCGCAAAGGCCACGAGTGCGATGATGGCGAGCGAAACGAATGCCATGTGATGCCTTTCTCTTGTTTGCGCTTCACTGTAGCACCCTCGCCGTCCTCAACGCGCCGCGAGCTGTCGTATCATAGTGAGGTTTACAAACATGTGGCTCAAGGCGACCGCGAGGCTTGTCCCGTAAACCGACCGCTGCCGCATACCGTACCGTACGCCCAACCGATCAGGAAGGCAGGAACCAATGGTCTCTCGTATCTACGTGGAGAAGAAACCCGGGTTCGACGTCGAGGCTCAGCAGCTCAAGGGCGAGCTGACCGAAATTCTCGGCATCAAGGGCATCGAGGCCCTGAGGATCATCAACCGCTACGACGTCGAGGGCATCGACGAGGAGCTTTTCCGCTCCTGCGTGCCGACCGTCTTTAGCGAGCCCCAGGTCGATGTGACCTACGACGAACTCCCCGCAAGCGATGGCGCCGTCTTTGCCGTCGAATTCCTGCCTGGCCAGTTTGACCAGCGCGCCGACTCCGCCAGCGAGTGCGTGCAGCTCATCAGCCAGGGCGAGCGCCCCGCTGTGCGCTCCGCCAAGGTCTATATGATCTCGGGCGCTCTGGACGAGGCCGCCATCGATGCCATCAAGCACTACGTGGTGAACCCCGTCGAGGCGCGCATCGCCTCGCTCGACCTGCCCGAGACGCTGTACATGGAGACTCCCGAGCCCCAGCCCGTCGAGGTGCTCGACGGCTTCCGCAAGCTCGACGAGGCCGGCCTTGCCGCCTTTATCGCCGATCGCGGCCTTGCCATGGACGAGGCAGACATCGCCTTCTGCCAGCAGTACTTCCGCGATGAGGACCGCGACCCCACCATCACCGAGATCCGCGTGATCGACACCTACTGGTCCGACCACTGCCGCCACACCACCTTCGGCACCGTCCTGGACGACGTGACGATCGACGACGCCGTGGTGCAGCAAGCCTTCGACCGCTACATGGAGATGCGCCACGAACTCGGCCGCGACGCCAAGCCCGTCTGCCTCATGGACATGGGCACCATCGGCGCCAAGTACCTTAAGAAGACCGGCGTCATGACCGATGTCGACGAGTCCGAGGAGATCAACGCCTGCACCGTCAAGGTGAAGGTCGATGTCGACGGCGAGGACCAGGACTGGCTGTTCCTGTTTAAGAACGAGACCCACAACCACCCGACCGAGATCGAGCCCTTCGGCGGTGCCGCCACCTGCGTGGGCGGCGCCATCCGCGACCCGCTCTCGGGCCGCAGCTACGTGTACCAGGCCATGCGTGTCACCGGCGCCGGTGACCCCACCGTCCCGGTTTCCGAGACGCTCGAGGGCAAGCTGCCGCAGCGCAAGCTCGTGACCACTGCCGCCGCCGGCTACTCCAGCTACGGCAACCAGATCGGCCTTGCCACCGGTCAGGTCAACGAACTCTATCACCCCGGTTACGTGGCCAAGCGCATGGAGGTTGGCGCCGTCGTGGGCGCTACCCCGGCAAACCACGTTCGTCGCGAGTGCCCCGCCCCCACCGACAAGATCATCCTGCTGGGCGGCCGCACCGGCCGCGATGGCATCGGTGGCGCCACCGGCTCCTCCAAGACCCAGAACACCGAGTCCATCGAGACCTCGGGTGCCGAGGTCCAGAAGGGCAACGCCCCTGTCGAGCGCAAGCTGCAGCGTCTGTTCCGCCGCGGCGACGCCTGCCGTCTGATCAAGCGCTGCAACGACTTTGGCGCCGGCGGCGTCTCGGTCGCCGTGGGCGAGCTTGCCGACGGCCTGTATGTCGACCTGGACACCGTGACCAAGAAGTACGACGGCCTGGACGGCACCGAGCTCGCTATCTCTGAGTCCCAGGAGCGCATGGCCTGCGCCGTCGCCGACGGTGACGTCGAGGAGTTCATGGGCTACGCCGCCGAGGAGAACCTGGAGGCGACCGTTATCGCCGAGGTTACCGCTGAGCCGCGCATGCGCATGGCCTGGAACGGCGTCGCTATCGTCGACCTGTCCCGCGAGTTCCTCAACTCCAACGGCGCACCCAAGCACCAGGTCGCCCACGTGTGCGCCCGTAGCGTGTGGCAGCCCAGCTGGGCCGGCACCACGCTCGCCGAGCGCATGACCTCGCTCGTCACCGACCTCAACGTCGCTTCCAACAAGGGCCTTTCCGAGCGCTTCGACTCCACCATCGGCGCCGCGACCGTGCTCATGCCCTTTGGCGGCAAGACGCAGCTCACCCCCAGCTCGGCCATGGTCGCCAAGTTCCCCGTGGGCGGCGAGACCACCACGGCGAGTGCCATGGCATGGGGCTTCAACCCCTATCTGATGGAGGCCGACCAGTTTGCGGGCGCCTACCTGTCCGTGGTCGAGTCCATCGCCAAGCTCGTGGCTGCCGGCTTTGAGCACAAGCGCGCCTATCTCTCCTTCCAGGAGTACTTCGAGCGTCTGCGCACCGAGGCCGAGCGCTGGGGCAAGCCCACGGCAGCCGTCCTGGGCGCCCTCATGGCCCAAGTCGACCTGGGTGCCGGCGCCATCGGCGGCAAGGACTCCATGAGCGGTTCGTTTGAGGACGAGACCGGCGAGCTCAACGTTCCGCCGACCCTGATCAGCTTCGCCGTCGCCGTGGGCAAGGCCGCCCGCGCCGTCTCGCCCGAGTTCAAGGGCCTCACGCACCGCGTCGTCCGCATCGCCCCCGCCACCTATGGCGAGGACTACCGTCCCGACGCCCAGCAGTTGCTCGCCGCGTTTGACGCCGTCGAGGCGCTCACTGCTACCGGCAACGCCCTGGCCATATCCACGCCCGGCTACGGCTGCGGCGCCGAGAGCCTCTTTAAGATGTGCGTCGGTAACCAGATCGGTATCGAGCTTGCCGAGGATGTAGACGTGGAGAGCCTCTTCACCCCGCTCTACGGCAGTTTTATCGTCGAGCTCGCCGAGGACGCCGAGCTGCCCGAGGTCGCCGACGGCGTTGTCGTCGAGCCCCTGGGCACCACCGTCGAGGGCTATGTCATCGACACCGGCTCCGAGGTCATCGAGCTCGCCGAGCTCCAGGAGGCCTGGGAGAGCGGCATCGAGGGCGTCTTCGCCTACCGCAGCGCCGGCGAGACCCCCGAGGTCGAGACCATCGACTTCCGCGCCAAGGATATCCACGTGTACGGCGGCGCCAAGATCGCCCGCCCGCGCGTGATCATCCCCGTGTTCCCCGGCAACAACTGCGAGTACGACAGCGCCCGCGCCTTCCGTGCCGCCGGTGCCGAGGCCGACACCTTCGTGATCAACAACCTCACGCCCGAGGCCGTCGCCGAGAGCACCCACGAGCTTGCCCGCCGCATCCGTGCAAGCCAGATCGTTATGATCCCCGGCGGCTTCTCGGGCGGCGACGAGCCCGACGGCTCTGCCAAGTTCATCACGGCGTTCTTCCGCGCTCCCGAGGTCACCGAGGCAGTCCGCGACCTGCTCAAGGCCCGCGATGGCCTGATGCTGGGCATCTGCAACGGCTTCCAGGCCCTGATCAAGCTCGGCCTGGTGCCCTACGGCGACATCGTCGACGCCACGCCCGATGCGCCCACGTTGACGTTCAACACCATCGGTCGCCACCAGAGCCGTCTGGTGCGCACCCGCATCTCGTCCAACTTGTCCCCGTGGCTGTCGCAGTGCAGCCTGGACGACCCCTATACCGTCGCCATCAGCCACGGCGAGGGCCGCTTTGTCGCCAATGACGAAGTGCTCGCCCAGCTGATCGCCAACGGCCAGGTCGCCACGCAGTACGTGGGCGAGAACGGCAAACCCAGCATGGACCTTTCCGTCAACCCCAACGGCTCCGCACTCGCCATCGAGGGCATCACGAGCCCCGACGGCCGTGTCCTGGGCAAGATGGGCCATGCCGAGCGTCGCGGCGACAACCTGTACTGCAACGTGCCCGAGCATGTCCCCGGCGACAAATTCATGCCGATCTTTGAGAGCGGCGTAGCCTACTTCGCTTAATACGTTCCCATCGGGTACAATCCCCTCGGGTAACAACACCCGCCACCGGCACGCCCGGTGGCGGGTTCTTTTTTGCTTCGCGCGTATAGGAGAAGAACATCATGGAAAGCCGCAAGCCGTATCTCGCCACCCTGCCCGGACTCATCCTGGGCTGCCTCGTTTGCTGCGCGCTCTGGGGGTCGGCTTTCCCCTGCATCAAAATCGGCTACGGCCTCTTTGGCATCCCGGCGCACGACAGCGCCTCGCAGCTGCTCTTCGCCGGTCTGCGCTTCACCCTTGCCGGCATGCTGGTCATTGTTGGCATGAGCGTGGCCCAGCGCCGTCCGCTCGTTCCGCAAGCGCGTGATATCAAGCCCATATGTATCCTGTCGCTCTTCCAGACTATCGGGCAGTACTTCTTTTTCTACCTGGGACTCTCGCGCGCCAGTGCCATGTCGAGTTCCATCATCGAGGCCAGCGCCAACTTCCTAGCCATCCTCTTTGCCGCTCTGGCGTTTCGCACCGAGAAGCTCAATACGGCCAAGGTGCTCGGCTGCGTACTGGGCTTTGCCGGCGTCGCGCTCGTCAACCTTTCGGGCGCGGACGGCACCTTTGGCTTTACGCTCGACGGCGAGGGCTTCATCCTGGCCTCCACCGTCGCGGGTGCCCTTTCGACCTGCCTGATCGGCATCTTCTCGCGCGAGCACGACGGCGTTTTGCTTGCCGGGTGGCAGTTCTTGGTCGGCGGCCTGGCCCTCACCGCCATCGGCTTTTTGATGGGTGGCGCGCTCTCCCCCACGGCGATTGCCCCCGCCATCACGCTCATCATCTACATGGCGCTTATCTCCGCGGTCGCCTACTCGCTGTGGTCGCGCCTGCTTGCCGTCAACCCCGTCAGCCGCGTCTCGGTCTTTGGTTTTATGAACCCCGTCTTTGGTGTGCTGCTGAGCGCGCTGCTGCTCGGCGAGGGCGCTGACACGAGCCCCGTTACCGTCATCGTTGCCCTGCTGTTGGTCTGCGGCGGCATCATCATCGTCAACAAACCCAAAAAAGCCTAACGAACTCACCTTTTTAGAGAGGGCGTTCGCACACTTTAGCTTAATGGAGTGCACTGGTTCTCGTTGATTTCGTACCGAGTCGCGGCAGCAGATGCCCGTCTTGCCGCATCGCGCCTGGGCATCATGGCCGGTGGCCCCCACAAACGCAAAAGGGGCGCATGACCATCGCAACGGTCGTGCGCCCCTTTTTTCTAGCGTATCTGGACGCCGGCTTTCTTTTTCTCGACCTTGACGCGGTAGAGCTCCGCATCGGAAGCGCGAAGTAAGTCTTGCCAGGTATCAACACTATCGCCGACCCGCCCGTAACCGATGGACATCCGCAATGCATACGGCACCTCGGCACGAGCGAGCTCGTCGTTAATCGCCGAACACAGGTCTATGATGTCCTGTTCCGCCGCAGCCTTCTGGAGCACCACGAACTCATCGCCGCCATAACGCGCGATAAAGCCACCTGACGCCGAGCAGACCTCTTTGAGCGCAGCAGATATGACCTGAAGAGCATGGTCGCCCTCCACATGCCCATAGCGATCGTTAATCTGCTTAAAGCCGTCGGCGTCCATCATAAGCAGATATACATCTTCGGCCTGATCCACATTTGAAAAGAGCGACAGCATATAGGTCTCAAAACGGTTGCGATTGTTAAGGCCAGTCAACGGGTCGGTCGAGATCAGCTGCTCCTGGTAGATGATGTAGAGCAGCAGGATGCTCAGCGTTATACCGACACAAAGGCCCGGTACCGAAAACAAAACCTGGAAGGTACCGCCCACCAGAGCGGGAACCGCAAAAAAGGCGAGGGTGCGATAAATGGCCTTCTTTTGCAGACTTTCGACTTTTCGAGCCTGAATAAAGGCATGCAAGGACGTATATATAACGTAGCAGTAGCTAACGATAGGTTGAATCATATAAAGCGCTCCGCGACGATACACGCCCTGCGAATCGATATAGAACAGGGCGTGCGTCCAGTAACTGGCAAACGCCAGCACGACCACCAGAGCCGTAGGCAACGCTACAAGCACCACCCTATAGCGCGCGGACAAAAGGCGAGAGCCCTGCACTGTCTCGGAATACAAAAACCAAATGAGGCACGCGATGGCGAACAGCGAAAACGAGACCGCGTTGGAAATCCAGTTGGCCGTGATGCCTACAGGAGTGCTCACGCCGTCCGAGAGCGTCCAGATCATATCGAAGAAAATGTAGGCAGCGGAGGTGTAGCCGAGCATGCTAAACAAGAGCTGCTGGGTGCTCGAGAACAAGGAGCGGCGGCTTCGTGCGGCAAGCCCGATAAGAACAATCATGCATAGCACGAATATCTCTATCTTGAGTGCCTTAACCACTAGCGCCATCCCTTCAATATCTAAGTGGCCAGAATCGCCCAATTCGAATCTGGGCAACAAACACCCCCTACTCCGCAGGAGTAAGGGGAATAATAGCAGAGCGACCGAACGTCACTGCAAGACAGCTCTCGTTCGGGCGCTCAAACGGCGCGAGTTGCACGCCGGAATCATTGATGGGTATCGATTGCTACTCGCCATCGATGTCGGTCGCGACGGCTTCCTCGATGGCCTCGACACCGGCAGGCGACAGATCCTCCTTGCCTTGACAGAACTTCTTGTCGACCCAGCCGGTCAGAATCGGAGCCATGATTGCCGTGATGATGACGGCGGTGGCGATCTGGGCGTACGCGGTGGGCGCAAGCTCGGCATAGCGCGGAGCGACCTCGGCGAGGGCGACCGGCGTGGTCATGGCCGTGCCGGCAATGGTGGAACATGCCACAGCCGCCTTACCATTGCCGCCACACAGGCGCTCGAAGGCAAAGGTAATGGGACCGACGATAAAGAGCGTGATGAGGCCCAGCAGGATGCCCGAAATGCCACCGGCGATGAAGCTCGAAAGGCTCATGGACGCACCGAGCTGAAAACCAATTACAGCGATCGCGGGATTGGCGCCGGGAACCAGCAGGTTCTTGATAAACGGGAACAAGTTGCCCAGGACCATGCCGATAACAAGCGGCAGGATGGATCCGATGATGGTGCCGACGGGGATGTTGGCGAGACCCGAAACACCAAGGATGATCATCGTGACGGCGGGGCCGGCCGTAAAGAACAGGATACCGACAGCGCCCTGCTCGGACTCATCGCCGAACTCGCCCATGATGCCCGTATAGAGCGCCATGTTGCAAAACGTAATGCCGCCGATGATGGAAACCGAGCTCAGGCCTAAAAAGTTATCGTTAAAGAAGTACGCGACGCCCAGACCCAGCGCGGCTGCCACTACAAGCTTAGGAATCAGCACGACGATGCCGGTCTTGATGGCGCCCGGCGTGGACTTAAAGCTGATGCCGGCGCCCACGAACAGCAAGATCGCGGCAACGATGGTGTTGGAGCCGCCGCGGCAGGCAGCCGTAAAGAAGCCGCCGACCTCAAAGACCTGCGGGCAGAAGGTATTGAGCAAAAGGCCAACGATCATGGGATAGATCATGATGTCGCCCGGGATACGCGGGACTTTGAATTTCTTTTGCTCGTTGGCGGTCGCTCCCTGTGCCATGAAACCCCCATTTCCGCTGACGCGGAACAAAAGACCACGTCATACTTTGCTACAGTAAAGTTTGATCATGGTACCAGAAGAAGCAGACCAGCTCAGTGAGAAATTCGATTCGTTAGGCCGGGACGCCAAACGTGCCCCGCTCTTATATGAGGCTCAAAACGATATAGAACACGATGCCCGAGACGCAGCAGAAATATCAACCTGCGGCAATAAAGTTCGCCTACAATTGCCACCGGATCGAAAGACGTATCTGTAAGGAAGTCATTATGACAGCTATCGATCGAGCTCGGGCGTCCGAGGCCTTTAAAACCTATACCGATGCCTACGATGCCGCCAACCCGCGTATCGCCCTCAAGATCGAACATACCTATCATGTGGCCGAGACATGCGACGCCGTGGCACGCGAACAGGGCTGGGTGCCAGAGGATATTGACCTGGCATGGCTTTGCGGCCTGCTACACGATATGGGCCGCTTTGAACAGCTGCGACGCTGGGACACCTTTAAGGACGCCGAGAGCATGAGCCATGCGGCGCTCGGCGTCGAGGTCCTCTTTGGCAAACATCCCGCCGACGCACCCGCCACGACAAACATCCGTGACTTTATCGAAACCGATGCACATGACGAGCTCATCCGCGCAAGCATTGCCTATCACAGCGATTTCCGCCTACCTGCACAGCTCGACACACGCACACGGCGCTTCTGCGATATCGTGCGCGATGGCGACAAGATCGACATTATGCGCACCATCGCCGACAGCACCGTCGACACCATCCTCAAGGTTGATGAGGATACATTTCTCGCCAGCCACTTCTCGGCACCGGCGCTTGTCGCCTTTGCCGAACACCGCTGCGTCGCACGCGACGAACGCGATGAGCCGGCCGACTACTTGGTGGGGCTCATCTGCTTTATGTTTGAGCTCGTCTACCCCGCAAGCCGCGCGCTGGCGCGCGAGCAGGGCGATATCTACCGCCTGCTCGACGCGCCCTTTGGCATTGTGCGCCCCTTTACCGATCCCGCCACGCAGGCGACCTGGGAGCGCCTAAAGAAAGAGATGCGAGCCTGGCTAGCCGGCGCCTAGCGCTCGAGCTGGGCCAGGAGCTCCTCAACGACCTCGACGGCGTCGCCGACGACCTTGTACTGGGCGGCGCCAAAGATGGGGGCATCCGGGTCCTCATTGATGGCGATAATGCACTCCGCCCCACCGATGCCGGCAAGATGCTGGATGGCACCCGAGACACCAATGCTCACGAGGAGCTTGGGTGAAACCGACACGCCCGTCTGGCCAATCTGGTGGCGATACTCCAGCCAGCCCGCCTCCACGACGGGTCGTGTGCAGCCGAGCTCGGCACCCAGGGCTTCGGCGAGCTTTCGCATCAAGGGTAGGTTTTTCTTGGAGCCGATACCGCGACCCACAACAACTAGACGCTCGGCATCGGCAATCGAAGCCTGCTGGCCCCATTCCTCAGCGGGAATCGAAATCTCGACACGAGCCTTGGCGTCTTCCGCAAGGAATGCCTGGGTAATCGTGCCAGAGCGGCTGTAGTCAAACTCGGGCGCTCCAAAGATACCGGGACGCACCGTTGCCATCTGGGGACGCTGATTGGGGCAAATGATGGTGGCCATCAAGTTGCCGCCAAACGCCGGGCGCGTCTGCTGCAGCAAGCCCGTTTCCGTATCCATCGAAAGCACGGTGCAGTCGGCCGTAAGGCCCGTCTGCAGGCGCACGGCAACGCCAGGCGCCAACTCGCGGCCAAAGGCGGTCGCACCGTACAGAATGGCTTCGGGCTTGCGCTCGGCTACCAAATCGCAGATGAGACGAGCATAGACCTCCGCGTCGTTCTGACGCAGGCGCTCGTCACGACAGACCAGAACTTCGTCCGCACCGGCGCAAACCAGATGCTCCAGGTCCCCGAGCGAGCCCTCGGGGCCCATGCCGACCAGCGCCACCAAGCGACAGCCGCGCGCATCGGCAAGCTCGCGGCCCTTGCCCACGAGCTCGAAGGCCACGGATGCCACGGCATCGTGCTCGTCAGTTTGCACGAAGACCCAAATGTCTCGATATGCGTCAAGGTCTACCGCACCGGTGGTCTCATCGCGCTCGATCGAAATAGCGTTGACGGGGCAGGCGTCGACGCACCCGCCGCACAGGATGCAGCCGTCGGTTACGCGGGCACAGCGATTGGGACGCTCGCCCTCCACCACAATACCGCCCGAGGCGCAGGCGCGAACGCAGCGACCGCAGCCAATGCAGGCTTCGCCATCGATAATCAGTCCGCTCATCTATGCCATCCCCTCGATAATCTTGGCGAGTTTTGCCGCCTGCTCGGACGCCGTGCCCTCAACAGTCTCACACGTTTGGTCGCGGTCGGGCACAAACGAGCGCACGACCTGCGTCGGCGAACCGGCAAGACCGCAACGCGAGGGGTCGGCGTTCACGTCGGCAGCGCCGACCACGCGCACGTCCGCTTCCTCGGCCGCGCGAATGCCAGCGATACTCGGCATGCGCAGCTGGCCAATCTCCTTGGCAGTCGTCATCGCGCACGGCATCTCCAGATACACCGTTTCCTCGCCGGCGTCACAGCCGTGGACAAGCGCCAGCGAGCCGCAGGTCGTAAAGCCCGCGCCCTGCACGCAACTCACGTCGGTCACGCAGGGAATCTCAAAGGCTCCGGCAAGCTCGGGACCAATCTGGGCCGTATCGCCATCAACTGCCATCTTGCCGCAAATGAGCAGGTCAAAGTCCTCGTCGAGCGCCTCGATGCCACATTTGAGGGCATAGGTGGTAGCCAAGGTATCGGCACCCGCAAAGGCGCGATCGGTCAGCAACAGCGCGTCATCGGCGCCGCGGGCGATGCAGTCGCGCAGCAGTGACTCGGTCGCGGGGATGCCCATCGACACCACCGTCACGCGCACATCCATGCCAAAGCCGATAAAGTCATCCTTGAGCGACAGCGCGCATTCCAGAGCGCTTGCATCGAACGGGCTGATGACCGCCTGCTTGCCGTCACGCACAATCGTATTGGTCTTGGGGTCCATCTTGACCTCGGTGCTTCCCGGCACCGCCTTGACGCACACCACCATATGGAATTCGCTCATCTTCACGCGCCCCCTTTCTGAACGAGTTCATCCAAGAGCTTCTCCGAAAACAGGTTGCCGCGGCCGAGCTGTCCAGCAGGGTCGAGTTGGAGCTTGAGTCGAGCCGATTCGACCATGGCCTCGTGGCCGTACATCGTCTCCAAGAAGCCCGCCTTGATCTTGCCGACGCCATGCTCGGCAGAGACGGCACCACCCATGGCCGTGATCTCGGCCGCCCACTGGGCAAAGAGCTCGCCGCCGGCGCGATAATCCTGCGCGTCGCGCGGCAGGATATTCACATGCAGATGGTTGTTGCCGATATGCCCCCAGGCGGCAGACTCAAGCCCGCTTTCGGCCAGCGTGCGACGATAGAGGGCGACGACATCGGCCAGACGTGCATTGGGCACCGACATATCCGAACCCAGCTTGGTAATGGTGAGGTCCGTGCGGCGACGCTCGTCGATGAGCATGTTGACGCTCTCGGGAACCGCGTGGCGGAAGAACCGCTGGCACTCGCGATCGACCTCGGTGCGCGCAACCCATGTCGCGTCGTCGCGGCCGCCCGCAAGCTCCAAAACCCATCCCAAGTGGTACAGCTCCTCGGTCGCCTGTGCCTCGTCGTCGCAGTCGAGCTCCACGTAGACGCAGACCTTTGCCTCATCGTCGAGTGCCGGCAGCGAGGCAAAAGCAGTCGACTGCTCGCGCTGGCGGCGAAGGATATCCAGGGCGCCCGCATCGAAATACTCGATAGCAGCCGCGTGGGACAGGACCGGGCGCACGGAATCGGTAAAGGCAACGGCCTTGTCCTCGCTATCGAAAAAGCAGCTCACGCCCCACACAACCGCGGAAGCAGGCTGCAGGGCGATCTCGAGCTCGGTGATAACGCCGAGCGTGCCACATGCGCCGATAAAGAGATCGATGGCGTCCATATCGTCCGCAACATAATAGCCCGAAGCATTTTTGGTCTTGGGCATGGTGTAGTCAGGAAGATCGAGCTCAAGCGAACGTCCTTCCGCCGTCACAAGTGAAAGGCGACGGCCCTGAGCAAAAACCTCACCGCGGTGAAGCTCGAGCAGGTCACCATCCGCCAGGGCAACGTGAAGGCCCGTGACATGCGGACGCATGGGGCCATAGGCATAGCTGCGGGCGCCGGAGGCGTTGCACGCCGCCATACCGCCCAGGCAGGCAGATGCCTCGGTGGGGTCGGTGGGAAAGAACTGCTCGGGGGCAGCTTGGAACTCCTCGTATGTCCGAAGCGACGCCTGGTCCCAGCCGCCTGTCGGCAGCGCCTTTTTGACCAGCTGTTTGCGCAGCTCCGACAGTACGACGCCCGGTTCCACGCGCAGCAGAAACCGGCCCTCGTCATCGCAGCGAAGACCAAGGTAGCGATTCATGCGCGAGGTGTTGAGGATATGCCCGCCATGAGGCACGGCGCCGGCAGCGAGGCCCGTTCGGGCACCCTGGACAGTCACCGAAACACCGTCGGCATGGAGCTGCCGCAAGATAGCGCGCACCTCGTCTTCCGATGTCGGAAACGAAATGCTCGAAGCCTCGCCCGACGAGCGAGACTCGTCGCGACCGTATTCCTCGAACTCATCGGTGAAGGGTTTGATGGTTGCAGACATGCAGACTCCCCTTTAGCTAACTACAGTGTTTGCAGGGAGATGTTACCGCATCGTTTCGTTGACGTGTTCGAGACCGCCTCCATAATTGAGGTTTTTTACGCGCATGCAATTCGGCGAACGGCCGAGTTTCCTCGGCAGGCGATGCTTTTGACACATATCGTTCCGCCGCCAGCGATCGAAAAATGTCGCTCGAAAAAAGTTGAAGTATTTTTTACCGCCCTTTACCTGCGGGGATGTCAATCCGTCAAGCATTTGGTCAGCTTTTGGTCAAGTTGCGGCTGATACGGTCGGCATCGACAGCCAAAGCCGATAGAAGTTTTGGCCGGTAGTGTCGAGAAAGTTGGTGTAGCGCCCGAACCGAAGCGAGTAGGCCCGGCGTCCA
>NZ_JAQEKC010000023.1:0-246 GCF_027679495.1 Collinsella aerofaciens
TCATCCGCACATGTGCGGATGAATGTGGGAAGTGTTCGGATGAAGTTGATAATCAAGGGTTCGCGAGGGCGTTGCAAAACTTTTTAAAAAAGTTCTTGCATAGGATGCGGGCATCACGTAAGATTAATCCTCGTAAGCGGACATGGCTCAGTTGGTAGAGCACAACCTTGCCAAGGTTGGGGTCGCGGGTTCGAGCCCCGTTGTCCGCTCCATTTGGGCGTTTAGCTCAGGGGGAGAGCGCTTCCC
>NZ_JAQEKC010000023.1:256-33716 GCF_027679495.1 Collinsella aerofaciens
GCTACCAAGCACGCCGTCAAATATGCCACCAAATATTGATCCAAGGTCCCCGTAGAGGTGCCGGCAGATTGCATACGTCCTGGCCGACCGTGACCGCAACATGTTGGTCAAGCATAATCTTTTGGATTCTTTTGGCGTGAGCGGCTTGGTTTTGGTAGGATTTGTCAGCGGCTTGACTAAGGGGGTTTTATAACTGCCATGCAGGTAGCCGTGTTGGTAACGTTTTACCGACTTCCCAAGAACCCCTCATTTTTAATGCGTCTGCAAAATGACTAATTGCTTTGACCTGCTGAAACACTATATGTTGTGTTTGACCTAAAAAAAGAATACAGGATATAGATGCCTCTTTGTCGTATGATAGATGGCGGACAGAGAACGAGAACCTTATTCGCCCCATTTGGATAGATCTTTGAGCCCCTTGATTGGCTGCGAGGATTGTCCGCATGAGGGACTATGGTTATCGAGAACACAGATTGCGCGACGGCGCCGCAAGACAGGGGCACGCCCTGCCGGGCATCGTTTGGCTCTGAAGCGCAATGAGACTACGACGCGAAAGAGGCAAGAGGATGAAGATCATCAAGCGCAGCGGCACCGAGGTTGTCTTTGACATCGATAAGATCGTCAATGCCATCCGTGCCGCAAACTTGGAGGTCGAGGAGAGCTCTCGTCTTACCGACCGCCAGGTGGTTTACGCGGCACAAAACGTCGCCGAGGCATGCGAGAACGCGGGCCACACTGTTTCGGTCGAGGAGATTCAGGATTTGGTCGAGGACGAGATCATGCGTCTCGACTGCTACGAGGTTGCCCGCCACTACATCATCTATCGCTATGTTCAGAGCCTGAAGCGCCAGAAGAACACGACCGATGACAAGATCCTGTCGCTGATCGAGTGCAACAACGAAGAGGTTAAGCAGGAGAACTCCAACAAGAACCCGACCGTCAATTCCGTTCAGCGTGACTACATGGCCGGCGAGATCTCCAAGGACCTGACCCAGCGTGTGCTGCTGCCCCAGGAGATTGTGGATGCTCACAATGAGGGTCTGATTCACTTCCATGATTCGGACTACTTTGCCCAGCACATGCATAACTGCGACCTGGTGAACCTGGAGGATATGCTCCAGAACGGTACTGTTATTTCGGGCACGCTGATCGAGAAGCCGCACAGCTTCTCGACTGCCTGCAACATCGCGACGCAGATCATCGCTCAGGTTGCTTCCTCCCAGTACGGTGGCCAGTCGATTTCGCTGACCCATCTTGCCCCGTTCGTCGAGGTGAGCCGTCAAAAGATTCGCGGCGAGGTCGCCCGCGAGCTCGAGGAGCTTGGCGTTTCCGCATCTCCCGAAAAGGTCCGCGAGGTTGTTGAGGACCGCCTGCGTGACGAGATCCGTCGCGGCGTTCAGACGATTCAGTATCAGGTCGTGACCCTTATGACCACGAATGGCCAGGCGCCGTTCGTGACGGTCTTTATGTATCTCAATGAGGCCCGTACGCCCCAGGAGAAGCACGACCTTGCCATGATTGTGGAGGAGACGCTTCGTCAGCGCTATGAGGGCGTTAAGAACGAAGCCGGCGTGTGGATTACCCCGGCGTTCCCCAAGCTCATCTACGTGCTCGAGGACGATAACGTTCACGAGAATTCCCCGTACTTCTACCTGACCCAGCTGGCTGCTAAGTGCACCGCCAAGCGCATGGTGCCCGACTACATCTCCGAGAAGAAGATGCGCGAGCTCAAGCTGTCGAAGGGCGAGACCGCGGGCAACGGCGACTGCTATACCTGCATGGGTTGCCGCAGCTTCCTGACGCCCGACCGCTCCGGTAACGGATTTAACAACGTGGCCAACGCGCTGAACTATGACCCGAACAAGCCCAAGTACTACGGTCGCTTTAACCAGGGCGTTGTGACCATCAACCTGCCCGATGTCGCGCTGAGCTCGCATCAGGACATGGATAAGTTCTGGAAGATCTTCGATGAGCGCCTTGAGCTGTGCCACCGTGCCCTGCTGTGCCGTCATGAGCGCCTGATGGGTACGCTTTCTGACGCCGCACCGATTCTGTGGCAGTACGGCGCCCTCGCTCGTCTGAAGAAGGGCGAGACAATCGATAAGCTGCTCGTGGGCGGATACTCCACCATCAGCCTGGGCTATGCCGGCCTGTATGAGTGCGTCAAGTACATGACGGGCCACAGCCACACCGAGAAGGAGGGCACGCCGTTTGCCATGGCCGTCATGCAGCGCATGAACGACAAGTGCGCCGAGTGGAAGGCCGAAAGCGATATTGACTTCTCGCTGTACGGTACCCCGCTTGAGTCGACGACCTACAAGTTCGCCAAGTGCCTGCAGCGTCGTTTTGGCATCATCCCGGGCGTGACGGACAAGGGCTACATCACCAACAGCTACCACGTCCACGTGTCCGAGGAGATCGACGCATTCGACAAGCTCAAGTTCGAGGGTATGTTCCAGCAGCTTTCGCCGGGCGGTGCCATCTCCTACGTCGAGGTTCCCAACATGCAGGACAACCTCAAGGCTGTCATTCGCGTGATGCAGTACATCTACGACAACATCATGTACGCCGAGCTCAACACCAAGAGCGACTACTGCCAGGTGTGCGGCTACGACGGTGAGATCAAGATTGTCGAGGATGACGGCAAGCTGGTGTGGGAGTGCCCCAACTGCGGCAACCGCGATCAGGAGAAGATGAATGTCGCCCGTCGTACGTGCGGCTACATCGGTACTCAATTCTGGAACCAGGGCCGAACCGAGGAGATCCGCGACCGCGTGCTGCATCTCTAATAACCATCCCAGGCCGCCCCGTAGCGAGGCCCCGGACCTTTACTCGCTATTTCGGACAGTCCTGGCTCACGACGGAGGCGCCACTGGCGCCTCCTGTTCGTGCGGAACTCATATCGAGCAAAGGTCCGGGGCCTCGCTACGGGGCGGCCAAGTTGACGTAGCTGAGATGCGGCATGCGGTCTGCTCACTCCTCGAAGTTCTTAGCGGAGATAATTCGAGCTGCAGCTGCGATTTACTTGCGATGGCGGTTGAGCCGCAACCCAGTTTTTATTAGATCTCGAACCCTATACTCGATGTTCGCTTCGTTCATTGAGTTACCCTTTGCATGAGGCCGGGAGAGTTACCTATGAACTACGCGAACATTAAGTATTTCGACATTGCTGATGGGGAAGGCGTTCGTACTTCTCTGTTTGTGAGCGGGTGCCGTCGTGGGTGCAAGAACTGCTTTAACTCTGTCGCGTGGGACTTTGCTGCGGGTGAGCCGTTCGACCGTGCCGTCGAGGACAAGATTATCGAGAGTCTCGACCATCCCTTTATTGATGGACTGACGATTCTGGGCGGCGAGCCTATGGAGCCCGAGAATCAGGTGGGGCTTGTTGACTTTATCGAACGCGTGCGTGCGGCCTATCCCGCGGGGTCGGGCAAGACCATTTGGTGCTTTACCGGCGACGTGCTCGAGGAGCTTATGCCGGGTGGCCGTCATCATACCGAGGTGACGGACCGTATCCTGGCCTGCCTCGACATGTTGGTGGACGGCCCGTTCGTTCAGGATCTGTACGATATCTCGTTGCGCTTTAGGGGCTCGAGCAATCAACGCGTGATTGACATGAACGCCACGCGTGCCCGTGCCGAGCGCGAGGGTGTTGCGCTTTGTGATGCGGTTGAACTTTGGCGGGACGATCCAGTCTATTCGACCCATACTATGTAGCTTGTGGCCGATGCCAAAGGGCGTGGTACCATAGCGCGAACGCAAAATCGGAAAAGTGAGGCCCAGATGATCGATCAGGAAAAAGTCGAGGCCGCCATTAAGCTGTTGCTTGAGGGCATAGGCGAGGACCCAACTCGTGAGGGCCTGCTGGAGACCCCGGCGCGCGTTGCCCGTATGTATGGTGAGATCGCCGGCGGTATGGACCAGAGTGCCGAGGAGCACCTGTCCAAAACCTTTGCCGTCGCTTCGAACGATTTGGTTATCGAGCGCGACATCACGTTCTACTCGCTGTGCGAACATCATCTGCTGCCGTTTTATGGCAAGGCCGCCATTGGTTATATCCCCAACGGCCGTGTCGCAGGGCTCTCTAAGCTTGCCCGCACGGTTGAGGTCTACGCCCGTCGTCTGCAGCTGCAGGAGCAGCTGTGCGCACAGGTTGCCGATGCCCTCATGGAGTATCTCGCTCCCCAGGGAGCGATTGTGCTCATGGAGGCTGAGCATATGTGCATGACCATGCGCGGCGTGCAAAAGCCTGGCACCAAGACCGTGACGCTCGCTCGCCGCGGCGTCTTTGAGACCGATCCGTCGCTCGAGGAGCGGTTCTTTAGGATGCTGGGCCGTTAGCATGAGGGTCGTCAATGACTTTACATCGAAGACCGATGGGGGGACGCCGCGTCGCGGCTTCATGGCTTCGGGCCTGGCCCCCTTTGATGCCATGCCTCGCATTGATTACATCTGTGCCAACGGTCTGTTCCGGCGGCACCTGGGCAACATTGCACAGTTGGAATCGGGGCGCATCTTCTGCCGCCACGGTATTGACCACCTGCTGGATGTCGCTCGCATTATGTGGATCAAGAATCTCGAGGAACAGCTCGAATTTGACCGCGAGGTCATCTACGCCACGGCACTTCTTCACGATATCGGCAAAGATGAACAGTATGAATCGGGTATATCCCATGATGTTGCAAGCGAACGCGTCGCTGATGCGATTCTCGGCGGTATGCCCGATGACGTAGCGTTTGAGCCGGCCGATGCCGCAGCCATTAAGACGGCCATTCTGGGCCATCGAAAGCTGCGCGTGAACAGCCAACCGCTCGAGCGCCTGCTCTATGCAGCCGACAAAGCGTCGCGCGCCTGCATTGCATGCCCCGCGCGCAATGCTTGCAACTGGAGCGATGATAAAAAGAACCTGTCGATTCGCGTGTAGTTAGTTTACGCGGTCGGGGTTCTAAACGAAGGAGACGATCGCGATGAGCAACAAGAAACTGCCCGAGAATGCAACCAAGACTGAAGGCGCCGAGCTCGCCCGCCGTGGAAGGGGCGAAATATCCACCGCAACGGCGGTGCCCCACGTGAACTATGACGATCTGCGCCATGCCGACCGCATCACCGTTGAAGGTCTTGAGGTTTTTGCTAACCACGGCGTGTATCCCGAAGAGAACGCGCTGGGCCAGAAATTCATCGTGTCCTTGGTACTCTATGCTGACCTGCGTGCAGCGGGAGAGCACGATAACTTGGACGCCTCGATTGACTACGGCTCGGTGTGCCACGATGTCGATGGCTATCTGCGCGAGCATACGTTTAAGCTCATCGAGGCGGCAGCTGAAGGTACGGCCCAGATGCTGCTGCGCCGTTATCCCTCGCTGCTTGGTGTGCGCATCAAGCTCGATAAGCCGTGGGCGCCTGTTGGCCTGCCCTTGGCAAGCTGTGGCGTCGAGATCGAGCGTGTGCGCTAACCGGTTCTAATACGTCTCTATGGGTGGCTGCTTGAGCCGCTGCGACAGAGCCCTGTTGTTGGGGCAGTACGTGTCGAGCAGCGCGTGAAACCGATGATTGTGGCTCGGCTCGAGCAGGTGGACGAGCTCGTGGGCGACAACCATGTCAAGGCACTCGACGGGGTAGGCGGCAAGTTCTCGTGCGATGCGAATGGCGCCGGTTTTGGGCGTGCATGATCCCCAGCGCGTTTTCATGCTGCGCACGGAAACGCGGGAAACGGCGACACCCATTGCGATTTCGTATGCGTGCACCATATCACGCAGCGCCGATGTGACTTCGGACGTATAGAGCTGGTCAATATGGGCTTGGATCTCACTGGGCGTTAAGCCGTCGAGGGTCGCATTCCACTTGGCCTGCTGACGTTCGTCTGGCTCGTCGGCACCCATAAAACTTGCGAAGGTGGCCTGCTTGGGCCGCGGTGCGGGTGATGCAAAGTTGTGATCGAGTGCGTCCTGTACCGTGATGGGCTTGCCCCAAAGCGCAATGATGGACGAGGGGCTGAGCGGCTCTCGTGCCGTCGCCTGACGTTGCTCGCGCTGGGCAAGCCGGCTGATAATCCAGGCGCTGTTGCGCTTCACAAACGCTTCGATGCGCTCGCGACTGGCGCCGAGCGGTGCGCTGGCGTGGACCTCACCGCTCGATGTGACGCGTAGGTTGAAGTTCTTGACGCGCTTTTTGGTAACGACGACGGGGATGGGCGTCCCATCCGGTCGGGATACGGAAATCGTAAACTGCTGCGTCAAAAGCGGTCCTTCAGATTGGGGGCGGGCCGGCATGTCAACCGTTCGGCATGCCGACCTGCTCAAGGGATGTGAAATTAATAACGCTCAAAGAAGGCAAGCGCGTTGTCGCTGCAGAGCTTTTGCATCACGGTCTTGCCAAAATGCTTGGAAAGCATGTTCTGGAACTCGGGCATCTTGCTGGCATCGGAGAGGAAAGCGGGCACCGTGGCACCGTCCCAGTCGCCGCCGAGTGCGATGACGTCCTCGCCGCCCAGGTCGAGCCAGTGCTCGATATGTGCCGCTAGCTGGTCGAAGGTGACGTCTGCGGCGGTCTTGTCGGTTGCGTCGTTGGAAAGGAACTCGCTGCAGTAGTTGAGGCCGACGATACCGCCCATGTCGCGAATGGTGCGGAACTGGTCGTCGGTAAGGTTGCGTTTGACGCCGCAAACCGCACGGGAGTTGGAGTGGCTGGCGACGAAGGGACGCGTGGCGTGGGCGACAACCTCGTCAAAGCACTCATCGTTGAGGTGGGAGACGTCGAGTACCATGCCGGCGTGCTCCATCTGCGTAAGTGCCTCGATGCCGGCGCCGGTGAGGCCGGCGTGGGTGTCGTGGCCGCTCGCGAGCGGCCCCTGCGCATTCCAGCTGAGTGACGACATAAGCACGCCCAAGCTCTTGAGCACTTCGATCAGCGCGGGGTCCTCGGCAAAGAACGTGGCGTTTTCGATGGTGTGGATGCAAGCGACCTTGCCGTCCTTGAGCGCGGGGCGAATGTCTGCGGCGCTGCGCACGTTGACCATACGGTCGTGGTTGAGCATTGCCTGGCCGCTCATATGCGCCATGATCTGCGCCTGGAAGCGCGCGGCGTGGGCGGTGGGAATCTCGTCGGGGACAAACGTGGCGAAGCACTGTGCCCACGGCGTGTTGCCGATCTTTGCGAGCGAGATGGCACAGGCGTTACCCTCGATGAGGTCGAAATCTTGCGGATGCGTTTCGTCGCCGGGGAAATAACCGTCGGTGCCGGCGGTAAAGCGCAGGTCGAGATCGAGCGTGGCCCAGCCGATTCGGTCGGCGGTGTCGCAGTGTAGGTCAAATACGGGATATGCCATGGTTCCTCCGGTTGCAGCGTTTCTTTGCAAACTGTCTTCAAATTGTATGACTAGGGTATAGTTAGCGCCATATGTTCATGGCGGCCCGTGTTGTGCGCCGCCCTTATCACGGAGGTTTCCATGTCCAACCAGGGCAAGAAGGTCAAGACTCATTATCGCGGCACGCTCGACGACGGCACGCAGTTCGATAGCTCCTACGATCGCGGTGAGCCGCTGGAGTTCACCTGCGGCGCCGGCCAGATGATCAAGGGCTTCGACGCCGCTGTTGTCGACATGCAGGTGGGTGAGAAGAAGACCGTGCACATTCCTGCTGCCGATGCCTACGGCGAGCACAATCCCGAGATGGTTCTGACCTTCCCGGCCGAACAGGTTCCCAACATCGAGCAGATTGAGAAGGGCATGAAGCTCTTCTTGTCCACGCCGAGCGGTATGCCCGTCCCCGCCGTGGTCATCGATGTAACGCCCGAGGCCGTGACGCTCGACGCCAACCACGAGCTGGCCGGTAAGGACCTCAACTTTGATATCGAGCTCGTCGAGGTCGAGGGTTAGAGTATGCCTGAACGCTTGGTTTCGACGACATGCTTGGGAAATCTCAACGATCCGTCCTATGAACTCCTGCTTCGCCGGAAGTTGGGCGGCGTCTTTGAAGTTGACGATCTGCTGCTCGATTGGGACCAGGCTGATGTATACGCGTTTGTGGGCGTGACGGAGCTGGGGCGCACGGTCGATGTTCGGCTGGATACTGCCGACGGCGGTCGTCTTGCCGACGGCGACGTGCTCGCCATTGACCGTTCGGGCATGGTGCCCGTGGCGGTTGTCGTGCGCTTGCGCAGCGCCGAGGTTTATTTGGTCGAAGTTGACCGCATGGACCCGATTGCGCTCGCGCATTCGTGCTGGGAGATCGGCAACATGCATGCGCCGCTCTTCCGGGGCGACTCGGACGAGCATACTATGCGCATGTATACGCCGGTGCAGCCTGTTTTGGGCCGCATGCTCCGGGGTGTCGAGGGTGTTCGGCTCTCGCTGGTTACCCGTGAACTCGATGCGGACCGGCGCTTTGCGTCGAGTGCGGCGGAGGTCGTCGTGAGCATGGCTCCCGACTTTACCATCGTAAAAAAGGCGCGCGGCTAAGCGCGCGTATGCGCAAGACGGGCTTTGAGGGGCGACCGATCAAGGTCCGTCTTGCTGTTGATATGAGGCTTTGGGGGAAGCATATGGGTCTTGAGGGAATCAAACTGATTGCATGCGATTTGGACGGCACGTTGCTGCATCCGGGGGAGCGCGAGCTGCGTTCCGAGGCCTTTGAGCTTATCGATGAGCTGCATCGTCGTGGTATCGTGTTTATGCCGGCGAGTGGCCGTCAATATGCGAGCTTGCGCTACCTGTTTGCCCCGGTGGCCGATGAGCTCGCCTATGTATGCGAAAACGGAACCTTGGTGATGAGCGAGGGGCGTGCCGTCGTCAAGCGTTCCATGGAGCGTAGCCTTGCTATGGTTATCGCGAATACCGTGGTTGCGTATCCCCATACCGACATGACCCTTTCGTGTGAGGGGCACATCTACACCATGAGCGGCAACGATGCGTTCGTCGACCATTTGCGCTATGTGGTCCACTGCGATGTGGCGGTGGTCGACCGTCCCGAGGACATCGACGAGGATGTCATTAAGATTGGCTTCCAGACGCCCGAGGTGGATTATCCGGCGGCCCGGGAGTATTTCGAGCGCCTCTTTGGCGACCGTGTCGATGTGATGACGTCAGGAACCGCATGGACGGACCTTATCGGTTTCGGTTCGGGCAAGGGCTCCGCGCTTGTCGATTACGGTCGTGTCCTGGGGATTTCGCCCGATGAGATGATGGCATTTGGCGACAATGAGAACGATCGCGACATGCTCAACGTCGTGGGCCATCCCTATCTGATGGAGAGCTGCAACCCCACCATGCGCGGTATCAACGATCGCGTCCGTTACGTGCACACGGTCGAAGAAGAACTGCACCGCCTGCTCGCCGAGTAGGTTTTCGGGACATGCCTAGAAATGTACTGTTTGCTGCAAAGCGCGGAAAGGTGGATTTTAAGGCATGTCCCGAACATCTACCGGCAGTCGGGGCAGAGACCCTCGAAGATGGTGTAGTGCGACGTGACGTGCCAGCCGATTTGCTCGGACGCTTTGGCGTCGAGCTGGGCATCGAAGGGGAGCGGTACGTCGATGACGCGGCTGCACGAGGTGCAGATGATATGCGCATGCGGCTCGATCGTGCGATCGAAGCGGCTGCCGCCCGGCGTCTTGATGGAGAGGATCTCGCCGGCGTCGGCCAAGAGATTGAGATTGCGGTAGACCGTACCGCGGCTGATTTTGTCATCCTGCGCGCGCACGGCGTTGTAGATTTCGTCGGCGGTGGGATGGTTATAGCTTTGGCGCACGGCGTCAAGAACCAGCTTTCGCTGCCTGGTATTCCTTCTTTGCACCGCCATGCGCCTCGCCTCTTTTCTATCAACGGTCGTAGGTAAATGATACCGTATTTAGCACACAATACTAATAATGAGGACTGAAACCGTCTTCATTGGCAAGTGGGGCTCGGGCCTGAGCGTCTATGAGGCGAAAACGCGTTCCCATGCGCTCGTAGGAGGCATGAAGCGCCTCGAGATGAGATAGGATATTTGCCGGAGCTCCCTGTATCTCCATCTCGACTGAGCCGTCTTCCATGTTACGCACCCAGCCGGTGAGTGCGCGTGCCTGCGCGAGGTTGGTGTTGGTAAAGCGAAAACCAACGCCTTGGACTTGCCCCTCCCAGCGCAGGAAATAGCGCAGGGGAGTGTCTTGAGTGGCCTCGTCGCTTGCGAGCACAGTAAGCCTGCGGCGCAGCTCGAGCTCGACGTTTGATGGTTTTTGAGGCTCTCGACTGCCGCCGGTGACGCTGGAGAAGAACGTATCGAAGAGGCCCATCGCTATGCCTGCTTGCCTGCGTCGGCCGGGAAGGTAATGCCGGCCTGCTGGCGCACGGCATCCATGATGCGTAGTGAGACGAGCGTGACATCGCGGTAGTGGCCAAGCTCGTGGCGTCCCGCCGGGGTCTCCCAAATCTCTTCCTTGACGTTATCGATGCCGCCGATGGCGGTGATGAAGTCTGTGAGTTCGTATTCCACAGTGTTGCTCGATTTGGGCAGGTCGAGCACGCGGCCGTTGTCGCCCTGTTCGCGCGGCGCCTCGGTCGCCGAGCCGCGTACGACGTCGCCGCGATAGTCGATGCGGACGTTGCGGGGCGTGGACAGATGGTCGATCTGGATAGTGCCACGCTCGCCTTCGATCTGCGAGGGCAGCAGGTCATTCGTAATTTTGGAGTGCGCGAGCTCGACGGAGATACGGCCACCGCCGTAGCTGGCGAGGATGGAACCGCAGCCGTCGATGGGGCCGTGCGTGAGCTGTCGCGTGGTGGGATCGAGCAGGGTGGTCATGCTCGTAAGGCCGGAGGGCATGCCGAAAATCTCGACCATGGGCTCGACGGTGTAGACGCCAATATCCATGAGGGAACCCGAGGCCATATTGCAGTCGAAGATATTGGTGGCGCGTCCCGCGAGAATCTCGTTGTAGCGCGAGGAATATTTTCCAAAGCGCAATGAGGCGCGGCGGATGGGGGCGATCTCACCCAGGGCGTCCTCGATGGCGTGGAAGGCGGGATCGTGGAGGGGACGCATGGCCTCGAGGGCCACGACACCTGCTGCCTCGGCAGCGCGGAAGACTTCCAGCGCTTGCGCCTCGGTGGCGCAGAAGGGCTTCTCGACGATGACGTGCTTGCCACCGGCGATGCAGGCAAGGGCCTGCTCGTAGTGAAGTGCGTTGGGGCTGCCGATATAGACGGCGTCGACGTCGGCGGCTGCCGCGAGCTCATCGAGTGAAGTAAAGTTTCGCTCGCCACCGCGCTCGGCGGTAAAGGCAGCACCGCGATTGGCATCGCGCGAGAGCGTGCCCACAAACGCGGCTTGGTCGTTGGCGTTGACGACCTGGATAAAGTCGTCGGTAATCATGGATGTGCCGATGGTCGCTATACGCAGCATGTATCCCCCTCGTGCCGTTCGGTTTACAGGATGAGTGTAGCGCGAAGGGGCAGGAAATAGCGTACGAAAACGCCGTTACAGGTCGCTCTCGTTAAAGCCGGTGTCGATATCGAGGTTGCTGCCGTCGGCCGCCGTGGTGGCGAGCTCGTCGCAGCGCTCGTTGAGCTCATGGCCGGCGTGACCCTTAATCCAGATGAACTCAACCTTGTGCTTGCTCTTTGCGGTGAGTAGGCGCTCCCACAGATCGCGGTTCTTGACGGGCTGCTTGTTGGCGGTCTTCCAGCCGCGTTTTTTCCATCCGTCAATCCAGTGCTTGTTGAAGGCGTTAACGACGTACTGCGAATCGGAATGGACTTCGACGTCGCAGGGGCGGTTGAGCGCCTCGAGTGCCACGATAACGGCCATGAGCTCCATGCGGTTGTTGGTGGTCTTGGCGTAGCCGCGCGAAAGCTCAGAGGTGAAGGTCTTGCCGGCGGGGTTGGTGTATTTGAGCACGGCGCCGTAGCCGCCGCGTCCCGGATTTGATCGGGCCGAGCCGTCGGTATAGATGATGACCTTCACATGGTTCCTTTCGTTGGGTACGTTTCGCGTGAGTGACCATTGTAGCGCCATGCCCGCCGGGGGCTAGCAATCTACGATTTCTACCCCGTCTTCCGACAGTTGGTTGGCATGGATGATGCGGTTGAGCTCGTCGAGGTATTGCTGCAAGAGGGGAGAGGGCTTGCGGTCGTCATGCATGATGTAGCCCACATGCATCGTCGGGGCGTCTGCCAGGGGGATCGAGGCCATGCCCCACTGCATTTCGCTGGAGAGTACGCCGGTCGACAGCGCATAGCCGTTCGAGGTGATAAGCAGGTTGGTGAGCGTCCCGCGGTCGGATACGCGGATATTGCGGTTGCAGGGAATATAGCTAAACGGTTCCTCGGCGTAATAGAAGGAGTTCGAGGTGCCTTGCTCAAAGCTGTAGCGCGTATAGGGCGTGAGGTCGGCAAGGGACAGCTGCGAACGGCGTGCGAGCGGGTGGCGTTCGCTGACGAACACGTGGACTTTTGCATCAAAGAGGGGATGAAAGCTCGCTCGGGCATCGGTAAAGGCCTTCTGCAAGACACGGGTATTAAAGTCATCCAGATAGAGGATGCCGATATCGCTGCGAAACGCGCGCACGTCGTCGATAATCTGCGCTGTGGTGGTCTCGCGCATGATGAACTCGAACTTGCTGTCGCGGCAGCGCTCGACTACGTTGACAAAGGCCTCGACCGAAAAGGCGTAGTGTTGGGCGGAAATGGCGAGGCGGGCTTGCGGGGTACCGCCGTCCTCGTAGCGGGCCTCGAGCATGTCGGCCTGCTCTACGACCTGGCGCGCATAGCCCAAAAGCTCGGTGCCGTCGTTGGTGAGCGTGACGCCGCGGCTGGAGCGCGTAAAGATCTCCAGGTGGAGCTCCTGTTCCAGGCTTTTGACGGCGTTGGAGATATTGGACTGAGCGGTATAGAGGCGCTGGGCTGCGGCATTGATTGAGCCGGACTCTGCTACGGCGATCAGGAAACGAAGCTGCTGGAGGGTCATCGGCGCCATCCTTTCGAGTGTTATCTATAAAACCGATAACAGGTTAGCGCTTTTAAGTGATTGACCGAGGGAAACAATGCTCGTACTATTCAAAACACACAAAGGCGGTAGGTAATTAAGCCAACCACGGAACCGGGATGCGAAAGGAGGCCCGCATATGAATTGCTTACCAAGACGAATGCCGGGCTCCTGTTTGCGCCCGTCGGCGTGATCAGGAGACAGCGACTTACTTCTCTTACTCTTATTACTTTTGTTCGATCAAGGAGATCATCATGAGCCAGTTCATCAACAACCCCGAGCACACCTTTGGTTTCGATACCCTGCAGCTGCACGTTGGCCAGGAGAGCGCCGATCCTGCATCCGACTCCCGTGCTGTGCCTATCTACCAGACCACGAGCTATGTGTTCCGCAACTCCCAGCACGCCGCCGACCGCTTTGGTCTTGCCGACGCCGGTAACATCTACGGCCGTCTGACCAACTCCACCCAGGGCGTCTTCGAGGACCGCATCGCCGCGCTTGAGGGTGGCGTGGCAGGTCTTGCCGTCGCCTCTGGTGCCGCCGCCATCACCTATACCCTGCAGGCGCTCGCTCAGGCCGGCGACCATGTGGTGGCTCAGAAGACCATCTACGGTGGCTCCTACAACCTGCTGGAGCATACGCTCTCCCAGTTTGGCGTCGAGACCACCTTCGTCGATGCCCACAACCTGGACGAGGTCGAGGGCGCCATCAAGGACAACACCACGGTCATCTACCTCGAGACGCTCGGCAACCCCAACTCCGACATCCCCAATATCGACGCCATCTCCGAGATCGCCAAGAAGCACGGTTTACCGGTTGTCGTCGACAACACCTTCGGCACCCCGTATCTGTTCCGTCCGCTGGAGCATGGTGCCAACATCGTCGTCCACTCCGCAACCAAGTTCATCGGCGGCCACGGCACCTCGCTGGGCGGTGTGATCGTCGACGGCGGTAACTTCGATTGGAAAGCGAGCGGCAAGTATGCGCAGATCGCCGAGCCCAACCCCTCCTACCATGGCGTCTCGTTTGCCGAGGCTGCCGGTCCCGCCGCCTTCGCAACCTATGTCCGCGCCATCCTGCTGCGTGACGAGGGCGCCTGCATCAGCCCGTTCAACGCCTGGGTCCTGCTCCAGGGCACCGAGACTCTGTCGCTGCGCGTTGACCGTCATGTCGAGAACACCAAGAAGGTCGTTGAGTTCCTGGCTGGTGACAGCCATGTTGCCAAGGTGAATCACCCGAGCCTGCCTGAGCACCCCGATCACGAGCTCTATCAGAAGTACTTCCCCAACGGCGGTGCCTCGATCTTTACCTTTGAGATTAAGGGTGGCCAGGAGGCAGCTTGGAAGTTCATTGATCATCTGCAGGTGTTCTCGCTGCTCGCCAACGTGGCCGACGTCAAGTCGCTCGTCGTGCACCCGGCTACCACCACGCACTCCCAGCTCTCTGCCGAGGAGCTCGCCGAGCAGAACATCACGCCCTCCACGATCCGTCTTTCCATCGGTACCGAGAACGCCGAGGATATCATTTGGGATCTGAAGCAGGCTTTCGCCGCGCTGGACGAGTAAGGCGACTTGTGCAAGGACCCCTTGCGACTCGATAGGTATAACTGCATAAAATGCCTGCTCAAGGCGCCTGTGCGAACAATAGTTGCACAGGCGCCTTTTTTGCATAGAGAGGGCGCAAAAACAGGGTTTTTGACACGCTTTATGCATTCGAGTTGTGGAAAACTCCTGTTGAGAGGATGTGAGTTTTACGCAATTGACGTGCGCCTTTTGAGTAAAACCGCAGGTCGCGATTTGCTCGGGGTACTATGCAGCGCGATCGAATCACACGCAGCCCAAACGCAGCAAAAACACACTACGGAGGTTTCCAGCTACATGAGGATCGATTCACGAAAACCGAAAGCCGCCGCCCTTTCCGCCGCTCTGACCGTGGCACTTTTGGCGGGCGTCGGCGCAACTGATGCCCACGCGGCAACACTATCCGATACGGTCGGATCTACGCCGTCCGAGGCGACGCTGGTGCAGCCCGTCGACTACCGCGGTGACGGTTATGGCTCTATGCAGGAGTGGAACGCCTCGATGGGGGCGAAGCGCGATTCCCTGGAGATGCGCGCTCAGATCATTATGAATATGTATGGCGACTATGCTACCGATGACGAGCGCGCTGTGTTGCAGGGCTGCATCGACGGCGCGAGTAGCCTGTTGACGATGGGGGAGGTCGACGCCAAGTCGACCGAGCTCGACGAGCTTCGCTCTACGCTAGAGGATGCCAAGCGCGAGGCGCTCGAGGCTGCCGCAGCCGAAGCCGAGGCCGCTGAGGCCGTTCAGGCTTCGTATTACAACGCCGGCTCCGGCTCGTCTTACGCGTCTGCTGCGTATTACGCGAACGGCTCGGGCCTGACGCGCTCGAGCGGCGTCAATAACTATAACGGCCGCCGCGAGACTTATTACAGCAGCAACGTGTTGTATCACCACCGCACGGGCGAATGGACGCAGGACGCCGAGGGCTTTTGGCGCGATTCCGATGGCTACTACGTCGTTGCCGCGGGCGATAAGGCCCAGGGCTCCACGTTTACCGGGTCCAAGGGCGAGTGCAAGGTCTATGACTCCGGCTGCGCTGCCGGAACCACCGATTACTACACTGGCTGGTAATTTTTCTGCATCACGGATATTTGGCGGACGGGCGTCTTTACCGAGCTTTAGGGCAACGTAAAGCCGCCCGTTCTTTATGCGCGTCTGAGTTAACAGAGCCCTTACCGTGGCGGTACGCTGGGCGTATGGATGCGGGGCACACTGGTTCTTGAGAAATAAGGTCTTTCTCTTGGAGGAAGTGGTCTTGTGAATGCTCGAGATATTGCCGTTGCCGCCGTCGCGTTGATGCTTGGTTGCCTTGGTCCTACGGCCGCGCTCGTCGCGGGTATGCAGGGGTCTTGTGGGGCTGCCTCTATCGTGGTTGGCGTGTTGATCGCGGCCGCGCTGCTGGGAAGTGCGGGTGTAGCCCTTTGTCGCGACGATGAGGGCCAGGCGTCGGAGTCGCAACACTAGCTGTTGTGAGATTGGCCGCCGGTCATAGACGAAGATGAAGGCCGCCGCAGGGGAAAGGTCCCCTTGCGGCGGTTTTGCTGTTAAGACTGTTGAATGCGGCGCGTTGGCGCTACCAGCTTTTCTCGATATCGCGGATGCGTCGATAGAGCCACTCGTTTTGCGGTGCCTGGATATGGTGTTTGGCTGCGAGGCGGCAGATGGTGCCCGCGAACTCATCAACCTCGGTTTTGCGCCTTGCGATGCGGTCTTGAGCCATCGAGGGCATACCAGCGGGGTCGATTCCCTCGATGAGGTGCACCATTTGCGTCAGGTCTGCCTCGGTCAGCTCAACGCCCTCGGCGTTGGCGACCGCAAGCGTTTCGCGCATGGCGGAAACAAAGCAGCGACGCTGCTCGGAGCCCGGCTCCGTGGCGCTTCCGTAGGTCCCGCCGTAGGCCATGCAGGTCTGGTTGATGCCGTCGTTGAGCATGAGTTTGGCCCACATGCGGTGCGCAATGTCGCTCTCGACGGTATGGGCGATGCCGCAGCGCGTGTAGAGCTCGTCGATCGCGGTGATGGTTGCGGAATCCGTACCGGCCGCCGCGCCAAAGCGGATTTCGCCGGTATTGGTAAAGGTGAGCTCTCCGTTGAGGAACACGGCGTCCATGCCCTGGCAAATACCCAGGACGGTGTGCTTCCAGCCAAAGCGCTCGGCAATCTTTTGCTCGCTCGTAATGCCGTTGCACAGCGAGGCGATGAGCGTATTGGGCCCCACGACGCACTCCATAGTCTTGAGCGCCACATCGAGTCCAGTGGTCTTGACCGTGAGAATGACCAGATCGGCGGGCACTGCCTCGCTGACGCGGACGGATTTGAGCGCACAGGGCTTGCCGTTGACGGTGAGCGCATCGCTCGCGTGACGCTCAAAACGTGCGTCATCCATAACGTATTCGACGGCGTCGTTGCCGAGCGCCCTGGCGATCATGCTGCCGTAGAGCAGGCCGACGCCGCCCTTGCCGATAAAGGCGACCTTGTTGATCTGCATGCGAATCATCTCCCCATATAAAAGGCGCCCGCGTAAGGGGCGCCTGATGGATTGTATGTCGCCGGGGCGTTTGGTAAGCGCGTGGGGCTGCTGTTATGAAAAAGAAACTATTGCACTGTGCGCTTATGCCGCGGGACAGATCGCAAAAACGCGCGCAGGGTATCCGACGCCATCGCGCACCTTGGGGAAGGTGCAGAAGATGACAGCGCCTGTGGCGGGAAGTTCGTCTAGATGGTCCATGACCTCGATCTGATAGCGGTCGACCGAGAGGATGTACTGCTCGCCGGGGTAGGGGTAGGCGTCCTCACGCGTGGTCACGCTTGCCTCCTTTCATCGGGCTTTTTGCTGATGTTAAAGCGGTGTCGTGACGGCTCGATTTCTGCTGCGTTACGATACGTTCTCGATTGCGATTCCACGATGTTTCGGCTGCGTGACCATTGTGTTTCGCCTTGCCGGGGCGCTGATGGCGAAGGGAGGGGCCGTGCAATACCGTGTTGACCCCAAAAGTGGTAACCGAATATCCGCTCTGGGTCTGGGCTGCATGAGGTTTCCCGGTGCGCCGGGACACCCCGATGCGAAGACGGCCGATGCCATCATCTCCCGTGCGGTAGAGCAGGGGATTAATTATCTGGATACCGCGTATCTTTATCCCGGTAACGAGGTGTGCGTGGGCGCCTCACTTGAGCGCTTGGGGCTGCGTGACCGGGTGTTGCTGGCGACTAAGTTGCCGCACGCTTCGTGCAAGTGCGCAGAGGATTTCGATCGGTTCTTCGACGAGCAGCTGCGCCGTTTGCGGACTGACCATATCGACTATTACCTTATGCACAACATCACCTCGCCCGCGCAGTGGGAGCGCGTGGTAGCGTTGGGTATCGAGGACTGGATTGCGCACCAAAAGGCTGCGGGGCGTATTCGCCAGATAGGTTTTTCGTACCACGGCAGTGCGGCGGACTTCCTCACGATGCTTGACGCGTATGACTGGGACTTTTGCCAGATCCAGTACAACTACGCTGGAGAGCGATACCAAGCGGGAACGGCGGGACTCATGGCAGCCGCCGAGCGCGGGCTCGCGGTGTTTGTGATGGAGCCGCTTTTGGGTGGACGCCTGGCGGGCAAGCTACCTCCGCGGGCCCGCGCCGTGTTCGATGACGTACGCGATCCGTATCTGAAGACGCCGGCTGCTTGGGGCCTTTCGTGGGTGTGGAACCATCCTCAAGTCACGATGCTGCTTTCGGGCATGACCGATACCGCGCAGGTGGACGAGAACGCGGCATTGGCGGATCGCGCACTGCCGGATTCGATGACGACAGAGCAGCTCGATACCATCGCACGCGTGCTGGGAGAGTTTGAGAAATCGAATCGCGTGCCCTGTACGGGGTGCGGCTACTGCATGCCGTGCCCCAAGGGTATCAATATTCCCGGCTGCTTTGGCGCCTACAACGCGAGCTATGCGCATAGTTGGTTTACGGGGCTGTCTCAATACTTTACGGCGAGCGCGGTGCGGACGAACGAGCCCAAGCTGGTGAGCAATTGCGTCAAGTGCGGCAAATGCGCACGTCACTGCCCGCAGCACATTGATATTCCCGAGCGTCTCGACGATGTGCGCCGACGTTTCCAGCCTGGTCCCGTAACGGCCGCGCTTAAAGCCTTTTGCAAAACGCGCTCCTGATGCCCCTTTTATAACTTGCGGTGGAATAGTTCCTGTTTGCGGCAGAATAGGGGCCAAGCAGGAACTATTCCACCGCAACTGAAGGGGGCTGTCGTGGGCTATCGGGATTCATGTGATGGTTTGCGTGATGTTCGCTGGGGCGTTTTGGGCGCTGGACACATTTCGCATCGATTCGCATCGTCGCTCAAGGAGGTGGACGGGGCACGGCTTGTGGCTGCCGCCGGTCGCACTCCTTCGCATGTTGAGGAGTTTTGCAGGGCGTTTTCGATTGACGCCGCGCGCAGTTATGCCACGGCTGACGATAGCGGCGATGCGGCTTATGATGCGCTGATTGCCGACCCCGATGTCGACGCAATCTACTTGGCTCTTCCGCATGGCATGCATGCGCATTGGGTCTGTCGGGCACTGCGCGCGGGAAAGGCCGTACTGTGCGAAAAGCCGGCCGTTTTGAGTGAGGAAGAGGCTCTCTCGATTGCCTCCACCTCTCGCGAGCGCGGCGTGCTGTTTATGGAGGCGATGAAAAATCGGTTTTGCCCGATGCGCACTCGCGTGAAGGACTTGCTTGCGTCGGGCGAGCTCGGCCGTATCGTCTCGATTGAAAGCGTGCAAAAACTCGATTATGGTGAGCCCCCTTCGAGTTATCTGCTCGACCCGTTGCAGGGTGGCTGTCTATATGACATGGGCTGCTATGCGGTCGGGTGGTTTGAGGATCTACTTGCGGGTGCGTGCGATGTTTCGTCTCGTGAAGTTCGCTGGCGTGACGTATCGGGCGGCCGCGTGGATTGGGCCGACGAGATCTGTATGAGCGTCGGCGGCATACCCATTCATATGGTGTGCGACGGCAAAGCAGCATATGAAAGCCGCTTAACGATTGCCTGCGAGCGGGGCTCGTTGGAAATCGAGCGTCTCCATCGCCCCGAGCTCGCCCATGTGAAGTACTCCGACGGACGAATGCTCGAAATAAATGCCCCGTTTGAGGTCGATGATTTCTACGGCGAAATCCAGCATGCGACCCAGCTCATCCGGGCGGGGAAACTCGAGAGTCCCGTCATGCCCCTTGCCGCCACACAGCGCTGCGCGCGCATTATCGATGCAATCCGTCTGGCCCTCTAGGACTTGGCGCTGACGCATAGGGGATTATGACGCTGGCGCCCGTAGCCGTAGTGCTTGGCGGCCCGCATCTCTGATGCCCCTTTTATAAGTTGCGGTGGAATAGTTCCTGTTTGCGGCAGAATAGGGGCCAAACAGGAACTATTTCACCGCAACTGATGAGGGGGAGCTGGAGATGCTGACGATTGGGTGTCATCTTTCGACGACGAAGGGCTATCGGGCAATGGGGGAGACGGCGCTGTCCATTGGCGCCAATACCTTTGCATTCTTTACGCGCAACCCGCGCGGCGGCAAGGCGAAAGACCTTGACATGGATGATGTGGCGGCCCTGCGCGAGCTTATGGAACAAAACGATTTTGGCCCACTCGTGGCGCATGCCCCCTATACCTACAACCCCTGTTCTGCCAAAGAGCGGGCGCGCGAGTTTGCCCTGGAGGCAATGGCCGAGGACTTGCAGCGTCTGGAAGCACTGCCCGGCAACTATTACAACTTCCACCCCGGCGCGCATGTGGGGCAGGGGACTGATGCCGGCATTCAGATGATCGTCGACACCTTGTGCCAGGTGATGTTTGAGGGGCAGCAGACGACGGTGCTGCTCGAGACCATGGCAGGAAAGGGTACCGAGGTGGGCCGTAGCTTTGAAGAGCTGGCGCGCATTATCGGGGGTGTTGCTGCCAGACGTCCAGAGCTGTCGGCCAAGCTGGGCGTGTGTCTGGATACCTGCCATGTGAGTGATGCCGGCTACGACATCATCCATGATCTGGACGGCGTACTCGACGAGTTCGATCGCGTGGTGGGTATCGAGCGCTTGCGCGCCGTGCATATCAACGATTCGAAGAACCCTTGCGGCGCCCATAAGGACCGCCACGAATGCATCGGTAAGGGTTATTTGGGTAGTGAAGAGTTTGGCGGCGGTATGCAGGTTATGCAGAATATTGTATCGAATAGCCGCTTGCGCGCATTGCCATTCATTTTGGAGACACCGAACGAACTTGCAGGTTATGCGGCTGAAATCAGACTGTTAAGGTCGTTGCAGCAGTAATGACTGTCACAAAGTGCAGTGTTCCATTCACGTTATGGGTTTGTTTCAATCAGTTTTCTAATTGCAGATTCTCCCAAGCGGGTGCATAATAGCCATCAGTTTTTGCAGACCTCTGAATCAAACGGGGTCACCGGAAGGAGACTGATTATGAAGCTCAAGAAGCTTGGCGCATTTGCCGCCACGGGCGCCATGGCGCTCGCCCTCGCACTGACGGGCTGCGGCTCGTCCAACGCCACCTCTGGTTCTGATGCCGGTTCCAGCAGCTCTGACGACGCTAAGGTCGAGAAGGTCGACGGCTCCAAGGAGTACGCGCTCGTCAAGGACGGTACGCTGACCGTCGGCACCTCTGCCGAGTACGCTCCGTTTGAGTACAAGGATGACAACGGCGATTATCAGGGCTTTGACCTTGAGCTCATCAAGGCTATCGGCGACAAGCTGGGTCTGGATGTCGAGTACGTCAACAATGACTTCGACACGCTCGTCCCCGGTGTCGCTTCGGGCGCTAAGTACGACGTCGCCATCGCGGCTATCACCGACACGCCCGAGCGTGAGAAGGAAGTTACTTTCTCCGATTCCTACTACATGGACGATCAGGCTATCGTGACCAAGGTCGATAACACCGACATCACGGCCGACAACTACAGCGAGAAGCTCAACAACGCCGACGCTACCATCATCGTCCAGTCCGGTTCGACCGCCGAGGCCTTTGCCCAGGAGAACTTCCCCAAGGCCAAGATCGTCCCCTACAAGGACGCCACCGAGTGCTTCAGCGCCCTGCAGTCCGATAAGGGCGACGCCGTAGTCACCAACCGCTCCGTTGCCAGCCAGCTGACCGCCGAGCAGTTCAACACCTGCCAGACCATCAAGCAGATCAGCACCGGCGAGGAGTACGCCATCGCCATCAACCAGGGCAACACCAAGCTCAAGGACGACATCAACCAGGCCATCAAGGACCTGACCGACGACGGTACCGTCGACGCCCTCATGGCTAAGTACAACATCAAGTAAAATAGCTACTTGATTGTGCGCAGGCCCTTTCCGTTTTGGCGGAGAGGGCCTTTGCGCTTCTCTTGACGGAGAGCATTTCCGTCTCGTTTTGCCGGCAACTTCTACGATAGGAGCCACCTTGTCTCGACTGAACAAAGGGGCCGCGGAGCAGCGTTTTCCACTGCCCGCCTTGCTCCAAAAGCTAGCCTGCGTCATGGCCGTGGCGCTCGCGCTGGTGTGTGCGGGGGCATATGCGCCCACGACCGCCCAGGCGCTTGAGACCGCAAAGATTACCGCCCGACCCAATACCGGTTCGGGTAGCGCTGTGGTCGGCGGTACCGAGACGCGCATCACCTGGGAAGTTCAGGCCGATGCCGACGAGGAACTGAGCGGTCTTTCGCTGACGTTTGTCGACGGCACGACGTTTGGTACCGATGACACGCGATTGACGATGCTCTCGGGCGAGGACCTCATGGATCGTACGCCCATGAAGCCCACGTGCAAGGCTGACGGCCAGACGCTCAAGATCGACTTTGGCGAGACGGCGCCTGCCGGCGGCTTTTTCCGTGTCGAGGTCTACGGCGTGACCTTCCCCGTCGAGGGCGGCGATGAGGCCTTTAGCGGCACCTATACGCTCGCTGACGGGTCGACCAAGAAGATCTCCAAGATTCCGTCGGTGGAGATCAAGGGCGTGACGGCCTTCGATAACTTCCTGGCCGATCTTAAGGAGCAGCCGTGGGTCGAGGCCTGGAACTCCAATATGTTCCTGCGCCTGTTCTTAAACCCGGTCATTTTGGTCCAGAGCCTGCCGATCGTCTTCAAAGGCTTCCTCATGTCGCTCTCGATCGTGCTCGTGGCGTTTCCGCTGGCAATTCCCTTTGGCTTTGCCTTGTCGCTCATGCGCATCTCCAAGTCGCGCATCCTTCGTTGCCTTGCCGGCATCTATGTGAATATCATCCGTGGTACGCCGGCGTTCCTGCAGATCTACATCGCGTTCTTTGGCCTGCCGCTTGCCGGCGTCAAGGTGGACGACTATGTGTTGGGCGTCATCGTCATGGCCATGAACTCGTCCGCCTACCTGTGCGAGATCTTCCGCGCCGGTATTCAGTCGATCCCCAAGGGCCAAAACGAGGCTGCTCGCTCGCTGGGCATGAATGCCTTCCAGACGCTGCTCTACGTTATGATTCCGCAGACGTTCCGCAATGTCCTGCCTACGCTGACCAGCGAGTTTATCCTGCTTTACAAGGATACGTCGCTGCTCGCGGCCGTGGGCGTGGTCGAGATCGTCATGAACGCCCGCACCATCGTGGCCACGACGGGCTCCATCACGCCGTATGTGGTTGCCGCCCTGTTCTACCTGGTCATCACCCTGCCGCTTGCGCGCTTGGTGAGCGGTCTTGAGGCGAGGCTTTTGGGCACGGCCGAAACCAAAAAGAAGCGTCCCACCAAGAGCGCCGGACAGGTTGTCGCGACGCCCGCCGACCATATCGCTGGTCTGTAAGGAGGTTCTATTATGAGCGAAACCAATAACTCGAACGAGGTCGTCGTCAGCATCAAGAATCTCCAGAAGGCCTTTGGCGATAACGTGGTCCTGCGCGATATCGATCTGGATGTGCACAAGGGCGAGGTCGTCGTAGTCCTGGGTCCTTCGGGCTCGGGCAAGTCGACGATGCTTCGCTGCATTAACCGTCTCGAGGAGCCCACGAGTGGTTCGATTGTCGTCGAGGGCGTGGATGTGTGCGCCAAGGGCGTTGACCTCAATAAGGTGCGTACGCACTTGGGCATGGTGTTTCAGCAGTTCAACTTGTTCCCGCACCTGTCGGTCAAAAAGAACGTCATGCTTGCGCAGCAAAAGGTGCTCAAGCGCAGCAAGGAAGAGGCCGAGAAGATTGCCATCGAGGAGCTGACCAAGGTCGGCCTGGCCGAGCGCATCGATTTTATGCCGAGTCAGCTTTCGGGCGGTCAGCAGCAGCGCGTGGCCATCGCCCGCGCCCTGTCGATGAATCCGCACGTGATGCTCTTTGACGAGGCCACGTCGGCGCTCGATCCTGAGCTTGTCCGCGATGTATTGGGCGTCATGCGCGATCTTGCGCATGACGGTATGACCATGATCGTGGTGACGCACGAGATGGGCTTTGCCCGCGACGTCGCCGACCGCGTCGTCTTTATGGACGGCGGCGTTATCGTGGAGGATGGCACGCCGAGCGAGGTCTTCGACCATCCTAAGAGCGAACGCACCAAGGCGTTTTTGGGCAATATCTCGTAGCCGGTTGATGTAACTGCCGTTATAAAAGAGCGGGGGCTGGACTTGAATCCAGCCCCCGCTCTTTTGTAGGGATAAGGATGCGCTTTGATGCAGACTCTTTTGGAGGTCCTGGGTTCGTTACGCGAGCTCGGCTCCGAGGGCCTTGCAAGCGGTCTCGCCCTCATCGTCGGGCGCATCGTAGCAAATGACGGAATCGACGACATTGACGCCCGCCTCGTCGGCATCGGCCTTCCAGTTGTCCATCCACTCGCCCTCGGCCCACGAATAAGAGCCAAAGAGGACGACCTTCTTGTCGCCGAGGGTCTCCTTGACCTCATCCCACATGGGCTGGAACTCATCATATTCAAGCTCCTCGGAACCCATGGCGGGGCAGCCGAAGGCGATAGCGTCATAGCCAGCGGCCTTGTCTGCGGAGAAGTCGGCGCAGGAGATGACCTCTGCCTCGGCGCCGGCATCGGTTGCACCTTCGGCAACGAGGTTTGCCATGGCCTCGGTGTTGCCCGTGCCGCTCCAGTAGACGACGGCGATCTTGCTCATGTTGAGTCCTTTCAGTTGTGCGGCAGGTTGCCACGGCTTCTATGTTCTATCGGGTTGCCTGGGCAAGTTGCGCCAAGCTGTAGCCCTGCTGATAGACAAAGGTGAAGTATTGGGTGCAGGCGCGGTAGGCATCAAACGTCGCAAGTGCCTGCTCGACATTTGCGTAGACCTTCCAGGCCCCAAAGACCTTATAGTTCTCGCCGCGCTGGACGATAAACTCGTGCACGTCGTCGTAGGGATATCCTAGGAAGTAGCCTATTTCGTGCGGAAACTCGCAGGTGCAGTCGTTGCTGCAGCTAGCTTGCTGGGGTAGTGCGCATCGAGTCTGGCTACAGGCGCATTCCGCGACGTTATTACTCGCGAGCGTGATGCGTGATGCCAAATGCACAAGGCATGTCGAAAGGTCTCTCGTGTCGTAGCCTTCCGAGGCGAGCGCCGTTTTGGCGCGAGGGTCCGCGAAATAGGTGGTGAGGCTTTTGGCTCGGTACACGTACACGAGCGCTCCGCAGGGCCGCCAGACCAAAACACTCAGGTGGATGCCAAGCGGGTCAAGCTCGCGGTTGCACTGGGCGATAACGTTGAGCAGGCGTGCTCGGCGTTCTGCGATGGTTTCTGTTGCGGTCGAGCCGTCCCCGTGGGCGTAGGTGCCTGGATAGGTAAAGAGCGATGCCGGCTTGATGCCCGCGAGCGTGGGGGAGCAGTTGCGCACGACTGCTGCCTGAAACGTTGGGATGTCTATGGTTCGAGTCACGTCGCTCCTTACGGATCTAAACTGTTAGCCTAGGAAAACTTATACACGAAAGTAAGCCATGGTCAACAAAAAAGTTTGAAGAGGAAAACTAATTGACCGAACGGACATGATTTTGGGTTAAGATGGGGACACCCCATGGGGGTATCTAGATAGTGCTACTGAAAGGGGAACGCATGAGTGACTTGCTCAACCCTGCGAATCTCATCGTGCTGACCGTCATTGCCGTCGGCATGTTTTTTGGACTGCGTCGCATTGCCGCTTCGACACACGGGAAGAGTTGCTGCAGCGATGGTGCGAGCGGCAAGAAGGCCAAAAAGGTTGTGGTGGCAGACACCGACGAGTCCCACTACCCCTATCGTGAGGAACTCCTTATCGGCGGCATGAGTTGCGACGGCTGCGCCCGGAATGTGACGAATGCCCTCAATGCGCTTGATGGCGTGTGGGCTACGGTAACGTACGCGGACCACACGGCACGCGTGCGCTCGAAGCGCCCGGTTGATCGCGACACACTCGAGACGGCAGTGAGGGGTGCGGGCTATTACGTTATGAAAATGTAGGCGTTGCCCTCTCCGGTGGGTACCAGCCTCCTGCCCATTGTGACTATCGGCATCCAAAAATTTGCGCAAAAATAACCTTTAGATGCGGCAAAAGTGGAGTTTGGTGACGGTTTGCGCGGAATTCGCTACCAATCGAGCATCTATGAACCCGTCCAAAAAATTACAGGTGTATATTTATACACTGATTATTGCTGTGCTCAGATTGCAATTAACCGTGGACAGAAATGAAGAATGCTAAAACTGGGCTTTAGGACAGGGGAGGCTATAACCTTATGAGACGAGTGGGAACACTTGGCTTGGTGGCAGCGCTTGCCGCTATCTTGGTATCGCCGCTGCCGGCGCACGCCGAAGACGCATCGGGTGCCGTTACCTACAATGCGGGAAATGGGTATTCCTTTGAGAAGCTCTCGCATCCTACGGTAGGAACGTCGCAGCCGGATGGCATCGTCGACTACCAGGGTAACGGTGCCGTTGCCGTTCCGGGCGCCGATGGTAATACGGCCAACAACGAAGGCGATCGCGGCCAGAGCTACACTTGGGCGGCTGCGAGCTATGGTGACTGGCTTTATGTGGGCACCTGCTATGCGGCGATGGGCAACACGCTGACGCTCATGAACAGCACGCTGGGCGATTCCTTTGATGTCGAAACCATGCGCCTGACGCTGGAGGCCATGTTTAACGGTACCTTCTTCTATGGACAGCAGAAGGAGGACGGCACGGCCGACAAGGACAGCGGCGGCATCTTGGTCAAGATCAATACCAAGACCGGTGAGACCAAGCTGCTACTCTCTGAATCGCTCAACGGCGTCGCTCCTTTGTTCCGCAATGCCGTGAGCTATAAGGGTAAGCTCTATTTCTGCGGCAGCGTCAGGACCAATGACGGCAAAGGCGGCCTGCCTGCTGTATACGAGATCGATCCTAAGACGGATGAGTACAAAGTTGTCTATCAGGGCCTTTCGAGCATGCAGGATTACGGTGCTGCCTACAAGCAGGGCATTTCTACCGGTATCCGCGGCATGTGCGTCCATGATGGCCAGCTCGTCATCAGTAATGTGGGTAAAGACGCGAACGGTAATTTTGTGTCGACAATCCTGACGTCGTCTGACCCCTCGAAGGGCCAGGACAGCTTCACCGAGATTGCCAACTCGGAGACGCTGTTTGGCTATCCGGCGATTCGCTATCAGGACAGCATCTACGGCGGCGCCATTTGGGATATGGTCTCGTACAATGGCCATCTCTATGCGACCATCTGCACCGGTACGCCCGAGAACGCTCCCGATGATAATTCCATGCAGTCGTTTGCCATGGTCCGTGGCGACAAGAATGCCGACGGCAGCTATTCGTGGACTCCCATTGTCGGCGATCAGAAGACGGACGGTGCAAAGTACTGCTTTGGCATCGATCCTGCCCGTACCCGTTCTGGCGCTGCCAACCTCATCGTCTACAACGACTACCTCTATATCGGTGAATACAACGACGAGGAGATTGCCCTCGAGCGCATCCTGTTCAACAAATCCAACACCGAAGAGGGCGGCAAGAGCAGCATGGGTGGCGTTGACTGCTCGTTTGTGAATGCCAATCTTGAGCAGTCGGTTAACATCTATCGCATGGACAAGGACGAGAACATGGAGCTCGTCGTTGGCGATCGCACCGACATGTTCCCCGAGGGCGGTATTTCCGGCCTGACTTCGGGCTTTGGCCGAAACGAGAACCAGTACATTTGGCGCATGCAGAAGTTCGACGGCAAGCTGTATATCGGTACCTTTGATACCGCGAGCCTGCTTGAGCCGATCGGCCAGTTCTCCAATGGCGACATTATCGATATGACGCCCGAGGAGTGGGACTCTCAGGTTCAGCGCCTTAGGGACCTGCTCAATCACCTGCTCGACAAGAAATCGCCTGACGACCCCATCGTTCCCGTGAACACGCTTGCGGACGATGATTCAAACGAGGCCGTCGAGGTCGATGATTCGAACGAAGCTGCTGAGGTTGATGATTCAAACAAGGCCGTCGATGTCGATGACGAGAAGACCGAGGTTGCTAAGGGCTTTGGCGATCTGAGCGATGCGCTGGAGGATGCCGCGGGCGGTCTTTGCGATCAGGCCGCGACGATGTCCCAGGACTTTGAGGACGACGCCGCTTATGTCCAGAAGATCGATGGCGAGATCGCGTACTTCAAGTCCTTTGCCGACCAGTATCAGGACATGCTCGATAGCTATGAGAGCCTTAAGCAGCAGTACGAGGATGCCTATGGCACCGAGCTGCCGAGCGATATTCAGGATGCGCTCGATAAGCTGCTGAGCGAGGAGAACCTCAAGAAGTTGCAGAGTGTCCTTACGTGCATGTGTTACCTGCGCGATGCCGAGCGCGGCTTTGATATGTATGTGACCGAGGACGGCGTGAACTTTACGACGCTGACGACCAATGGCTTTAACGATCCGTATAACCATGGTCTGCGCACCTTTGCGGTGACCAACCAGGGTCTGTGCCTTGGTACCGCCAACCCGTTCTATGGTTGCCAGGTCTGGATCCAGCGCAAGGAGAATTCGGAGAATCCGGTTGATCCCGGTACTCCGGATCCGACGGAACCCACCGATCCTTCGCAGCCGGGTGGCGGCGATCAGCCTGGCGGCAGCCAGACGGGTGGCAACGACCAGTCGAGCAGCACCACGACCACCGTCACGACGACCGCTAAGAAGACTCCGAAGGACGGCTCGCTGCCTCGCGCTGGCGACTCGACCCTCACGCTGGTCTTGGGATTGCTGGTTGCAGCTGCCGCAGTGCTTGGCATTGCTCTCGTCTTGCGCAAGCGTTCTCGTCGCTAGGCTCGTCCGCGTAGCTCAATGTCCTGGATATCGTCGAAGTTGATGGCGATATCCCTGAGTTTGAGCAGCTTGAATGCGGGTAACGCTTCGTCGAGAATGCCCGTGCGGCTACGATAGCCGTACGTATCGTAATAGGTGACGCGCACCAAGTCGCCGCGTTTGAGGCCCTCGAGCTTTTGCGAAAGCTCGAGGGCTTTTTCTTCCGTGAGCTCACGTTTTTGCTCGACGGTGATTTCCTGCTTGCGCACGAGTTCGTAGTATCCCGTGAGGGCGGCAAAGGGCATAAACTGTGCGGCGCGGTTGGCGCGCACGGCACCGTTGGCAGTGAGGTTGGGGTCGGCTGCGCGGCGTCTGCCCTCGGGGTCCGCCAGGCGCTCGAAGGCGGTCGGCGGGCGCATGGGCTGTTGTTTGGGTTTAGGCACGGTGTCCTCCAACTTGATCGTTGCGCTCGCGCGCGGTGGCGCCGGCGGTAAAGCTTAATCCCTTGACGAGCGCGTTCTTGCCGTACTTGCCTTTCACGGCCAGGACGGCGCGCGCCAGGTCGCGCTCGCGCTCATCGGTCTCGATATCGCTGAACAGATCGATGGTGGCAAATTCCTCGGGCACAAGATTGCTAAAGCCCAGGTTGATGCGCTTGACCGGTCGTTTGGGATCGACAGTCTGCGCCCAGAGCTCATCGAAATAGCCCATGATCTTCTTAAACGAATTGGTACGCTCGGGCAGCTTGCGCGAGGCGTTGGAGTGCGCAAAGAGCGCGGCATAGCCACCACGCGGTTTGCCACCATGCTCTCCCACAAAGATGCCATCGATTGCCTGCGCTTCGCGCACCAGGCGGCGCCGTTCGTCGTCGCGCTGGACGGGCTTGGGAGCACGGGGCGCGAGCTCGGGGCCGGCGGTTGCGGTGGGTTCGATGCTCGACGTACTCGAGCGCAGGTGTCCGCATCCGTCCACATATTGTGCAGTACCGCTGGCATCAAGCCTGCGTATGTCGGCGCGCTCGCTCGCGTAGCCCACAAAGAGCGAGATGCTGTCGCAGACCACGTGCTTATCGATCAAGTCCAACACGGCGTTGTCGACCATCTCGCGCAAGACGGTGTAGGCCTGCTCGTAGGCATAGCCCTTCGAGAGCACCTGTCCTGTGGTGGTCGAAGTTGCTTGCGGGCGATAGGCTTGGATATCGGCGATGGTTGTCGGCTCGCGTCCGAAGGCGTGGTCGATGAGATACTCGGCATTGACGCCGAGCTCGTCGTAAAGCAGGTTTTCGTCGAGCGCCGCGACGCCCATCAGATCGTAGACGCCGTATTTTTCGAGTCGTGCTGCCACGCCGGGGCCGATGCCCCAGATATCGGTGATGGGACGATGGGGCCAGATTTCCTTGCGAAAGGTCTCATCGTCGAGTATGCCGATGCGGCTGGGTACGTGCTTGGCGGTGATATCGAGTGCAACTTTGGCCTGGAATAGGTTGGGGCCGATGCCGACCGTCGCCGTGATGCCGGTGCGCGCCAGGACCTCGTCGCGCAACATGCAGGCGAAGCCTTCCGCGTCGGTGTGATAGAGGTCCAGATAGGGTGTCACGTCGATAAAGCACTCGTCAATTGAGTAGACGTGAACGTCTTGCGGACTGACGTATTCCAGGTAGATACCGTAGATCTGCGCCGACACCTCCATGTAGTGCTGCATGCGCGGTACGGCCTTGATGTAGTCGATGCCATCGGGAATCTCGAATAGGCGGCAGCGGTTGTGAATACCTAAGTCCTTCATGGCCTGCGTGATGGCGAGGCAGATGGTCGTGCGTCCGCGCGATTCGTCGGCAACGACTAGGTTGGTGGTGAGCGGATCGAGCCCACGGTCGACGCACTCGACGCTGGCATAAAACGTCTTGAGGTCGATGCAGATATAGGTGTGCTGCTCGTGCGCCATCCGTGTCCCTCCATCAAACACATGTTCTTATCGAATATCTGTTCGATAATACCCGCTCGTCCGGACATCGTCAAAACCTGTTCCTTTTTGCCAGGTATAGTCGTGCAACTGCATCGGGTTTTAACGCAGCTCTAAAGAGTGCGAAACAGCTCGGAAAACCTTGCTTCGTAGCATGAGCCTAACGATTGATACCGCCTATGCGCACGGAAGGGTTGTGGGAAAGATGGTCAATTATGGGTTTGGTATGCCGACGCGCTTGGTTGCGGATGGGGATGTGGCTCGCTGGTGCGGGCGATTGGTTGCCCACTACGCTGGCACCAAGGCACTGGTCGTGTTGGGCGGTGACAAGCATACGCGCGATGAGCTTGTCTCGGCGGCACTTGGTTCGCTCGCTCGAGCCCTACTCGAGCGTGTGCTTTTCCGCTGCGGCTCGTTTGAGGGCGACGGGGGAGACGAACTGGTCGACGAAGCCGTGGCCCTGGCGACCGACGAAGGCGTGGACTTTGTCCTGGCGATTGGCGATGCCGATGCTGCCGGCTTTGCGCGCGAACTCGCGCGTCGCATGGCGGCGCTCGATGCCGGCGAAGATGGTTTTGTCCCTTATGGATGCATTGTCTCGGAGGGCAAGGTGCCTGCTGTCGTGGGCACCGGCGAGGTTCCCGTTTTTGCCATTATCGCGCCCGAACTGCTGGAGGGCATCGGGTCTCCTCTGCGTGAGTTGCTCGGTAGCGTCTGCGCCGTGGCCTAATATTTGCCATAAAGGGATGGGTTATTTTTGGTTGGTAAAGCGTTTGACCTGCCAAAATAAGCCTGTCTCTTTTTGATCGGTTGCCGTTTGGGGGCCGATTGGCAACGCTCGCTGATTGTAGTCTTGACCTGCGCTAGAATAGTGGCATCTGAATGTCCGGGCGCATGGAGGCGTGCGCCCGTATGCTGAGGAGGACTCTATGGCAACTGTTGCCGCACCTATCGATGCTACGTCGACTGCCGCTTGGAAGGCACTCGAGGCCCATCAGGAGAAGCTCGAGGCCGAAGGTATCGACCTCAAGGCCTGGTTCGCTGCTGACGCCGACCGCGTGAACAAGCTGAGCTTTGACGCCGGTGACCTGCACTTCGATCTGTCGAAGAACCTGGTGACCGATGAGACCGTCAAGCTGCTGTGCGATCTTGCTCGCGAGGTGAAGCTCGAGGAGCGCCGCGACGCCATGTTCTCTGGCGAGCACATCAACACCACCGAGGACCGCGCTGTCCTGCACACCGCGCTGCGCCGCCCGGCAAGCGAGAAGGGCCAGCTCATCGTCGACGGCCAGGACGTCGTCGCCGACGTGCACCAGGTCCTCGATCGCATGTATGCCTTCGCCGAGCGCGTGCGCTCCGGTGAGTGGAAGGGCGTTACCGGCAAGAAGATCGAGCACCTGGTGTCCATCGGCATCGGCGGCTCCGATCTGGGCCCGGTCATGGCCTACGAGGCCCTGCGTCCCTATGCCGACGCCGGTATCGACTGCCGCTACATCTCCAACATCGATCCCAACGATCAGGCCGAGAAGCTCAAGGGCCTGGATCCCGAGACCACGCTCGTGATCATCGTCTCCAAGACCTTCACCACGCTCGAGACCCTCACCAACGCCCGCGAAGTCAAGACCTGGATGCTCGAGCAGCTCAAGGCTCAGGGCGCCATCGACGGCTCCGATGAGCAGAACGCCGAGGCCGTGGCAAAGCACTTCGTCGCCGTCTCCACCGCACTCGAGAAGGTCGAGGCCTTCGGTATCGACCCCGCCAACGCCTTCGGTTTCTGGAGCTGGGTTGGCGGCCGCTATTCCGTTGACTCCGCCGTGGGCCTGTCGCTGATCGTCGTGCTCGGCCCCGAGCGCTTCCAACAGTTCCTCGAGGGCTTCCACGCCATCGACGAGTACTTCTGCAACACGCCGCTCGAGAACAATGCCGTCGCGCTGATGGGCCTGCTCAACGTCTGGTACGTCAACTTCTTCGGTTCCAAGAGCCACGCCGTGCTGCCGTACTGCCAGTACCTGCACCGTTTCCCGGCCTACCTGCAGCAGCTCACCATGGAGTCCAACGGCAAGCACGTCCGCTGGGACGGCAGCGCCGTGACCTCCGATACCGGTGAGATCTTCTGGGGCGAGCCCGGCACCAACGGCCAGCACGCCTTCTACCAGCTGCTGCACCAGGGCACTGTGGTGGTTCCGGCCGACTTTATCGCTTTCGCCAACACTGCCAACCCTGCGACCGACAGCGGTCAGGACGTGCACGAGCTGTTCCTGGGCAACTTCCTGGCCCAGACCAAGGCGCTCGCCTTTGGCAAGACGGCCGACGAGGTGCGCGCCGAGGGCACGCCCGAGCAGATCGTCCCGGCCCGCTGCTTTGAGGGCAACCGCCCGACGACCTCGATCTTCGGCGACACGTTGACCCCGTTCGCGCTCGGCGAGCTCATCGCCCTGTACGAGCACATTACGTTTGTCGAGGGCACGGTCTGGGGCATCGACTCCTACGACCAGTGGGGCGTCGAGCTGGGCAAGCAGCTTGCCAAGCAGATCACCCCGGCCTTCCACGACGACGCCGCCAAGGCCGAGCAGGACGCTTCGACCCAGGCGCTCATCGAGTTCTATCGCGCGCATCGCAAGTAGTCGCTGCTGTTAACGTATCGCGCCTTATAGTCAGGGGCCCGTATCCTATCGGATGCGGGCCCCTTTGCTTCAAGACTTTAGTCTGCTGGCCGCGCAGCGGCCAGCTTTAAACCACCCGCTACGCGGG
>NZ_JAQEKC010000024.1:0-30573 GCF_027679495.1 Collinsella aerofaciens
CGTTTTTCGTTAAACGGACGCTAGGGCGTCACCCTTACACCAACATTTTCGACGCGATCTTTTGGCCCAAGAGCAGGGAGGTTCCCATGGCATATTACTGGCCCCAGTACGGCATCGCCATCGAGGTCGACGACGACCCTTATCTCTTACCCTTCGATGAAGAGGCATTCCCCGATACGGCGGTCTACCACGTCACCACCGATGTGATCTGCGACCCCGAGTCGTTCTCGGCGCTCGCCCACCACATCGCGCATATCCACGACATCGAGCTCCCTCCCGACTTCGACGAGCTTGTCTACTCACGCCGCCTGATGCTTCACATGCTCTTTGGAGCGAACCCGTCCACCTTTGCGCGCATCTATACCGCCAAGGATGCCGCATGAGCGCGAAGAAGCCACCCCACTTTGCAGGCCTGGGTCGTCGCAAGAAGCTCATCGTTGCCTGCTTGGCCATCGTCTGTGCCCTTGTCGCCGTAGGACTATACGCTTGGCAGTCGCAGCCCGTACCCGAGGCGGGCGCTTCGGTTACGACGGCCGAGGGCAAAACGCGTCAGGAAATCCAAGATGAGCTCGACGCCATCGTCCGCGACAACATGATGACGATTTCGGTCGCACCGGTCGCTCAGCTGCAGGAGGACGGCAAGCTGCGCGTCAACGTGCAAAACGTCCAAGACAATAAATTTCCCCAGCGATTCCGCGTCATCCAAAACGACGAGACCATGTACGAATCCGGTGTGGTCGAGACCGGCAAGACAATCGAAACGTGCCCCGCCGGCGACATCAAAGAAGGCGAGGCGTACATCGAGATTCAGGCGCTCGATGCCAAGACCCTCGACAGCCACGGCAATCCGACACGTGTCAAGGTGCGGGTTGAGCAAGCCGAGAACTAGCTTTTCCGGCCGACGCGGCACCGCACGCAATTCACCAGCATTCGTCCAATCATCGCGGGGACGGCCCGCGGCGAATAGAAAGGAACGACCATGGACATCACCAGGAACATGAACGGAGCCAGAGCGCTCGCCGTGGGCGCAGGGCTCGCGCTCGCGCTCGCAATGGGCGCCGCCCCGACGCCAGCTATGGCAGCCGGGCGCGTTGGAACCACGAAGGTAATGGTCAGGACCGAGATCGACAACGTTGAGTTCAAAGTTCCGACGGTTATTCCCTTCGTCGCCAAGGCCGACGGCACGCTTCAGGGCCCCTCAGAAGACGCGACCACCATCGACAATCATTCGGCCTACGGCATCCATGTCACCAACATGAAGATCGACGCCATGAACACCTGGACCATTGCCGCCGACGCCAAGGCCGGAACCGCGCAGAACTCCATCGACTTTAAGGTCGGCCCCGACGGCGCGCTCCAGAACGCCAGCGCCGCAATGCAGGGAACGGGCCTCGATCTTTCCAAGAATGCAGCCTTCGACATGGGCTACCAGGGCATTGCCGGTGGCACGGACATAATTAAGCTCAAGACAAGCGGAAACGTCGCCCGCGTCACGCGCGACATCTTCCGCGTAACCGGCGAAGGCGATCAGGTTGCAACGATCACCTGGACGGTCGACCCCGGTGCGCACACGGCATAAGGCCGTCGCCCTGGCCGCCGCCGTCAGCATCCTAGCGTTTGGGCCAGCCATGGCCTTTGCCCAGCAAGAACAGGCGCAGGCCGCCACGCAAGTGACGGTCGACCTCTCGGAGCTCGACCGCAGCGACCGCGAGGAACCGTTGGCGCAGACAGGCGACAAACGATGGCTCTTGGCAGCAGGCGCCGCAGCAGCAGGCGCGGGAACCGCCGGCCTCGGTCTGCACATCAAACACAGCCAGAAACAAAACATGAACAGGCCGCACTAAATTAGCTAAGGAGACCCCATGGCATCGAAGAACCTTTTGCCCGTCGTCGCACTCTGCGGCGCGCTCGCAACCGGAACGCCTGTCGCCGCTTGGGCGACTCCTGTCATGGCAGACTCCTTACCAGCGGCCCTAAGCTCCGCACCAAATCCGTCGAGCGCCATTGCGTGCAAGCGTTTTTCGATCGCACAGGCCGCAATCTCAACCTCGGGATGCCTTCGTCGTAATACGGACGGCTCGATAGTCGTGGATATCAATCGTTCGAACAAGGCAAACGGCTCCCAGGCGGGGTGCGCCGTCTGCACGTGGCGCTCGGTTGTGCTCGATGCAGATGGCGATCCATGCAATTTAGAGCTGCGCATCGACATCGCTTCGGTCGATGACTCGGCGAACGGAGCGAAGGTCGCCTTCGACGGTACGTTTTTTGAGAAAGGAGGCGGTATATGTCTGGGCTGCGCCGCCGCGAATGCAGACGACACGCAGCCCACCCTCTCATTCACGGCATCGTTGCGGCTGACCAAAGCCGGTACCGATGCCATCGCGGCGGGAGAAGCGTCCCTGCTGTTCTACGCCGTCAGTACCAAAGACACAGACGCTCATTTCGAGAAGCCAGCCGGATCACTCAGCCTTACACGAGGGATAGAGGCAGGCCCTATTGAAATCGATGCCCGCGCGCAAAGCAGGCAACGCATTCTTGCCGACCCGGCGCTTCTCGAAATGGAGTGGAACGGATCCGGAGCCATCGGAATTCTCCCCTCCGCGTTTGACGCCAAGACGCTCCCCCCAAACGACGAACCCATCAACGCAACCATACAAGAAGAGAGCGCGGACAAAGAAGCAGGTGCGGGCGACACGCCGTCGCCGACAAACAGCGTCCCAGCTTCTTTCGAAGCGCCGAATGAGCCCGCTGCCGATCCAAACGATCCCGAGTTCGCGGACAGTCTGGGGCTTGCTGATCCTCAAGAGATCGATGAAGGTAACTGCTGCGTGCTTGCCGCGCTCGACCACACGGAGGTCATCGACGCTGCGAACATCGAAGTTGCCGCCGCCAATCAGCCCGTCCGCAAGTCGGCTATCATCGCATTTCCTGAATCCATCGAAGTCGTCTTTTTGCCATCGGGCGAGGTCGTGGCCCCAACACTGCTCACCTTGTTGGGCGCCAAGAATACTCGAAACGAAATTAAAAAGGTCACGGTTGTCGACCCTGCAACCACCGCCAAGCTGCGTCTATACGCCGTTGCTCCAGACGGAGGCAAGACCTTGGAATTCGATGGTGACACACTCCTAGCCTGGCGACGTCTGGACATTATGCAAGACGTCTCGTATCAGATCGAACTCGAAGGGTTTGATCGTGCCCGCGATGCCAATATCATCGCCGCGGCTATTGAATCCCCGCAGCGGCTTATGACACTGCGCTTTGAATACTATCCCTATGTCCCGACAACCACCTGAGGCTTAAATGCTGCACATCATTCCTAACACCACTTATATAACGTATTAGATGAGTCGCGATGTGCCTCGCATTTCGTTCTGCTACGATTGCCACGTTGGCATCAATACAGGAGGGCTCATGCCGGGCTTGGGAACAATCATCAACGTTGTGCTTTTAGTTGCGGGCGGTCTTTTGGGATTAGCGGGCGGCCGCTTCATCACACCGCGCATCCAAGACACGCTCATGAAAGCATCGGGGCTGTGCGTCCTGTTTATCGGCCTTGGCGGCACCATGCAAAAGATGCTCCTTATCGATGGGAAGGCGCTAGCGACCACCGGCACCACCATGCTCATCGTCTCATTTGCGCTCGGTTCGCTCATCGGCGAGGCCGTCAACTTGGAAGCCGCCATCGAGAACCTTGGCGAATGGCTCAAGCGCAAGACCGGCAGTGAGGGCGATAACGAGTTCACCAACGCTTTTGTCTCGACTTCACTCACCGTGTGTATCGGCGCCATGGCAATTGTGGGATCGATCCAGGACGGCCTGCTCGGCGACTGGTCAACGCTTGCCCTCAAGGGCGCACTGGACTGCATCATCGTCTGCACCATGACGGCGTCGCTCGGACGCGGCTGCATCTTCTCGGCCCTGCCCGTAGCCGTGTTCCAGGGGACGATCACGTTGTTTGCCGGCGCGCTCTCCCCCATCATGACCACAGCAGCCCTCAACAGCCTTTCGCTCGTAGGCTCCATGCTCATCTTCTGCGTCGGCGTCAACCTCATCCGTCCTCAGACCTTCCGCACGGCCAATATGCTCCCCTCCGTCGTCATCGCCGTCATCTACGCCCTCCTGTTCTAAATCTATCAACGCAGCGGTATCTCGAACACCTGTTTGATGCTGTGCTATGATATGAGGTCACCGTAGCTGCGTTCGAGAGGAGGAGCGGTGGCCGACCAGGACATCAAGATGCTCATCGAGCGCATTATGGCCGAGGCCCGGACCCATCAGTCTGCCCGCTTCTCACATGAAGTCTACGCAGACGAGCCGATTCTCAAAACCGGCCGACAGATGCAGAATTTCCTCCCCGACCAGTACCGTAAAATGCGCGAGATATCGCGCTGGCAGGATGACCCCAAGGGCGGTGCGGGCCGCTGGCTTTCGGAAGCCGAGCTTTTTTACCGCCAGGGCCTGCTGATGGCCGACTTTGAGGACGACTGTCCCTACAACGGCACCTTTAAGTCGTACTTTCCCACCTACAACGCCATGAGCGACCGGCAGCTGCGCGGCTACTTTACCTGGCGTGCCCAAGTGCGCCGCGGAACCGTCGAGGAAACGTCTACGTCCTTTGCCTTTCTGTATCTCTATGAGCTGATTTGCGGCATTGGCGTAGATGACCCGCTCGACGGTTTTAACAAGATCAAGGCCTTTTGGGATGTCTATCGCGCCTTCGAGCCCGGCATTGATCGGTTTGCACGCGTGTGGTTGCAGGATTACGCCGTATTCCATGGGCTCAACCCCAAGCTGCTTCGTGACTCTAAAACCGTCATGTTCGATAACGCCCTTATCGAGCTGCGGCGCGCAGCACGAGACCTTGTACCGGCACCGGCACCGTCCGACCAGACCCCCAAACGTCGCAAAACCTCCGAGCCCACGCTCCCCCTTCCGCCCGATGAGGTGCGCGAGGAGCGACTCATGGCCGCCATCAACGCCCTCTCCACGTACAACCTAAGTAACTCGCGGCTCGACCGCAGCCACCACCGCGATCTGCGCCACGCGGCATGCGCCGTGTATGTCCGCATGGCGCGCTACTATGACACGCACCGAAAGACCGGCATCGTGGCGAGTTTATTTGGGGAGGAGACGGCCATGCCCTACACCATGTTTGCCTCGGCCGTATTCTTTGCGCCCGAGCGCCACGAGGACTGCGAATATCGCCTGGATCCTATCCATATCTACCGTTGCCAAAACGACTTTTGGGAATGCATGCGCATCCACGGTAGTAGGCAAAAGAGCAGCAAGCTCGGTGAAATGATGCGCGCCTGCGACCAACGCCTGCGCCTGGCGCTGGACCCCGCCCATCCCCTTAAGGAAGAAAAGGTCCCCAAATATCTGGCCAAAATTATCGATGACGAGATTGTGGCATGGCTTTCGTGGGACGCCGCACACCAGCCCGTCAAGATCGATATCGACCTGACTCAGCTGGGGCACATTCGGAGCGCCGCTGCGCAAACGCGCGAAGCACTTTTAATCGACGAAGAGCGCGAGGACGGCGCACCTGTGGAAGCCGAGGCAGCGGACTCAGGGCAACCGGAAGCCGAGCCCGTAGCCGACGCGATTGTCGAGGCGGTCGCGGCACCCATTCGGCAGGACGAGACCGACGAGCCAACCATATCCACCGAACAGTTTGGTGTCGTGGCACCGCTTCTCGCGCCGACGCCCGCGTTCGCAGCTGTTGCGCCCGCTGACGCCACGAACGAACTCACGCCTGCCGCAGACGCCTATCTCCGCGCGCTGCTCGAGCACAACGCAGTACAGGCGGAATCGGCGGTAGTGCAATCGGGGCAGAGCGAGGACATGCTCGTCGACAGCATCAACGAGGCGCTCTTTGACCTGGTGGGCGACACCGTAATTGAATTTAGCGCGGCAGGGCCGCAGATTATCGAGGACTACGAAGCAGACGTGAGAGGATACCTAGACCATGAGTGATACCGCATCCGCAGCGCCCCGTGTACCCAAACGCGTCGCCGCCGTTATCCTTAACTCGCTCAAGGGCGGCGTGGTCCCGCGCATCGGCCTTCCCTATATCACCGTGGGTCGCGAGGTCGAGATTCGCGCCCTGCTCACCGATTTGAGTCTCATCGCCGATGGCGGCGCGAGCTTCCGCTTCTTAGTCGGTCGCTACGGCGCCGGCAAGAGCTTCTTGCTTCAGACCATCCGAACGCATGCCATGGGCGAGGGATTCGTCGTCGCTGATGCCGACCTTTCCCCTGAGCGCCGCCTGCAGGGCGGTCAGGGACAGGGCCTTGCCACCTACCGCGAGCTCATCCGCAACATATCGACCAAGACGCGCCCTGAGGGCGGTGCGCTCAACCTTATTCTGGATCGCTGGGTCGCCTCGTGCGCCGACGTCGACGAGTCGGTCGTCAATGCCCAACTGGCCCCGCTCGAGGAGATGGTCCACGGCTTCGACTTCACCCGCATGCTCCGCCGCTATCGCACGGCCGTATCCGAGGGCGACGAAGAAGCCATGAGCCGCGTGACCAAATGGATCCGCGGCGAATACCGCACCAAGAGCGAGGCCCGCGCCGAACTGGGGTCCTCAACCATCATCAGCGATGACGACTGGTACGACTACGTCAAACTCATCGCGCGTTTTTTGGTTTGCAGCGGCTACAAGGGCATGCTGGTGCTCATCGACGAACTCGTGAATCTGTATAAGATTCCCAACGCCATCACGCGCCAGTACAACTACGAGAAGATCCTGACCATGTACAACGACACACTTCAGGGCAAGGCGCAGTACCTGGGCATGATTATGGGCGGCACGCCAACCTCCATCGAAGACCGCCGCCGCGGCGTGTTCTCCTACGAGGCTCTGCGCAGCCGACTCGCTCAGGGTCGCTTTGCGCGCGAGGACCTTAAGGACATGCTCGCGCCCATCATCCGTCTGCAGCCACTCACCTACGAGGAGCTGCTGGTGCTGATCGAAAAACTCATGCAAATTCACGCCGGCTACTTTGGCTGGACGCCCACGCTTACCGAGAACGACTTGGTGGACTTCCTCAAGATCGAGTTCGGTCGCGTGGGAGCCGACACGCATCTGACGCCGCGTGAAGTCATTCGTGACTTTATCGAGCTGCTCGACATCCTATGCCAAAACCCCGACGCCAACGTGGCCGAGCTGCTGCAAAGCGTCGGCGGCGACGCGCTGGCGACGGCAGCCGCAACAGGTGACACCGATACCGCAGGCGGCGACCGTAACTTCGCCGAATTCACCATCTAATCTGCCAAAAAGGGACAGGTTTATTTTGGCAGGTTTTATCTGGGAAAACGTTGAGGCAGTAATGCAGCAAGCCACTGCCCACCGCGTTGAGAGATTCGCTTTTGAAAGGAGGCCCCGTGAACGCCTTTGACCGCTACGCCCCATTTATCCAAGACTTCATCTACTCCCACGATTGGGAGAGCTTGCGCTCTATCCAGGTTGCGGCGGCAGATGCCATCTTTAACACGCAGGACAATGTGCTCCTGACGGCATCCACGGCTTCCGGCAAAACCGAGGCGGCCTTCTTTCCCATCCTGACCGAGTTTTGGGAGAACCCGCCCGCAAGCGTTGGGGCCCTCTATATTGGCCCCCTCAAAGCACTCATCAATGATCAGTTCGTCCGTCTCAATGACCTGTGCGAAGAAGCCGCCATCCCCGTCTGGCACTGGCATGGCGACGTTTCGCAGTCGCACAAGGCAAAGCTCATCAAAAAGCCGAGCGGTATCTTGCAGATTACGCCCGAGTCGCTCGAGGCGCTCCTGATCCATAAGCACATGGCAATCCCTCGTATGTTCTGCGACCTGCGCTATGTGGTTATTGACGAAGTCCACTCGCTCATGCGCGGCGACCGTGGCGGGCAGACGCTCTGCCTTATCGAGCGACTCTCGCGCATGGCCGGCGTGCAGCCTCGACGCATTGGCCTTTCCGCTACCATCGGCGACCCCGAGCGCACGGGCGCTTTTCTCTCACAGGGAACGGGGCGCGACTGCGTTATCCCCCGCTTTGAAGAACCGCGTCGCGTGTGGCGCATCTCCATGGAGCACTTCTACAACTCGGGCCCCCAGGCACAGCAGCGGGTATTCGAGAGCATGGGTCCTCAAGAGGCCGAAGTGCTTGCATGCGAGCGCATTGAGGCAGCGGCACCCGTGGCACTGCCCGCCGGCGCCCAATACATGCGTCACAGCGGACAGCTCATACAAGAGGAGCGCCGTCAACGTCGCGAACGGGCACGGGGCAAAGCCGCTCCCAAAGACCGTCGCACTTCCTCGGCCCCCGAGGGCGAAGTCGACATCCCACGAGCGACCGAGCAGGCGCTTCTCAACCCCACCGACACGGCGCCCGACAACGCCGACCCCGGTATGGGCTATATCTTTGAGCATACGCGCGGCCGCAAGTGCCTGGTCTTTGCCAACTCGCGCGAGGAGGCAGAGGCCGTGTGCTCCATGCTGCGTAGCTACTGCGAGAACCGGCACGAGCCCGACCGTTTCCTCATTCATCACGGCAATCTTTCGGCATCGTTGCGCGAGACGGCCGAGGAACTCATGCGCGATGAGGAGCAGGCACAGACAACCGTCACCACCTCTACGCTGGAGCTCGGTATCGATATCGGCCGTCTGGAGCGTACGTTCCAGATCGATGCGCCGTTTACCGTCAGCTCCTTTTTGCAGCGAATGGGCCGCACGGGACGCCGCGATCTTCCGCCCGAGATGTGGTTTGTTATGCGCGAGGAAGAGCCCGAGCCGCGCACGATGATGCCCGAGACCATCCCGTGGAAGCTCCTGCAGGGCATCGCGCTCGTACAACTCTATCGCGAGGAAAAGTGGGTCGAGCCGCCCGAGCTCGATCGACTCCCCTACAGCCTGCTCTACCACCAGACCATGTCGACGCTCGCCAGCACCGGCGAGCTCACGCCGGCCGAGCTTGCTCAGCGTGTACTCACGCTCAGCTATTTCCACCGCGTCTCGGCCGATGACTATCGCGTACTGCTGCGCCACCTCATCAAGATCGACCACATCCAGGTCACCGAGGGCGGTGGGCTCATCGTGGGTCTCGCGGGAGAGCGCATCATCAACAACTTTAAGTTCTACGCCGTGTTCCAGGAAAACGAGGAGTTCACCGTTCGCAGCGAGTCGGCCGAATTGGGCACGATCGTCAACCCGCCACCGCCCGGTGAGCGCATCGCCATCGCCGGACACTGCTGGATTGTCGAGGAAGTGGACTGGAAGCGCCACACCGTCTTTGCCACGCAGGTCAAGGGCCGTGTGCCGGCCTACTTTGGCGACTGCCCCGGTGACATCAATACACACGTACTCGAACGCATGCGCAAGGCGCTCAACGAGCATGCGACATATCCGTACCTCATGGCTAACGCACGGGCTCGCTTGGCGCAGGCTCGTCATACCGCCGAGATTTCGGGCGCGGGAACTAAGCCGCTCATCAACCTGGGTGGCGACACCTGGGTGCTCTTCCCCTGGTTGGGCAGCTACGCCTTCCTAGCACTCGAGCGCATGCTTAAAATCAAATGTGCCGCTGAGTTGGGCCTTCGCGGGCTCGATCCGTCGCGTCCATACTTTATGCAGTTCAAGATGAAGGCCGACGAGGAGACATTCTTTGAGGTGCTCGCCGCCGAGGCCGAGAAGGACTTCGATCCCATCGAGCTCGTCTATCCCGGCGAGGTGCCTTATTTTGATCGCTACGACGAGTACGTTCCCGAGGAGCTCGTGCGCAAAGGCTTTGCCGAAGGCGTGCTCGAAATCGAGGGTATGAAGCAGCGCGTTCTCGGCTGGCGCGACCACGCCTAAGACCAATCTTTTTGGGACGGGGAGACTTACTTGTCGTGAAGGACGGTGCCGAGAAAGTCGGTGTCGAAGGGCACAGCTTCGGCAAAGGCGTAGTTGCCGTCGCTGGCGATGAGCAGGTAGTTTTCCTCTCCGCCGAACTTCGCATCGCCACATGGGACCACCCAGGCGTGGGCGAACACCTCGAGTGCCGTGGCAGCGCAATCGCGCAGGAACGTCACATCGCTCCCCTCGCTTGCGCTCACGATATTGGCAACGTAGACGCCACCGAAATTTAGGCTGCCCCGCACCAAACGCAACGCTTCAACCGTCGCCAGCTCGCGTACGGGCTCGGCACCGCCAAAGCAATCGCTCACGACCACGTCGTAGCGACGATGGCCCACACTTGTCACACCCAGATACGAGCGAGCCTCAGCAGTAATCACCCGCAAGCGGTCGCCCACCGTGCGCTCCAGCTCGTCCAGATAGAACCAACGGCGCGCCAGGCGCGTAATCTCTCCGTCATACTCGATGACGTCCATGCGCAAGCCCTCGTGCGACATCAGGGCGAATTTAGGATAGGCAAACCCGCCGCCGCCCAGCATAAGCATACGGTCGATGCCGTGACCATAAGCGTCGCGCATCGCATCCTCGGACTCAAACACGTCGTCAAACGCACGATAGTACGCAAAGACGGGCTCGGCCCAACGCTCACCGACATAGCTCGCGCTTTGGTAGACGCCGCCTTGCACCAACACGCGAATCTCATCGCCGCCCTCATCGTGCACGCGTTTCACACGCGCCAACCCATTGCGGGTTCGCGCAACCTGCAGACAGGCAGCGCGAACAGCGACGGCGGCCGCACCAAGCGCCGCGGCTCCCAGAGCAACGCCGGCAACGACGCCGGCAGAAACACTTGGCTTGTTCATCTAGAGCTCCTTTTGCAGATAGAGTCCATGGTCGTAAAAACCCAAATGGCGATAGTACTCGCGTGTGCCAATCGCGCTGATCACGTTGATGCGCGCATAGCCCGCGTCCCGAGCAATATGGCACGCACGCTCCACGAGCAAACGCCCCAACCCGTGATGCTGCGCCGCCTGGCCCTGGTCACCCACGCGTGCCGCCATGCCATACACGTGCACCTCGCGAATCATCGCCTCGTCCGGCGTCGTCGGCAACTCGTCCGCATGCGCGGCAACAAATGAATGGTCGGGCAGCGACAGGCGCAAAAAGCCCGCGATCTTGCCCTGCGGCGTCACCCACTGCAAAAAGCGCTCGTAAGTCACCGGCGTCTCGTACGCCACTTCCTCATCAAGAGATAGCTCATCCAAGTCGGCACCCGCCGTACTGATCTCGCGATAGCGAATCTCGCGCACCGTCGCACCGTCACCCCGAGCAGCCAGGCGGTTCTCAACGAGCTGACGCAGGTTGGGCTTCTTGTTGCCCACCATGATGTCATCGGAACTAAAATCGCGGATCATGCGACTGATACGGCAGAACGCCGGCGTCACCACGATGTCGTCGGCCAGCACGTCGAGCAGTTCTTCCTCGGTATAGGGGCGCCACTCGCCGCGCTCGTAGCAGCCCACCAGACGCGAGCCCTCGATGAGCGCACACGGGTAGACCTTGACCTCGTCGGGCATAAAGGCCCCCTCAGTCATAAAGTGCTCGTAGTCGCGCTTGTCCCCCTCGGGTGTGGCGCCCAGCAAGTTGAGCATAAAATGCGCGTGGATCTTAAAGCCAAACAGACGCGCAAGCGAAAACGCCCGCTCGATCTGCGCCACCGAAATGCGACGCTCGTTGATATCGAGCAGGTGCTGGTCAAGGCTTTGGATGCCCATCTGAATCTTGGTGCAGCCCAGGCGACGAATGAGCGTGAGCGCCTGTGGCGTCACGGCATCGGGGCGCGTCTCGATAACGAGCCCCACCACGCGATGCTTCGCCGTCTCGTTGATGCGCTGCTGACGTTCAAGCTCCTCCATCGTGGTCGTCTGCCACTCGGCGACCTCGCCCCACGGCGTACCGGGACCGTACAGACGACGCACCGCGCGGTTATAGCCACCCACGGCAGCATCCACACGCCCCTGCTCGTCGGCAACACCGCTCGCAAGCTCGGCCTCGTCGGTCGCAATACCGGCAGCCCGATAGCGCTCACGGCGTTCTGTTACCACCGGCGGCAAGGCATCGGCAGGAGCGTCATCGAGTAGACGCCCTGCCTCGGCACGGCTGATGCCCGGACGCGCCAACATGGGGTTGGCAGCCACGCCGGCGACGGCATCGTCATTGAGCGCACGGAAAAGCTCTGACATAAACCATGTCTGATAGCCTTCCGGATAGTCGCTCCAGGTACCGCCGAGCACAATGAGCTCTATCTTGTCGGTCGCATGTCCCATCTGCGAAAGCGCAGTCAGACGAGCGCTCACCTGCAGATACGGGTCGAAGCAGTTTTGCTCCGCACGGGCGCACGCCGGCTCGGCGTGCAGATAGCTTTTGGGCATGCGCAGATCGTTGGGGCAAAACAGGCAATCGCCCGAGCATGGCCAGGGCTTGGTAATGACGGTAATGGTCGCCACGCCCGAGGCCGTTCGGCGCGGCTTCATACGCAGGACCTGCAGCAGTTGACGCTCCAGATCGGAATCGACATTCCACGCAGCCCACCGAACCGGCTCCTCACGTTTAACCCGCTGGTAGAACGGCAGCAGACGGCGCTTGGCCAAATCGCGTTTGTCGGCACCCTCACGGCGCGCCTCGGCATGTATCAGTTTGACGAGCGCTTTGTCGTCCACGGTCTCGCCGCGACGCAGAGCCTCGAGTATGTTCAAGATAATCTGTTCCATGTCCCCATTGTAAAGGCAAAGGCGCCGAAGCCCGTCACGGCTCCGGCGCCTCCATCAAAGAGCATGCCTATATGTACCGATCTCCGAAAACCGCATGTCACTCCGGATCAAACGACATGTCGCCCGAACCGACCTCAAAACGATACGTAGCAGACTTATCGCCGTTATCGAATTCAAGATTCAAAATGGTCTCGCCGTCGTAGCCAAGCGGAAGGAAATCGCTCTCAAAGTCGCCGCTGCCCAAGGTGAGGCTCGCCTTAAAGCCCGTCGAGTTCGGAACCGTCATCTCCACATCGCCCGAGCCCACACTCACGTCCATCGACTTCGCGGGGGCCTGGTAGAGCTCGAACGTCACATCGCCCGAACCGACCTCGGCATTCAGGGTATCGGTCACGGTGCCCGTAAACTCAACGTCTCCAGAGTCCAAAGTCAGGTTGAGGTCATGACACGCAATGCCCGCGACCGTCAGGTCACCCGATCCTACATTCGCTGTAATGCCCACCATGTTATCGGCAACTTCGCGCGGCAGTTCGACGGTAACCGTGCGGTCAATGGCGCGCTCGTCATCGCAATCGAACTGGCGAATCTTGAGCGTAGAGCCCTTGATTTCGGCCAGGTTCTGGGTTGCCGCATCGAAGGCAACGGTCCCCGTTGCCACGCGACCGCTTTCAATTACGCGCACTGGCCCGCTGGAGACGTGTTTGACCTCGACCGTGCCCGACGTCACGTCCAAGTCAAGCGATGTGAACGCGTCGGCATCAAAGGTTTCGCTCGAAAGCTGCTGAGGCTGAGCGGAATAGTTACCGTCATCCAAAAGATCGTCCTCGTCAACCGCATCGTCCATACCAGAGAAGCCGGATACAACATCGTCGAGATCCCACGGGCCATCAAAATGAATCAAAGTCCGCGAAGTGCCAAAGACAAGCCCGATGATGAGCACAAACGCTCCGATGCCAACGCCCAAGCGTACCTTGGATTCATGCGAAAGCTTCATCATTCATCACCCTCTTTGGCAATCGGGTCAGCGGTAGTCACGGTAGCCACGTCAGTATCAACCGGAGCGGAAACATCCTGAGCCCTAGCGACCACCGGCGCCGAACCAACCTGAATATCTCCGCGCGCCCAATCGCCATCGAGTGCACGCGCCACCCAGTGATAGATGGGAATCGTAAAGAAGATCAGCGCAGCAAAGGGGCCGGCACCAAACAGGAACATCAGCAAAAAGAACAGCAGCCAACACACGGCCCAATACGGGAACGACTGGAACGGGCCCTTCACCGGAGTCGAGCCAACTGCGCCGCCACTCGTCGCCTGCGCCGTAGCGGCATTAGCGGCCTGTGCACTCCAGCTTGCCGCTTGCGCCGCCTTGGCGGCGGCGTCACTCGCCTGTGTTGCCGCCTCGGTAGCTCGTGCCGCCGCCTCATGGGTGCGTGCGCGCTCTGCCGCCTCGGCCTCGCGCTGACGAGCGCGGTCCTCATTCTCAAACTCGATATCGTCCTCAATCTCATCGCTCGGATTGAGCAGCTCGTCCAGGCTCACGCCATAGAGCCTGGCGAGCGAGATCAGGTTCTCGGTATCGGGCGAGCTCTCCGCACGCTCCCATTTACTGACCGCCTGGCGCGACAGCCCTAGCTTTCGCGCCAGCCCTTCTTGGCTAAAACCCTTGCTGCGACGAAGGTCGGCGAGCCGCTGCGCAGTTTCTACATTCATGGTTCCTCCTATGTGATGCCAGCCGTGCCGCCGGACCGTTTTTGTTCTTAAGGCGCCTTGCACAGTTAAAAATCTATCCGCCACCGCCAAAAGCATGCCACCTATTCTAGTGAGATTTTTGACAACCGGCGGTTGCGGGCACATATGAGCTGCGGAAATGTGTCCAAACAAAGCAATGACCCACGGCTCGGTTGTCCCCGTTGCGGCGTTAACGGTAGTATGGTCGTACTGTTTATTCCGCACCGCCAACGGAGGGAGTTCCGCGCCGTGAACCGCGATTTCGCCTCATCGCTCATCCAGCTCAACAATACGTTCTATCGCGAGCACTCCGCTTCCTTTTCCGATACGCGCCAGGCCCCGTGGCCCGGCTGGGTGCGCACCATGGACATCGCGCTCGGGCAGCTCAACGCCGCCACGATCGAGCATCCCGTCCGCGTCTTCGATCTTGCCTGCGGCAATATGCGATTCGAGAACTTTGCCGCCGGCGGCGCACTTGCCGCCAAGGGCGTCGACGGCGCAAACCCCTCGGCAGATGCCAGCTGCCCGTTTGAGTTCTATGGTGTCGACTCGTGCCAAGACCTGGCTATCGATGCACATGGCCACGCGCTTCGCATTCCCAACCTGCACTTCCAGGAACTCGACGTGCTCGACGCCCTCATGAAGCTCAACCCCGCCGAGACGCCCGACGTGCTTTTCGACGCCCCGCTCGCCGACATCTCGGTCTGCTTTGGCTTTATGCACCACGTGCCGTCGTGCGAGTACCGCGTACGCGTACTCGACGCCTTGGTGCGGCAGACGCGCCCGGGCGGCATCATCGCCATCAGCTTTTGGGAGTTTATGAACGACGAGCGCATGGCGCGCAAGGCCGTTCGAGCCGAAGCCCGCGCCGAGCTCACCCCGCCGTTTGAGGGTTACGATTCCGCGCAGTTTGAAGCCGGCGACCACCTCATCGGCTGGCAAAACGACCGCCACGCCTACCGCTATTGCCATCACTTTGACGATCAGCAGATCACCGACCTGGTGCGCGGCGTCCGTACGTTCTACAAGAGCGGCGAGGTCCCCGTGCGCGAGCTTGAGCGCTTCCATGCCGACGGTCGTAGCGGCGAGCTCAACCGCTATGTGATTCTCAAGCGCCTGTAGGCACCGACGACTCGCCGCCGAGCCGCACCACATCTTTCGGGCAATCTATGCCCGCCCTTTTCAACCCATTGACGGAACGCGCGGCCATGCGTTTCGCATTTATGACCAAGGAGCCTCATGGGAGCCGTCCACGTTCGCACGCCTAAGAACTTTGTGCTCGAGGAGCGCCTGGAGCGCTACGCCGATGCGATCGAGACGAACCCCGAGGCTTATGCCGGAGATTGGCGCGAGGCTTGCGCGCCAGCTGGCAGCAAGCCCTTCGAACACCTTCACCTGGATCTTGGCTGTGGCAAGGGAACCTATCTGGTCGAGCGCGCCCACCGCGAGCCCGACACCCTCTTTATCGGCATGGACCAGGAGCCCATCTGCATCGCCTATGCCGCGCAGAAAATCTGCGAACAGGGGCTATCCAACGCACTCGTCCTGCCCCGAGGCGCCGCATCGCTGCCACAGCTGTTTGCCGCAGGCGAGCTCGATGCCATCACAATTAACTTTCCCACGCCGCAGCCCAAGGCCAAGTACGCTAAAAAACGACTCGTCCATGTCGACCATCTGATGCTCTACCGCCCGCTCTTTTCAGCCGGCGCTACCGTCACGCTGCGCACCGATAGCAAGCCGTTGCGCGATTACGCCCTGGGACAGTTTGCCGCGGCCGGCTACGATACGCTTTGGGTAAGCGACGACGTCCGCCGCGACCATCCCGAGCACCCCGAGACCGAATATGAATGCCGCACGCGCGAGATGGGTGCCGCCGTCTATGGCATTTGCGCCACACCCGGCGCGCAGCCCAGCGATGAACAGCTCGCGGCGGGCCGCGCGCAGGAGCAAAGCCTTGCCTGCTACCTGCCCGAAAACCTCGATGCGCTCACCTATGTACCTCTGGGCATGGAAGAGGCCGTCGAGAACTTTAGAAACCGCGCCCGCAAAAGCAAGAAGCGCCTGCCGCAGGAGTCCTAGGGGCTTCTGATGGTCGCGGCGTCGGCAAACAAGTGAAAATAGGCGTCAGCGAACGACCCTCAAACCTAAGTGAGTAGACTTTTTTGCAATAGCCAAGCACAACCCGCATAACGAAAACTAAAACCGCAGGTAGAGCTCTTGCGCAAAAGCCATGTGCTCGCGATATTGCAAAAAGTCTACTCACTTAGCTGGCAACTGCACCAAACGGCTGGGCAGAACGCCCATTTCCTGCATTTTCTCGCGCGCTGGCACCCCGCGCCGCTGCTACGCCATAATAGTTGGCGGACAAACGGCGAGAGAAAGCAACCACATGGCACAGACCACGACAGATACTTCCGCCAGCACCGTTTCTGGCGCCGGCGCCGCCAGCTCGTTCTCGGGCGGCACGGGAACCGAAGCCGAATTCGGCTCGCTCGGCGCGCTCTCCCCCACCTGGTGGGAGCCCGAGGATGGTAGCGAGCCCGAACCATGGCTCACGCCCGATCAGGCCTTCGAACGCTTCTTTGAATGGACAAGCGACCGCGGCATTGAGCTGTGGGATCACCAAGAAGAGGCCCTCATGGACCTGGCTGCCGGCGATCACGTCATTTTAGGCACACCGACCGGATCGGGTAAATCGCTCGTCGCGCTGGGCATGCTCTTTATGGGCATGGCACAGGGCAAGCGTTGCTATTACACGGCCCCTATCAAGGCCTTGGTCAGCGAAAAGTTCTTCGATCTGGTGCAGGTACTCGGCCGCGATAACGTCGGCATGATCACCGGCGATACGCATATCAATACCAAGGCGCCCGTCATCTGCTGCACGGCCGAAATCCTTGCCAACGATGCACTGCGCGAGGGCGAGGGCGCCGACGTGGGCTGCGTGGCCATGGACGAGTTCCACTACTTTGCCGACCCCGACCGCGGCTGGGCCTGGCAGGTGCCGCTGCTCACCCTGCCCCACACGCAGTTTATGCTCATGAGCGCCACGCTCGGCGATGTCACCGCCATCGCCGCCTCACTCGAGGAACACACCGGCGCTGCTTGCGACTTGGTTGTCGACGCCCCACGCCCCGTGCCGCTGAGCTACGACTACGTGACGACCTCGCTCGAGGGCACGGTCGAGCTCGCCATGCGCCGCGGCGAGGCCCCGCTCTATATCGTGCACTTTAGCCAAGATGCCGCCCTTGCGACGGCACAGTCACTCGCCAATTTTGGCATCGCCAGCAAGGAGCAGCGCGAGGCCATTAAGGAAGCCGCCAAAGGCACGAGCTTCTCGACGGCCTTTGGCAAGATCCTCAAGCGCTTGCTTGGCTGCGGCGTCGGCGTGCACCACGCCGGTATGCTGCCGCGCTATCGTCTGCTGGTCGAGCGCTTGGCGCAGCAGGGCCTGCTGCCTGTCATCTGCGGCACCGATACGCTCGGCGTCGGCATCAACGTACCCATCCACACCGTGGTCCTCACCGCGCTCACCAAGTTCGATGGCTACAAGATGCGTCGTCTGCGCGCCCGCGAGTTCCATCAGATTGCCGGTCGCGCCGGCCGTTCGGGCTTCGATACCGAGGGCATGGTCATCGCCGAGGCCCCGGAGCACGAGATCGAGAACGCCAAGCTCATGGCCAAGGCGGGTGACGACCCCAAGAAGCTCCGCAAGATTAAAAAGAAGAAGGCCCCCGAGGGCTTTGTCACCTGGAACAAGCAGACCTTTGAGCGTCTGATTGAGACGCAGCCCGAGACGCTCAAGCCGCGCCTGCGCATCACGCACTCCATGGTGATTAGCGTGGTCGAGCAGGGCGGCGACGCCCGTGCCCGCGTACACGACCTCATCGAGACGAGCCTGCAGACCCCCGAGGAAAAGGCCAAGCTCGAGGTTCGCGCCGATGAAATCTTCGCCACACTCATCGATTCCGGCGTCGTCGTTCGCACCGAGGTGCCGCCCGCACCCGACGCCCCGACTGACGCCGCACCAGACATTGACTATGCACTGACGGTCGATCTGCCCGAGGACTTTGCGCTCGATCAGCCGCTCTCGCCGTTCTTGCTTGCCGCGTTGGAGCTGCTCGATCCCGAGAGCGAGACCTATACCATGGATCTGATCTCGATGGTCGAGGCAACGCTCGAGGACCCCAAGCAGGTGCTGCGCGCACAGGAGCGCGCTGCGCGCGACCGCGCGATGGCCGAAATGAAGGCTGACGGCGTCGAGTATGAGGAGCGCTTGGAGCGCATTCAAGACGTCACGTACGAAAAGCCGCTCGAGGATTTGCTCGACGCCGCCTTTGACAAGTACTGCCAGGAAGTGCCCTGGGCAAACGACTATCAGCTCTCTCCCAAGAGCGTCCTGCGCGACATGTTGGAGAGCGCGAGCGACTTTAAGGGCTATATCCAAAAGCTCGGCATCGCCCGCTCCGAGGGCATTCTGCTGCGCTACCTAGCCGAGGCCTACCGTTCACTCGACCGCACCGTGCCCATCGAGAAGCGCGACGAGCGCCTGCGCGACATTATCTCGTGGCTGGGCTTTGTGGTGCGCTCGGTGGACTCGAGCCTGGTGGACGAGTGGGAGAACGCCGGCAACCCGGCAGCCCTCGACGCCGCGCCGCCGCAGGGCATCGACGAGGTCGTGGCGGACCGCCGCGGCTGCACGCTGTTGGTGCGCAACGCGCTCTTCCGCCGCGTGACCCTTGCCGCTCGCGAGCACGTTCGCGACCTGGGCGAGCTCGACGACGACTGGGGCATGAGCGAGATCCGCTGGCAAAAAGCACTCGACGCTTACCACGAGCAGCACGAGGAAATCCTCACCGACGGAGATGCCCGCAGCGCCGCGATGTTTTCCATTGACGAGTCCGACGAGAAGACCGCGCACGTATGGCACGTGCACCAGATCTTTGCCGACGAGGATGGCGACCACGACTTTGGCATCATGGGCGATGTCGATCTGGACGCCACGCAAGACGGCGGCGAGGTCATCTTCAAAAACTACCGCGTCGGCTTTATCGAGGACCTGCTCGAGGACTAGCCGAACATACTGGAACGAAACGAAGCGGGGTCGCTGGCAACATCGCCAGCGGCCCCGCTTTTTGCGCGATACGCTATCCCCTACTCGGTATCCTCGACCTCATACGAATCCGCCTCGGCTGGCTCATCGTTTGTCTCTGTCGCAGCCCCGCGCGCCTCGTCAAACGCGGCCTTCATGGTCTTGTTGCCCCACGTGAGCTTGCGAATGGTAAGATCGTCGGCCTTCTTGTTGGCTAGGCGCAGATTGTTCTCGGAGGACAGCAACGCCTCCTTGGTTTTCTGCAGATGGCTAATCGTCTTGTCGATCCCATCAATCGCCGTTTGGAACTTGCGGCTCGCGATCTCGTAGTTGCGACCGAAATCATTCTTGAACTTTTCCATCTTGGCTTCGAAGTTCGTGACGTCGATATTCTGCTGTTTGTACTCCGCCAGTTCCTGCTTATAGCGCAGCGAACCCATGGCGGCGTTGCGAAGAAGCGTGATCATGGGAATAAAGAACTGTGGGCGAATCACGTACATCTTCTCGTAGCGATAGCTCACGTCCACGATGCCGGCGTTGTAAAGCTCGCTCTCGGGTTCGAGCAACGTGCAGAGCACCGCGTACTCGCAGCCCTTTTGGCGGCGATCGTGGTCGAGTTTCTTAAAGAAGTCCTCGTTCTTGTGCTTGGTCGCGGTCTCATCGTTCTCGTTTTTCATCTCGAACATAATCGAAATGACCTCGTTACCGCTTGCGTCGCACTCGCGGAAGATAAAGTCGCCCTTGGTGCCCTCGGACGCATCGTTATCCTTCTCGAAGTACGCGTTGGGAAACGCCGTCATGCGCAGGCGATTGAACTCGGTCTCGCAGTGCTGCTCGAGCGACTCGCCCACCATCTTGGTGGACAGGCGTACCTTCATGTCCTTAAGACGCTCAATCTCTTCGTCCTTGTAGCGAATCAGGTCATCGCTCGCGCGCTTGGCCTGCGCGAGCTCGAGCTCATGCGCCGCCTTGACCTGTTCCTCGCGAGAATCGCGCACCGCCAGCTCGCTCGTCAGCTTGGCACGTGCCTCATCGCGCTCTCGTTCCGCCGCGGCGACCGCCTTCGACAGCTCCATTTTTGCAGAAAGTTCTTGCTCACGAAGCTGTGCACGAAGGCCCTCGGCCTCGCGCTCGGACTGAGTCTTAGCATTCGAGAACTTCTCACGCACTTCTGTCTGGTAATCGGAAAGCTTACGATTCGCTTCGTTTTGCGCAGCCTCGAGCTTACGCTGCGCCTCGGCCGCAGCAGTTGCGAGTGCCATTTCTTGAGCCTTATCTGCGGCGGCAAGCTTTGCCTGCAACTCCGCAATCTGAGCATCGCGCGCGGCGAGGTCATTTTGAGTCGCATTGCGTACCGCGGCTTCGGCAAGCTTTGCTTCGTCATCTTTGCGCCCAAGCTGCGCACGCAGGCTATCGATCTCGCGCTGCAGCTCGGCATTCTCCTTTTGAGCATCGGCACGGGCCTCAACCGCCGCGCGCTGGCTTGCACTCTCGCGCTCTGCGGCAGCGCCCTCAAGCTTGGCACGCAGCTCGGCAAGCTCGGCATCGCGCTTGGCGACTTCTTGTGCCAGCTGCTGAGCTGCAGCGTTCTTCTGCTCGACAAGCTGAGCGTTGCGCTGAGACTCTGCCTTTTGCAAGGCAGCCGTCGAACGCGAGCGCTCAAGCTCCAGCGCCTGCTCGCCCTCGCGCTGGACTGCCTTCACACGCTCGTCCAGGTCGCGCGAAAACTCGGCATCGCGTACTTGCTTGACGATATCCGCATAGCCGGACGCATCGACCTTAAAAACTTCGCCGCAATGCGGGCACTTAATCTCGTTCATAGCAGCTCCTCGATGGACGCAAATTTCGACCGCCTACACTCTACCGCGCCGCACGGACAAAAAAGGCGCCGCTGCCATAATGGCAACGGCGCCAGAGCCACCACAAAGGTGCCTGTCCCCTTTGTGGTGGCTCTGGCGCCCTATAACCCAAAGAAGCTAAGAATCTGATCACGGCTTACGGGCTTGTACTCGTTGGCATCGAGACCGACATCGTAGCGAAAGATAGGGCGCTCGCGATCGCGGTTGCGCACGTTGGTGCGGTCTCCCCTGCTGTGGATATGCCCGTGCAGCATGACGGCGCCACGCGCCTTGCCGTTCCAGCTGAGCATGGGGTAGTGGCTCATAACCAGACGATGGCCCTTGGCATAGCCGGGAGCAATCTCCAGGTAATCGCGCACGTCTTCCCAAATCCGCGGTACGTCGGAATCTTCCCAGTCGCCGTCATGGTTACCGCGGATGAGCGTCACGTTCTGGCATTCGATACGCTCGCGCAGGCGCACCGCCTCCGCCAGGGGCAAACGATAGGTAAAGTCACCCAGAATATAGAGGCGGTCGTCCGCAGCCACGCACTCATTGATGGCATCGATGACCTTGCGGTTCATCTCCTCGACCGAGCCAAACGGCCGGTCCATGTCGTGCAAGATATTCGTATCGCCCAGGTGCAAGTCGGCGGTAAACCACATCATCGTCTGTGTCCTCATTTCGCAACGTGTTCAACTCGTGCTAAGTATACAGACGCAGCGATGCGGCGGTTATCCAAAGAGCCCGCCGAACAGTCCGCGGCGGCGTTTGTCTTGCTTTTTCGAAGCGTCACTCTGAGTTTTCTTGTCCTGCCGTTTCTTACGATCCTGCTCCAACTCATCGTCGTCGAGTAGCAGATCCCACTCAAACGGATCGTCTGTCAGATCGAACTGGTCGTCGTCATCAAACATGGCCGCCTCCATTGCCGACTAGCGGGCATCCACCACATAGAGGCCAACGCGCACCTGGTGCCACGGGCTGCGCTCGGGGGCAACCTGTTGCACGCGGGCCTCAAATACGTCCTCGTGGCCGTAATACATCATCAAGGACAGCGGGCCGACCTCGTTTCCCGGAACGTAGCCAAGTTTGGTCTTGCCATAGTAGATCGCAACTGCCTCGGGGTCATGGGGATTATCGCGCTCGGCACACAGCGTCAGCTTATCGCCCGCTTTAAGATCGCCCAGGACCAAGGCGCCATCGGCATACTGAAATCCTGCAATGTGAAATGACAGAAGAACACGTGAAGGCTCGTACATAGCAGCTCCTCTAACGGCCGGATAAACCGGTGTGTAACCTTATTGAGAAGTCTACGGTCCCGCGCGGACACAAATACATCCTGTCTGCGTCCTTCAATCGTTTGCCTCAACGCTTGCGCGACAGAACGCTTGCAGATAAGATAGGAACACGGATGGCACCCGTTGCCGCGGGTCTTGCCAACTCCGATACACGTTTTCATCGTGAGAAGTGGCCGTCTTCGCTTACGCGGGGGCGGCTATTTCATTCGGCCGATAAACAGACCGAGTTCGATAGCCGCAATCAACAACGCCAATAACGAAATAACATCGCTTACGTTCATACCAAATCCCTTCTAAAGGGAGTTGGCCCATCCGTGCTCCATAACAGTAGTCTAACGCAAAATGCAGGTAATAGGAACACTTGTTCGTATTACCTGCGCCCTTTTCTAATGCACAAACATGCGCACGAACTTGTGCTTCCAGCTTGCGTAGGGCGCATACCGAAACGGCACGTCCAGCCAAGTTGCCTTGTTCACGATGCTCTTCTTGTGGCTAAACGTATCGAAGCTCTCGCGTCCATGGTACTGCCCCATACCGCTCGCGCCCATGCCGCCAAAGCCCATATGGCTCGTAGCCAAGTGCATGATCGTGTCGTTGACACAGCCGCCGCCAAAGGGCACGTAGCGCACAAAGCGTTGCTGAACCGAACGGTCCTGGCTAAAGATATACAGGGCCAGCGGCGTCGGACGATCCGTAATAAACGTCTCGGCCTCGTCTAGGCTCTCAAACGTCAGCACCGGCAAGATGGGACCGAAGATCTCCTCCTGCATCACGGCGTCATCGGGGGTCACGCCGTCTAGGATCGTCGGCTCAATCTTGAGCGACGACTCGCGCGCCGTGCCTCCCAGCACGACCTTATCGGGATCGATCAGCCCGCGCACGCGCGCAAAATGCTTGGCGTTGACGATATGCCCGTAGTCCTCGTTATCGAGCGGATGCTCGCCAAACATACGGCGGGCCTCTTCCCTGATGAGGTCCAGCAGCTCGTCGTGCACGCGCGCATCGACCAGCAGGTAGTCGGGCGCCACGCAGGTCTGCCCCACGTTGAGCCATTTACCAAAGGCGATACGCCGCGCCGCAACCTTCAAGTTTGCCGTCGCATCCACGATGCAGGGGCTCTTGCCGCCCAGCTCAAGCGTCACGGGCGTGAGGTTTTTACTCGCGCGCTCCATGACGAGCTTGCCGACCGGAACGCTACCGGTAAAGAAGATCTTGTCCCAGCACTCATCGAGCAACGCTTCGTTCTCGGCGCGCCCGCCCTCGACAACCGTCACCAGGCGCGGATCAAATGCCTCTTCACAGATTTGCTTGAGCACCGCGCTCGATGCCGGAGCATAGGCACTCGGCTTGATGACCACGGTATTGCCCGCGGCAAGGGCGCCGGCGAGCGGCTCGAGTGTTAGCAAAAACGGGTAGTTCCACGGAGCCATGATGAGCGTGACGCCATAGGGCACGGCTTGCGTTTTGCACGCGCTCACGGCGTTGGCAAGGTCACACGGACGCAGGCGCGGACGACTCCATCGAGCCACGTGAGCGATCTGATGACGAATCTCGGAAAGCGACGTGCCGATCTCGCACATATATGCCTCGTCATGCGACTTTCCCAAATCGGTCTTGAGTGCATGGGCAATATCGGCCTCGTGCGCCCGTACCGCATCGCGTAAACTCACGAGCGCGCGACGTCGGGCATCAACATCAAACGTAGCGTGCGTTTTAAAGTAAGTGCGCTGATCGCCGACGATGCGCGCAATTTCCTCGGTGTTCATGGCACCCTCCTAGTTCTCGTCCTCAAACATACCACCCGCGACGACCTCGTACATACGCTCGAGCTCCAAGCGGTCCATCAAAAGCGGAACGGGGTACAGCGGATTGGCCTCGGCATCGGCATGCGCCGCCATCTCGGGAATGTCGGAGCGGCGAATGCCCGAGACATATTTGGGGATTCCCAGGATCTCGTTCATGCGGTCGACCCAATCGAAAAAGGCCTCGGCCGCAAGACTATCCTGCGCGGTAGCCGGCGCAATGCCCGCCATGCGAGCAAGATCGGCAAGCTTGGGGGCGGCGGCGTCACCATAAGCGCGAAGCATGTGCGGCAGGATGATCGCGTTGGCCAAACCGTGCGGAATTCCGTATCGGCCGCCCAGACTGTGCGCGATGGCATGCACATATCCGACATAGGAGCGGGTAAACGCAACGCCCGCCTTATACGCCGCCGAAAGCATATTGCGACGAGCGCGCATGTCGTCACCATGCTCATAGGCCTCGAGCAAATTGTCGTGGATAAGCTGCACCGCCTGTCGCGCCATCTTGCGCGTATAGGGCGTGGTGCTTCGCCCGATAAAGGCCTCGACGGCATGCGTCAGGGCATCCATACCCGTCTGCCCCGTAATGGAGGCGGGCAGACCGCGCGTAAACTCGGGGTCGTGCACCGCAAAGCGCGGAATAAGCACAAAGTCGTTAATGGGGTACTTGTAGTGCGTCCCGTCATCGGTAATTACCGCCGCAAGCGTGACTTCGCTTCCCGTACCGGCGGTAGTGGGAACGGCGATGAGCAGCGGCAGGCGACGATGAATCCGCAGCAGGCCGCGCATCTTGTTGATGGGCTTGTTTGGCTGCGCAATGCGTGCGCCCACGCCCTTGGCACAGTCCATGGCCGAGCCACCGCCAAAGCCGATAATGGCCTGGCAGGCGCTCTCTCGATACAGGGACGCCGCTTCTTCCACGTTTGAAACCGTGGGGTTTGCACGCGTTTCGGCATAGACCGTAACGCCAATCCCCCTGGATGCGAGCGCCGTCTCGAGCGGTGCCGTGAGCCCCAGACGGGCAATGCCGGGATCCGTCACGATAAGGACCTTCTGGATCGAGCGCTTTGAAGCACCGCGGGCACATCCTCGGCATGCTCTAAAATGCGCGGCTCGGTATAGGGCAGGATCGGCAATGCAATGCGAAAAACCGTCTGATATGTTCGGCACCAGGCACGACGGGCTAGATGCATAAAGGAAACTCCTTCATTTGTTGATAGGTCAACATTTGCTCGCCCGATTGTACTCAGCGGCGGTCAAAGACGGCCTGCCAATCGTTAATCAATCAACATCTTTATAGCTCGAAATTGTTTTATTAAAAATCATTCCTAATAGGCTTCACATTTGGTTGCATTTATGGATAATAGAACTCGTCAAGACGCACGTCCGGAGAGGGCCCTTACGGGACCGGACGAGCGCACAATCGCCATCGATCGAAAGGATCGAATCATGAAGTTTGTTTGCCCCGTTTGCGGTTATGTGGAAGAGTTCGACGGCGACCAACTGCCCGAGGACTTCAAGTGCCCCCAGTGCGGCGTTCCCGGTTCTCGTTTCCTGAAGCAGGAGGAGGGTCAGCTCGAGTGGGCTGCCGAGCACGTCGTGGGCGTCGCCAAGATGGAGGGCGTCTCCGAGGACATCGTTGCCGACCTGCGCGCCAACTTTGAGGGCGAGTGCTCCGAGGTCGGTATGTACCTGGCCATGGCTCGCGTCGCTCATCGCGAGGGCTATCCCGAGATCGGCCTGTACTGGGAGAAGGCTGCCCACGAGGAGGCCGAGCATGCCGCCAAGTTCGCTGAGCTCCTGGGCGAGGTCGTGACCGACTCCACCAAGAAGAACCTCGAGATGCGCGTTGAGGCTGAGAACGGCGCCACCGCCGGCAAGACCGATCTTGCCAAGCGCGCCAAGGCCGCTGGCCTCGATGCCATCCACGACACCGTGCACGAGATGGCTCGCGACGAGGCCCGCCACGGCAAGGCTTTCGCCGGCCTGCTCAAGCGCTACTTTGGCTAAGCCAACCGCCTGAGACATAACCTCAAGCTCGATGAGGCCCGGACCGTATTGGTTCGGGCCTTTTTCGTGCCTCATGAACTTGTTAACGCCCTGAAATAGGACCGCCTTCGGCATCGGCTTCTCGTCAAAAACTAAGTGAGTAGACTTTTTGGAACTTGCCGAGCACGCCATCCATATTGCTTTATAAAGCCGCAGGTAAATGACTTGTTTCAAAACGGCCTGGTCGCCAAAGTGCTAAAAGCCTACTCACTTAGAACCGCAGCCGTCCACGATCGAGCCATTTTGTGTCTAGCGGGCATCTTTCCGTCGATTACTCCCAATTTTGTCCAGTCAACGAATAGTTCAGACCGGAGTAATGCCTCAGCCCTTTGCTCATCTGAGCTTTTATCACGATATTCAGCATCGAGCATCCTGCATACGGTCTTAACGATCGCGCGGAATCTACCCTCATCGGATATCTGTCTGTGTGTCAGGAGAAGTACATCGTAGCCCATGGCCTGAAGGGCCGTCATGCGGTCAGCGTCACGCAAGCCATCCCCCGCGCGTCCGTGCGAGGCCTTTCCCTGACATTCAATGGCCACCTGTCGCCTACCGTCCGGTGAAGAAAGAAGTAGGTCGATATATACACGGGACTTTCCCACAATCGCTCGAGCACTTGTGTTTAGCATCACTTCAACATTAAGCTCTATGCCGCAAAAACCTTCGCCTCCCAGGGATCGCGGCAGTGCAAGTAGCAAATACGCCTCGACCTCAAAAGGCGACGCGGCACCCAATGGAACGAGTTGCGATACCGCCATAAATCTATTGCCGTAACGCATCCCACAAACATCTGAACAAAAACGGTCAAGGTCTCCGCCCAAAACCAAAGCGTCTCGACGCCATAAATTTGAGGCGGTGCCGTCCTCGGACGGGCAGCGCGCCCAACCGAACGTTGTCGAAATCGCACCCGAATCAATTGCACGCGAAAGCTCCGTCTCAAGTAACGCCGGCAGGGCACACACCGCAAACAAGCCGCACATCTCCGCCAATACCAAAAGAAGCTGAAGATCCGTCAGATGCCGTGACATGATGAATGCCGTCAGTAGAGGAGACGTAATCAAAAATCCATGCTCCGTTTCCAGCACGGATTCCCTGGGGAGCTCACCAAGAAACAGCCGCTGCCTAATGCTGGCAGGACAAGTCCGTTTGTTTCTCGTCCGAACCAATGTATGCAACGGAAAACCGAGCGCGACCGCAGCCGTCGGGTTGCGGGCGAGATCATATCGCTGCCGGTCTTCTTCCGGTCGTGGAAGCGGCGGACACAAAGCGCGGACTTGAGGAGGCAAACGCCAGTACCTAAAAGCCGATATGTCACAAAGTAGATCCTTCATAGGCACAGGAGAACACGAATTTCAACCCAGTCAGTCACGCATTGGCGCGAACGCACCAAAAATGGCGCCGAACGGACTGCCAAGTTTTCAACAGCCCTCCCCAACTGGCCAAAAGCTTGTCGAGAGTTGGACGAAGCCCTGTTGAAAACCCTATTTTTTTTCTCATGCAGAAGCTTTACGCGGCAAGTGAGTAGACTTTTTTGAACATTCCGAGCAGGCCGGTCTTCCTGCTTTTCAAAACCGCAGGTAGATAGCTTGTTACAAAACTGCCTGGTCGCCAAAGTGCTAAAAGTCTACTCACTTAGATTGCAGAGTGCCCCCCATTAGCTGCAATTCCAAGGTAGTTAGTACTTTTGGACTCAGATCGTCATACTGGACAAGAATATGAGTTGAGTTTTCAGGGGCAGATGCGCCATCGGCACACCAAAAACAGTCACCGATATCGATAAAAGGGATGCTCGAGCGCGTGAGGGCCCGTGCAAAAGTGCTTCCGCCCGTTCCACGCTCCGCAACCACGGTGCAGTAAAGGCCCGCGTCTGCGTGTTCGATCGAGACTTCCCCTGCCGGAAATGCCTTCCGCACAAGCGCCGCCAGGCCATCACGCGCCTCGCGAGCACGAACGCGCACGCGGTTCACATGTCGCTCGTAATCACCCGATTCCAGCAAACGAGCCAAAGCGACCTGGTCAACGGAACTCACCGACGAGGCGTAAAAACCAAGGTTGCGCCTAAACCGCTCCATTAGCTCATCGGGCAGCACCATGTACGCTAGACGCAACGCCGATGACAGGCTCTTCGAAAACGTGTTGGTGTAGATAACCGACTGGGCGGCATCTATCGACGCGAGCGCGGGAATCGGCTTCCCGGCAAGGCGAAACTCACAATCAAAGTCATCTTCGATAAGATACCGATCTGGTCGCTCGGCGGCCCAGCTCAGAAGCGCATAGCGACGCGCAATGCTCGTCACAAGGCCGGTCGGATACTGATGGGACGGCATAAGGTGAAGGACATCGGCCCCGGTTTTCTGCAGAGCGCTCAGGTCCACGCCGTCGTCATCCAACGGGACATGTCGAACTTTGCAGCCCATAGCCTGATAGATGCGCGTCAGGCGCAAATAGCCCGGATCCTCAACGGCATACACCTTGTCGGCTCCAAGCAACTGAACCAGCATGGTATCGAGCAGCTGGGCGCCCGCGCCGATAACGATATCGTTGGGATCGACATTCATGCCCCTCGTCCCACGCAGATGGTGAGCAATTGCGCGTCGTAGCCGAGCGGTGCCCTGCGCCGGTGCGGGCGAAAAGATTTCGCGCTCATCTTCGGATGCCAGCGTCGCCCGTAGTGCGCTTTGCCAAAGCCGCGCCGCCTCCAAAGCGGAAGGAGAAAGTGCATCGAATAGCTCGACCTGTCCGTTGACATCATGCGCGCTGGGACCCGCAGAGGCGTTATCTCGGTCGATGCCCTCCGCAGCCGAAGCCAAAACCGGTGCATCCGGAAGCTCACAAGCGTAGTAGCCACGACGTGGCATTGAGCAAATATAGCCCTCAGCGAGTAACTGGCTATATGCATTCTCGATGGTAATGACACTGATTCCCAGATGACTGGCAAAGGCGCGCTTAGACGGAAGATGCTCCCCCGCCACAATACGTCCAGCTACGATATCATCTCGAATTTGCTGGTAAACATACTCATAGAGCGATGCTTCGCCGCGTTTTTCCAAATTGTAGTCAAGCATGAGTTTGCCACCTGACCTTATCGAGCTGTTCAATCTGGTATTAGGCTGACCTTATTATTATCTCGAAAACTGAGTATTTTGCCATACCCAGCTCCCCGATAGGATGTTCCGTCAAGCAATGCACATGCCAACCAAGGGAGCAACCATGGCAGAACAGACCAGCAAGGCCGATCGCGTCAAACTCAATCGCGAACTCGCGCAGATGCTCAAGGGCGGCGTCATCATGGACGTCACCACGCCCGAGCAGGCACGCATCGCCGAGGAGGCAGGCGCCTGCGCCGTCATGGCACTCGAGCGCATCCCGGCCGACATCCGCGCCGCAGGCGGCGTCTCGCGCATGAGCGACCCCAAGATGATCAAGGGCATCCAAGAGGCCGTCTCCATCCCCGTCATGGCCAAGTGCCGCATCGGTCACATTGTCGAGGCGCAGGTCCTGCAGGCCATCGAGATCGATTACATCGACGAGTCCGAGGTTCTCTCCCCCGCCGATGACGTCTATCACATCGACAAGACCCAGTTTGACGTGCCGTTTGTCTGCGGCGCCCGCGATCTGGGCGAGGCGTTGCGCCGTGTTGCCGAGGGCGCCACTATGATTCGCACCAAGGGTGAGCCGGGTACGGGCGACGTCGTTCAGGCCGTGCGTCACATGCGCAAGATCCAAAAGCAGATCCGCGACGTTGTTGCCCTGCGCGACGACGAGCTCTTTGAGGCAGCCAAGCAACTGCAGGTTCCGGTCGAGCTGGTGCGCGAGGTCCATGCCACGGGTAAGCTTCCCGTCGTGAACTTTGCCGCCGGCGGCGTAGCGACCCCCGCCGACGCCGCGCTGATGATGCAGCTGGGCGCCGAAGGCGTCTTTGTGGGCTCGGGCATCTTTAAGAGCGGCGACCCCGCCAAGCGCGCAGCCGCCATCGTCAAGGCCGTGGCAAACTTCACCGATGCCAAGCTCATCGCTGAGCTTTCGGAGGACCTGGGCGAGGCCATGGTGGGCATCAACGCCGAGGTAGTGTCGAGAAAGTTGGTGTAGCGCCCGAACCGAAGCGAGTAGGCCCGGCGTCCA
>NZ_JAQEKC010000025.1:0-836 GCF_027679495.1 Collinsella aerofaciens
GTTCCGTCGTCCTATCGACCGCAACGAGGCGCGTCCTCGCGGGCCCCCTTACCTCCGCGCTGCTTGTCGCGGCCCCGGTATTCCCGTTACTGTCCGATTCGGCACTAGGGCATAACGCCGCGCTCAATCTCCTGCCGCTGGCCGTATTCTCGCCTATCGAGGCAACGGGTTACGTAGGATGCTTCCCGACAGAATTCATTGGCTCCGGTTCAGGCAGCGCATCGATGCTTGCCGTGGCCCTGATATACGTCGCGGTCCTTTTCGCGGTCGGCGCCGTTGCGACACGTTCGCCCAAACAGTATGGACCCGCGAAAAAGCACTATGGGCTCGAGCTCCTGGACGTGAGCGTGGGATACGGAAGCACGACGATACTTTCAATCGGGTCGCTTTTCCTGAGCCCGGGAACGGCGGCGGGCCTCGTTGCTCCCAACGGCTCGGGGAAAACCACCCTTCTTGAAGCGCTGTCGGGCCAATTTCCCACCCGCATCCGCTCGGGAAGCCTGGCGGCAGACGGAATCAGCCAACGTCAATCAGCCGAATTCGCAGAACTCGTCTACCTGAGCTCTTCAGGCGGCACGGATCTCTATCCCACGCTATCGGCCATCGAGCACCTCTCTTTCGTTAGGGAGGCGTGGAAATCGGCCACCGACATCGACTCGCTCTGCAGCTCCCTCGGAATCTCCCCATATCTCGACAAGCCGACCCGTAAACTCTCGACAGGAATGAAGCAGCAGGTAAAGCTTGCCATGGCGATATCGACCGATTGCCCGTACCTCATCCTCGATGAACCGCTGAACGGCCTCGATCCGGGAAAGCGGAAAACCTCCTGCGACGCG
>NZ_JAQEKC010000025.1:846-29996 GCF_027679495.1 Collinsella aerofaciens
AACTCGTTCTACTTCATCGAGGCCGGCACGCTCGTGGAAAAGATCAAGTCGTCCTCGCAGACGCTCAAGCAGGAATACCTCGATACATACGAGGGAGGTGAATGACATGATAGGCAAGAGCTATGCAAAGATAGCGATTGTTGGCTTTGTACTTTGTCTTGCAATGGTGCTATGTGCATCATTTGCGAGGTATAGGTCCGAGCAGTCGTTTATCGATGGCGCTGAAAATGGGTTTGGCATAGACGGGATGTATGTCAACGATGGCGCGACCAGGCCGTCTATGGCGATTCTTGCAGGCGAAGACATGGAATGGCAAATCTGTAATGACGATGGCTCTTGTCTGAGTGGTCGTTTGGCCGCAACGAGCGACCCGAATTCGTTCGATCTTCTCGACGATGATGGAGCGGATTGCGGTTCTGTTCACCTGTCATATGCATCGCGAGACGGGATGGACGGCATTCTCTACGTCTCCCACGAGTCTGGCGATTTCAAGATGCGCAGGACTAACCGAGTGCCGGCTTTTATCGAGGAGTGAGAGTTCCCGGCGGTCTGCCGATCAGGCCGCCGGGGTATTGAACCTCGCATTCATCCGTACACACACGGATGAATGCGGGAAGTGTCCGGATGAAGTTGATAATCAAGGAAACAAAGCCGTTCTGCCTGGGACGGCTTTGGCCTGGACTTTAACTACAACATCGCAATCGACACTTATCAGCTCGCGCAACGCGCATGGCCAAATCTCGGACGCTGGTGCATGGATGACCTTCGAGATTTACTGGACATCCAAAACGACGACGCACACCGCGAGCTCGCCGACTGCGAAGACGAGATGGCTGTCTACAATGCGATCAGAAACGGCGTGAAGTCCGGAGAGCTTTCTGTGGAACCGCCGCGCCGTCGCGCGAGCCGACCGGGCAACCCGGGCAATCTGGTCCCGGCTCTCCCGGTCGTATTCCTACGATATCGCCCTTAGATCACCAATGTGTCAGATAAATAATGAGGCAATGGCTATGATCACGCCTACGGCAGATGCAACGACTGCGCCTTTTTTCCTCTCCTTTAGTCCGACGAATAGGGTTGCCGTAAAGTAAAGGGCGGAAATGCAGGCTATGGCAAGCGAAACGAGTTCCTTGGGCGGTTTCAGCAAAAGGTCGCTAGCAAAGAGTAATGCAAGCAGGGCAAAGCCGATTGTGTCCAAGTATCTCGATTGATTTTGCGACAACATGGCAACTTCCTTTCAGAACATGCAAATGAAAAGTCGGTACGATGTCATTGCGGTTGCAAAAAAGCCGCCGCTAGGACCGGTTGTCACGAGACCGGCGATAACTTCAGCGGTGCCAACAAGCTAGAGATCGCGCAGGCAAGCCTCCTCCTTCGCGTTCAGCTTGACCTTGTGAGGGGCGGGGCGGCTATTTGCAGATCCGTGAGAATCGCACCACGCCTTGGAATATGAATCCGCGCAGCGCCCGCGCTCAAAAAAGGGATATATCGTAATTTTCGTCGTAATTGACTCCGACGTAGATATCGCTGCTCTCGGCGGGAGATCCCTCGTCGGCATAGGCTGCCGCAACGGTCACAAATGGTGTCATGACAAGGGAGAGGCAAAGAGCTGCTGAGACGATGGAGGGCAGGCATTTCTTCATGGCTGGCTCCTTAATCTGGCCTTTGATAGTTACTCGATGTCGCCTCCTTCCGCTTTATATCCGTTGTATTTGGCGTATTTCTTTAATAAGGCAAGAGGTTCTTCCTCTCCTTCGGATAAGCCGATGATGTTTCCTTGATCATCCAGTATGAATACGGACGGAATATGCTCAAGTTCATATTGGTCATACACGGTATTATCTTAATGTCAGTAAGGCGATAACGCATTTTCTCGGTTTCCAGCTCATGACAGATCCCTCTCTCATGGTGAAACGCATACGTTTTGAAACGGGATGCCGCTTCGATTCGTTCCGGACGCGGATGTGGACGTAACTGGTCTCGGTGCCAAGTGCGATTTCAGTGCTGTATATGACTTAACGGGAATGTCCGAGCGACGCCGGAGTCTCCATCTGGATTGTTCCGACTAGAACATCGGCCCGAATACACTGCATAGCGACTCCAACAAGAACGTCCCCGGCGTAATCCTTCCCAAGGCATGGCAATAGACAAGTTCAAGTGAACGCACGAAGGCGGCTCCCGATGGTTCGGGAGCCGCCTTAGCAATTCAACCGATGGGAAAACCGACTGCTAATTCAATTTGACCCAGATGGCGGGACGGACTCCGAGCAAGTCATCCTGCTCGCTCCCGTCATCGCCAAATTTGATATCGCCCATCTTGCACGCGTAATTGGCTAGGGGCTGCCCGACATAGTAGAAATCACTATAGTCTGAGCTGCCGCTGTACTTCTCGACTGTAGAGGTCCACCAGTCCTTAACTTTATCGTCCTTCACTGACTTTGCGTACCGGAAATCGTCCGATAGCGCGGGTTCGCAAAGGAGAAAGGAGTTGAGAATCGTGACGTCTCCGTCGATGAGACCCCGCTCGGCATCGCTGAAGGCGAAATCCATGAAGCTGCAGTTCAGGTAGCCGTGTAGCGTGCTGGATTCAAAATCTTCGGCATCGCCCACCTCATCGAAAGGCAAGTAGTCGACGCACTGTTCTGTTACGAGGAGGGCCCTCCCGTCCTGCTTGTCGAGCACGACCCATCTGATGGGTTTTCCTGCTACAGAGGTTCCTCGGTAGGCTGGCAGCTCGGCAGAATAGGTTCCAAAATCGATGGTTTGCCCGATTGGCGTGTCTCGGATCTTCTCCTGGCATGCCCTCATGTCAGACCACATGGCGAGCATGGACGGAAGCGGCGAGATGGCGATTAGGGCCATCAGGAGGACGATGCCTGCAACCGCCGCGAGGGCTATCCCCTTCCGCTTTTTCGCAAGGCTCGCGATTCTCGCGTCGGCCTCTCTTGCCTTCTCTCCCGAGTCCCCGTATCCCTGCTCGGCCAGCTTCTCGAGGTTTTCCTTGGCGGCCTCAGCTTCCTTCCTGTTGCCCTTCTCGAGTATCGCGACGCTCGTCTTGTAGACCCTGTCCCTTCTGGATTAATCCAGGAACGCGGCATCCTCAAGGTCCGCCAGTTTCTCGCGCACGGCGCCGCAGTTCCAGCAGGTACCGCGCTTGAGGTTCACCGCACCGCAGCCGCACTGCCACCATCCATCGTGCTCGGAATGGACGCCCGAGCATTTGAAGGTATCGGCCCCCATCTCGGAGAGCAGGACATCGCGTTCCGACTCCTCGACCCCGTTGAGCGCGAGTGGCGCGGGGCTATCGATGTCGATCGGGTCGCCGAAGGACATCTCGCCGTCCGCTCGGGTCACCACGGCACGCGAGCCGGTGATAACAGACAGCTTGATTCTCACAGCCTTGGGCCTGAGTACCTCGCCGGCGGGCAGGTCGGCATCTAGGAGCGAGAAGTCGACGGTCTCCGTCTCCCCTCCCTCGCCCTCGAGTCCGACCGTGAACTCTATGCGGCTGATTGGTTTCGTCGATACGTTGACGATTTTTGTCTGGAGGAAGCAGGCTCCCGTCTCGGTGTCCCTGGAGACCCGGACGGCCAGTACCCTGACGGGGTGGGCATCCAACTATCCCTGGACCTCCTCCGAGGGTAGCCAGTACGAGGCCTTCAAGGGCAAGGTGACGAATAACTATTCGGGCAACTCCGCCATTGCCATAGGCAGCCATTGGTGGGAGCGCTCGGTGCGTCCGAGCGGCTCTGCGAACTTCCTCTTTGTCGACGGCAACGGCGATCCTTCGGGCAACAACTACGGCGGCGCGACGTTTTCGGATTGCGTCCGCCCCGCTTTCTCCTTCTAACCTTATGGATGAAGGCCCGCGCGACCCGGCACGGGCCTTTCTTTTGACAACCGTGCGAACGATTCTCGGCTTGAAGCATGATTATCGGGTTGAGGGAAAATGGGGTCATACAGCGGCTCTCAGAGCGTCTGCCGCACTCCCCTGCCATTACCTCTGCGGCATCCTCGTATGGAGTCCATCCTGCTTGGCGTTTCGTTGCAACCGCTCACTTGTCCACCGATCAAGTGAAGTTCTGGAATAAATACAGCGACACGCTTGTTCGTTACAGTCGCTATATCTATGTAAATCGCCGCGATAAATACAGCCTGTACTCGGCTGTATACCAGCTACGCGTATGTAGATTCATATCGCGGTAATAAATCGGCTCAAGTACGTGCAAAACGCGCAAGTAACCGCAAAAGGCGATTATCGTGTAGGTAGATTTTTGGCACCCTGTTGCTTAATCAAAATTAAGCAATTGCTTAAAACAAAAAAGGTCAGGCACTAGGTGCCTGACCTGCAAACTTCTGGTCGGGACGACTGGATTCGAACCAGCGACCCCTTGACCCCCAGTCAAGTGCGCTACCAAGCTGCGCCACGTCCCGAAGCTTTTGTTTGTTGCTCTGCTCTCGCTCGCAACAGGGAGTATATTAACCCGAAACTTTAGACTTGTGCAAGAACTTTTTTATAATTTTTGAAGCAAGTCTAAAATTGTATCTGCGAGCTGGGGTTTTGTTAGTACAGGAAGTTCTTGCGTGCCCGTCGTGCTCACAATCCAGGCCTTGTTGGTATCCGTTCCAAAGCCCGAATCCGCGCGCGAGACGTCGTTGGCGATGATCGCGTCGCAACCCTTGCGGGCCAATTTGCGTTCGGCGTACTCCACGACGTTATCGGTCTCGGCCGCAAATCCGATCACGCATCGCTCGCCCTTCTGGCGCGAGAGCTCGGCCAAAATATCGACCGTTTCGACCAGTTCGATGCGATCCAAGGGCTCGTTGGACTTTTTGAGCTTATGGTCCGCTGGGGCCGCTGGAGTGTAGTCGGCGACGGCAGCGGCGCAAATGGCCACGTCGGCCGTCTGGAAGGCGCTCGTTGCCGCCTGGAGCATCTCTGCGGCGGTCTGCACGCGTACGCACGCCACGCCGCGGGGAACATCGAGCGATGTCGGTCCCAACACGAGCGTGACCGCAGCACCGCGACGAGCGGCCTCCCCCGCCAGGGCGATGCCCATCTTGCCCGAAGAGCGGTTGCCAATAAAGCGCACGGGATCGATCGGCTCGTGCGTGGGGCCGGCGGTGATTACGATGCGCTTGCCCGCAAGGTCCTGGGGCGTGGGATTGAGCACCTCGCAGACAGCTTCGACGATGTCCTCGGGCTCGCTCATGCGTCCCGTGTCCACGTCGCCGCAGGCAAGGTAGCCGCTGCCGGGTCCCACCACATGGACACCGCGGTCGCGCAGCGTGGCCATGTTGGCCTGCGTCGCCGGCGCCTTCCACATGCCGTTGTTCATAGCGGGTGCGATCACGATGGGTCGCGGCGTTGCCAGCAGCGTGGTGGAGATGAGGTCGTCGGCGATGCCGTTGGCCATCTTGGCGATGATATTGGCCGTCGCGGGCGCCACGACCACCAAATCGGGCTCCTGCGCCAGCGAAATGTGGTGGATGGGGTCGGAGGGGTCGTCGAACAGGCCCACGGCAACGGGCTCGTTGGTGAGCGCACGGAAGGTGAGCGGGCCCACAAACTCGGTGGCATGCTCGCTCATAACGACCTTGACGCGCGCGCCGCGCTTTTGCAGCAGGCGCACGATATTGCACGACTTATAGGCGGCGATCCCGCCGGTAATACCCAGCAGGATCGTTTTTCCCTCAAGTTGCATTGAATTGTTGGATGCCGCCGTCATCGCTAGGCTTCCTTGCTCGGGAGTACCAGGAGGCGGTGGCAGTACGGGCAGTGCGTAATCTCGCTGCCGTCGTGGTTGAGGTCGCTCATGGACGATGCCTGCAGCGCGGTGTGGCAGACCGTGGGGATGTTGCCCTGGATGGTCTCGACGGCCAGGCCGCGGAACTGCTTGAGCAGACGCTCGTAGTCGGTGAGCACGTCGGCCGGCAGCGTAGCGGCAAGCGCGGTGCGCTCCTTAGTGGCGGCGTCAATCTGAGCCTGCAGGTCGGCAGCCTTGGCGCGGGCAGCCTTGGTATCGGCCTTCACGCCCTCCTCGAACTTGGCGATGATGGCCTGCGCGCGGGTCTCGCGGTCGAGCGCCTCTTTGTGGGCGACAACGACATCCTTGCGGGTGTGCTCAATCTTGTCCAGGCGCTTGGCCAGGGTGGCGAGCTCGTTTTCCAGGTCCTGTACCTCGCGGTAGTCAGAGCCGTCAACGTGGCGCTTCTTAGCGGCCTCGATGGCGTTATTGGTCTGGATCTCGGTGGTGTTGAGATCGTCGAGCTCAATATCCAGGTCCTTGCGTTGGGCGTAGAGCTTGGTCATTTCGGCCTTGAGCTTAACGTAGGTCTTGCGCTTGGAAGCGAGCTCCTTGAGCTCCGGCATATTGGCAAGTTCGCTCTTGTTGCGGGCGAGCTCCAAATCGATCTGTTGCAGCTTGAGTAGCGTAGCGCCGGCGCTCATAAGTTCTCTCCTTTTGTCACAGTCCACCATTGGCAAGGGTTCAGTATTTTAATCGCATGACGGGGGTCGGCCCCGGCGTCAACTGCAGAGTTCATCAATATATCAACGAACGGCTCCTCGGAGCGGTCGTGGCCGAGCAAGATCACCGGCAGCCCGCGCAAGGCAAGGTCTTGCGCCACGTGGTAGCCCGCCTCGCCCGTCACGACAACATCTGCGCCCGCGGCGATGGCGAGCTCTCCGAAGTCGCCCAGGGAGCCGCCCAAAATGGCGACGGTGCGGCACGAGCGATCAGCTTTGCCCCACACACGCGGGTCGCTGCCAAAGGCCGTGGCAGCACGGGTGGCAAGGTTGCGCAGGCTGCAGGGGTCGTGGAGGGTCGCGAGTACGCCCAGTCCGCAGGGCTCGGGGTCGTCCACGTGCTCCAACGAGCTTGCGGGCGCGGCGTCCAAAAGCCTACTTAGGCAGATACGTGCCTCGTGCGAGCGGTCCAGGTTGGTGTGGAGCGAGATAATGCTCACGCCGCAACGGGCTGCCTCGTAGAGCGCCGCACTGCATTGGGGGCGCGTCGCGCCAGGCGGGCAAAACGCCTCGGGCGCCTTGATATAGATGGGATGATGCGTTAGCAGCACGTTGGCTCCGGCCTCTAAGGCGCGGTGCACATTGGCTTCGGTCGCATCGAGTGCGCAGGCAACACCGGTAATCTCCGCGGCAGGGTCGCCGACGGAGAGTCCTACATGGTCCCAACTCTCGGCATTGGTCTTGGGATAGCGTGCCAGCAGCGCGCGCTCAAGCTCGGCGACGATCATGCGGCGCCTACGATCGAGAGCAGCGTCTGGGCAAACTCGTCCAGATCGTCCGGATTCACGCGGTCGTCAAAGGAAATGCGCAGTGCGCCCAATGCCTGCTCGCGACCGATGCCCATCGCGCTTAAAACATGGCTCGGGTCCATGCTGCCGCTCGAGCACGCCGAGCCGGCCGAAACCTCAAAGCCGGCGGCGTCGAGCTTAATGATGAGTTCCTCGGAGTCCATGCCGTCAATGTAGATCGATATCATGCCGGGCAGACGGTCGGCTTGCGCGTAGTCACCCATGGTGGCGTGAATGCGCGGGTGGGCCGTAAGCGTGGCGTAGAGCTTGTCGGAAAGGGCTTGCAGCTTCGCGCGCTCCTGAGCCACATGGGGCGTCAGAGACGAGGCGGCAGCGGCAAAGGCGAGCTGCGTTCGCAGGTCTTGCGTGCCGGCACGACGACCGGCCTCCTGTCCGCCGCCAAAGATGCGCGGGCGCAGCGGCGTGCGGCTCTTAAGGTAGAGTGCGCCAGATGCCACGGGACCGCCAATCTTGTGGGCTGCGACGGACATGGCGTCGACGCCCAGCTCGGTGACATCGAGTGGAATATGCAAGTAGCCCTGGATGGCATCGGTGTGGAACAGGGCACCTGCGGTGTGCGCAGCTGCGGCAAGCTCGCGGATGGGCTGCACCACGCCGGTCTCGTTGTTGGCTACCATAATGCTCACGAGCGCCACGTCGTCGCTGAGCAGCTCGACAAGCGTGGCAGGCTCAACGTAGCCCGCGCGGCAGGGCTGCACGAGGTCGACGGTAAAGCCGGCGGCACGCAGCAGCGGCAGGTTGTCCAGAATCGAATCGTGCTCGATGGCCGAAACGATTACACGATCGCGCTTGCGATCGCGCTGACGAGCGCCCTCGGCAAGACCGAGCAGCGCCAGCTGGTTGGCTTCGGTGCCGCCGTTGGTCAGTACAATCTCGGACGGGCGGACGCGCGCGCCAAAGCTGCGGGCGATCTCGCGACGTGCAACCTCCAGACGCGCGGCAGCCTTGCGGCCGAGCGAATGCAGCGAGTTGGGGTTGACGCCGGCAAGCTCGCTCTCGTCGTAGTCACGCTGCGCAAGGCGCGCCTCGGCGCGCATGGGCGTCGAGGCGGCATAGTCAAGATTCACGGGTATGCGGTTTTGACCTGCGGTCATAAGGGTTTATGCCTCCTGTGCGGCCTCGTTGCCCAGCTTTTGCAGCAGCGCAACCTCGGCGGCGGGATCTTCGGACTTAAATACGGCGGAGCCGGCCACGAGCACGTTGGCGCCGGCCTTGACGACATCGGCAATGTTCTTGGAAGAAATACCGCCGTCGACCTCGATCAGGGGCGACACGCCGTGACGCTCGCACATGGCCTTGAGCTCGTGCAGTTTGGCAATGGTACCGGGAATAAAGCTCTGGCCGCCAAAGCCGGGGTTCACGCTCATGAGCAGCACCATGTCGACAACGTCGATGATGCTCTCGAGCACGCACACGGGGGTGGCGGGGTTGAGCACGACGCCGGCCTTGACGCCGCGCTGCTGTAGATGCGTGAGCGTGCGGTGCAGGTGCGTGGAGGCCTCGTAGTGGACCGTGATCATATCGGCACCGGCGTCGGCGTACCAATCGACCGTCTCGTCGGGGTTCGACACCATGAGGTGCGCATCGATCGGCACGTTGGTGGAGCGCTTGACGGCCTTGAGGATGTCAACGCCAAAGGTGAGGTTGCCGGTAAAGTGGCCGTCCATGACGTCGAAGTGCACGTAGTCGGCGCCGGCGATCTTGTCGAGCTCTCCCTTGAGGTTGGCCATATCGGCCGAAAGGACGGACGGAGCGATTTTAATGGAACCCATGGTAGAAGCCTTTCTGCGCTAGTCGGTGAGTCCGTAGAACTCTTGAGAGGGGACGCGATCGGTAAGAATCTCGAGCGCCCTATCCAAAGTAACACCGTTGTAGAGCGTTTGCTCCACGGCAAAGGTGAGCGGAATGTCTACACCCAGTGAACGGGCGAGCTCGCTGACGCTGCGGGCGGCGACGGCGCCTTCCACCACCATATGCGTGCGCGTCTGGTACTCGTCGAGCGACACGCCGTGGGCAAACTCGTAGCCAAAGGTACGGTTGCGCGAATGCTCCGAGGTGCAGGTGGCAATGAGGTCGCCCATGCCGGCAAGTCCCATGCAGGTCATAGCTTGACCGCCGCGGGCGTGCACCAGACGGCTGATCTCGGCTAGGCCGCGCGTCATGATGAGGGCGAGCGTGTTGTCGCCCGCGCCCGAGCCGGCGGAGATGCCGCACACGATGGCGATGACGTTTTTCATGGCGCCGCATACCTCGACGCCGGTCATATCCTGCGACAGGTAGATGCGGAAGGCCGTGGACAGCAGCAGCTCCTTAAAGGTTTCCCCAATCTGCGGGTCTTCGCTGGCGATGACGGCGGCAGAAAGCCCGCCGCGGCAGATCTCCTCGGCATGGTTGGGGCCCGAGAGCGCCGCCACGCGTGCCTCGTTGCCGATCTCGCTGGCAATGACCTCGCTCATGAGCAGGCCGGACTCGGGCTCAATGCCCTTTGTGAGGCAGAGCACCGGGGTATCGGCGGCGATAAAGGGCGCGGCCTGGTGGCACACGCTGCGAAGGTGCGTGGAGGGCACGGCAAAGATGATGGCCTCGGCGCCGTTGAGCGCCTGCGACAGGTCCGTGGTGGCGACGACGTTGCCGGGCAGCTCGTAGCCCACAAGGTAGCGGGGGTTGCGGTGCTCGCCATTGATGCCGGCGGCCGTCTGCTCGCTATGGGCCCACATGGTCACGCGCTCGGCTCGCGCGGCGGCAAGGCCGGCGACGGCGGTTCCCCAGGAGCCGGAGCCAATCAGCGCAACATTCATGACTCTCTCCTACTTATCGTCGGGCTCGGTGACGCGCTTGGTAAACGAGAGCTTGGACTCCTTACCGGCCATGAGCTTATGGATATTCGAGCGATGGGCCCACACCACGGTGATTCCGATCAGCGCCATGCAGAACTTGAGGCCCAGGCTGCTGTACGGAAAGACCGCGCAAGCAGCGATGGGAAGACCGATGGCAGCGGCTAGCGAGCCCACCGACACGTACTTGGTTATGGCGACGGCCACGATAAACATGCCGAGCAGCGACAGGCCAATAGGCCAGTACCAGGCGAGGATGACGCCCAGACCAACTGCGATACCCTTGCCGCCATGGAAGTTAAGGTAGGGCGAGAAGATATGCCCCCACACGGCTGCCAGGCAGATGACGCCGAGCATCCAGTCGCCGGCGGCACCGGGGGCCATAATGCTCACGGGGAAGCCATAGCCCAAGTCGGCAATGAGCGGACGCGCGATAAGGACGCAGATGGCGCCCTTAAGGCAGTCGAGCAGCAGCGTGAGCGCGGCCACCTTGGGGCCGGCCACGCGAAGTGCGTTGGTGGTGCCGATGTTGCCGGAGCCAGCCTTGCGAATGTCGGTGTGGTTGAACACGCGGCCCAGGATCAGTCCAAACGGAATCGCCCCGATAAAGAACGAGACCACGGCGCAGATGGCGGTCAGAAGAATCGGATTATGCATCCTTTTGCTCCTTCTTCCTAAAGAAGAGTCGAATGGGCGTGCCGGCAAAGTCGAAGGTCGAGCGCATACGGTTCTCCACATAGCGCTGGTAGGTGTCGTTGACCAGGTCGCTGTGGTTGACGAAGAACGTGAACGTCGGCGGGTTGACGCCCGTCTGGGTCACGTAGTGCATACGCAGGCGGCGCTTGCCGTCCACCACGGTATGACCGAACTCGCGCAGGTCGGTGAGGAACGTGTTGAGGCGTGAGGTGCTAATCTTCTGCGAGCGCGTCTTCTCGGCAGCGTCTACCATCGCCCAGATCTTCTCGACGCTGCGGCCAGTGAGGGCAGAGATGCGCAGGTACTGGGCCCAGGGAGCCATGACGCCCAGACGGCGGTCGATGGTCTCCATGCAGGCCTCACGCTTACGGTCGTCGTCAAGCAGATCCCACTTGTTGAGCAGCACAACGATGGCGCAGCCGCGCTCGATGGCAAGACCCATGACCTTCTGGTCCTGCTCGGTAACGCCCACGGAGGCGTCGACGACGAGCAGCGCCACGTCGGCGCGATCGATGGCGCGCAGGCCGCGGACCATGGAGTAGTACTCGATGTTCTCGTACACGGTGCTCTTCTTGCGAATGCCCGCGGTGTCGACCATGCGGTAGTGCTTGCCGTTGCGCTCGACGACGGTGTCGATGGCGTCGCGCGTCGTGCCGGCAATGTTGGACACGATAGAGCGGTCGGCGCCCAGGATGCGGTTGAACAGCGACGACTTACCGGCATTGGGGCGGCCGATGATGGCGACGTTCAGCGCGTCGGGGAACTCATCGGCGACCTCGTCCTCTTCCTCGGGAAGCAGGGCCACGATATCGTCGAGCAGGTCGCCCGTGCCATGACCATGCAGGGCCGAGAGCGGCGTTGGCTCGCCGATGCCGAGGGAATAGAACTCCCAGATGCTGTCGTTCTCGCGATCGGGGTTGTCGAGCTTGTTTACCAGCAGAAAGACCGGCTTGTCGGAGTGCTTGAGCATGCGGGCGACCGACTCGTCCTCTTCGGTGACGCCGGTGCGGCCGTCGACCACAAACAGGATGACGGCGGCCTCCTCGGCGGCGGCGAGCGCCTGGTCGCGGATGGACGTGGCGAAGACGTCATCGCTCTTGAGCGGTTCGATGCCGCCCGTGTCGACGATGGTGAACTCGCGGCCGTTCCAATCGGCCGTGTGGTACGAGCGGTCGCGCGTGACGCCGCGGGACTCGTGGACGATGGCGTCCGAGGTCTGGGCCAGGCGGTTAACGAGCGTGGACTTGCCCACGTTGGGGCGTCCGACGACGGCGACGATAGGTTTCATCTGCACTCCTTTAATGGGTAGGGTCAGTGGAAGTGTTAGAGTCGGCAGGCACAATGCCAAGGATGTGCTCCAGGGTATCGAGCAGCTCATGCGGCATGGTCGACACCACATGAACCTCGGCGCCGCGACTGGTAAGGCTTGCGAGTAAATCGTCACGATGATACTCGTCAAGCGTCATGCCGTCAGCGTTGAACATGAGCTTAGGCACAAAGAGCATAACCCCCGAGAGGTCCTGCGGCAGCTGTTCCAGAATGTCGCAGGCGACGATGAGGCCGGTCACGTCCACGTTGCCGCCAAAGTAGCGATTCTTGATGGCCGTGACGGTGCCGGCGAGCCCCTGCGGCGATTCCACAAAGCGGGCCACGGTGTCGCGTGCGCTGGCGCCCGAGAGGCACAGCAGGTGCTGGCTGCGAGCGGCGATGGCCTCGCGGACGCGGGCCAGTCGCTCGGCATCGGCGGCAAGCACATCGTCCGTCTCGTCCAGATACGAGCGGATCATGCCGATGCCGTCGTAGTACTGCGGGTAACCGTCGTAAAAGTCTGCCTCGGGCGGATCGATGCCGGCGTCCAGGTAGAACTCGTCGCTCATCTGGAAGGTGTGGCGGCCAAAACGCTCGAAGGCGCGGTCCTGGTAGGGACGGATCATGGCAATGGTCTCGCGTGCCAGTTCGGGCTTGTCGCTGTATGACCAGCTAAAGCGGTTCTGATGCTTGGTAAAACCGAGCGGCACAATGCCCAGGCTTGTGATTTGCTCGTGCTCCTCGCAAAAGCGCAGGGTCTTTTCCAGCTCTTCGCCGTCGTTCATGCCAGGGCACAGTACGATCTGGGCGTGGATCTCGATGCCGGCGGCCATGATGGTCTCGAGCACGTCCATGCCTCGCTGGGCGTTGCGGCCCATCATACGACGGCGGACGTCGGGGCTCACGGCGTGGACCGATACGTTCATGGGACTCATGTTGCGCTGGATGACGTTTTGCACGTCCTCGTCGGTGAGGTTCGTGAGCGTGACAAAGTTGCCCTGCAAAAAGCTCAGGCGGTAGTCGTCGTCGCGAATATAGAGCGTTGAGCGGCCGCCCTTGGGCAGCATGGTCATAAAGCAGAACACGCAGGCGTTCACACAGGTACGCATGCCATCGAAGATAGGGCCATCGAACTCAAGGCCCCAGTCCTCTCCCGGGAAGCGGTCGAGCTCGACGGAGGTGACGGTGCCGTCGCGCGGGTCGAATACCTCCAAATCAACGGTGTCGTCGTCGGCCTCCCAAAGCCATACGATCATGTCGGTGAGCGCCTCACCGTTGACCGTGAGCACGCGCATGCCCGGCTCGATACCCACATCCCATGCGGGCGATTCGGGACGCACATTCTTAACGAGCGCGCCCTCACCCGGCTCGGGGTCGCGGCTGCGCCCGTAATCGGCCACCTCGGCGGCGTATGCGGGTACGGTCTGGTCCATGGTTAGCGGCAAAGCTCCTTGATGCGCTCGACGGCGCGCTCGATGTGTTCTTGCGGGGTGGAGGCTCCGGCAGTGATGCCGATGTGGCGCGCGTTGGCAAACCATGCGGCCTGGAGCTCGGAAGCTTCCTCGATGTGATACGTGCGCTCGCAGGCGTCTGCGCAAATCTGCGCCAGGCGGCGCGTGTTGCCCGAGTTCTTGCCGCCCACGACGACCATGCAGTCGCAGCGGTTAGCAAGTGCGGCGGCTGCCTGCTGGCGCTCGCTCGTGGCTGCGCAGATGGTGTTGATCACGCGTAGTTCCTGCACGCGCGGGGTGATGGCAGCCACAACCTCGGCGAGGTTCTGCGCGGTCTGGGTGGTCTGCACGACGAGGCCCACCTTGCCCTTGAGCGACAAGGCGTTGGCGTCGGCGGCACAGCTCACGACCTGCGCGTCATCGCCGGCGTGACCCAGAATGCCCTCGACCTCGGGATGCCCCGGCTCACCCACGACGAGTACGCGATAGCCCTCGCGCACCAGCCGCTCGGCGGCCACGTGGACCTTCTTGACGTAAGGGCAGGTGGCGTCGATCACGTTGAGGCCGCGCTTGCGGGCAGCATCGATGACCTGCGGCACCACGCCGTGGGCGCGGATGATCACGGTGCCGGTTGCTGCGTCGTCCAGGGTTTCGGCCAAGCCAACGCCTGCCTCAGCGAGCTCGCGTACCACGATGGGGTTATGGATGAGCGGACCCAAGGTATGGACCTGAGTGCACTCTCCTGCCTGCGGCGCGGCCGCCAGCGCCATATCGAGCGCACGCTGTACGCCGTAGCAAGTGCCGGCGTGGGCGGCGATCTCGATGGTAGGCGCGGTTGCCTGGTCGGACGCAGTCGCGGCGGTGTTCGTCACATTCTCGCTCATGGCTAGAACCTGCCCGGATGCTCGGCGCACAGCTCGTCTCGCATAGCGTAGACGCGGTTCATGGCCTCGGACTCAAACCATTCCAGGCGCTCCGTGCGTTTAAGCCCGGCCGGTGCGTCGGAAAGCGAGACGGCCTTGCCGGCGCGGATCCAGCATTTCTTGGGACGCATGATCTTTTTTCCCGCGGGCGTGATGTCGGACCAGCCGCAAATGGCGAGCGGGTTCACAGGTGCCTTGCCCATCTGAGCGATGAGCGCAAAACCGCCGTGGACCTCGGGCTTGATCTCGCGCGAGCGGATGCGCGTGCCCTCGGGGAAGATCAGAACGTCCTCGCCGCGCTGCAGCGCATGCTGGGCGGCGCGCAGGCACTTCATATCTGCAGTACCACGCTCCACGGGGATGCCGCCAACGCGGCTAAAAGCCCAGCGCACAATCTTGCTCTTGGCGAACTCGGACTTAAAGATGGGACGAATGCGGCGCCCCCCAAAGAACAGCGCCGTCTCCACGGCCAAGAGCTCGGCCATCGAGGTGTGGTTGCAGATGACCACGCTTCCGCGGCCGTCCTGGCGCTCAAACAGCAGGTCAGCGTCCTCGACCTTCCAACGCCACATGAGCTTGGAGAAGACCCACAGAATAGCCATGACTACGACGACGGTGCCGCGGATGAGCGCTGGGAACTCTGCATAAGGAGCGTTGTAATAATCCTCGGGCGTCTGCTTAAACAGGCGCATGGGCTACCTCCTTTGGTTGATGAGGTCCTCGATTATCGAGACGACCTCATCGATGGTGTGGGCGGTGGAGTCGACGTGCACGGCGTCCTCGGCGGGCACGAGCGGTGCGACCTCGCGGCTGCTGTCGAGCTTGTCGCGCTGCTTGAGGGCGCCGAGGGTCTCGTCGACCTCGGCCTCGAGCTGCTCTTCGGTGAGCGGTTGGGCGTCGTTTTGGTGGCGCTGCAGCACGCGGCGGCGGGCGCGCTCGCGCGGGTCGGCGGTCAGGAAGACCTTGACCTGTGCGTTAGGGAACACGACGGTACCGATGTCGCGACCCTCGGCCACGATATCGCGGTCCTCGGCGGCGCGGCGCTGGTGGATGAGCATGGCGGCGCGCACGCCCGGGTAGGCCGAGACCTTGGACACGTTGGCGTCGACCTGCGGGGTACGAATGGCGGCCGAAGCGTCCTGGCCGTCGATGGTCAGGCGGGTGTCTTCGCCAGTGCCGTTGGTAAAGCGGATCTCGATCTGCTCGGCGAGGGCGTCGATGGCCGTCTCGTCGTCCAGATCGATGCCGCGGTCGAGCGCGGCGAAGGTGACGGCGCGATACATGGCGCCCGTGTCGAGCTTGTTAAAGCCCAGCTGGCGGGCGATCTCCTTGGCGATGGTGGACTTGCCGGAACCGGCGGGGCCGTCGATGGCGACGATCATGCAATGCTTCCTTTCGATGGTTGACGTGCTGGTATGGTTCGCAGGCGTTGGGGCGCGGCGGGTTGCCTAACCCGTGTAGCGCTCGCGGTAGGTGTTGCGCTTGGGTGCGGAGCCGTGGCTGCCGTGGTGGCGCGTGCGGCTGGCGGGCGTGTCTTGGGGCTTGCCACCGCGCTTGGCGCTGGCCTGCTTGGGCGGGATACCGCCGCTTTTGAGGATCTGCACCTCGCGGTCGGTGAGTTCGCGCCAGGAGCCCTTGACCACGTCCTTGAGCTCCAGGCCGGCAAAGTTGCAGCGGTGCAGGCGGATCACTGGGTGGTGGATCTTGCTCAGCATGCGTTTGACCTGATTCTTGCGGCCCTGGCGGATGATGACCTCCACGGCCGTGGTGCCGGGCTTGACGCCTTGCGGAGCCACAGCCTCTGCCTCGCGCGCGTTAATGACGCGGCAGATCGCCGGCTGGCATAGGCCGTCGTCGAGCTCTATGCCGCGACGCAGCGGCTCAAGATCGCGGTCGGTTAGCTGCCCGTCCACGAGTGCCTGGTAGGTCTTGTAGACATGCTTGCTGGGGTGCAGCAGATCCTGCGACAGGTCGCCGTCGGTGGTAAAGAGCAAAAGGCCCGTGGTGTCGCGGTCCAGGCGACCCACCGGGAAAAGTCCCGGAAAGCGGTCGCGCGGTACCAGGTCGGCCACGCAAGGGCGCTCCTGCGGGTCGCTCATGGTGGTGAGGTAGCCGGTCGGCTTGTAGAGCATCAGGTACACGGCGCCTTGGTTGAGCTTGACGGGCATGCCGTCGACCTCGATGTGATCGCGGTCGACGTCGACCTTGGTGCCCAGCTCGGTCGCGACCTCGCCGTTGACGGTCACTCGGCCGGCGGTCATCAGGTCCTCCGAGCCGCGGCGGCTTGCCATGCCCGCGCGCGCCAAAAAGCGCTGCAGGCGCATCGTGTGCGGGTAGACGGGCTGGGCGTTGGTTGCGGGTACTGCGTTGCCCATGGCGCGCGTCTCCTCTACTTCGTTAGTCCTCGTCATGCATATCCTCCGAGGTTTCGTCGATGACCAGCGTATCCTCGTCCTCGACTGCCGCAACATCGGTATCGAGCAGTTCGCGCTCTTCGTCCAGGTCCTCGGCCTGTTCCTCGAGTGTGGACTGAATACTACGGCCGCTCAGACGCTCGCGGATAAACTGACGCGACTGCTCGTCGGGGGCAAATTGCTCCAGATCGGGCAGGTCGCGGGTGGAACGCAGACCGAACTTTTCCAAGAAGGCGTTGGTCGTGCCGTAGATGATGGCTTGACCGCGCTGGGGGTCACGGCCGAGCTCGCGCACCAGACCCTTGTCCACGAGCGACGCGATGACGCCGTCTGAGTTGACGCCGCGGATGCCCTTGACCACCTCGCGCGTTACGGGCTGGTGGTATACGATGACGGCCAGGGTTTCGAGCGCCGCCTGGGACAGCTTTTGCGTGTCCCAGCTCAACACATAGGCCTCGACCACGTCGTGGTAGGCGGGGTGCGTGAACAGGCGCCAGCCGCCGGCGACCTCGCGCAGCTGAAAGCCGCGGTTGGCCTCCTCGTACTCAACCTTGAGCTCGGCGAGCAGCGACGCGCATTCGCCGGGGGCGATATCGAGCGCACCGGCCAGCGCGGGCGCACTCACCGGGTCGCTCGACACCAGCAGCAGCGCCTCGAGGGCGCCTTTGAGGCTGTTTGCCTCCAGCGTGGAAAGGGTTGACATGGTTGCGGCTCCTATTCGGTGAGCTCGGGGCCCTCGCCGGGCACATAGGCCTCGGCGCCCTCGACGCGGTTGATGCGGATGGTTCCAAAGATCTCGTCCTGGCTCAGCGTGAGCGAGCCGCGCTTGGCGAGCTCAAGCATAGCTAGGAAGGTGACGACGAGCTGCTCGGTAGTGGCATCGCCGTCCAGTAGCTCGCGGAAGGTGCAGGTTTGGTGCGCCATGGTAAAGCGGTCGACCGAGGCCACCGTCAGGTCGAGCGGCACGCGATGCGGTGCCACGTGCTCGGCCTCCAGCAGGAAGGTCTGGCGCTTGCCGTCCAGGTCGGCGCAGATGACGGCGAGGCCGCGCAGGGTGATGCCGGCCAGGTAGTCGGGCATGAGGCCCAAGAACTCGGGGTCGGGGCCGGCCACACGCGGGTGCATGCGGCTTTCGGCCTGCATGCGGGCACCGAGGGCCGCAGCCGCGCCTTTAAACTGTTTGTAGGCAATCAGGCGTTGGATCAGGACCTCGCGCAAGGCGTCGCCGTCGAGCGCACTGAGTTCCTCGAGGTCTTCGTCGTCCTCGTCACCGTCGCCTGTCTTGCGCGGGGCCTCCTGCGGCACCAGAGAGGCAGCCTTGATGTCCAAAAGGGTTGCCGCGACCAGCAAAAAGTCGCTCGCCACGTCAAGGTCCAGCGCCTCGATGCGCTCGGCCTCGGCAAGGTACTGCTCGGCCACCTCGCTGATGGAGATGGCGCCGATATCTACTTTTTGGCGGGTTACCAGCTGCAGCAGCAGGTCGAACGGTCCGCTGTAGACCTGCGTCGACACGCGATACGACATCTTCGACCTCCTTTGACGGCGCCTTCGCGGCGCGGTTTGGGTGCATGTTGCGACCGTTTTGCACGGTCGACCTGTAAGTTTACCTTAGATGCCGGCGATTGCGAAGTTGAGCAGCAGCTCAGCGAGCGGATACACGGTAACGTCGAAATAGCGGCCGATTACGTCGATGCCGGTCCACGTAGGCAGCAGGTACAGCACCAGGATGAGGATGGGCATAGCGTATTGCTGCAGATGGTAGTAGTTGTTGAGCGCCTTGCCCTTGAGGAAGGGCACGATGATCGACGAGCCATCGAGCGGCGGGATCGGGATGAGGTTGAAGAACGCGAGTGACAGGTTGACCACGATAAAGGTGGCGCCGAAGTTCATGATCTGTGACGCCAGGGCAAAGGACATGCTGGTGTAGAGGCTGCCATATGCCAGGCGCATGAGGACCGCGGCAAGACACGCGAGCGCGATGTTCGATGCGGGGCCGGCAACGCTCACCAGGACCTCGTCGCGCTTGGGGTGCTTGAGGTTGTTGAGGTAGACGGGCACGGGCTTGGCGAAGGCGAACACCGGGCCGCCGGCGGCAAGCATGAGCAGCGGCAAGATGATGGTGCCAAACGGGTCGATATGGTTGAGCGGGTTAAGCGACACGCGGCCGCGTGATCGGGCCGTCTTATCGCCGAGTGCCCACGCCGCAGCGGCGTGCGCACTCTCGTGGATCACGATGCCGACGATGACGGCGACGGCGCTCGCGAGCAGGTTCATGATGTAGCTGCTGGACATGGTGCTCCCCTAGCGGACGCGGCGCGAGGCGCGAGCGAGTAGGTAGTCGGCCACAAACAGGATGACGGCCACGATGGCGTAATCCAGGCGGAATACGCCGCCAAAGGGCGAGGTGATGACGCCGTAGCCGGCGATGGCGCTCGGCAGCGCGCGCGAAAGCTCAACGACAAAGCCCACGATCTGCAGCTTGGCGGTGAGGCCGCTAAAGCACAACAACACAGTCATCGCACTCATAAAAATGCCGCAGATGCGACAGGCGATGGCGATGATGCTCATCGCCACGGCAGCGGCCTTACGAGAGTTCACGCGCGGTCTCCTCTTCGATCTGGGTGGAAAGCTCCAGCCATTCGTCCTCGAGCTTGGGCAGCTCTTGCTTAAGGCCGTTATATTCCCCCAGCGCGGCATTGAACTTGTCCTGATCGGCATAAAGCTCTTCGCTTGCCATCAATTCCATAAGCTCGTCATAGCGAGCACGCTTTTTGTCCAGCTCTGCCTCGATCTTCTTGAGCTGGTTGCGCACGCCCTTGAGTTTTTTGTTGAGCGCAGCGCGGGCCTGGGCCTCGGCACGCTTCTGCTCCTTGGTCTTTTTACCCTCGGCAGACTTGGGGGTGGCGGTGGGTGCATCGGCCTGGGCGGCGGTTGCCTTGGCGGGCTTGGCCGCGGTCGGCGCACTCTCCCCTGCCGCTTCGGCGGCGGCGCGGGCTGCGAGGTCCTCGCGCTTGTAGAGGTAGTAGTCGTAGTCGCCGTCATAGACCGTGACCTTGCCATCGCGGATGTCGATCACGCGGTTGGCCACGGCGCGCACCAGGTGCTCGTCGTGGCTGATCAGCACGATGGTACCGGGGAAGTTTTGCAGGGCGTTCTCGAGCATGTCCACAGAGTCGATGTCCAGGTGGTTGGTGGGCTCGTCCAGGCACAGGAGCGCCTCGGGGGCCACGAGCATCTTGGCAAGGGCCAGACGTGCCTTTTCGCCGCCGGAGAGGACACGGACCTGCTTTTCGATTGCGTCGTTGTCGCTAAACAGGAAGGCGCCCAGCAGGCTGCGCTGCTGCGGTACGGTCCACTTGGGCGTAACGGTGTCGATCTCTTGCAGGACGGTATTGGACTCGGTCATACCCTCGAGTGCGTGCTGGGCGTAGTAGGCGACGCCGACGTTGGTGCCTAGGTCGCGGGCGCCGGTGGTGGGCGGCTCCAGGCCGGCGAGGATCTTCATGAGCGTGGACTTGCCGGCGCCGTTGGGGCCGACGAGCGCCACGTGCTCGCCGCGGTAGAGCTTGAGGTCGATGTCGCTGTAGATATGCTTGTTGCCGTAGGACTTGGAGACGCCCTCGAGCCCCACGACCATGTCGCCGGAGCGCGGTGGGTCGGGGAACTTAAAGTCGATGTGCTTGTGGCCCTCGGGCAGGATGACAAGCTCCTTTTTGATCTGCTCGATCTTGCGGATTCGCTCCTGAGCCTGGGCAGCCTTGGTGGGCTTGTAGCGGAACTTGTCGACGAAGACCTGCATGTGGGCGATGTCGCGCTCCTGGGCGGCACGCTTGGCGCGCATCTGCTCCAGGTTGTCTTCGCGCTGCTTGAGGTAGCTGTTGTAGTTGCCGGTGTAGGTGGTCACGCGACGGTTTTCGAGTGCGGCGACGTGGTCGACGCAGGCGTCCATGAAGGCGCGGTCGTGGCTGACGATGAGGACGGCGCCGTCGTAGTTGGCGATAAAGCCGCGCAGCCACTGGACGCTCTCGAGGTCCAGGTGGTTGGTGGGCTCGTCTAGAAGCAGCAGGTCGGGGTGGCGCAGGAAGAGCTTTGCCAGCGCGATACGCATCTGCCAGCCGCCCGAGAACTCGGAGCACGGGCGCTCAAAGTCGGTGACCTTAAAGCCCAGGCCGGACAGGATTTTGCGGGCGTTGCTCTCGAGCTCGTAGCCGCCCAGGTGCTCAAAGCGGTCCTGGACCTGGCCGTACTCGTTAAGGAGTGCGTCGACGTCCTTGCCCTGCTCGGAGAGCTCGGTGATTTGGGCCTGCAGCTCGTTGGCGCGCTCGCCCATGCGGCGGATTTCCTTGGCCGCCGCCATGACCTCGGCGAGGATGGTGGTGTCCTTTTGCTCCAGGTTGGTTTCCTGCTCTAGGTAGCCCACCTGGCAGTCCTTTGCGTACTGGACCTGGCCGGCGTCGGGGCTGTCGATGCCCATGATGATCTTGAGCATGGTGGTTTTGCCGGCGCCGTTGGGGCCCACGAGCGCGAAGCGCTCGCCGGGGTTGATCTGGAAGGATGCGCCGCTAAAGAGGACGCGCGCGCCGAAGCTTTTTTCGATCTTGTCGACCAGGAGGATCATGGTGCCGCCTTTGACCTTGTGTGCCTATATGAAAAAAGGCCCCAACTTGCGTTGGAGCCTCATTCAATGCTCGGGTGGAGACGAGGGGGATCGAACCCCTGACCTCTTGACTGCCAGTCAAGCGCTCTCCCAGCTGAGCTACGCCCCCGTGCGAAGAAGTACTATACGGGAACTCGGACGACGATGCAAGGACAATTTTGGAAAAACTTTCCGGGGGCGGGCGCCGGAGTCGCGCGGGGCCGGGCCAGCCTGCGGAGCGCCTGGCCCCCGCACGGCCCCTACGCCGGCCGACTTGGCGCGCGGAACGCGACCCTCTCCGCGCAACCGGATTTCCTATGCGTCGCCAGTCCCATTATCGGGTCCGATTGCGAACCGTCCCTCATCTGCGCCTCAGAACTATGCCGGTTTACTACGATGTATCTGTAATGTTCGACCACGCACGCCTTTTCGTGTAACCGTCGGACTCTCTACCTGCGGTTTTGCAAACTGAGAACACGCGGTGGTCGAAGGTCGCCGATCCGTCGTAGTAAACGGGCATGGTTTTGAAATGGCATCAGGTTGATTTCACGCTGAAATGTCTTGAAGCCCTGAATTTAAGGCCTTAACTTTTTATAAAACACTCCTTATCTGCGACGGGCCTAGATTAGCTGTTGTTCAGCATCGAACTTGATCTTGCGTTGTGCGACTTGCTCGTGCATGGTAGTATTTCACGACGTGAAGCGAAGAAATTAGGCCTGAGTTGCCTTTGCTAGAATTGCATTCACCGTTCATAAGGGCTCTTGGCGCAACGGTTAGCGCAGGGGACTCATAATCCCTGGGTTCTGGGTTCGAATCCCGGAGGGCCCACCAGAGTATTTCGAGGCTGGGCATTACGCCCGGCCTCTTTGTTATTGGCGCTGCAGACCAGGTTTGCTATCCAGATACGTAAAGTTATTAACATTCATATTCGTAATTAACAATGGGTATGTCGCCAAGATGCTGCTCAGTCAACACATGGCGTAAATCGATAGATATGAAAAAAGGCCCCAACTTGTGTTGGAGCCTCATTCAATGCTCGGGTGGAGACGAGGGGGATCGAACCCCTGACCTCTTGACTGCCAGTCAAGCGCTCTCCCAGCTGAGCTACGCCCCCGTGCGAGAAAGTACTATACGGGAACTCCCCCGCCGATGCAAGGACAATTTTGGAAAAGATTTTACGGTGCGTGGAACGGCGCGGGGCCGAAGGGACACACGATGCCCGAAATAGCCCGCGGGGCGCGCCCCGCGGGCAGCGGCAAGCCCGCCGCCCTCCTTCCCGGGGCGCGCATGTCGCCCCAGGTGCCGCCGGCCAGAACAAAGCAATCCGCGGTGCTTCCGCGGGAGGGTTTCGTCTGAGCCCCTCTCCGCGCCTTCGGGTCAATTTACTGAACCGTGCGCAGCTCGCGCCAGCTGGTCGCTTCATAAACAGACCGGTTTACTGCGACGATTCCCGGATTTCCGACCACACGCCTACATTCGCAAAACGGGCAGGCATTCTACCTGCGGTTTTACGAGCGACGAATTCGGTGTGCTCAGCTACCCCCAATCCAACGTAGTAAACCGGCGTGGTTTTAAAATGGCACTTAATTACTGGCAGCATATAAAGTAGTAATAATGCTCACTTGAACAATATTACTTACCAATACCAAGCCAATTGCACAGAACGTTGGCTCGCAATCTGGTCTCAGCGCATCTCATCGCCTCGGTTTTTGGTTTGTAGCGCAACTCCAATCGCTCACACACACTGTGAATGATGGCATCAAGCTGATCGTGATCATTGAGCATGTCATGGGTTACAAGAAATACGTCGTATCCCATGCTTTGTAATGCTGTCATTCGTGCGGCATCGTGGTCCAGCACGGCGCCTGAACCATGGATAACCTCTCCCTGAAGTTCGATAAGCACAGCTTTCATTATTATTGGGTTTACGATGACGATATCGCCGTAACAGATTTTCTGACCTGCGATTTTTCAAGCTGAATTCGACAGCGGTGTTAAGTCGTTGACGTATATGTTTTTAAACTCCGCTCCGCCAGTACGCCTCGGAAGACTTAGCAACATGATTCCAGCAACTTCTAGCGGGGATGCCGCAATACCCATTACCTGCCGTGCGGCTTCGTAGAATTGTTTTCCCCACATCTCGCCCTTAACCTTCGCTGCAAATCTGTGCAGTTCTTCTATTTCAATAAGAGGCTTTCTCATCCAGAGCGATGTGCCTTTTCCGTTTGCTTTATTTCCGGATCCGTCATTCTGCTGCCCACTTTGATCATTCTCGCTGTCCTTCTGGCTCGCACGAGCATAGACTCGCTTCCATGGGGCCTCGTCTTGGGTTTCATCTAGTTCAAAAAGACTTTCTGTGGTGTACTGCTCTTCTTCTGATTTTGCTTGCTCAAGTGCCATGTCGACCGCGGGCGATGGTTTAAAAACCGAAAACCATCCGCAGAGCTCGTACATGGCCAGAACCAGGTCGCATGAAGAAACGCTTCGAGTCATGGTGAATAGCGTATGAAGAGGGTCTGTGACGCTAAAGCCCATGCCCATGTCGATCGAGACCTTCTCTGTATAGGCGCTGTTCCATCGGATGGTACGTCTTGTCTCGGAATGTAGGTTGCTTCGAGTTGATGCTGCTGTGATGACTGGGGTCTTGAGGACGTCGGTTACGAATGGGGCTTGGGATAGAGCTCGCCAGCCTTCTTCGGAGTTGGGCAGGCGCGGGTAGAGATCGCGCACCTGTGGCGGGCAGCGCCAGTAACGGAATGCGGTGTTTGCGCAGACGATTTCGTCCATTTGCGCCTCCCCTGGTATCGGCCGTAGACCATGCGGTTGTGGTCGTGGACGATTATCTACCGGGGCATCATGCGGGTAAGTACCGGAAGCTGACCAAACGCTGACCAAAAGCTTGACGAGTTCTGCCGAAAACCGTCGTGTGATAGAAATCCGCTGGAAGACGCTCTGGGCATGCGGTCCCTGTCTCCACATTTGCGCTCGAATCACATGGGGAGTTCATTGAAATTACGGATGTGTTTTATACAAAACATGCAATGGCGTCAAAAAAGGGCGCGATAAAAAAAGACGCCTTATACGACTTCGAGTCGATTTTGGTGTCGGCCTTGGTGTCAAAAGGAAAAAGGTCAGAGGCTTAACACCTCTGACCTGCGCTTTTGATGGTGGGCGATACAAGATTCGAACTTGTGACCCCATCCGTGTGAAGGATATGCTCTACCCCTGAGCCAATCGCCCGTCGCCTTTCGGCAAAAGAGATACTATCATAGCCGAGCGTGGTTTACCAAGAACTTTTTGCCCCCGATTTTAAATTCGTGAGTGCCAGTCAAGCCAAAGCAACCAAAGCAATCGGCAAAACCGCAGCTAAACTACCATTTACCGCTTTATCCACGAGGTCTCAGGACGGCAGATAAGTCGAGCGTTGTTGTAAGCCATGTCGAGCGTGAGGCAGGTGCGTGCGGCGTAGAAGCCGTCCTCGCGTTGGATGGTCAGTGCCAGTTCGGGCTTGTCGCCGGTTAGGCACAGCGGCAGCAGCAGCTGGATCCGGCCGCCGTAGAACTGCGGCACGGCGAGCGTGTAGTTGGCGGCGGCGCGGCGGGCGGCCTCGACGACGGCTCCCTCAAAGGCGCGGCGCAGCAGTAGCGAGTTGCCCTCCCCCATCAGGCTGGCGGGAATACGCGTGAGGTTCTCCTCATCGCCCAGAATGTGGTCGATGTTGGAGCGGATGGGCAAGCGGTAGTCAAAGACCAGCTCGGAGGGGTCCTCGGCAAAGCGCACGCGGCACGGCAGGTACTCAAACGAGACCAGCATGGGGTCGCTCTCCTTAAAGAAGCCCTTCAAAAACCAGCGCTGGCGCGCGTCGGGCTTGGTGTTGGGCTCAAACAGGCCATAGATGGTCTCGTAACGGCGCGTGTACAGGCCGGTGTTGAACAGGCAGCGGTCGTCATCGAACACCAACGGCAGGTTGGACGGCGCGGTCTGGTCCACGTCGCGCTCGGTCAGGAACACCGCGCGGCTAAACGAGAACGACAGATAGTTTTTGAGGATGCGGTTACTGGGACCCCAGTCCTCGGGGTCGGCTAGATCGACCAGGCGGTCGTAGCAGGGCTCGGGGCAAAACGCGAAGTCGTACACATTGCTGCACAGGGTGCTAGGGAGTTCCATGTGGCGTCCATTCCATTCAATAACCGGCATGCGGATGCTTAGATTCTATACGTGCGACGCACCGTCGAGACGCACAACGCAATTGCGCCTTAGTTCTTTGACGAGCTCGTCGCGGGAGCGGCTTTCGGATACGAGGTCCTGGATCCAGGCGTAGTGCGGGAAAAACCGAGATCTGTCGACCAGACCCCGATTTTACGCTTTCGAGACATGCTTTTTTAAATAGCAGATGTCTTGGGGCTGCTATGGCGGCCATGTAATTTGAAAAATGGAAGTCCGATCAACAAATAGGGGTGCCACGGCAAACGCCGGGGCACCCCGTCTCAGAACCTATATTGCTTTCCCCTAATCCTCTAAGTACTTAGAGGAATGCAAGGACAACAGCAAAGACAATGCACGTGACACCTATCCCGAGCGGAAGTCGTGCCTTCTTCTTTTTGTCCTTAATAAGAAAAGCCTCGATTGCAGACGCAAGGACCAGAAATCCGCCGATAATTAGCAGGTCAAGCGCAACGAAACGGACGGTCGAAATATCGGAAGAGATCCCTCCGGCATTAACGTTCACGAGCGTAAAGATCGCGGCGAAGACGGCAAAGAGTGCCAGCACATTACCGTAAATACGAGATTCGATATTGGCAACTTCTTCCTTTTTGTCTTCAACCTTTTTGAGCTCTCCGGCATAGACGTCGGAATAGTCGGCGAGCCCATTAAAGTTAAGCTCATCGGAAAAGGCTCCATGGTAAGGATGGGCAACCGTGCCTTCGACGTGCTGGAATGCGACCTGCGCGATGCCCTTAGACTTATCGAGGGTAATGGTGCTGCCGCTTACGTTTGTAACACGATAGAACAGCCTAGTTCCATGGCCAGGGAAATAGAGCGGTGCATCCAAAGAAAGCCCTTGGCGAATGCGCGAATTGCGCAGAAGTACGCTAGCGGTCAGATTGTTGGGTAGCGCGACACATTCAACGCAAGAGACAAAAGTCGAGTCTCCGGGGCCAAGCTCGACCTCGAACTGCTTGCTTTCATTAATGTAGAATCCGTCGGTGCGCAAGTCATACGTAACCTGGCCGATGTTCGAAGCATCGGCATTGAGCAGCACCTTGTTGTCGATAAGCTCTTGAATCTTAGTATCGCTCAAGTACATATGAACCACTTCCTTAGGACAACGAGTATAGCACTGAGGTATTGCACTGGCGGCTGTCCCCAAAGGGGACACAGGTGAAGTAAGTTCAACTTCTCTACTCGGCACGCACCCTTAAATAAACTCTCCCGTCTCCAGGTCAACGAAGTCCGCGAGCTTTATCTTTCCGGAGAAGCCGCTCCCCTTGTACTTTCCTGCGTAGGTCTCAGTGTCGAACTTGAACGAAATGTTATACAGCTTTCCAGTCTTTGTCTTCCTGATTAGCCCGTTTTCCAGCATGTAGCTCAGTACCCTCTTATGGCTTTCTCTATCGTTTCCGTTTAGGTAAAAGCAGCAGACACCTTGTTTCGAGCCCGCCGCGATGAGCGTTTCGGGATTCGAGTATTTGGCCTCTACGACGACGCCATCAAGAACTGCGGTTCCGACAATGTCGTCCATGAGGGCGGTTTTGAATGGAGAGAAGAAGAACATCCATTTGCCGCATTGGACAGGATTTATGTCGTGGATTCGCTCCTTATTGATAAACCAAATCCATGAGAACGATTTGACCCTGGCAATCGAGCCGGATTCGTTAAGAAGCGTTTCTTCGACGGACGGCGTTAATTCCTCGTTGTTGCCTGTGTTATTTGAGCTTGCCATTGCATTAATCCTAACAGTCGCCCTTAATAAAGCTCCTCGCCAGCAGCCTCGAGCGCTTGTATCGCTGCGCGTTTTAGCTCATTGAGACTTTCGTAGCCGCTTTCCGACAGCTGGATTATTCGCACGTTGAATGAGTCACCGTACTTGTAATCGGCATACACATCGCAATTGCTCCTACCGAGAAACTGTATGGCCGCTCGATCAATTGCCTTTGCGCTTTGGCCTACGTAGTACAGATCTTTGGTTGCATTATGGACAATGAAGATGCCAGTAATTTCGCCTTGCTGTGTCAGGGCCTTTCGCTGAGACATAAACTCTTCGGCGCTCGCGGCGATTTGAGGATCATCTTCTAGGAGCGATTGGCGTAGCCCTAGTAGATTCTCTTGTTGCCTTGATGCAGTAATAACAAGAAAGAGCCCGTCCACAAAAAAGAATAAGCCAAGGAGTAAGAAAGTAAAAGAAAGCGAGCCATATATGTTGGCACTCGATGGCAGAGCGGAAAAGAAACTGACAATTGCCAATACAAGCCCAGTAACGCTGATGACTTTTCCGATCGGGATGAGCCTCCTTGGAGGGGACGATGCGACGGTTTTGATTTGATAGTAGTTCCTCATGTTATGACTCCAGTGATATAGGCAATTGGGTCCAAATGAAGCTTTATAAACGGTAGCATTTGGATTGCAATTATCTTATCGCTCTGGCAGATGGGGTGTAAGGCTCAACATCGGTAATGGATCGAGAGGCAGTCGAGCTGAACAAAATAGTGCCGTCGCAGCGATGGCTGATACGGCACCAATCTCTAAGAAATTGATTTAGTAGTAGGCTAAAGACTTCTGCAATAGCTGCATTCATCCCTCTCTGGTCTCACTTAAACGGGGCCTTAGCAGCGAAATGCGGCAGCCAGGAGCGTTGTTCCCAGAAGGAAAAGCGTTACGGAAGCGGCAATCCAGTCGCTGTCGGCGGTCTTGGGGAGTGTCGTTGCGGTCGTGCTGGTGGCTTTAGGCTTAGAGGACGCAGGCACTGTGGTCTTGGTCACCGTCGTCTTGATCGTTATGTTTGTTTTGGGCGACGTGGCCGCAGGTTTCACCGTTGGATCCGTCGTCGGCCCCGCACCGGGCTGCCCTGCAGCAGGGCCGGCACTACCATCTGGTTTACCCTCCCCGCATCCAGGCACGTCGTCTCCATCGGTCTCCCCTGCCGGTGGCGTGGCGGCATCGGGCTCAACCACCACATGCGGTGCCATCGCACCGGCAGCATTCACCACGCCGTCAGCACCAAAGGCCCCGCCGGCAGGCGTCACAAACCGTGCGGACACAAGCGAGCCGCCCAAGCACGCGACGCCGCCATCGGTACCTGCCGCATCGAGCCATGAGGCGTCGACGGAAAGCCGACAGCCGGCCGCACCATCGCCAATGCCCACATCCTGCAGATACACACCGTATGCGCGCACGCCCGCTCCGGACCCGGTGCCCGCGGCAACGACGCGCCCGCCGCCGCGCACGGCCATGTCGCCTGCGATCACGCCCGCTACCGCCTCGTCCGTAATATCGGCCCCGTCCGCCCGGGCGTCGACGGTGCATCCGTCCACCACGAGCGCCTGCGAGAT
>NZ_JAQEKC010000026.1:0-29405 GCF_027679495.1 Collinsella aerofaciens
CCGTTGCCGCGCCCCGCAGTGCCCGCTTCCCCCGAGAACAATTATCAGTGCAGGTAGAACGCCTGCGGTTTTGCTCAAAACGAAGGCATGGTCAGGGGTACCGAGTCAAACGTAGTAGATGGGCCGATTTCGTGGCGGGCACCGTCAAATGATCCCCCGGGGACTGAGGGAAACGGGTCATCTTGGTTTCACGAGGCTTGCGGAGGCGCTCGTACAGGGCCGTCCGAAAAAACTATGCCGGTTTACGGGGCTGAATCACGAGTCCCCAACCATGCCGATATTCGTGAAAATAAAACCGCAGGTAGACGAGCCGTCATCTTGCAGAAAACGCAAGTATGGATGGGGCCCTGAGTTTAGCCCCGTAATCCGGCATGGTTTTGAAATGGCATTAAATCGATAACAGCCATTTTGCTATGCCGGGGCGGTCGGTCGTTGGGTAATTACCCTCGCAGATAGGCGATGGCGATCTGCGTGCGGTTGCGTAGGCCCATCTTTGCCAGGATCGAGCTGATGTGGTTGCGCACGGTGCCTTCGCCCATATAGGCGGTGGCAGCGATCTCCTTGTTGTCGAGACCGCGGGCGATGAGCTCGGCGACTTCGAACTCGCGGTCGGTCAGGCTGGCGAAGGCTGCGGGCCGGCGGGGCGCGCCCGCCTCGACGCCCGTTCCGTCAAAATCGATGTCCTCGATCGCCTTGCCCTCGAGTATGCGTTTGCCGTCCATGACCTGCGCCAACGCTGGCGGAATGGCGGCGACATCGGTCTTGATCAGGTAGCCGCGGGCGCCGAGCTTGAGCGCCGACACAATGTACTCGTCATCCGAGAATGTCGTCAGAAACACCACGCGCGCCGAAGGGTCGCGCTCGAGGATCTCGCGTGCCGCCGAAAGTCCGTCACGCCCCGGCATCTGGATGTCGAGCAGCGCGATATCGGGTGCGTGCTCGGCGTAGAGCGCCACCGCATCGTCGCCGTTGGCACCGGTACCCACCACTTCGATCTGCGGCTGGGCGCCCAGGATAATCTTGAGCGAATCGACCACCAAGCGGTCGTCGTCGACAACTATGAGCCTCATCGGGCGTCATCTCCTTGCTGTTTGGGGACGGTGGCAAACACGCGCCAGCCGGGGGCGCCGGCGCGCAGGCCGGCGGTGAAGGTTCCGCCAAGCGCCTCGACGCGCTCGCGCATGGAGGCGAGCCCCATGCCTTCTACGACGTTGCTGTTGCTCGCCGGGGTCGCGTCCGCGCCATCATCGGTAACGATGAGCTGGTAAAACGACGGATGCTCCATGCACCGCACGGTAATGGTTTTGGCATGGGCGTGGCGCACGGCGTTGGAAAGCGCCTCGCGCAGCACCGCCGCAAAGCAGTTGGCGACGTTGGCGGGCGCATGCTCGGCCAAAACCTCAAGCTCAATCTGCGGACCGCTGTCCGAGCGTGCGCCTTCAACGATGCGCTCGAGCTGCACGGAGAGGTCAGTCGCATTGTCGTTGAGCGCGTGGACGCTGGCGCGCACGAGCTGGAGCGCCTCGTCAACCGTGCGTTTGACGTCGGCGAAATCGGCGGCGACGTCGGGCTCATCGGCATGGACCACGCGCAAGGCCTCGGCTTGAAGCGAAGCGCGCGTGAGCTGGTGGCCCACGTTATCGTGGATTTCGCGCGCGATGCGGGCGCGTTCGGCGAGCGTCGCGAGCTCGACTTCGTAGTCCTGGCGGTCGGCGAGGTCGCGGTTGCGTGCCTCGAGTGCCAGGGCGCGTTCTTGCAGCTTGTCGCGGGTGCGACGCATGCGTTCCTGTTCGCGCTCCAGCTGCGCGGTGCGCAGCGACAGCAACGTGGCGGCGACCGAAAGGATGGCGGTTAGCAGCAGCGTTCGGGTGGTGAGCGCGCCGCCGCGAAGGTCCGCGACAAGCGCGCAGACAAACACGGCGCCAATCGCCAGCGCGGGCCAGATGCGTTCACGGCGCACGCGTCGCGCGATGTCATAGAGGGCGAGAGGCGCAAACGGCACAAACGGCGGCGCGAAGACAGCCGCGATGATGTAAACGTAACTTGCGGTCTTGCTTGCGCGGCGCGTGCGTTCCCCCTGTGCGACCTCGGCCAGTGAGGTGGCAATAACGCCAAGGCAAAACGCCGCGACCAGGTGAGCGTCCACAGCAAGGCCCATGGCGGCCGCAATACAGCACGCCAGAACGATCGATTTGTCGAAAAGCCTGTTCATACGGGTATTGTACGCGAAGCCGCGCGTGGTGGAGGGACCGCCTGCGCAACCGTGACATTCCTCCCACGCGGCAAAGCGGGGACATCGGCAGGCCGCACGGCCAAGCTCCGCACTCGTGACAAAGCTCACTGGCGCGCGCCGGCGGCTCCTGCGATGATGCAATCGTACCGGGCCGCAATCAACAGAAGGGCCGCCTCATGACAGACATCGTCCACGTCGAAAACCTCGTCAAGCGCTATGACGACCTTATTGCGCTCGACCACTTTAACCTGAGCATCGCCCCCGGCGAGATCTTTGGCCTGCTGGGCCCCAACGGCTCGGGCAAGACCACGTCCATCAACTGTATTCTGCAGCTGCTCGCCTACGACAAAGGCACTATCGAGCTGTTCGGCGAGCCCATGACGCCCGCCCGCTACGACCTCAAGCGCCGCATCGGCGTGGTCCCGCAGCAGGTGGCGGTGTTCGACGAGCTCACCGTGCGCGAGAACATCGATTATTTCTGCAGCCTCTACGTCAACGACCGCAAGCGCCGCCGCGCGCTGGTGGACGAGGCGATCGACTTTGTCGGGCTGGGCGACTTTGCCAAGTTCCGCCCCGGCAAGCTCTCAGGCGGCCTGGCGCGTCGCCTCAACATCGCCTGCGGCATCGCGCACAAGCCCGAGCTCATCTTCTTTGACGAGCCCACGGTGGCGGTCGACCCGCAGAGCCGAAACGCCATCCTGGAGGGCATTTGCCGCCTGCGCGACGAAGGTGCCACGGTGGTGTATACCAGCCATTACATGGAGGAAGTCGAGCAAATCTGCAGCCGTATCATGATCATGGACGGCGGGCGCGTGCTGGCGCAGGGCACCAACGACGAGCTCAAGCGCATGATCCAGATGGGCGAGAAGATCGTGATCGAGGTCGGCGAGGTGCCGAGCGCGGCGCTCGGTGCCGTCGCGAGCCTGCCGCATGTCCTGGACCTGTCGGCGACGGCAGGCCAGCTCACGTTTTCGTGCGAGGCGAGCCCGCATAACCTGACGGACATTCTCGATGCGCTGCGTTCGCATGACATGGCGCTCGGCCGCATTTATTCCGAACCGCCGACCCTCAACGACGTGTTCCTCGAGATCACCGGCCGCGAGCTGCGCGACTAGGGGGCAGTCATGTTCAACACCATCATCACTACGGTCAAGACGCTGCTGCGCCGGCCGAGCACGTGGGTCTGGGGCGCTTTCTTTCCCATCGCACTTTCCACGATGTTCATGTTTATGTTTGCGAACCTCAGCTCCGACGGCAAGATCGACCCGGTGCCGGTTGCCGTCGTGGCGGACGAGGCTTGGGACGCTTCGACCTTTAAGGGTGTGGCGACGTCGCTTGCCAAGGAAGGCGAGAATCAGCTGCTCGATGTGAGCGAGTACGAAGACTTGGCTGCCGCGCGCAAAGCACTCAAGTCCGGCGAGGTTGCGGGCATCTATACGGTCGACGACGCAGGCGTACCCAAGCTCACACTGCTATCGAGCTACGACGGCTCGCGCGCATCATCGGTGCTCACCGATCGCAGCATCCTGGAGACGGTGGCAAGTTCGTATACACAAAATGCCGAGCTCATGTCCCAGATTGCCCAGGACAACCCGGCGGCGCTCGCCGACCCCGAGGCGGTTGCGCGCGCCCTGTCGCTCGAGGGCGGCACCCGCCGCGTAAGCCTGACACGCACCACACCCGACGGCACGGTCATCTACTATTACGCGCTCTTTGGCCTGGTCGCGATGATGTCTGCCGAGTTTGCCGCCTTGAGCGTCATCGACCTGCAGCCCAATCTGTCGGGTCTTGGCGCGCGTCGCTGCGTGGGCGGTCTTTCCAAAACGGCGTCGCTGGCCGGTATCTTTGTGGGCTCGTGGCTGGTTTCCTTCGCCTCGATGGCGATCGCAATCGGCTACGTGCGCCTGGTCGTGGGCGTCGACTTTGGCGGGCGCGAGGGGCTGTGTTTGGTGGGCGGCGCCGCTTCCGCGCTTGCCGCCACGGGCTTGGGACTCTTTGTGGGCACGCTTCCCGTTAAGGGCGGCAAGGCATCCAAGTCGGGCATCCTCACAGGCTTTGCCACCACGTGCGCCCTGTTCGCCGGCCTCTACGGCGAGCCAGCGATGGCGCTTGCCGACGACGTCGCCCGCGCCTGCCCGGCTGAGTGCTGGCTCAACCCCGTCAAGCTTATCTGCGACATGTTCAACCGCCTGTATTTCTTTGAAGACTTGGGACCTTTTGCCGTTCGCGCCGGCGTGCTGGTCCTCATGACGCTGGTGTTTGTCGCCGCCGCTACGCTGATCTTTGGAAGGAGCCGCTATGAGCACCTTTAAGACTGCGCTTCGCATGGCGCTCGCGCACCCGTTCTACCTGCTCATCTACACGGTGTTCATTTCGCTCATGGGCGTATTCATCGCGGCCTCGGTGAGCTGGAACTCGTCGCAGCTCACCGAGTACAAGCCCTACGACACCAACGTGATCGTGGTCGACCGCGACAATAGCGACCTTTCGCGTGCGCTTGCCAAGCATCTGGGTTCGCGTTTTGAGCTGGTCACGGGCATCGGCGACGACACCTACGACCTTGCGGACGCGCTCTCCAAGAGCAACAGCGCCAAGGGTAGCGCCGACTGCGTGTTCTTTATCCCGGAGGGGTTTGAGGGCGACCTTGTTGCAGCCGCCCGCGCGGGGGAGTCTCTGCCCAAGCTCGATGTGACCTACGGCGCCGGCACCATGGCGGCGGCGCTTTCGTCTGCTGAGGCCTCGCGCTGGATTTCGCTCGCGGGCGCTGCAGCGGCCCTAGAGCCCGCCGCCTCTAATGGTAGCGTCGCCAAGGCCGCCGAGCATGCCGCCGCCAAGCGCGCCGAGGTCCAGATTGAGCAGGTCAAGGTTGGTTCGACTGCCGCCGCCATGCTCAAGTCGTATTTCAACTTTGGCGCGTACGCGATTATCTCGTCGGTCATCGTATCGGTGGGGCTGGTGTTCTCGGGCATGAACGAGCCCGAGCGCGTGCGTCGTATGGATGCCGGCCCAATCTCCGAGCGCCGGCGTTCGCTCGCCGTGTTTGCGGCCGCCACTGTGATCACCGTCTGCATCTGGTTTGTGTCGAGCATGATGGGCGTCGTGGGCTTTGCCGGCGCGGTTGCCGAGGTCGGCGTGGGTCGTGTGTGCCTGGCGCTGGCGGCGACGTTTGCCCTGGCGTGCACGCCTCTGGCCGTTGGCTTTGCCCTTTCGAGCCTGGGTGCGCGTGAGGAGCTGCTCAACGGTGTGGGCAACCTGCTCGGCATGCTCATGACGTTTTTGGGCGGCGCCTGGATGCCGCTGTCGCTGATGGGCCCAGCCGTGCAGACCGCGGCGCATTTTGTGCCGACGTATTGGGTGAACGACGCGATTGGCAAGGCGCTCGCCGCGGACCTGACGTCCACCGTGCTGGGCGACATCGCTTGCGATCTGGGCGTCACAGTGCTCTTTGCCGCGGCCATCGCCGCCGTAGGCCTAGCCCTCGCCCACAACAAATCCCACGCCTAGACACCTACTCATTGGGGACAGACTTAAACGACCAAAAGTATTCATTGGGGACAGACTTAAATGACTAGCCATCGGGGGCAGATAAGGAGCGTCCCCAACTGCCGGGTGGCGAAAGAGCGTCCCTTGTGACTGGTCATTTAAGAACGTCCCCAATGACTAGTCTGAAACAAATCCCCACTCTCGCCCCAAAATAGTTCGCCAAGGTTTACTATTACGTTCATAAAGTAGTACTAGGCTAACAATGGGGGATACCATGGCAACGCAGGAAGCCTACGTCCAGGTTAAGGATCTCAAAAAGCACTACGGCGACGGTGATGCGCGCCTGACGGTACTCGATGGCATCGACACGTCCATCAACCGAGGCGAGATCTGCGTCATGCTGGGGCCCTCGGGCTCGGGCAAGTCGACGTTTCTTAACCTGATCGGCGGCCTGGAGGATGCCGACGCTGGCTCTATTTTGGTGGACGGCTGCGACCTCACGGTGCTCAAACCTACCGACCTGGGCGAGTATCGCCGCCGTGAGCTGGGCTTTGTCTTCCAGTTCTACAACCTGGTGCCCGATCTCACCATCAAGGAAAACATCGAGGTCACGGCACACCTGTCCAAAAAGCCGCTCAACATCGACGACCTGCTGCGTTCGCTGGGCCTTTACGAGCATCGCAACAAGTTCCCGCGCCAGGTCTCGGGCGGCCAGCAGCAGCGCTGTGCCATCGGCCGTGCGCTCGTCAAAAACCCGGGCCTGCTGCTGTGCGACGAGCCCACGGGCGCGCTCGACTATAAGACGTCCAAGGAAATCTTGCAGCTCATGGAGGATGTCAACCGCACCTACGGCTGCACCATCATCATTGTCACCCACAATGCCGCCATCGCGCGCATGGCCAATCGCGTGCTGCGCCTGCGCGACGGGCACATCGTCGAGGATGAGCTCAACGAGTCGCCCGTCGCGGCCGCCGAGCTCGATTGGTAGGCGGCGCCATGACACCTCTCGCAAAACGTCTCCCGCGCGAGCTGCACCGCAATATCGGCAAGTACCTGGGCATCTTTTTGCTTATGTGCGGAAGCATCGCTCTCACCTCGGGATTTTTGCTCGCAGCGCATTCCATCGGCTGCCTTATCGATGACATGCGCGATGCGTACGCGATTGAGGACGGCCGCGTGACCACCTCCTTCGAGGTTACCGACGATCAACTCAAGGCCGCCGAGGATGCAGCCGGCGACGTCGGCGGCGTCACGCTCTACAAGAATTTCTCCATCGACGCCATCATCAAAAAGGCGTCCGGTGACGATGGCACCAAGCGCACGCTGCGCACCTATGCGCACCGCACCAAGGTCGATATCGCGTCCTACTGCGAAGGTAGGCAGCCCAAGGCGGACGACGAGGTAGCCATCGACCGTGTCTTTGCCACCAACAACGACCTCGCCGTGGGCGATAAGGTCGAGCTTGAGGGTCGCACCTACACCATTTGCGGCATCATGACCCAGCCCGATAGCCAGGCGCTGTTCCTCAACAATTCGGACTTTACGGTGAACACCATCACCTATGGCGTGGCCGAGGTCACCGACGCCGGCTTTGCCGCGCTCGAGGATGCCGGTGGCGCACCCGCCTACACCTACTCCTTCACCTTTACCGATCGCGACCTCCCCACCGCGGACCGCATTGACGCCGAGCAAGATATGGTCGAGGCGCTGACCAACGCCGATGCGCGCGTGGACGATCTGATCGACGCCGATTCCAACCAGGGCATTGGCTATGCGCGCGACGACGTGGACGGCGACTCCATGATGTGGATGACGCTGCTCGACATCATCATCGTGATCATGGCGTTTGTCTTTGTGGTCCTTACCGACGCCACCATCGAGGAGGAGAGCGCCATCATCGGCACGCTGCTCGCCAGCGGCTATCGTCGACGCGAGATCGTGCTGCACTACCTGGCACTTCCCGCCATCGTGGGCGTGGTCGCGGCGCTTTTGGGCACTGCGCTCGGCGTTGTGTTCTTTACCGAGCCCATGCGCAGCCTCTATTACGGTTCGTACAGCCTGCCGCCTTTCCAGGTGTACTGGAGCTGGGAGATCTTTGTGAAGTGTGCCGTGGTTCCCGCCGCCGCGCTCATCCTCATCACGCTGGTGGGCCTGCTTCGCAAGATGGACAAGACGCCGCTGCAGTTTCTTCGCCACGAGGCGAGCGGCAAATCGGGCACCAAGCGCGGCTTGCAGCTGCCGGAGCGCATGGGTTTTGTTTCCCGCTTCCGCCTGCGTATCTTCCTGCGTAACCTGGGTAACTTCGCCACGCTCTTTGTGGGCATTGCGTTTGCCTCGCTGCTGATGCTCTTTGGCCTGGCGATCCTGCCCACGATGACGCACTACGCCGACAACCTCGAGACAGGCCTGGTCGCCGAGCACCAGTACACGCTCAAGGCGCCGCTGGAGCTCGAGGGTACTGCCGAGGAGCGCGAGCAGTGGTCGGCACTCGAGCGCTTGCAGTCGGTTGACGGCGCGCTGCTTTCCGCCGCTCAGGATGCCGATGACGAGCTTGACGACGCGGCCGATGCGGCGCAGGCGGCAGCCGATGCCGCGACCACATCTCCGTCTGCCGAGAGCCTGACTGCGGCGCAGGATGCGCTTGCAAACGTCCAGGACAAGAAGGATGTGCTTTATGCGCGCCTCGATGACCCTGCCGATGCCCTCGGCTGCAACCGCGACGAGGCTATCGACCTGATCGACAAGGCCTCTAAGATCGACACTGACAACGACGACATTCACCCGGTTAACACGACCGATAACGGTGCAGACAAGATTGCGCAGACCGAGAAATATGCCGTTTACCAGCTGCAATACGACCGCGGCGATGGTAATGGCGAGGAGACGATTTCCGTCTACGGCATCTCGCCCGATTCGCGCTATTGGAAAGACCTCAACGTTGGCGATGGGCGCGTCGTCTTTGGCGGCGGCCTGCTCGACAAGTTTGGCTGGAGCGAGGGCCAGAAGGTCACGCTCATCGACAAGTACGAGGGGGAGCATTATTCCCTTGAGTACGCGGGCAAGGACTGTGCCTGGGGCTCCAAGTCGGACATGAATATCTATATGAGTATCGACGACTTTAACGAGCTGTTCGGCAACGACGCCGCCTACTTTAACGGCTATGTGAGCGACGAGAAGCTCGACCTCGATGCTCGTTACTTTGCCGGCGACACCACGCCCGACGACATGCGGGCCGTGGGCGACCAGTTCATCGGCATGATGAGCAAAATGATCGGAATGATGATCGGGCTCGCGGTGTTCATCTTCCTGCTGTTTATGTACCTGCTGACCAAGGCTGTGATCGACCACAGCGCCCGTTCGATCAGCTACATGAAAGTCTTTGGCTATCGCGATAGCGAGATTTCGCATCTGTACATCCGCTCGATCACGTTGTGCGTGGCAGCGTCACTCGTGCTGAGCCTGCCGGTCATTATTGGCTCGCTCACGGCCATCTTCCGCTCGATGTTGCTCGCCTACAACGGCAATATCGAGATCTACGTGCCCGCTTGGTCCATGGCGGCGTGCGCAGGAATCGGCTTTGCAACCTACCTGGTCGTGGCGCTGTTGCACATGCGTTCCATCAAACGTGTGGGCCTGGCCGAGGCACTCAAAGTCCAAGAGTAGTCATTTAAGAACGTCCCCAATGACTAGGTGCCGTACTTGACTTTAACTCTGCTTTAACTGGTACCATCCTCTATGTCTGTAACGCCATATAGACCGAGGGGATAGATCTATGACCGCAACTGCACCCGCAGCACCCGCTAAGGTGTACTTCACCAACCTGCGCACGCATGCTCGCGAGAGCCAGCTCGACAAGCTCAAGCGCCTCATCCGTCACGCCGGTATCGAGCAGATCGACTTTGAGAACAAGTTCGTCGCCATCAAGATTCACTTTGGCGAGCTGGGCAACCTGAGCTTTTTGCGCCCCAACTACGCCCGCGCCGTCGCGGATGTCGTCAAGGAGCTGGGCGGCAAGCCCTTCCTCACCGACTGCAATACGCTCTATGTCGGTAGCCGCAAAAACGCGCTCGAGCACATCGATACCGCCTACCAGAACGGCTTTACCCCGTATGCTACGGGTTGCCAGATCATCATTGCCGACGGCCTCAAGGGCACCGACGAGGCGCTCGTCCCGGTCGAGGGCGGCGAGTACGTGCACGAGGCCAAGATCGGTCAGGCGCTCATGGATGCCGATATCGTGATCAGCCTCACCCACTTTAAGGGCCATGAGCAGGCCGGTTTTGGCGGCGCCATGAAGAACCTGGGCATGGGAGGCGGCAGCCGTGCCGGCAAGATGGAGCAGCATGCCGCCGGCAAGCCGAACGTCGCGACCGAGCACTGCGTTGGCTGCCATGCCTGCGAAAAGATCTGCGCGCACAACGCTATCTCGTTCGACGGCACCCGCGAGCGCGAGCTTGCCAGCGGCGCTACTCGCACGGTGCACGTGGCTGCCATCGACCACGATCGCTGCGTGGGCTGCGGACGCTGCATTGCGGCATGCAACCAGGACTGCATCAAGCCCGGTTATGAGGCCGCGGCCGACGTGCTCAACTGCAAGATCGCCGAGTATACGAAGGCCGTCGTCGACAGCCGCCCGAGCTTCCACATCTCGCTTGCCATGGACATCAGTCCCAACTGCGACTGCCATCCCGAAAACGATACGCCTATCGTCAACGACATCGGCATGTTCGCGAGCTTCGACCCGGTCGCCATCGACCAGGCCTGCGCCGACGCCGTCATGGCGTCTGAGCCGCTGCCCAACACCGAGCTCACCGATAGCGCGGCCAAGATGGAGCACAACCACGAGCATCTGGAGGGCGAGCAGGCCAAGGATCCCTTCTGCATCACGCATCCCGACACCGACTGGCGCGTGTGCATCGCGCACGCCGAGAAGATCGGCCTGGGCACGAGCAAGTACGAGCTCATCGAGGTCAAGTAGCACCTAGCTATTAGACAAAACAAGCGCCTTTGTAGCACAACTGTTAGCAAAAGCCGCCCGTGAGCACAGTGCCCACGGGCGGCTTTTCGGAAGTGCTAGGGGGTCAGATAGGCCAGTAAACCGTACTATTTGCCTAAAAATACTCGTCGAGGAAGTCGTCGACCGTGTTCCAGTAGAGTTCGGGGTCGACCTGCGCGCTCTTGGCGTGGGTGGCGCCATGGACGGTGAGCTTTTGCTTGACCTTGCTGGCGCACGCGTCGTAGTTTTGGTCGAGCATGCTGTACGGCACAAAGGTGTCTTGGTCACCGTGGATAAACAGCATGGGAACCGTCGCGCGCTTGAGCTGTTCCACGCTGCTCGCCTTATGAAAGTCGTAGCCCGCGCGCACGTTGCACACCAAGTTTGCTACATCGAGCAAGGGAAAGCTGGGCAGGCCGAACACGTCCTTGAGCTGCAGAGAAAACTCGTCCCAAACACTCGTATAGCCGCAGTCCTCGATAATGCACTTCACGTTTGCGGGCAGAGATTCCCCCGCGACGTTCATGGCGGTTGCCGCACCCATCGACTCGCCAAAGACAAGAATGCGCGCCTCGGGGTCAGCCTGAACGATTCGCTCGATCCATGCGACGATGTCGAGGCGCTCGGGCCAGCCCATGCCGATATAGTCGCCGCCGGAGCGCTCGTGGGCGCGGGCGGCGGGTGCGAGTACGTTCATGCCACGGTCGTGGAAGCGTTTGGCGTATCGGGCCATACCGATGGGCTCGTTGGTATATCCATGCAGGCAGACGGCGTAGTCGTGCGTGCTCTCCGACGCAGCAAAATACCAGGCGGCAAGCTCGGTCCCGTCGTCCGCGGTGAGGTTGCTGCTCTTGCGGTTCTCTTTAAACCATGCCCGCGCCTCGGTATCCTCGGCATCCGGCTGCTCACCTTCTTTGTCGTTCTTGCTATCCTGCATCATCTTCATGGTGTATGGCGCGCGGGGATTCAGCGCGAAGTCAAACAGAAAGTTGCCGGCAAATCCGAGCAGCGCAACGACAACCACCAGTGCAACGATGCCGGCTATCTTGAGCTTTCGATGGGAACGTGCGTTTTGAGCCATGCGGTATTCTCCTATAAGATGTTAATACATCAACATTTAATGCAAGCGCATTATGGACGTTCGCCGTTGATGCGTCAACAGGCAAAGAATGGGTAAACAAAGGGTCACGTATGGTGCAAATTTCGCACGTACCTAGACGCTTTGATATAGTGTTGAGAACTCTTTACGTTGGAGGATGTAACCGGCATGTCCGATTCGAGCGACAGTTCTAAGCCGCGACCCAAGACCGCGGTCGTTCCACACTACACAGTGGGCGAGGAGATCATGAACTCCGTCACCCATGGTGTCGGCTGCCTGCTGGGTATCGCGGGTCTGGTGCTCCTGATTGTATTCGCCGCCCTGCGCGGCGGAGGCCCGGCCCATATGGCCGCGGCGATTGTCTATGGCGTCAGCATTATCCTCGAATACCTAGCCTCCACGCTCTACCACGCGATTCAGCCCGCGCGCGCCAAGCGCGTGTTTCGCATCATCGACCACAGCTGCATCTACCTGCTCATAGCCGGCAGCTATACGCCGTTTTGCCTCATCACGCTCGCAAACGACGGCGGCGCTGTGCTGTTCTTTGCCGTATGGGCCATCGCCATCATCGGCATCGCCCTCGAGTGCTTCCTACGCGAGCGCCAGCCGCATTGGGTAAGCGGCCTGGTCTACCTGCTGATGGGCTGGCTCGTTGTCTTTAAGCTGCCCGAACTTGTTGCGCTGCTCAACCCCGTGGCACTTGCCCTGCTCGCCGTCGGCGGCGTGTGCTACACCGCGGGCGTGCCGTTCTATATCGCCAAAAACGTGCGCTATCTGCACAGCGTGTTTCACCTGTGGGTGCTCGCCGGCAGCATCTTCCAGTTCATGGCGGTGATCCTCTTCGTAATCTAGCGACCATGCCTGCGCGCCCGCGTTCTCGTTTGGGCGCCGGTGCAATTGCCGTATCCGCCATCAACGTTTTAACCTGACGTCCCGAATCTTGGAGGTTCGAGAAACTCCCGATGGACATAACCATCTCCCTTATCACCACCCTCGTTTTGACCCTCATCAACGGCTACTTCTCTATGTCCGAGATGGCGCTCACCACGGCCAAGCGCGCCGTGTTGGAGCACGAGGCCGAGGAAGGCGACAAGCGCGCCGAGCGTGCCATTAAGCTGGCTGCCGACTCCGACCAGCTGCTCGCCACCATCCAGGTTGCCATTACGCTCGTGGGCTTCGCCTCGTCCGCCGTCGCCTCGACGAGTCTGTCCGACCCGCTCGCCACGTGGCTCATGAGCTTTGGCATCGCGCCGCTCTCCGCCATCGCGCGCGGCCTGGCGCCGGTCATCATCACCGTCGCGGTCGCCTTCGTGTCCATCGTGATCGGCGAGCTCGTCCCCAAGCGCATCGGCCTGGCCAATGCCGAGGGCGTGTCCAAGCAGGTCGTGGGACCGTTGTCGTTTTTCCAAAAGATCGCCCGTCCGCTCGTGTGGCTGACCGGCGCCTGCTCCGATGGCCTGGCCCGCATCCTGCGCATCAAGAGCGCCGACGACCGCCAAAACGTCTCGGAAGAAGAGATCAAGTACATGGTCTCGGAGCAGGACGACCTGCTCGACGAGGAAAAGCGCATGATCCACGAGATCTTCGACCTAGGCGACACCGTTGCCCGCGAGGTCATGGTGCCGCGCGTGGACACCACCATGTGCGAGGACGACGAGACGGTCGCCGACGTGCTGTCCACCATGCGCCAGACCGGCTTTAGCCGCATCCCCGTCTATCACGAGGATCCCGACAACGTCGCCGGCATCGCGCACATCAAGGACCTGATTCAGCCCGCGCTCGACGGCAAGGGCGACCAGCCCATCGCCGGCTTTTTGCGCGACGCCACCTTTGTGCCCGACACCAAGGACATCCTGCCGCTGCTGTCCGAGATGCAGACCTCGCACGACCAGATCGTGGTGGTCGTGGACGAGTACGGCGGCACGGCCGGCATCATCACCATCGAGGACATCGTCGAGGAGATCGTCGGCGAGATCGAGGACGAGTTCGACCCCGACAACAAGTATCTCACGCGCCTTTCGCGCCGCGAGTGGCTCGTTGATGGGCGTTTTTCGTGCGATGACGCGATTGAGCTTGGTTGGCCGCTCGAGGAAAGCGATGATTATGAGACCATCGCCGGCTGGATTTTGGAGCTTTGCGACTCGGTGCCCGACATCGGAGAGGTATTTGAGGTTGCGGGGTACAAGTTCAAGGTGCAGTCGATGCGTGGCCAGCGCATCTCGCTCATTCGCGTGATCGCTCCGGCCGAAACCGATAAGAAGGATTCCGAGTCTTCGGTAGACGAGCCGACGACGTCGGGTGCGGGTTCCGCGAATCCGCACGACGGCGACGAGTAGGACAAGGAAGAGTAGGGGAGAGTTATGGCAGGCCTGTTCAACATCCTTAAGGTCACCGTCAGCGAGGACAAGATCTGCGCGCATGTGCTGGTGAACCCCGGCATGCCGCTCATGACCTCGGAGGACATCGAGGCCACGGCGCGCGTGTACTACCTGGTGCCGGCGATTGCCAAGCACTTGTGCCTGGGCGATTCCGGCCGCGAGTTCCAGGACTGCATGGGCCAGACCGAGCTCTGCCACTTGCTGGAGCACGTGACGGTTGAGCTCATGAACGAGACCGGTCTTGCCGGTAGCATCTCGTGCGGCCGCACGCGCGTAAGCGAGCACGACGAGCGCGTCTTTGAGGTTGAGCTTTCGTGCCCCGACGACGCGCTGGCCATCGGCGCGCTGTCTTCGGCCACCTTTATGATGGACTGGGCATACCTGCACGCCGACCAGCCTGCCCCCGACGTGGAAGGCACAGTCGCGGGCCTGCGCAACCTGGTGCTGGGCATGCGCGCCGAGGCCGAGGGCAAGGATCCTCGCGAGGCCGTCGCCGCTGCGAACGGCGAAGATGCTGCCGAGGACGAGGGCGCTGACGAGGGCGATGTGCCGTCCGACGCCGAGCCCGTTGCCGATGCGACCGCCGAGCCTGTTCCCACCGAGCCCCAGGGTGTCCCCAACTTTGACGACGAGCCCCAGGTGGCGATTGATACCGAGGGCGCGGTTGCCGAGAACCACGAGGCTTCCGCTGCTGTCTTTGGCGGCGCGGCGACGGTTCCGGCAGGACCTGCGCATGAGGGCAGCCTGCCGCTCGTGGACGGCGCCGGCGAGGACCCGGGTGCCACGGCGGCCATGCCGGCTATGCCCCAAGAGTAGGCCTACGCGTTTATCACCATCACATACCTGCGCTTTTGCCGTACGTAGATGAGCGGAGCGGCAAGTGATGCGCTGCGGGTATAATGGACAACATTCAAACGGTGGGCACCGACGTGCCCGCAGGAGAGGAATGATCATGGGTAAGACTTTCAGCTTTGTCTCCGGCGCACTTTTTGGTGCCGCTGCCGGCGCTATTGTCGGCGTTGCTCTGGCCCCGCGCTCGGGCGCCGAGACCCGCGCCATGGCTGCCGATATCGCCAACGACGCCTGGGACAATATGCGCGACACCTACGAGCACAGCGCCGAGGAGGCCCGTGCTGCGGTGAATGACTTTGGCCCGATGGTCGACGCCAAGACCGACGACCTGCGCGCCAAGGTCGACCTGGCCCGCGAGCGCATGGACCAGCTGCGCGAGCAGCTCAACGACGCCATTTCGGGCGGCAACGTGACGCCTGCCGCCGACGTCGTGGTCGAGAACGCCGTCGAGGCTGATACCGAGGCTGCGGAGCCCTCGACCGAGGCATAATGCGCGCCGGGGATTTTGTCGGCGCCAAGATCTATCGCAAGCCTACTGAGGACAAGCGTACCAAAAAGGACGGCACACCGCGCAGCCCTAAAAAGCTCGGAAAGATTCACTTTCCGGTCTTTACCCCGGGCGGTACGCGCGTGGTCGGCTTTATGGTCCGCCAGTCCGATATCGCGGGTATGATCGAGCGTCCCGACCGATTCGTAGCGCTCGACGCCATTGGTGTCTACGAGGGCGCCATCGCGGTTGACGACGTCAAGGGCACCTACGATACCGCTGCGGCCAAGCGCCTCGACATCAACCTGGACGATTGCATCATCTGGGTCGGTATGGACGTGCGCACGGAATCGGGCGACGTCGTGGGCTATTGCTCGGACGTTGAGTTCAAGCCGCGCTCGGGCATCGTGCAGGCATTCTATGTGACCGCCGGTGCTGCTTCGAGTGTTTTGGTTGGTGACACGCAGGTGCCGCCGACGATGCTGCGCGGCTACGAGAACGGCGCGATGGTCGTCTCGGACGAGGTCAAGTCGCTCGGGTATTCGGGCGGTGCGGCTGCCAAGGCCGCCGAGGCCAGCGTCGTGGTGGGCGACAAGGTCAAAAAGGGCGCCAAGGTGCTCGACGACAAGGGATCGGTTGCCGTGGACAAGGGCAGTCGCGCACTGGGCAAGCAGCTCGGCAAGACGCGCGGCATGTTCAAGGCCTTTAAGGACGAATACCAAAAGGCGAGCGGAGGCTCGTCAAAAGCTACAAAATAGCGACGTACCAAATGATGGGAGGCAAGCCGGAGACCTGTTGCTCCGGCTTGCTGTGTTTATGGGGGAGGGCATATGCGCCAAAACGGATCCAACTTAAACGGGCGTTCGGGTGCGCGTCCGACGGCGCGCCGCGACCTGGGGCAGCTGCCCAGCGGTCAGCGCAAGCGTCACCGTAAGCCCGGCGCGATGTATCTCAACCATAGCCGCGGCTTTAGCGACCGCAGCGCTCGCATCGGCAACAGCCGCACACCCCGTCGTTCGTCTCGCCTGCCCTATGCGCTCATCGCCGTGGGTTGCGCACTCGTGCTGTTTATCGCTGCCGTCGTGGGCTACGTCAACCGCAGTGTGGACGTGGAGCTCAACGGCCAGAAGACCGCGGTGCGCGTGGGCTCTACGCTGCAGAATCTCATCGACGAACAGGATTTGACTGACACCTACGATGCAGGCGACCTGCTGGCCGTCGATGACAGCGTGCTCAAGCGCCATGGGGGCGAAAAGCTGTCGGTGAAGGTCGACGGCAAGCGCGTGAAGCAAGGCAAATGGGATAGCCGCGAACTTGAGGGCGGCGAGAAGGTGACGGTCAAGGATGGCCGTAACACCTACGAGAAGCACGAGGTTCAGGCTACGGTTATCGAGCCCAAGCTCAAGGTCGAGGGTACGGGCGCTATCGAGTATGTGCAGACGTGGGGTGTCCAGGGCCGCTCCGAGGTGTGGGTTGGTGAGCAGTCGGGCAAGACGCAAGACCGCGGCGAGGTTGTGCCCGCCACCGATTGCGTTGTTGCGTGCGCCAGCGTGGCGCCCAAGGGCAACAAAAAGTACGTGGCGCTGACGTTTGACGAGGGTCCGAGCGGCGCTACCAAGCAGATCTTGCAGGTGCTCAAGGAAAAGGGCGTCACCGCGACGTTCTTCCTTTCGGGCGATGCGGCCGAGGCCTCGCCTGCCACGGCCAAGGCGATTGTCGATGCCGGGTGCGAGATCGGATCCAACAGCTACAGCGACGATTCGCTCAAGGGTCAGGACCGTGAGGCGGTACGCGAACAGATCACGAAAGGCACCGATGCGATTAAGTCGGCGACCGGCGTGAAGACGATGCTGCTGCGTGCTCCCTACGCTGCCTTTGACGAGCAAAACTGGATTGATGCGATGGACCTGGTCTCCGCCGTGGTCTCGTGGAATATTGACTCGGGCGACTGGCTGCTCAACGGTGCCGACGAGCAGGTCTCGACGGTGCTCGATTCGGTGACGCCGGGCAACATTGTGCTGCTGACCGATAACGATGAATGTGCCGAGCAGACGCTCGAGGCGCTGCCGCAGATTATCGACGGGCTTATTGCCGACGGCTACAAAATCGTGACATTGAGCGATCTGGTCAAGACGGATACATCGCTGAGCAAAAAGCTCACCTCGCTGACGAAGGTCACCATGCCCAAAAATGCCGTGTTCCCCCAGCTCGCCGAAGATGACGACACCACAGACTAGTCGCTTAAGAATGTCCCCAATGACTATGTCACGGATGCGTCAGCGTTTGGTATGCCTGCGATGTTTGGAGCATAAATTTGACGCCACGGCGCGATGCTGATGCTATAGTTACTGCGGATAACAAGGGTCAAGAGAAAGGTTGCAGGTGAAATCCAAACCTCGACCATACAGTCGATGACCCCTTGCAGGTGCTTCTTGCGCATGCACGGGGTGTGAGCGCCGAGCGGCGTGCCGCCCGCGCATGCGTATACATATCTAAAAGTCCACGGACGGCGTGCCGGCATGGCCGCAGTCCGAAGGGATAATGATGGGGAGCACCAGTGAATTATCTGAGTGAGATGCTCAAACTGCCGGTCTTGGACGTCGATGGCGAAAAGCTCGGCGTTGTGAACGATTTTGGCATTGCTACCGGCGAAGTTTTTCCGCACGTAACGTCGCTCGCGTTCCGCGGGCCCGGTAAGACGCCGTTTATGATCAGCTGGCGCAAATGGGTCGATCGTATCGACGAGACGGGTGTGCACCTTAAGTCGCCGGCCACCGAAATCCGTTTTTCGTACCTGCAGCCGACCGAGCTCTTGCTCGCGCGCGACGTGCTCAACAAACAGATTGTCGACACGCAGGGTATGAAGGTCGTGCGCGTAAACGACATCAAGTTTTCCATGTCGGGCGAAAATCAGCTGCGCCTGCTAGGTGCCGAAGTTGGTGCCCGCGGTCTGCTGCGCGCGATCAGCCCCGCACTCGAGCATGTCGTCGAGAGCTTTATGAAGCACCTGGGCAAACCGCTCGGCGAGGACATCATCGCCTGGTCCTACATGGACCTGCTCGACCGTTCGACTAAAAACATTCAGCTGTCGGTGTCGCACAAGACGCTTGGCGAGCTGCATCCTGCTGACATTGCCGACATTATCGAGCAGCTCGACCCGCGCCTGCGTGCGCAGGTGTTCGCGCAGCTCGATACGGCACAGGCCGCCGAGGCCATCTCGGAGTTCGATGACGACGAGCTCATGACCGAGATGCTCGAGGGCCTGTCCGATACCGACGCATCGTCGATGCTGGCCATGATGGACCCGGACGACGCTGCCGACCTGATCGACGAGCTCGATTATGAGAAGGCTGAGAAGCTCCTGCGCCTGATGGGCGTCAAGGAGGAGAAGGCGATTCGTAATCTGTTGGGCTACGAGGACAACACCGCCGGCCGCATCATGACCTCGGAGTTTGTCTCGCTGCCCGCCACGGCGACGGTCGGTGATGCCATCGAGGCGATTCGCAAACTCGACGAGGACTTTGAGAGTGTCTATTACGTCTATACCGAGGATCCGAGCGGCATGCTGACCGGCGTGCTTTCGCTGCGCACGCTGATTGTAGCCGACCGCGACGCCACGCTGGGTCAGCTGGCCTATCGCGACCTGGTCTATGTGTCGCCTGACGAGGACCAGGAAGACGTGACGGACGAGATGACCAAGTACGACCTGGTTGCCATCCCTGTCTGCGACGAGAACCGTCATATCCTGGGTATCGTAACCTTCGACGACGCCATGGACGTTATCGCCGAGGAGCATCAGGAGGACCTGCAGATCGCCGGTGTCGGCTCGGGCGATAGCGCGTCGGACGACTCGACGAACGTGCTCAGCTGGTTCGTGCATCGCCAGTACTGGGTTGTTGTATGGGGCATCGCGTCGTGCATCATGGCAACGGTGCTGGGGACGGCGCTCGGCTCCGCGCATCTGGTGGTGTTCCCCATGTGCGCCATGCCACTCGTGCTGTTGGCGGCCTCGCGCATGGTGTCGTTCGTCAAGAACTACTTCCTGGAGTATGACGGTCACGACGACGAGCCCAAGCCGTATCTGGGGTTCTTCTTCCAGAGCACGGGCATGGGCCTGATTCTGTCACTCGTGACCTACCTGTGCGCCCAGCTGGTGCGCACCGCTGCGTTCCCCGATGCGCCCATGTTTGAGGAGCAACTCTTTACCGGGTGCTTTAATATTGCTGCCATCATTTGCCTGGTTGGTAACATGAGCGCCGTGATTTACCTGATGGTGCTGTTCTGGCGTGACGAGCATGACCTCAACACGTCGGGCACTGCCATGAACGTTATTGCCGTCATGATCTCGTGCGTAGCGTACTGCGCCGCTGCGGTGCTGCTCACCATGTCGGTCATGGGTTAGGTGGTCGCGTGCAAAATACCAAGCAAAAGTCGGGCACCAAGCAAAAGTTGACCATCGCGGCCATCTTTGGCGCTATGGGTCCCGGTCTGCTGGCGGCGCTTTCGGGCAATGACGCCGGCGGCATTGCAACGTATTCCAGCGCGGGTGCCAGCTATGGCTACAAGATGCTCTGGATGCTTCCCGTCATGACTGTGCTGCTCATCGTGACGCAGGAGACCGCGGCGCGCTGCGGCTGCGTCACGGGCAAGGGCCTGGCATCGCTCATTCGCGAGCGCTTTGGCGTGCGCAAGAGTGTACTTGCTATGGCGGCGCTGTTGATCGCCAACACGGCTGTGACCATTTCGGAGTTTGCGGGCATCGCCAGCGGCCTTGCCCTCTTTGGCGTGCCGGCGAGCATTTCGGTGCCGCTGGTGGCGCTGCTGGTGTGGATGCTTACCATGTCGGGCAGCTTCCAGCGCATCGAGAAGATTCTGCTGCTGGTGAGCTGCGTGTTCGTGACCTATATTGTCGCCGCGTTTATGGCTGGCCCCAACTGGGGTGAGGTCGCGGTCGACCTGGTCGTGCCTAACATTCAAAATGACCCCAGCTACGTGTCGCTCGTGGTCGCAACGATCGGTACCACCATCGCGCCGTGGATGATTTTCTTGGCGCAGAACAACGTGGTCGATAAGAACGCGGGCGAGGACGATATCGTGCTGCAGCGCATCGATACCGTGAGCGGCTCGCTTGCCGCCGATGTCATTGCCGGCTTTATTATCATCACGACCGGTACGGTGTTGTTCCCGGCGGGTATTCAGATTAGCGATGCTGCCGATGCCGCCCGCGCGTTGGAGCCTATTGCGGGTCAGTGGTCCACGGTACTGTTTGCCTCGGGCCTGGTCGCGGCGAGCTTCTTGGCTGCCTGCGTGCTGCCGGGCGTTACGTCAAGCGCTATCTGCGAGGCATTTGGCTGGGAGCGCGGTGCCGACCGCAGCTGGGACGAGGCCCCGGTCTATCGCGGCATCATTACGGCCATCATCGGTATCTCTGCCGTGCTGGTGCTTATGCCCGGCGTCGATCTGTTCCAGATTATGATGACCTCACAGGTCATCAATGGTGTGCTGTTGCCCGTGGTTCTGGTGTTCCAGGTGGTTATCGCAGCCGACCGTCACATTATGGGTGCCAACCGCAACGGCCGCGTGTGGAATGTGCTCACTTGGGCGACTATCGGTGTGATTACGGTGCTCACGGTCGTCATGTTTGTTCTGCAGGCGATGGGCTACAGCGCTTAACGCCCACTTTTGCTTCCGAACAGGCCGCAGCGATGGGCTGCGGCCTGTTTTTGTCTGCTATAGGGTGTTAGTTATATAGCAATGGACAAAAAATGCCAAATATGAGTACTGTTGCTAAGTGAATAGCATTTACATCCTAAAAGATAATGAACATAGCCTTTAGTATGTTCATTAAAATTGGCTCCAATACGCCTTAAACCAGTCAGGTTGGCTGCTTTAGGGGGTTGTAGGGGTCGCTCGGACGTCATTTTGGGTGGTTTTGCCTGCTACTAAAATGGTAACAGTACTCATATTTGCCCTTTTTTGCCCACAGACCTTTGAGGGTGCGGCGAAAAGGGCTTGTTTTGATTGTTTGGGGCAGGCACGAGGCGCGGAAACGGTGTCTGGAGCGACGGAGCGGCCTGGAATTCATCCGTAGAGGTCTTCATTGGCTGCGCCAGGAGTGTCCCTAGGTACCGGTACATAAGGAACGTCCCTAACTGCCGGAGGGGGCGTCTGCCACGGCAGACGCCCCCTCCGGATGTGGGAAGTTTGCGCTGCAGGTTACTTGTCGGTGCCCAACTTGTGCGGCTTGAGAGCGAGCGCATTGACGAGCGCGTCGGTGGCAGACTTGACGGCTGCCGGCTGCGGATCGTTGACGTGATCCTCGGGGTGTACGGGCAGGTCCTTCTTGACGGCATCGTGGATCAAGTTGAGGTACTCAGTCACGCCAGTGGTCGATAGGTGCGTGCCATCGCCATCGAACAGGTCGTTGCGGTTGGCACTGTATCCGTACCAATCGATAACGCGCACGTTCTTGTAGCGCGTAGCGGCGTTGGCGATGGCCTGGTTGGTAGAGCCAACCCACGGCTGCGGGCTGCGCGTGTTCACAAACACCACAATACGCTTATCTCCTGCATCGGCCATGATGGCGTCGAGCTGGTCGTCGGTTACCAAGCCGTTGGTGCCCAGGGCAAAGACCACGATCTTGCCGGCAAGGTTCTGCTGGATATAGCCCTCAAATGTCGCGCGCCCCGCATCAAACTGGCGGCCCTTTTCGGCATCGATATGGCTGTGCGGGAACACGCCGTCAAAGGTGTCTACGGCACGCAGCGACACGGAGTCGCCGATCATAAGCAGATCGTAGGAGCCATCGGTGAAGCCGTCGTTGTCCTTGTCGGTGTCGTCGGCCGCCTGCTGGTCGGTGGGCGCGGTGTTCTTGGCTTCCTTGTTCAGAACTTCGGCGCCCTCGCCGCTCAGCGCAGACGTCTCGGGCACAAAGATCAGGCCGCCCAGTGCAACGACCAACACGACAGCGCAGGCTGCGCAGACAGGGATGTGCGTGCGTGCCCAGTTGGCGGGCGTGGTGGTGCCATCGCGGAATTCGGCGACGGTGCGCCCAAAGGCGCCCTTCCTAAACGGAGTCTCGATAAAGCGATAGCAGCACTCTGCCACGGCGACCACCAACAACACCTGCAAAATGTACTGCCACCACGGCGTATCGTTGATGTTGGCGACCGGGTTCATGAGGAGCAGCAGCGGATAGTGCCACAGGTAGATGCTGTAGGAGCGCTTGCCAACCCACACGAGTGGCTCGGCGGACAGCGCGCGGGCAACCATTCCCTGGGGCTGCACGCAGGCCGCGATGACCATGAGCGTGAGGATCGAGCACAGCAGCGTGCCTCCGCGATACTGGAAGGCGGTGTAGCCGTTGGTGAGCGCGACCATGGCGGCAAGGCCAACCAGACCCACGACGCCCAACACATCGATGGATGCGGGCGAGGACCAAAAACGCACGAGGGCGCTCGGCTGTGCCGGGGCGGTCTCGGCTGCTTCGTCGGCCTTCTCGCCAGGTTTGCCCTCGGCGTTCTTGCCGTGCTTGGCGGCGCCAGCCAGGCGATTGAGCCCCAAACGATGAGCGAGACGCACCGGCGCCAGGTCGCGATCGGGGATAAAGGCCATCCAGGCACCCAGCAGCAGCGAGAACACGCGGGTGTCGGTGCCGTAGTACACGCGGCTGGGGTCGGCGACAGGGTTGTAAAGCACCATCATGGCTAGGGCAGATACCACGGCAAGGCCCAGAACCACGCGGCGCGTGTTGGGTTTGCTCACATGCATGGATACCATGGCAAACAGCAGTGGCGGCCAAATCAGGTAGAACTGTTCCTCGATGGCAAGCGACCAAAAGTGCGTGAGCGGCGAGGGGTCGCCCAGAGCATTGAAGTACGAGACGTTTTGGGCAATCTGCCACCAGTTGTTGAAGAACAGCAGCGACGGCAGGATGTCGGGGCGCATCTTGGTGAGCATCACGTGGTTAAAGAGAGTGCACAGCGCGCAGGTTACCACCACGACGGTCACCACGGCGGGGACCAGGCGACGGATGCGGCGAATCCAGAAGCTCTTAAGGTCGATGCGTCCGGTCTTAGCGACTTCGTTGAGCAGCAAGCGCGTGATCAGATAGCCCGAAAGCACAAAGAAGATCGTGACGCCAAGCAGGCCGCCCTGCGCCCACGTGAGGTTAAGGTGATAGAGCACCACCGCGACGACGGCGAGCGTACGCAGGCCGTCAAGGGCAGGGATGTAGCGGGATTTGGGGCGAGCAGGCGTCTGCTCCGCGGCGGGAGTGTTGGCGCGGCCCGCGTTGTTGGCAGAAGCACGATGGGGGCTCACGGTGCGTCGCGGTTCGTTGGCACGGCGTTCGCCCTTCACGCGTTCGTGCGGCGCCGGCTCGTTGCCCGTGCGGCGTCGACCGCGCGAGCCCGATTGCGAGAGTTGTTCCATAAAACATCATCCAATGACGAGAATAATCAGCACGCCTTCATTGTAGCTGCCTGCTCCTGTGAATGCTTGCTGCTGGCGCAAGCTCAAGCGCGCGTCCACATCAAAGTGAACTAAAGTTATAGGGGGTGCGAGAGTGCACGATCGACGGCTGGCGGTGGGCATAAGGCCCGCAGATGAGGAGGTTTCCATGGCAGATCGCGGCATCGTTGCGGTGTTCGGCAGCATGAACATGGACCTTTCGGTGGCGTGCGAGCGCATACCGCGTGCGGGCGAGACCGTCGGCGGCAGCGGGTTTATCACCAACGCCGGCGGCAAGGGCGCCAATCAGGCCGTAGCTGCCGCGCGTATGGGCGCTTGCACGCACATGATCGGCGCGGTCGGTCGCGACGCGTTCGGCGCGTCGCTCGTGGCGGGGCTCCAAGACGCCGGCGTGGACTGTGACTTTGTAGTGCATCGCGATGATGTGGAGACGGGAACGGCGACCATCATTCGCTGCGAGGGAGACAACCGCATCGTGCTGTCGCCGGGCGCCAACCATGCGCTTGCGGGCGAGGACGTTGCCCGCGCGCTGAGGCGTCTGGTGGCCGATGAACTCGATAGTGACGCCAGCGAGATTGCCCCGGCTGCCGGAAGCGTCTTTATCGCCCAGGGCGAATGTGACCTTGCGGCGACGGCCGAGGCGCTTGTTTGCGCTCACGAGCTGGGGTTCTATACGGTCTTTAATCCAGCGCCTGCCTGTGAGCTGCCTGCGGAGGCCTGGCCTGCGGTCGACCTGGTCTGTCCCAACGAGACCGAGTGCCAGGTTCTGACGGGCATTCTGCCCACGGATGATGTGAGTTGCATCGCCGCGCTCAAAGCGCTGCTCGACAAGGGCGCCGGAGCTGCGGTCATCACGTTGGGCGGCGCCGGGTCGGTTACGCTCGGCGATGACGGCGAGCTGCTGCGCATGCCGGCACTTTCGAGTACGGTAGTCGATACCACGGCCGCCGGCGATACGTTTATCGGCGCGTTGGCGGCGGCTCGCCTAGAGGGCTTGCCGCTCTTTGAGTGCATGGCTGCGGGTGCTCGCGCCTCGGCAGTGACGGTGTCGCGCCTGGGCGCTCAGCAATCGATTCCCACGAGCGCCGAAGTTGAACATTGGTTTAGTTAAACGATAAAGACGGAGAAGCGGAGTAGAACAATGGCAATCAAGAAGCTGATCCTTGATCTGGATATGGGTGTGGACGATGCGATGGCGCTGGCCTATGCCATCGCGAGCCCCGAGGTGGAGCTCGTGGGCATCACCACGTGCTTTGGCAACGTGCGCGTCGAGCAATCGGCGCACAACTGCCTGGCGGTGCTCGATCTGCTGGGTCGCCCCGAGGTGCCGGTGTACCTGGGCGCCGACCGTCCTCTGCAGGCGACTGAGCCCTATACGCCGCCGGCGTCCACCGCGCTCATTCACGGCAAGAACGGCATCGGCGGCGCGAGCGTGCCCGCGTCGCCCTACGAGCCGGTGGGGGCGACCTCGGCCGACGGCAACGCTGCGGTCGATTATCTGATCGATGCCGCGCGCACCTATGGTCCCGATCTGGTCTACGTAGCGACTGGCCCGCTCTCCAACCTGGCGCTCGCCCTGGAGCGCGATGCGGTGACGATGATGTCCATTGGCCGCGTGGTCGTGATGGGCGGCGCTCTTACCGTGCCCGGCAACGTGAGCGCGGGCGCCGAGGCCAATATGGCGAGCGACCCCGAGGCAGCCGACGCGGTGCTGCGCTCGGGCCGTAAGCTCACCATGGTGGGTCTGGACGTGACGCATCGCGTGGTGCTCACACGCCGCGACATTGCCGGCTGGACGGGCTCGGGCACCATGGCGGGCTGCGCATTTGCGAGCATGGTCGAGCACTACATTGGCTCGTACGAGATGAACGCACCCTACCTGGGTGGTTGTGCGCTGCACGATCCGCTGGCCGTTGCCGTGGCGATCGACCCCACGCTCGTAGGTGCGCTCGGCTGCAACCTGCGTGTTGATCTGCTGGGCGAGTACCGCGGTCGCACCATCTGCGATGAGCGCCGCCTGTCCGATCCGGACAAGAGCACGCTTGTGGCACTGACCGTGGATGCTCCGCGCTTCCTGTCCGAGTTCAAGACGCGTATGGCCCGTGTCCTTGGCTAAGTTGTCTTTTTGGGACGGGGCTTTTTTGACTGTTATGATTGGTGCGACCATTCGAACCAGCTAAAAGAGCCCGTCCCAAATTGACTACCGAGAGGATCTGCCATGGAGCGCATTGCGAGCTTTTCCGTTGACCATCTGTTGCTTGAGCCCGGCGTGTATGTGAGCCGCATCGACCGCGATCCGGCGACCGGGGCCGCCGTCACCACCTTTGACCTGCGCCTGACCACGCCCAACAAGGAGCCGGTCATGAACACGGCCGAGTGCCACACCATCGAGCACCTGGGCGCGACGTTCCTTCGCAATAATGCCGAGTGGTCGGGCCGCATTGTCTACTTTGGCCCCATGGGCTGCCGCACGGGCTTTTACCTGGTTGTGTTTGGCGAGGTGACGAGCGAGGAGATTCTGCCGCTCGTGCGTGAGCTGTTCGAGTTTGTCGCCGGCTTTGAGGGCGATGTCCCCGGTGCCGCTCCCGAGGAGTGCGGTAACTACCTGGACCAGAACCTCCCCATGGCCAACTGGCTTGCGCGCCGCTACCTCGACCGCGACCTGGCCGATATCGACGAGAAGCACCTGCACTATCAGCAGGCGTAAGGGCTTTATCGCCCAAAACGCGCGCATTGGGCGCCTTCGCTTATGCGGGGGTGCCTTTTTGCTGAGTGGTCGGGACGAGTGTTTAAAATCGCTTATGTTTGTTCTAGAATGTTCATACTGTCACATAAACGAACAGGAGCGAACATGCATATCTACTCTGTCAACGATCCCGAGTTCAAGTCCTATGGCAACGTTTGGGATAACGTTCCGTCCGAGCTTGCGTCGCCCGTGCTCGAGGCGCTCTCTGCCACGCCCATTCCCGAGGGCAGCAAGTACGTTGCAAGTGCGCCGGAGCTCGAGGACGTCAAGGATGCCGACAAGCTTGGCTTTCTCATGTTTGGTGGCCGTCCCTTCCAGCTCGGCTGGTGCAACGGCCACAATACACGACTCAACTGCCTGGAGTATCACCGCGCGAGCGAATTCAACTTGGGGGCTCGCGACTTTATCCTGCTCGTGGCGCATCGCTGGGAGATCGAGGACGGCAAGCTCGACACCGCGTGCGTCAAGGCGTTTCGCGTGCCGGCGGGTACGGTCGTCGAAGTCTTCAACACCACGCTCCACTACACGCCGTGCATGGTCGACGACGGTGGCTTCCAGGTGATGGTGGCGCTGCCCGCCGGCACCAACGGCCCGCGCCCCGAGGCTGCGGCCGACATGCCCACGGCCGGCGACAGCTACTGCTACTGGAAGGCCGACAAGTGGGTTCTCTGCCATGCTGACAGCCCCAAGGCTGCCGAGGGCGGCTACGTAGGCCTCATCGGCAAAAACCTCGACATCGCCTGCGACTAGAATCTTCTGTCTCGATCTGTAACATCTAGCGGGCTAAATCGTCTCTACCTGTTGCAGATTTAGACAAACTGCAGGGGCTGCCCGAAAGATCTCGATCTGTAACACCGGGCCCGGTTTTGGCGGCCTAACTGTTACAGATCGAGACAAACCGGGCCCAACCACCACAAAGGTGCCTGTTCCCTTTGTGGTGGTTTGGGCAGGCGGGTATCAGAAAGTGTCAGGCGGGGCGGCTGTCGGGCGCCTGCACGCGAAAAGAAGTATCGACCTGCGTCGTTGCCGTTGAGCGACGCGTTGTTTGTAGGGATACTGAGCCTATGACAACAGCGTGCGAAAGGATTGATGCATGGCTTTCCGTAATGACTTCCTGTGGGGCGGCGCGACGGCTGCCAACCAGTGCGAGGGCGCCTACGACGTGGACGGCCGCGGCCTGGCCAACGTGGACGTGGCTCCGCACGGCCCCGAGCGCTACGCGGTGGTCTCCGGCCAGCGCAAGATGCTCGACTTCGAGGACGGCTATTACTATCCTGCGCAGACCGGCATCGATTTCTATCACCATTACAAGGAGGACATCGCCCTCTTTGCCGAGATGGGCTTTAAGACCTTCCGCATGAGCCTGGCCTGGACCCGCATCTTCCCCAACGGCGACGAGACCGAGCCCAACGAGGCCGGCTTGGCCTTCTACGAGGACGTATTCCGCGAGTGCCGAGCGCACGGTATCGAGCCGCTCGTGACCATCACGCACTTCGACTGCCCGATTCACCTCATCAAGGAGTACGGCGGCTGGCGCAACCGCAAACTCATCGACTTCTACAAGAACCTTGCGACCACGATCTTTACCCGCTACAAGGGCCTGGTGAAGTACTGGCTCACCTTCAACGAAATCAATATGATTCTGCACCTGCCGTTTATGGGTGCCGGTCTGGTCTTTGAGGAGGGCGAGAACAAGGAGGCCGTCGAGTACCTAGCCGCCCACAACGAGCTCGTCGCCAGCGCTTGGGCAACCAAGATCGCTCACGAGATCGACCCTGAGGTCAAAATCGGCTGCATGCTCGCCGCAGGTAGCTATTACCCCTACAGCTGCCGCCCGGGCGATGTGCGCCAGGCGCAGCTCGACAATCAGGACAATTACTTCTTCGTCGACGTTCAGAGCCGTGGCTACTACCCGGCCTATGCCGTCAAGAAGCTCGAGCGTCTGGGCATCGATGTGGGCATGACGGACGAGGACCGCGAGATCCTGGCCGCCAACACCGTCGACTTCATCAGCTTTAGCTACTACAGCACCCGTTGCTCCGCCGGTGCCGATAACCCCGATGTCGAGCGTACCCAGGGCAACGCCTTCGCCGGCGCCAAGAACCCCTACCTGCAGGAGAGCCAGTGGGGCTGGGCCATCGATCCGCTGGGCTTCCGTATTACGCTCAACGACCTGTACGACCGTTATCAGAAGCCGCTGTTTGTGGTCGAGAACGGCCTGGGCGCCAAGGACGTTGTCGAGGAGGACGGCTCCATCAACGACGACTACCGTATCGACTACCTGCGCCAGCACATCGCCGCGATGCGCGACGCGGTGACCGAGGACGGCGTTGACCTGCTGGGTTACACCACCTGGGGTCCGATCGACCTGGTGTCTGCCGGCACGGGCGAGATGTCCAAGCGCTACGGCTTCATCTACGTCGATAGCGACGATGCGGGCAACGGCACCCTCAAGCGTTCCAAGAAGAAGAGCTTCGACTGGTACAAGCATGTCATTGAAACGAATGGTGAGGACCTGTCCTTAGGAAGCTGAGACACTCAACTTCATAGCCTCCTAACCAAGGCGCCCGGCGAGTATGTGCTCGCCGGGCGCCTTGCCGTCGGTTGATTTCCGATCTCAGCCGAACACATTGAGCGAATAGGCCATTCCCGCAGTTAG